>JAVHYA010000112.1 GCA_031119395.1 Pseudomonadota bacterium
CTTTGTTGGGATAATCCGCAGCCATGAGCGACGTCCACCCGGCCTGCGGCACCCCACGATGAGCGGCAACACCTTCGGCACCCTGTTCGCCGTCACCAACTTCGGCGAGTCGCACGGGCCCGCCATCGGCTGCGTCATCGACGGCTGCCCGCCCGGCATGGCGCTGTCGGAGGCCGACATCCAGGGCGACCTGGACCGGCGCCGCCCGGGCACCAGCCGCCACGTCACCCAGCGCAACGAGCCCGACGCGGTGCAGATCCTCTCGGGCGTGTACGAAGGCAAGACCACCGGCACGCCGATCGCGCTGCTGATCCAGAACACCGACCAGCGCAGCAAGGACTACGGCGCCATCGCGCAGCAGTTCCGCCCCGGCCACGCCGACTACACCTACTGGAAGAAGTACGGCATCCGCGACCCGCGCGGCGGCGGCCGTTCCTCGGCCCGGCTCACCGCCCCCATGGTGGCGGCCGGCGCGGTGGCCAAGAAGTGGCTCTTCGAGCAGTACGGCACCGTGTTCCGCGGTTGCATGGCGCAGATCGGCGACATCGAGATCCCGTTCGCCTCGTGGGAGCACGTGCCGAACAACCCCTTCTTCGCCCCCATCGCCGACGTCGCGCCGCTGGAGTCCTACATGGACGCGCTGCGCAAGGCCGGCGACTCGTGCGGCGCGAAGATCCGCGTCACGGCCAGCGGCGTGCCCGTGGGCCTGGGCGAGCCGCTGTTCGACAAGCTCGATGCCGACATCGCCTACGCCATGATGGGCATCAACGCCGTCAAGGGCGTCGAGATCGGCGCCGGCTTTGCCAGTGTCACGCAGCGCGGCACCACGCACGGCGACAGCATCGGCCCCGGTGGGCACTTCCTGAGCAACAACGCGGGCGGCGTGCTGGGCGGCATCAGCACCGGGCAGGACCTGGAGGTGAGCATCGCCATCAAGCCCACCAGCTCCATCATCAGCCCGCGGCAGTCGGTCGACGTCCACGACAACCCGGTCGAAGTCGTCACCAAGGGCCGCCACGACCCCTGCGTCGGCATCCGCGCGACGCCCATCGCCGAGGCCATGCTGGCCTTGGTGGTCATGGAACATGCGCTGCGCCAGCGCGCACAGAACGGTGACGTGGCGGGCCGCCGCCGTCGGGCCGACGCGGGGACCTCCGACGAGGTCGAAGGCCCGCAGTCGTCCTTCCTGTAGTGTCCGGTCCGGCGGCGTCTGCGCCGGCCGGGCGCAGTCCGCTCCTCGCGTTCGCGGGCCTGTCGGCCAGCTACTTCGCGCACATCGGCTTCTTCAACCCCTACCTGCCGCTGTGGCTGCAGAGCCTGGGGTTGCCGATCTTCACCATCAGCCTGCTGACCTCGGTGCAGTCCTTCACCCGGGTGTTCGCGCCCTACGCCTGGGGCGCGTTGAGCGACCACCTGGGCGACCGCGTGAAGCTGCTGCGCATCAGCGCCGCCGTCGCCCTGTTCGCGTCCTTCGGGCTGCTGTGGCACGGCGGCGCGTGGTGGGTCTTTGTCGTGCTGCTGGTGATGTTCGTCCACACCGGCTCGATGATGTCGCTCACCGAGGCCGCGCTGGCGCAGCTGGTGGCCGGCGACTGGGGCCGTTACGGACGCATCCGGCTGTGCGGCTCGGCCGGCTTTCTGGTCACGGTGTTCGTGGCGGGCGAATGGTTCGACCGCTTCGGCATGGGCCATTTCCCCGGCTGGGCTTCGATCACGCTGGCGCTGGTGCTCGTCGCCACGCTGCGCCTGCCCGAGATGCGGGAGCCGCCGGCCGCGCGCGGCGCGCCGCGCGTGCCGGTGCTGCCCGTGCTGCGGCAGCCCGCGGTGCGCTGGTTCTTCGTGTCGCTGTTCTTCCACGTGATGGCGCATTTCTCCGTCTACGGCTTCATCTCGCTGTACCTCGACGCACTGGGCTACAGCAAGGGCACCATCGGCGCGCTGTGGGCCGTGTCGGTGGTGGCCGAGATCGCCTGGTTCGGGCTGCAGGGGCGCGTCATCGCCCGCCTGTCGATGCCTCACTGGCTGCTGCTGTGCGGCGTGGCGACGGTGCTGCGCCTGGGCATGACGGCCTGGGCGGCCCACTGGCTGTGGGCGCTGGTGGTGGCGCAGCTGCTGCACGCGCTGTCCTTCGCGGCGCACCACACGACTTGCGTGGCGCTGGTGTCGCGGCATTTTCCCGGCCAGCTGCGGGGACGGGGTCAGGCGCTCTTCACGGTGATCGGCTATGGTTTCGGGGGGGTGATCGGCGTGCTGGCCGGCGGCGCCGCGGCCCAGCGCTTCGGCTTCGTCGCGATGTTCGGCGCCGCCACCGTGCTGGCGCTCGTGGCCACGGGGTGCGCCTGGCGCACACTGCGTCTGGAAACGCCCCCTGCGACTTCCGCCGCTTGAGATCGCTCCTCCACGAAAGCCCGAACGCATGTTCTCCTTGCCACCGGCCATCCAGGCCCTGATCCTCTCCAACGTCATCCTGTATTTCGCGCAGGGCATGGTGCCGGGCCTCACGCCGGCGCTGGCGCTGTGGCCCATCGGCTCGGGCGAGTTCGCGCCCTGGCAGCTGGTGAGCTATGCGTTCCTGCACGGCGGCCTCACGCACCTGCTGTTCAACATGCTCGGCCTGTGGATGTTCGGCGCCGACCTGGAGCGCGTCTGGGGCTCGCGCCGGCTGCTCGTGTTCTATGTCGTGAGCGTGCTGGGTGCGGCGGTGGCGCAGCTGGCGGTGGCGGCGGCCACCGGCGGCATCTACCCGACCGTGGGCGCCTCGGGCGGCCTGTTCGGCATCCTGGTGGGCTTCGCCATGATGTTTCCCACGCGCAAGATCGTGCCGCTGATCCCGCCGATCCCGATGCCGGCGCCGGTGTTCGTGGCGCTGTACGGCGGGCTCGAGCTGTTCTTCGGCGTCACCGGCAGCTTCGCGGGCGTCGCCCACTTCGCGCACCTGGGCGGGCTGGCCGCCGGCTGGCTGCTCATCCGCTACTGGCGCGGCCAGCCGCCTTTCCCGCGCCGCTGACCTTCATACGAGGATTGCCATGCAGTACACCCGCCTGGGCCGCACCGGCCTCACCGTCTCGCGCATCGCGCTGGGCATGATGACCTATGGCACGCCCGCATGGCGGCCCTGGGTGATGGAAGAGGGGCCCTCGCGCGAGGTGGTCAGGCACGCCGTCGAGCTGGGCATCAATTTCTTCGACACCGCCGACATGTACTCGGCCGGCGAGTCGGAGGTGCTCACCGGCAAGTTCGTGCGCGAGTTCTGCCGCCGCGAGGAGGTGGTGATCGCCACCAAGGTCTACTACCCCGTCTCGCTCGACTTCAAGGGCGGCAACAGCGCGGCGGCCAAGCCCGACCGGCTGCCCAACATGGACGGCCTCTCGCGCAAGCGCCTCTTCCACGCGGTGGACGCGTCGCTGCAGCGCCTGGGCACCGACTACATCGACCTCTGGCAGATCCACCGCCTCGACCACGGCACGCCGGTCGAGGAGACGATGGAGGCACTGCACGACATCGTGAAGAGCGGCAAGGTGCGCTACATCGGCGGCAGCAGCATGTTCGCCTGGCAGTTCGCCAAGGCGCAGCAGGTGGCCAGGGAGAACGGCTGGACGCGCTTCGTCTCGATGCAGAACCACTACAACCTGGTCTACCGCGAGGAGGAGCGCGAGATGATCCCGCTGTGCCACGACCAGGGCGTGGGCCTGATCCCCTGGAGCCCGCTGGCGCGCGGCTTCCTGGCCGGCAACCGCAAGGCCGATGACAAGACGGCCGGCCAGACCAGCCGCGCGCAGACCGACGACATCGCGCAGAAGTACTACTACAACGACGGCGACTTCGAGGTGGTCGAGGTGCTGTCGCGCCTGGCCGCGGCGCGGGGCGTGTCGAATGCCACGCTGGCCTATGCCTGGCTGCTGCACAAGGGCATCACCGGGCCCATCGTCGGTGCGAGCAAGACCTGGCAGCTCGACCAGGCGGTGGCGGCGCTCGACATCGCCCTGTCGGCCGAGGAGATGGCGCAGCTCGAGGCGCCATACCGGCCGCACCCGATCCTCGGGCACGTCTGATCGCCCCGCCAACCACCCAGATGGGGCTGAGCGATTTCCTGAGGGGAATCGGCCTGTAGCGCCCGTGCGGTGGGCACGAGCAGCTATCGAAAAGATAGCAAGCCGGCTGCCCTTGCCGGCGCCTAGTCCAGCTCGCCGCGCCGCGGCATGTCCGCCCCGCGGCGCGAGCAGGTGATCGACGCCGCCCGCGCCGCGAAGCGCAGCAGCGCGGCCATGCGCGGCACGTCCAGCGCATCGAGCGCCTCGGCCGACAGCCCGTCGTGCTCGGCCAGCCAGGCCAGGATCGCGGCCTGGAAGGTGTCGCCGGCGCCCACGGTGTCGATCACGTCCACCAGCAGCGACTGGGCCGTCGCGTGGCCGTTGCGGTTCCAGGCCTCGCTGCCCGTCGCGCCGCGCGTCACCACCACCAGGCGCGCGCCGGCATCGAGCCAGCGCAGCGCCACCTGGGCGGGCGCCTCGTCGGGGTAGAGCAGGCCGAGGTCCTCGTCGCTCACCTTCACCACGTGCGCGAGCGCCGCCATCTCCTGGACCACGGTGCGCCAGCGCGCCAGGTCGGGCTCCACGTTCAGGCGCACGTTGGGGTCGTAGGCCACGAGGCGGCGCGCGCGCTCGCGAGCGGCCAGCGCACGCAGGGCCGGGCCGACCGGCTCCACCACCATCGTGTACGAGCCGAACTGCAGCACCCGTGCCTCGTCGGGCAGGGCGGGCAGCGCCGCGGCATCGAGCACGCGGTCCGCCGCGCCATGCCCGTGGAAGGCATAGCTGGGCACGCCGGTGTGGCCCACCGTGACCACGCTCAGGGTTGTCGGCGCGGCGCTGCGCACCACCAGCGCGGTGCCCACGCCCTCGTCGCGCAGCGCCTGCATCAGCCGCTCGCCCGGCACGTCCTGCGACAGGCCGGCCAGGAACTGCACCGGCTGCGCCAGCCGCGCCAGGCCCACCGCCACGTTGAACGGCGAGCCGCCCACGCGTGCGTCGAGCAGCAGCCCGGTGGGCGTGCTGTCGCGCACGTAGACATCCATCAGCGCTTCACCGCAGACGACGAACATCAAGAAAATTCCTGTGGTTGAGAGGAGGCCTGGCGCCGCCGGGCCTCCCGAAGGCGGCGGGGCGTCAGACCGTTCCCTTTAGCGCGGTGCCGACCAGCCCTTGTAGTCCTTCACGTTCGCGCGCGTCACGAGCGTGGAGGGCAGCAGCGTCATCTGCTGCGCGGGCTTCTTGCCGTTGAGCACGTCCTGGCCGATCTCCACCGCCTTCTGCGCGATCATGTACGGGTCCTGGCTGGCCGAGGCCTGCACCTGGGTGTCGCTCTTGAGCGCGGTCTCGATGTCGGGCGCGCCGTCGACCGAGGTGATGACGATGTTCTTGCGGTTCAGCTGCCGGGCCGCCAGATCGGTGCCCACGGCCTGCGGGTCGTTGATGGCGAACACGGCGTCGATCTTGGGGAAGCGCGTGAGGTGGCTCTGCATCACGTTCAGGCCGCCCTCGCGCGAGCCCTTGCCGTCCTGGTCGTCCGAAAGGATCTTGATGTCGGGCGACTTCTTCAGCACCGCCTTGCAGCCGTTCACGCGGTCGATCACGGCCGAGACCTGCGGGCCGTTCTGGATGATGACGTTGCCCTTGCCGCCGAGCTTCTCGACGATGTACTGGCAGGCGATCTCGCCGGCCTGCACGTTGTTGGTCTGCACCGTGGCGTCGGCGCCGTTGGCGGCCACGTCCACGCCCACCACCGCGATGCCGGCCTTCTTGGCCTTCACCAGCGCGGGCTCGATGGCCTTGGCGTCGACGGCGTTCACCAGGATGAGGTTCACGCCGGCGGCGATGAAGCCGTCGATCTGCGAGAACTGCTTGTTCAGGTCGTAGTCGGCCGACAGCGCCGTGACCTTGGCGTTGGGGTTGAGCTGCTTGACCTTGGCCTCGGCGCCCTTGGCGAGCGAGACGAAGAAGGGGTTGCCCATCGAGCCGAGCGTGATGCCCACGCTCTTGATCTGCTGCTGCGCCTGGGCCGCGAGCGGCAGGGCGGCGGAGGCGGCCACGACGGCCAGGGCGACGAGGTGTTTGCGCATGGAATGTCTCCTTAAGTTGGCGCGGGGGATGGAACGTGAAGGCAGTGAAGCGGGGGCCGCTGCGGAACCGGCTTTGCCAGGCCGCTGGCGGCGCCCCCTTGCGGGGGTTGGCGAAGCGGAACGAAGTCCGCGAAGACGGGGGGTGGGCCTATGTCCTCGCCGCGTCCTTGCGGCGGTAGCGGTCGAGTGCGACGGCCCCGATGATCACGAGGCCCTTGACGATGTACTGCCAGATGTCCGAGACCCCCATCAGGATCAGGCCGTTGGTCAGCACCGCGATGATCAGCGCGCCGATCAGCGTGCCCAGGATGGAGCCGGTGCCGCCGACCAGGCTGGTGCCGCCGAGCACCACGGCCGCGATGGCGTCGAGTTCGTAGGACATGCCCAGCGTGGTGCCGTTGGCGGCATACAGCCGCGCCGAGGCCATCACGCCGCCCAGGCCCGACAGCAGGCCCGACATCGCATACACGAACAGCAGCACCGCCCACACCTTGATGCCGGCCAGGCGTGCCGCCTCGGCATTGCCGCCGACCGAGTAGATGTTCAGGCCCAGCACCGTGCGGCGCAGGATGAACCACGAGATGGCGATGACGGCGAAGGCAATGATCACCAGGCAGGGGATGCCGAACACGTCGCCGTTGCCGATGAAGGCGAAGGGCAGTTGCGGGTTGAAGACCGTGTTGTCGCCGGCCAGCAGCCGCGCGATGCCGCGCACCGCGGTGAGCGAGCCCAGCGTCACGATGAAGGGCTGCAGCTTCACGACCGAGATCAGGAAGCCGTTGATCAGCCCGAACAGCAGCCCGCAGCCCATGCCGGCGGCGATCCCCAGCATGCCGATTCCGGGGATGTTGGAGACCAGCATCGCGGCCACCGCCGAGGCGGCCAGGATCGAGCCCACCGACAGGTCGATGCCGGCCGTCAGGATGACGAAGGTCATGCCGGCCGCGAGCACGATGTTGATCGACGCCTGCTGCGTGATGATCGACAGGTTCTGCAGGCTGGCGAAGTTCTCGGTGCCCAGGCCGAAGCCGATGCACAGCAGCACCAGCACGGGCAGCATGCCCAGGGCACGCAGGATGTCCTTGCCGCGCGCGCTGGCGGCGGGGCCGGCCGCAAGGACCGGAGAGGCGGTGGCGGGGGCGTTCATGGCATGTGTCTCCTGAGTCGGTTCTCTGTCGGTCAGTGCAGCGTGGGCGCCTGGCCGGGCATGGCCGCACCGGTGGCCAGTGCAACGATGTTTTCCTGGGTGATGGGCAGGCCGCTGGCGCCGCCCACCTCGCCGACGAGGCGGCCCTCGCGCATCACGACCACGCGGTCGCACACGCCGACGATCTCGGGCAGCTCGCTGGAGATCACCAGCACCGCCATGCCGCGCCGTGCCAGTTCGTCGATGAGGCGGTAGATCTCGCTCTTGGCGCCGATGTCCACGCCGCGCGTGGGCTCGTCGAGGATCAGCACGCGCGGGCCCAGTTCGAGCAGCCGCGCGAGCAGCACCTTCTGCTGGTTGCCGCCCGACAGCGACCCCACGTTCACGCGCGGCGAAGCCACGCGGATCGACAGCTGGCGGATGGCGTCGATGGCGCGCTTGACCGCGCGCCGGCCGTCCATCACGCCACCGGCCCTGGCGTCGCGCGGGCTCACCATCACGTTGATGTTGTCGCGCACCGAGAGGTCGAGGAACAGCCCGTTGCCCTTGCGGTCCTCGGTGAGGTAGAGGATGCCGTTGCGGATCGCATCGCCCGGCTGGCGGATGTCGAGCATCGGGCCGCTGCCGTTCAGGCGCACCTCGCCGGCGGTGCGCGGGTCGGCACCGAACACCAGGCGCGCGAGCTCGGTGCGTCCGGCACCGACCAGCCCGGCCAGCCCGAGCACCTCGCCCGCATGCAGCTGGAAGCTGCAGCCGCGCACGCGCCGGCCGTCGGCCAGGTCGGTCACCGTCAGCGCCACGTCGCCCGTGTGCTGGCCGTGGTGCTCCTTGCGGTAGAAGCCCGAGAGGTCGCGCCCGACCATCATCTTCACGAGCTTGTCGCGCGAGAGCTCGGCGCGGCTGAGCGTGCCGACGTAGGTGCCGTCGCGCAGCACCGTCACCTCGTCGGCGAGCTCGTCGATCTCGTCCATGCGGTGGCTGATGTAGAGGATGGCCAGGCCCTCGGCGCGCAGGCGGCGGATCAGCGCGAACAGCCGCTCGGTCTCGTGCGTGGACAGCGGCGTGGTCGGCTCGTCCATGACCAGGATGCGGCAGTCGAACTGCACCGCGCGCGCGATCTCCACCAGCTGGCGCTGCGCGATCGAGAGCTGGGCGACGGTGGTGTTGGGCCCGAAGTCGGCGCCCAGGCGCTCCAGCGTGCCGGTGCAGGCGGCCGCCATGCCGGCGCGGTCCACCGTCGGGCCCTTCGTCATCGGCCGGCCCATGAAGATGTTCTCGGCCACGCTGAGGTTGGGCGCCAGGCTCAGTTCCTGGTAGATCACCGACACGCCCAGGTTCTTGGCGTCGATGGGGCCCTCGATGCGCGCCGGCTGGCCGCCGATGCGGATTTCGGCGCCCGGGTCGGGCAGGTACGCGCCCGAGAGGATCTTCATCAGCGTCGACTTGCCCGCGCCGTTCTCGCCCATCAGCGCATGGACGTGGCCGGCGTGCGCGGTCAGCCGCACGTCCTGCAGCGCCTTCACGCCGGGGAAGGTCTTGGAGATGCCGCGCAGCTCGAGCAGCGGCGCCGCCGGGGTTTCATGCATGGAAGGACTCCCTGGGTCGGTGCGCGGGCACCCGCGCGGTGGAATGGCCGCGCAGCACGTCGGCCCGCGGCGAGAAGCTGAAGAACATCGGCAGGCTGGCCGCGCCGATGGCGCCGGCGTCCACGCCGAAGCTGCCGCGCAGCAGCCGCGGCACCTGGCGCGATTCGGGGGCGATGGCGCGCAGGCCGCGATCGGTGCGGGCGATCAGCGTGTCGATGAGGCCGGCGTCGATGTCGCAGTCGAAGACCACCGCGGGCAGGTCGAGCACGGCGAGCGTCGCGCGGACGGCGGGCACCAGCGCGTCGACGCAGTCGTCGAGCCATTCGCCGACCTCGGGCCGGCCGGAGGCCACCATCGCCTCCAGCTGCGGATGCCCCACGACCGGCGTGCCGCCGTGGCGAAGATGGCGCGTGAGCGCGTTGAGCGAGGCGCGCGACAGCAGGATGTCCCACTTGCCGCCCTCGGGCGCGGGGGCGGAGGGCAGGGCGCTCGGCGGCACGGGCATCAGGCCCAGGTCGGCCGCGTTGCCCGAGTGGCCGCGCAGGCTCTCGCCGCCCAGCACCGCGCCGGCCCCCAGCGCGGCGCCGAGGTAGACGTACAGGAAATCGTTCTCCTTGCGGCCCACGCCGAAGAACAGTTCGGCGATGGCGGCGGCGTTGCCGTCGTTCTCCTTGAAGACCGGCAGGTCCACCGCCTCGGCCAGCCGCTGGCCGAAGTCGACTTCGTCCCAGATGCGGAAATCGGCCTCCAGGTCGAGCTGGCGCAGCCAGCTGCCGAGGTTGTAGGGCTGGGCCAGGCCCACGCCGGCCAGCCGTCGGCGCTGCACGGGCGACAGCTCGGACAGCACGCGTGCCACGTCGGCCTGCACCAGCGCCAGTGCCTCGTCGGGGTGGGGCAGCAACTGGTCGTGCACCTCGCGGGCCAGGATGCGGCCCCCCAGGTCGATCAGCACCGTCTCGATGCTGGTGCGGTCCAGCCGCACGCCCACACCGTACGCGCCCTGGGGATTGATGCGGTACAGGCCGGCGGGCTGCCCGCGCTGGCCCTCGTGGCGGCGGCCGGCCCCTTCGATCAGCCCGGATTCCTCCAGCGCCTGGACGATGCTGCCCGCCGCGGTGTTGGTCAGCTGGGCCCAGCGCGCCAGGTCGGCCTTGGACGCCTCGCCCGCACGGCGCAAGCGCTGCAGCAGCGAGCGCTCGTTGTACTGGCGAAGGTTGACCGAGTTGGTGCCGCGGCCCGGACCGGTGGACGTCAAGGTTGTCTCCTGCTGGGCGGCCGAACCGCCTATTAATTAATTCAAGTTGAATAAAGTTTAGGGGGTCGACCGATACGCTCAATCAGGGGTTTTCCCCAGGCCGTCCCGTCGGGGCCCCGAGCCGTGGCCGATCGTCCCGCGCCCTTGGCCGCAACTCACCTGTGCGCCGCAGGCCGGGCTGGCTACCATGCGCCGCAGGAGACAACACGACCCGGGCGCGCCCCCGCAGTCCGGGCCCAAGGGTGCAGCCATGGCAACAAGCGGACTCTCGATGCTCGACCCCCTGAACCTGTGGCGCGACGCGCTCGGCCAGTGGGAGAACCGCACCAACCAGGTGGCCAGCCAGGAGATGAAGTCCGAGGACTTCGCGCGCGCCACCAACGCGCTGCTGGGCATGTCGCTGGGCCTGCAGCAGGCGCTGGGCAAGGCCAACACCGCACTGCTCAAGGAACTGAACCTGCCCAGCCGCGGCGAGCTGCTCGAGCTCGGCGAGCGCCTGCAGCGCATCGAGGACCAGCTCGGCCAGATCGCCCGCCTGCTCGGCGCGCAGCGGCCTGCGGCCGCCCCGGCCGCGGTCGCCATGCCGCCGCGCACGCGGCGACCGGC
>JAVHYA010000004.1 GCA_031119395.1 Pseudomonadota bacterium
TTGAAAACTGCCGACGGGCAACCGTCCGTGAGTTCGAATCTCACACTCTCCGCCATTTTCCTAGAAAAAACAACAACTTACATAGGAAAAGGCAGGTCAGCCCACAAAAAAGCCCACAAACGGAGTTGCTTGGGTAAGCGATTGGTTGTGGCGTCGACCGCAATTTCGGCTGTCTGAGACGACCACGGTACGGTGCGGGTGACCCGACAGATGAGCGCACTGGTATTGCTTCACCGTTCTTGAACAACAGGGGCCAAACTTGTGTTGACCTCGTTGATGCGCATGCTGGTTTAGGTGGTGAACGATCGGATACTTAGCAGATGCAACAGTCCATTTTTGAGTTGGGGATGGGTCCAGAGCACAGCGCTAGCCCATCGCCGGACACAAGCCTCTTGTTCGAAGAGCTTCGTCTGAGGTATCAGGTTGAAGGACGTCCGATACGTGTAAGTTTCCGAAATCTCGTTGCTTGGCTACAGCCTAGCAGCCAGCAGACGCACTTCATTCACCCATACCCGGCAAAACTGCTACCGCATATTGCGCACTTTTTCACAAGAGCGAGCGTGCTGACTCGACATGCGTCTGCGATTCTGGACCCTTTTGCTGGGTCGGGTACCGTCGCATTGGAGGGATCGCTTTCGGGATTAAAACCGTTAGTATGCGACGCAAACCCTTTAGCGCTGCTTATCTCAAAGGTAAAAACAACACCGTACGATGTAAACGAGCTAATTTTGGTTGCAGCTGATTTGTCGCATCGAATTGGACGATTGCGGAGCGCACCTGCAGTATCTGTGATTAATGAAGCGCTGTGGTATCTTCCTGCTACAAAGTCGTCACTCGAAAAAATTTGCAGGGGAATTTCAGAAATCGAAGACATTGATGTTCGCGATTTCTTTAGAGTTTGCTTTTCGGCTGCGGCTCGAAAGCTGAGTTTGGCTGATCCATCCATCAGCGTTCCTGTGAGAATCAGGACGAAAAGCAAATTTTCGGATGCGGTTAATGCCCGAATTGCCCGGCACCTAGAATGGTTGGCTACTGCATCACCTGAGCTGGAATTTGAAAGAATTGTTCAAACTAATATTGCGAGAGTTGCTGCCACTAATCGTATTCGCCCAAATCGACAGTCGTGCGAGCTTGTAGGTAAAGATGCTCGCTGTCTGGTGGAACCAGGCGGCAGACCTTTATCCGACAATTCTATTTCGCTCACAGTAACATCCCCACCCTACGGGAGTGCGCAGAAATACGTGCGGGCTTCGAGCCTATCATTAAATTGGTTGTCGCTGTGCACGCCTGATGGCCTCTCATCGCTGGAATCCAAATCGATAGGTCGAGAGCACTTGACCAAGCATAGCGCACCTGCTGCGGCTTTGCCTCCGCGCACTCCAGTCGAAAGGTCTCTTAAAAAAATTCGCGCCATTAGTGAATCGCGCGCTGAGATAACTGCGACATACTTGTCTGAATTGCTTGACGCAATTACCGAGATCGAGCGAGTCACAGCGGTCGACGGGCGCGTAGTGTTTGTAATCGGGAACAACACGGTGGCGGGCCAAGAGGTAGCAAACGATAATTTCATTTGCTCTGCAATGGAAAACATGGGCCTAGCACTCGAGTTGGTGCTCCAGGATCGAATTCATTCCCGGGGACTGCTGACCGCTCGCAATAAAACCGCCGGTGTAATCAGCAGCGAAACAATTCTCGTATTTAAAAAATCTAAGTCATGACGCCTGGAGAGACTGAGCGCGCCCTTAAGATTCTTACGGAACATGCGTGGGATCGAGAGGTGACGTGGGGGCAGATTAGACAATGGTCAGAGAATTTTGGCGGAGGCCATACGGCGGCGGCTGAAGAAAACAAGATCGCGTTGATAGCCTTAACGAGATTTTTGTATTTCGGAAAGCGGTTAGTTCGCGAGATGCTACGTTCTATATATCGCGATCACTTCGAGTCGCCGCTAATACAAGCCATCAGAAGACACCTGAGGCACTCGAAGGATGCGGGCCTGATTCGAGCAATCTTTCATCAAGAAAGAAACGCAACTCGCTTTATTGGAATGGGGAATCCGTCGGAAAGCGGAGCCCACCTTCTTTATTATTTCCGACAAATCAATCGATTGCCGAAGGATATGTTTGTAGACATGGGTACCGCATTTGTTGAGACAATGCCCGGAAAGACACTGTCGTTTTTAAAGGCGACAAATCCGTCGGTACGGCGATATGTATTTTTTGATGATTTGGTTGGCTCTGGACAGCAGTCTAGAGATTACCTGTCGAAAAACTTACAACGCATTCGGCGCCGCTACCCGTCGATCGAGTTGAGGTTTATGTGCCTATTTGCAACATCAAAAGGGATAGAAGGGTTGAATGCTCCAGAGTTCTTTGACGGAAAGGCGATGTGCCTCTTCGAGCTCGATGATACGTACAAGGCATTTCATCCAAGTCAGCGGTATTTCCCTGATGCACTCAGTCCGAACTTCGATGCTGGTGTTTTTCGGGCGATGGCAATTCACTATGGGTCACAGCTTGTCCCGGATCATCCGCTAGGATACAAAGATGGGCAGCTCATGCTTGGGTTTACTCACAATACTCCTGACAACACACTCCCAATCTTCTGGAATGAAGGAAGAACCGCTCCGTGGGAGCCAATCTTCGTTAGATACGGTAAGGTGTACTAGTGCATCTGCTTGAAGATTCCAATCCCTTCGCTCCCATCCGAGCGACCGATTACACAGACGAGCAGATCAATGACCTTTGGGTCGAGATGGGCGCCGGCTGGCTATCAACAATTCTCGAAGCTCGCTCGGTGGTGTCCAAGTACATCCTTGGCAGCAAAGGATCGGGAAAAACACACCTGTTGCGTTACCAGTCCTACCCGGTTGCGCGACTCCGCATGCCATCCAAGTCCGGGCTGACGTTGGTCGAAGAAAACGGATGCTTGGCTGTCTTTCTGCGTGCAACCAACATAGATGCCGGGCGCTTCAAAATCAGTGGCATGACAGAGCAAGCAATGCAGCAGCTCTTCTCGGTCCACTTAGAACTTAAAGTGCTTGAATTGGTGCTGGCGGCGCTTAAAGATATTAGGCAGACGACACCGACTGCACAGTTTGAGGACGGCGCGTTTCTGGAAATTTTGGGGGCTCAAATAACAGATCCGCAATTTGCGGGACTGCAATCGCTGATTGATTTAAGCGCGTGGGTATCGAGTTGGCTAAGGGCAATAGACGACGCGACAAATGCCGCTGCGTTCAATGGCGAGTTCAACCTGAAATTGCCATTTGTTGTCGGCCGCCTTATGCTTCCATTGGGTGTTGCTTTTCGCCGCTGGAATGCTGCTTTAAACACCACGAATCTGATCTGTATTATTGATGAAATTGAAAATCTTTCGATAAAGCAACATGAAGTAATCAATACTTTTGTCAGATTTGCTGAGGGGCGCATTAGTTTTAGGCTCACCGGCCGACTATATGCGCGTAAGACTCTTGCAACAATGGATGGCGGTGAGGAGAACAGGGAAGGCTCGGAGTTTTCGGTGGTGCGACTGGATGAGTCGCTGCTGCGAATCCGAAATTATTCAGAGTTCGCAAGCCGCTTCATTTCCAAGCGAATGGGATTTGCCCATCCAAGGCTCGGCCCGCGCACGCCGCTCAGCAACTTCGATCCGCGTTCTGCCTTCGAAGAAGTTGATGTCGAGGAGTATGCTCGGCAGAACGAGATACCTATCTCTGAGGCTCGTTTTGCCAAGCTTTTGCACAAGGCTGTTGAAAGAGCCAAAATTCCAGTTCGCTATGACGACCTCATCAAGACTTTAGCTCTGGGCGTGCCGCCATTATTACAGCGATTGAATGTATTGCTATTTTGCAAGAAGCTCAAGAAGGGCGCTAATGCTACCGTTGTGAGTGAGAGGATTCGAGGCGATTGCGATGCTTTTATGCAGCATACAGAAATTCGATCAACCTATGCCACTGCGCTAGGCCACTGGAAAGGGGATGTCTTTGCGCAGTTGTGCCGGGAATCGAAAAGGCGTGACGGTATGGTGCCCTATGCAGGTTTTAGCACCCTGGTGACGATGTCTTCTCATAACCCTAGAAACTTGCTCGTGCTGCTCGGAAAGGTATATGAGCTGGCTGCGTTTATTGACGGAGACGTGGGTCGGAGTCGGCTTTCTGTTGACGTGCAAACTAGTGCCGTAATCGACGCTGCAAGATTCTGTTTTGAGGGAGATTCAAATTATGGCTTCAGATCCGACCAAGCACGAGAGGCCGTAAATCGACTAGCTGAACTTCTGCGCACGGCAAGATATTCCTTAAACATCCCTGAAGTTGCTCCGTTGGCCGTAAGTTTTGACGCGAGTGACCTCGACGTCGAAGAGCGAGAAGTTCTTGAAAGCGCGTTGAATTATTCGTTGGTGATTGAAATTAGCGATGGCCGACCTGATCGAAATACTCAACGCCTTAATCGGAAGATCCAGCTAAGTCCTATGATCGCTCCACGTTGGGGGCTTCCCGTCGGGCGGCGTGGTGATCTAAGTTTGGATGCTCCATTGTTGAAGGCAATATTCAGCCCAAAATCGCGCGACGAATTTGATGTTTTGGTAGCTCAGCAGAGTACGCGCTGGAATTTTCCATTTTCTTCAGCTTCGGCCCTAGCATCGTCGCAAAAGAAACTGTTCTAGGTTATGGACTATGCATTGTTCTATCGACGTCAGATTGCGGTCGATCGTATCGCGCAGGAGGTCGGTGCATTTGATTTATTTATTACTGCCTTCAACTCAAGTGAGCGTGTCCGACGGGTTCTCGACGCGGTTAAAGCGTCGACAAAACTAGTTCTGATTCACCCCGAATATCGGTACACAGCTGTTGATTTGGCGGCTGCACAGCTTCCAGCAGACGCTCGCATAATCACTCCTGTGTCCACGGATGAAGTGGAGCAGATAAATGAATTGGTTTCTGCAGCAGGTGATTTTGCTGGAAAATCCGTATGTATTGATATCACCGGATTTATGCGTCACGCGCTATCATTTCTGGTAGCAAAGCTCGGTAGTATCGGAATTAATAATTTCGCGGTTCTTTATTCTGAGCCTCTGCATTATGTCAAGCAAGAAGCAACGCGGTTCTCGACTCAGTCTTCAGGGGCGGTTCGGCCGGTGCGAGGTATGTACGGTTCACCAGGGAGTGGACGCGATCATTTAATCATTGCAGTCGGGTACGACCACCAGTCGGTGAGTGAGGTCGCCGCCCACAAAGATGGAGTGACTGTTCACCCTCTTTTCGCATTTCCCTCGTTGAGTGCGGACATGTATCAACAAAGTGCTATTCGAGCGGAGAGGAGTGGAGAGGTTGCAGTTCGCCCTGAATGGGTTAGCAACAGATTCTTCGCTCCTGCAAATGACCCATTTAGCACCGCGCAGGTGTTAAGCGAAAGAATACGGCAGATTGATGCGAAAGGACCGGATCAAAATGTTTATATTTCTCCACTGTCCACCAAAGTGCAAGCACTCGGCGTGAGCTTGTATTGGTATCTAGAAGGGCGCGGTCGAGGCCGCACCACAGTGTTGCTGCCTGAATGTCTGTCTTACTCTCCGGAGACCAGTACAGGTTTAAAGAGATTGTGGAAGTATGACGTTGAGTTGTCTTGATCTCGCGCGCTGACCAGTCGTTTTCATTAAGCTTGTAAAGCAGGCGCAAGTTTAGTCGCTCCGCGCTCCTTAACGCGCAGAGCAGTCACACAATGAAAAAAAGAGTCAAGCAACGCGTGCGCTGAGGTTCCGAGAGCGCCCGTTTTGAAGATCGGCTGATGTACCGCAACATGAATCCGGGACTGTTGCCGCTTTCGGCGGTGCTCCCAGGTGATGTATTCGTTTGCTGGCCATCAGCGCCAGGATTTGTTCAACGCGAGATCCAAAATCATAGTGGGAGCGGCTATGTGCACGCAGCCATCGTGAGGTCTGGGAATCCCCCTATGTGCGCGGAGTTTCTGGCGTGTTGAGGCGTGTTGCTACCAGTCGGCCTAACATTCACGCCGCTGGGTGTTGGTCGGCCGCTATGGACATGTCGCGGTTCTGCGCGTGCCCGTACCACTTTGGCCGGATGCACGGGAAAAGCTGAGTGAGTTTATTGTGCGGATCAAGGGTCGAAGTTGGTACGCGCCTTGGAAAGCAGTGTCGCCAAGCCGCGGTCGAAGCAGGGCCGGTCAACATCACCACCTGCTTACCCAGTACTTCTTAGGTCGGGGGCCGAAGCGAAAGACCAGGAGATCCTACTTTTATTCGGAGTTCGTAGCTGAGTGCTTTATCGAGATGGGCTATTTGGAAGAGTCAGCCGCGGTTACTGGCCGGAGGGGTCGGCGCCTGGTGATTTAACTCGGGACAACACCTTTGGGTTTGTGACTGGGTTTCTGCACGCCCCCCAGTACGTGATGCCGAAGGAAGAGCCATTGCAGTATCAGACTGCACATTCCTTCATGTTCGGCAGCAACATCAATGTGCAAGCGAAGCGCATCCGGCGAAAGGTAGCTAAACGAGCTGTCGTGCAGGGGGAGACGGGCAAAGATTCCGGGTGGCGAGGGCCAACTACGGCCCATCCTTCCCAGTAAACCAGCAACCGGGCTACGAGGTAGAGGACCCTAAGGGGACAAGTCCTCGCTCGCCCGATCGGGTAGCCGAACCACAAGGAGAGCAAGGGTGGTCGGCCGGCAACGACTGGACCGGATTCGCAGGTCTTCCACCAGCAGCGGTCGAGCGGGACCGCAGGTTCAAGCAGGCGCGTCTACGCAAAGAGCCGCCCGTCCCGCTGCCGAGCTACTGATGAGCGTCGCTCGGGTTGGTCTGTCGCGACGCCACCGTTGGCGCGCGAGCGCTTTCCATGATGACGGTGCTAGCGAGAGTGTCCTCCCGGACTGCCTGTCGCCGATAGTCAAACGCTAGCGCGAAGTAGGCATGCGCGCACCCCGGTTCTAATCACATCTGGACGCCTCCTTTGCGTTCTCGGTCACTCGTTCGCTCCAGGTTTCAGGGCACGAGGTGACAAGACGGATCCTGAATCGCCGACCACGAATGAGGCTACATGAGGCGGCACGAAGTTCGGGCTAAGCGCTGCCTGAGTCGGTGCTGCGGCTTGGCGGCACAGGTCGCATAGGTAGTCAAAGTCGACGCTTGCGCGTGCTGCCACCTCCGACCATGCGAAAGCAAATGCAAGCCGCGCCATGATCGTGAGAATGCCGTCTTCCCAGTTCTGCCACGTCTTCTTTGAGATCCTGCCGTTCTGCTGGAGAAAGGCTTGTTCATTGCAGCGATCAAAGTACCGGTAGAAGTGAGGAGATAGTCAATCATCGTCTCCTGGCCGATATGCTCGCCGGACAGCGCCTCGAGAGGGAGGCGCTTGATGAGGACCCAATACTGGCCGTTGAGCAAATCCTCAAACGTCGTTCGCGCCTGCTGGCGGGCAACAAACAGCTGATACGCCGCCACACCAACGCCGACCGCTGTTGCAACGCTGGCAATCGAGGCAAGGCATTCGGCGAGTGTCACATCGCAGTCTCATCGGACTGTCTTCAGTTCCTCGAAGAAGGTGCTCTTTGCACAGCGGGATAGCTGATTTGATCATCAACCGCACTATTTGAGGCGGACCTGCTGATCGTGCTCACCTTTACGTACTTCGATCAGGTCTGGCAACGCTTTGAGCATGCCAGAAAAGCTGGTGAAGCCGTGTTCGTTCAATTCGAAAGTGGGATCAAGCCGCTTGACCATGGGCCAGATCTCTCCTTTGTTGACCCAGATGTCGGCGCGCTTTTCCGCCAGCAGCCGCAGCGCACGACGAACTAGCTCTCGCGGTTCGTCGGTGGCGGTCATCGGCTGGGTAGCCGGTAGGGATGGAGCTGAAGCGCTTACCGCCTGCATCATGGCTGGTGATAGAGCATCGTCCGTTGACGGCGTAGCGTCCTGTTCGGTCTTAGCTTCATCCCTGACCTCGACGAGGTTGTCGTAGTAGCGGAACTCGTGACAGCTTTTCGCCCAATGACGGTTGGTGGCCTTTCGAATCCCCACCCCGATCAAGGTCCGGCCGGCTGCCTTGATCTTCTGTGACACAGGCATGAAGTCGCTGTCCCCACCGACAACAATGACAGTCCCGATGTGGTCGAAGCGGCCAATGTCTTCGGTGGCATCCAGGCAAAGCTTGATGTCCGCGCCGTTCTTGGCTGCGCCTCCGGGAGGGAAAAGCTGGATCAACTCGACAGCATTCTGGAGTAGAGAATCTCGATAGCGTCCATAGAACTGCCAGTTGCAATACGCCCGATTGATAGCGATGGAGCCGAACGAGGCGGCGAAGTCCACCACGGCTTGTACGTTCACGAGCGGCTCTTGCGGCCTGAACCTGTTGTCAGGCTTGGAGTAGGAGCCAGGCTCCTTCTCTTCGCATAGCCCCGCATGAACGTTTTCGAAGTCCCAGTACAGGGCAACTGAACGAGTTTCGGCTTCAAACTTATTCATCTCTTTTCCACCACTCCTGCCGGACATCGTACCGCTGACCGGCGTCGGTGCGCGCGAGCTCACCATCCCAGGTGCGGCGCCTCGTCTGGACTGAGGTACCGTGACGTCCGCGTTGTGGCAGGATTCGGCCAGTCTCTTCGCGTCGAATTGACGGATATGCCAAGGAGCGACGATGCAGCCCAAGACCTACGAGTTCGATGAATGCCAAGTTCGAACCATTGGCAACACCCCCGCTACTATCCCAGCTGGGCGCCACTTGACGATGCCGTTGTACAGCGCCAGGGGCGTGAGCATCAGGCCAGCAGGTCGCAATGGTAGAGGTGGGCCCGTCCGATTGGGCTCGCTTGCTGGGCGAAAAACCGGCCAGGCCCTAGCGCACTAGAGGTCGCGTATGCCTGACCTTCCCGTTCCACCCGACATCTTCGGGTATCTGGACACTGAAGCCGCGAACGTGAAGATCAGCGCAGAGCTTCATGAAACTGTGTTGAAGGAGCACACAGTCGTTGACCAGCTAATCCGCGCCTGCATAACTGGCCTTCACATCGACAACACGCCGGCCAACATGGTGGCCCAGCTTTACAACTTCGTGCATGCGCAGTACCTGTCCGCGTTGAGCAATCTGCTCCGGTTGCATGTCGGCGAATCGATGGGCAACCTGCGCAAGGCGGTCGATGCAACGCTCACCGCCTATGAGCTGCTTCTCTATCCAGAAAAGCTTCCGATGTACTTGGCGCGTGAGTGGCATTTCCGGACCATTAAGTCCCGCATCGAACGAGCCCGCAAAGGAGATCCAAAGAAGTATCCCCTTGCGGCAGGACTCTTGGAGATGCACGACATGGGCAGCGAATACGGCGCGCACGCGGACGTCAGCTCTTTCATTTACAGGATGACGCGCCGCCCGAATGAAAAGGGTAAGGGCATCATCCAAAACTTTGCTTACTTTCAGGTTCCGCAGACAAAAGAAGAAGGCGATTCACACTACGTGAACTTATTTCACTACTTCTTGGCGATGACGCGAGTATTCGACCCTTTCGCCCAGAAGTACGCTCCCATCGATTTCGAGAAGTGGCGAGTTGAGCGCGATCGGAGATTGAGAGCTTACACAGAAGTGGGCATGGACCTTCTTGCGCGCATACGCAAGCTCCAGTCCGAGCATGCCGGCGCGGACTAAGTTTGGCGACGTCTTGGCGGCCCAAAGCCGAACTTCGATTCGCCCCGAAGCAGCCTGTCGGCAGCTAGCCGGTCAGGCAGAAGGTCTTGTCTCTGCGGACGAATCGAGCTCACCGTAGACAAGCTCAACACCAGTCGTTGTCGTGTTTAGGAACGAAAGTGAGAGCAAGTGTGGCCGCAAGAACTCCCACAGCGCATTCGCGTCGGAACCGCGAAACACCGCTTCGCAATCGCCTTCGTCAATCGCCATGTCATCGCCGACAAACTCACCCGTTCCACTGCCGGCAAGTTCCGGCTTCAGTCGTTCAACAAACTTGCACCACGGGATGAGGTCTTGAATCTCGTGCTCGAAGTAGATAACGACGTGTTGCATTGACTGTAGATTGAAGGTCTGCTGCTGGCCGAGATGAGCCGAGCGCACTCTGAACTTAATTCATCCGCGGCACCGACAGAGTTGGAACCAACAAGGGGGAGAGCCAGCCTCACACACAGAGTCGAGCATCCTTTACGAAGAGATCGCAGCAGCCTCGACGAACGCCACAGAATCTGTGATAAGTGCTGGAGGCACGACGCGAGATCTCAGGTTGACCCTATGCTCTTGGGCCAGCTTCATGAACGCTCTTGGCATGTCAGTCTCCAACACGAGGTAGACCTTCACGTCAATGTCGTCATTTGGTCGTTCGTATTTCGCTTGGGCTTCCAAGACAGCCTGGTACTTGATGATTTGGAAGATGCCGCGCCGATAATCCAGTTCGTTCTTGTCTGAGATGCGGGACTTCACTTCGACCCCCACCCAATGCGTCTCGGATTTGAAGAGCACATCAATGAAGTCACCAGAAAGCAAGTCCGCCTCGTCCTGGCCAATCGAGTCTGCAGAAGCGCCTACGAGGTGGGGGTTCGAGAGAACATAAAGCTTCAAGGCCCTATGGGCCGGGGACTCGCCACCGCCATACCGGCCACCCACCCGTGGAAGCTCGGTGACCACTTGATCATCTACGCCCAAGAGCGCAAGAACATCGAGCCACCGACTGCCGAAATCTAAAATCCGGTCGTACTCGCCCATAATCTTGGACTCCTTCTCGCTTCTCGTGAGCGAGTCGTAGCCTTTCCACTTCCCGGCTACTCCAACGCCTGGCAGGCCCTTGTTTGCTCCGGTGGCATCAACGACGATGGTTGTGAGATAAGGAATCTTCTCAGGCCAAGGATTCTTTAATTGGTCGATGCGTTCAGTAATCTTCCCGAGCACGCGTCCCATCCCTCTTGCTGCTGGTTTGCCGTGCTTGTTGAGCCGGCCAATCTTTTCGGCCACCTGCTCATACGTGAGCCTGTTCATAACACCGTCTCGCTGCTTCAGCACATGCTCCACTAGGACGGGCAGGGCTAGGGCCGCGTGCTGCTCGGTGATGCTCGAAAGTTCCTCTTCATCCTCGAGACTGCCTTCGTCCAAGTCGTCGTACGGGGCACGCTCAACTCGCTCCAGCAGCTCGAACAACATATAGGGCTGCTGGTAATCGTTGACATCACCGTTTGGAGTCTTCCCGAACTCAGCGTCGAGGTTCAGGCGCTGTATTAGGTCGAGGTCTCTTCCCCCACCATGACGTTCGAGCTTCCAAGCCCTATCAAGATAGAAGTGCTTCACTGCACGCTGACCCTTGGCAAAGCTCGCTTCATCCACTTCTGCCTCGTACCCGAGATACGAACGCTTGAGTTCGAAGGCTCTGGCGTAGTTCGCCTGCGCCTCCTTGCCGTGGTACTTCCCCAGGCTCTTCCAAGAGGTCCGAGTGCCTCCCAGGCGAATGAACCTTCTTTCCTTCCCCGCCACAGGGTCGAACACGCGCACGATTTGGTCTTCCCACAGCGTACTCACCAGCGTCGTATCGTCTGCGGTGAAGCCGTTCCAAGGCGTGTATTTGCGCGCTAGCTTTTTGCCGTGCGCATAGGTGTTGATGCCGCACGTCCTCTTCCAGAATTCGTGCGGACTTTTTTCGATGCGTTCGCTCATGGCAGAAGTTTCGTCTGAGAGTGGTAGCGGCCACTTTTCAATGAATGCACCGGTCTATCCGCACGCAATCTCCAAAGTACGCAAGCCTCTCCGGCCACGCACCTTAAGCCCTCCACAACTTTGAGAAGGTCGGTGTGCGAACGACCACCTCCGGAGGCGAAAAGCGGCCGCGTCGAAGGTCGGGTCATGGCCGTCAGTGGTCATATGCCCCGCATGGTCCTTTTGCACCGCTCGCAGGCACAAATGCCGCCACGAATTTAGCCCGTTCTTGCGGGCCAACTGTGAGCCTACTGCCCTTGCTTCGCCGCAGGAGGTAGATTGGACAAAAGCGCTTGAGCCTCAGGGGTCACCTCGCGTTTAGGGACGAAAACAGGCTGCCCACTTTTCGGGCCATAGCCGATGGCGCCGGCATTCACGAGTCCTTGCACAACCGCGCTCCCCAAGCCGTCGCCGAAGGTGGGATCACGTCCGGATACTTTTGTCTGCTTTGTGGGCAGGTAGAAGAGTTGAACACGAGGCAAGACATCGGCCGAAATGCCGATACAGAAACCCCCATACGCCAGTGGCTCGCTTGTTGATCCATCTGTTTCCTTGCTGGCGCCAAGGACGAAAAGCGGCCCATCGCCCAGGTAGCACTTGTATTTCGCATCCCTATATGTCTCACGGTAGCTGCCGGGTAAGAGCGCGTGATAGTAGCTAGTGCTCGCTGGATTGCCCCCCAAAGCCGTGAATGTCAACCTTTCCTGAAGAAGCACCTCCACGCCCTGGCTCGGCTTGAGAGTCGGGTCGCTGGTCGCGCAACCAACAAGAGAAAGAGTAGTGAGCGCTATAAGAAAAAACCTCATACTTTTAGGTACAAAGAAGCAGCGGATCGATATCGCTTAGTAAAACAACAAATCCTCGCTATGTATCCGAATTCGTGCAAGGCAAAGGGGGCTTGGGCCTTTCGCCACCCCGAATCGACCGGGTACGGCTTCCCTAACTCAACGAGCGACGGATCCTGATTGCAGCCCGCAAGCGGCATGCGGGCCGAAGCCACACGCAACAGGCAAAAGTGTATCCCCAAGGTAGGGCGGTGCATTCCCTCGTCGCGCTCGGTCGTCGTAGCTGAGGCGCCAACAACTGCGAGGAGCAGCTGAGACTGGGCGAATCATGATGCACCGCTGTGCCAGCCGCAGGGGCTGAACCCCCGCCGCGAGACGCTCACCAGGGCAAATGTCACGCAATTGCCGATGAGGCGGCAACTTTCTTCCCGAAAACCCGTGAGAGTCTGTATCGTTAAGTTCTATACAGCTCTGGATAACGAGCGCCTGACTTGGAGCGAAGAGTGCAATGGCCGCAGAAAAGACCGTGGCGGTGAGCTTTCGGGTAACGGCTGAATTCAAGTGGCTCCTGGAGCTTGCCGCTGCGCAGGACCAGCGCAGCCAAACAAACCTTCTTGAGCGGCTGCTTTACGAGCATTGCAAGAAGCAGGGCATCACAGTACCTCAGCGAGCCGAAGCAGCGGTCTCGTCAAGCCAGGGAGACTGAGATGAGCGCACCTGACCTCATGAAGAAGCTGCTCGACTACGTGCTCGAGCAAGCTAAGACTGTCGATCCGCGAGCGTTCAGGCTCACCGGGCATACAGGCTTCCTCAAGGCGCACGCGGATCTGCAGGGCCTCCCTGGCGTCACCTTCGACGTCCAAGAAGACGGCGATCACATTTGGCTGAAGGTTGCTCGGCTGGAAGCCCATCCGCCGCCGGCCGTCGCCCCGTTAGCGCTCCTGGGGTCGGCTAAGCCCACGCCTGCGCCAATCGTGGTGAGCTCGGCGCCGAACGGGCCAACGCCAAGCATCGACGACGTTGCGTTCCAGCGACTGATCGCATTGCTACCTCCAGCGAAGCCGGAAGATCTCGTTGAGCGCAATGAACTTATCGCCAGCAGCCGCGCGGCCCTCGCATCTGCGCTGGAGCGCTACATCCCGCTCTGGGAAGCTTGGGCTGAAGGCGAGAAGCCGCGGCGCAAGACGATCTCCCTGTACGGTGACCTGTTCTCGCTCAAGCACCAACTTGAAGCCGAAGAGACCGCCAAGCCGCATGAACTGGTATGGGGCATCGGCGTTTCGAGCTGGAAGCTGAACTTCACCGAGCGCCTCCAGACGTCGATCGTCGACTTTCAGTATCCGCTGATCACCCAGGCCATGGAAATTGGTATGGATGACAAGACCTTGGACCTGGAGGTCCGGCCGCGATCGATCGGCCCGCAGTTCTCGTTTGATGCCTTTTCTGCATGCCAGCTCTCCAGCGCACCCGAAGTCGAAAAGTCGGCACGGGAAGCGCTCCGCAAGAGCGCCGATCGACCCGTGAGCCCGTTCGATCCAGGCAGCTTCGAACATCTCCTGAAGCTCATCGCGGGCAACCTGCACGACAAGGGCCGCTACGAGCAGAACGCGGAGGCGTTCCCAAAGCCGAGCGAGGATCTCGTCGTCAGCGATGCATGGGTGCTGCTGGCGCGCCCCAAGTCCGCCAACTTCCTTCAAGACGACATCGAGCGGCTAAAAGGCCGCTTGGCCCCTGGCGTCGAAATCCCGATGGGCCCGCTGGCACTTGTCACGGCTCCATCGGACGAGCCTGCAGGCTACGCGACAGCGGCGTTTCGCGGGCTCTCCGGCACGTCGGCTGGCCACGGCGCGAGCGGCGAGGTGCAGGAGCTGTTCTTCCCACTGCCATACAACCACGAGCAGGTCACCATCGTCGAGCAGTTGGAACGCGCGCCAGGTGTCACGGTTCAGGGTCCACCTGGCACCGGGAAGACGCACACCATCGCGAACATCGTCTGTCACTACCTGGCGACCGGCCGCAAGGTGCTGGTGAACTCCAAAGGTGAGCAGGCGTTGGAGGTTCTCCAGTCGAAGATCCCCGAGCAGGTCCGGCCCTTGACGGTCGCGCTGCTTTCCGGCGACCGCGAGGGCATGCGGCAGTTTCAGGGATCGATCGAAGCGATCATCCACAATGTCTCGCAGCTTAACCCCGAGGGGGTGCGCGAACAGATCCGCAATGACCACAGCGGCATCGACCGCGCGCATGCGGAACTCGCCAAGATCGATCGCCGCGTTGACGAGATCGCGATGGCGCAGCTGTCGGACATTGAGGTTGACGGCGAGCGTATGCGCGCACAGCGCATGGCAGAGCTAGTTATTTCTGGCGCGGACAAGCATGCTTGGTTCGATGACGTCTTGTCGCTGGATCCTGCGCACGCGCCACCGGTTGACTCTGGCATGGTGGGGCAGACCCGTGAGGCGCGTCGCCGTCTCGGCAAAGACCTTGTCTATTCCCAAGCTCGTATCCCCTCAAGCTTAAACATGCTGGCCGCCGATCAGGTGTCCGAGCTGCACACAGCGTTGGTCAATCTGAGGCAGATCGAGGCAGCAGAAGCCGATGGCGGCTTGCTGGCGCTGCGCGCGATGACGCCAGAAGTTTTGGAGGATGCTCGACGCCTGTTGAGCAATGTGGAGTCCGCCCGACAGCTAGCACGCGACATTGAGGAGTCCGGTGAGCTTTGGACGCGGGAGCTTAGAAAGAAATGCGGCCAAATCTCGTTTGCGAGCGAACGCGCGGCATTCGAAGCGCTCTTTCCCGACATCGACCAGTTGCTCGCCGCGCGCGCGGAGTTGCTGAAGACGCCGGTCGAAGCATCAGAGGCGGCGTTGGCCTCTCCAAAGGTGCGGGAGGCGGTCCAGCGCGCCGCTGAAACCGGAAAGCCGTTTGGCCTCTTGAGCTTCGGCGGAGGCGACGTCAAGGAGCTGGTCGCGACCATTCGAACGAGTGGCTTGGCACCGACCACGGCGGACCAATGGGGGCACGTGCAGCGCTACATGCGCCTGCATGAAAAGGTGCTCTCCTTTGGCGTGCGCTGGAACCAAGTTGCCGATCTGCTGTCGCTTCCGAACCTGCAGGGCGGCGTGAGCGCGCTTCGACAGATTGAACTCGTGGCTTCCTTGGCACGAACCGTTCACACGCTCGCCACGGTCTACGATGCCCACTCGCCCACTTTGGCCGAACGCGTTTTCTCGAAGCCGCCGATTGATCAATTGCTCGGTACTTCCGCGCAGCTCGGTGAAGTTGAGCAGCAACTCCGCAGTCACCTCGGGCGGATTGACTTGGCAAAAGCCGCTACGACGCTCGTCGTTCTTCAAGAGCGCCTGGCTGGATCGACTGGTCCGGTCTCGGACGCGTTGAGAGGCTTCGTTGCAGTTGATCTCGGAAATGTGAACACACCCGTTGAGCGCGCTACCGCCCGCTATGCAGAGCTCGTCGCAGATATTCGCCGCGCCGAAGCGCTTGCGCCGGATCTGGCGTTGGTCAACGACGTCGCTGACCGAATGGAGAAAGCTGGAGCTGCAAAGCTTTCTGCACGGGTGCGCACTCAGCAGGTCGACGCTTCCGGAGAAGATAGTGCGCTGCCTGTCAGTTGGCGGGAGGCGTGGACCTGGTCGCGTGCCCGTGCTCACCTTGAAGCCATCGAGTCACGGCAGGAGCTCCGAGAGCTCGCGGCACGGCGACGCGATCTTGAGGTGGGCATGGCGCGCCTCTATGAAAGTGTCGTATCGAAGTCGGCTTGGCTCTCTACAAAGCTCGGCGCAACCTCCAAGGTGCTCGCCGCACTTGGGAAGTACAGCACAGCCATGCGGCGCATTGGGCAAGGGACCGGGCCGAACGCGACTCGCTACCGGCGTGACGCCCAGGCCGCCATGCTGGAGGCACAAGGGGCCGTTCCATGCTGGATCATGAGTCATGCCAAGGTGTCCGAAACGCTGCCAGCCCAACTTGGGGCCATTGACCTGGTCGTCGTGGATGAAGCAAGCCAGTCAGACCTCTGGGCGTTGCCGGCTGTATTGCGCGGCAAGAAGATACTCGTCGTTGGTGACGATAAGCAGGTCTCGCCGGATGGCGGCTTCATCTCGTCTGTTCGCATTCAGGAGCTTCGCGATCGCTTCTTGAGCGAGCAGCCGTTTGCTGCAGTCCTGACGCCTGAGATGTCGCTGTACGACATTGCATCGGCGGTGTTTGCTGCCAACAAGGTAATGCTGCGCGAGCACTTCCGCTGCGTGCCGCCGATCATCGGGTACAGCAACACTTTTTACGATAATCAAATTCAGCCCTTGCGGATCCCGAAGGCATCTGAACGAATTGATCCGCCGCTCGTGGACATCTTCGTGCCGGGCGGTACCCGTGGCCCGAAAGCCGACAACAAGTTGGAGGCAGAGTGCATCGTTGAGGAGATTGCGGCGATCGTGAAGAACCCGGCGTTGGCTGATCGCACGATAGGCGTGGTATCGCTGCTCGGCATGGAACAGGCCAAACGGATTGACTCGCTCGTGCGTGAGCGGATCGATGCCAAGGAATTGATGCGCCGCAAGTTCGATGTTGGGGATGCGCGTCTTTTCCAAGGCAGTGAGCGGGACATCATGTTTCTCTCAATGGTCGTTGAGCCCAATGCCAAAGCGGTCTCTGGCAACGCCTTCGAGCAGCGATTTAACGTCGCCGCAAGCCGCGCACGGGACCGGATGTATCTGGTGCGCTCGGTTCAAATGTCAGACTTATCGCAGGCCGATCTCCGCCGCGGTCTGTTGGGCCATTTCAGCAAACCAGAGATCGGGCGTGTGCAACGCTCGGAGGACTCGTCGCTCATCGATCTGTGCGAGTCGGGATTCGAGAAGCAGGTCTTCAAGGAGTTGCATTCAAGAGGCTATCTCGTTGTTCCCCAAGTGAAGGCAGGAGCTTTCCGTATCGACATGGTCGTGGAAGGAGCGGACGACGCGCGTCTAGCCATCGAGTGCGATGGCGACGAGTACCATGGACCGGATCGATGGCAGGCCGATATGAGCAGGCAGCGAATCTTGGAGCGCGCGGGATGGACATTCTGGCGATGCTTTGCTTCGACGTGGTCGTTGCAACGTGACGCAGTTCTTGAAGACCTCATGGAGCGGCTAAGAGCGATGGGGATCGAGCCTCTCGGGGCGCTCGATCGTGTGCCGTCACTGGTCGAGTACCGAGAATGGGGCGGTCCGCAAAGCAACTCTGCGGATTCGAACCTTGGGCTCCAAGCGCTTGAAGAGGTCATCTCAGCATCACCTGCTATGTCCGGATTCGTGATTCCCAGCGGTACGCCGGGCGCAACGCAGGCAGATGATGGGCCGGCGAACTTCAAAATAGAGAATGCTGCACCTTGATATCGAAGCAACCGTCGCATCGATGATCGAGTCAACCCTCGGGCCAGGGTTCGACTTCGAAGACGTGGTAGCCACCTTGGGTGCCGACTTTGCCAGCATCGGTGCATGTGGCGTGTCGACCCGCTCGATGGCGCCCGCGGATGCAACTGCTTCCGCAATCTCAAAGTTGAGCGCCAGAGAAGGCGGCTTTCAGACGGCCTCCGGACTCGTTGCTTGCGTGAGAGCCGGTACGAGAGCCAAGACGCTCGCTGCGGTGATCGCAGTTAGTCGAATGCTTCGTTTGAAGGCGCATGAGGGATGCGCGATGATTTGTGGTGGCTTGATTGATCAGGTATTGGAGGACGAATTCGAGGTCGTTCTATGGGTCAGGTAGGCCCCCATCAGAAAACTCAAAGAGTCAGATGCAATGTCACAAGAGCCACTCCCACGCGCTGACCGCGCGGCGATTCGAAGAAGTATTTTGACGATCCTGCAAGACGCCGCCTTGGCTTATGAGCGATACGGCGATCAAGACAGCGATCTTCGCGATGCTCCAGAGTACCTCGTCACTGTGAGCCTCGCTCAAGGGTTGACTGAAAAGTTTCCGATGCTGATGTACAGGCTTGAGCATCACGCCTCGGCATTCGATAACACCTCGCGCTCAGCCATCGATGCGCGCGCAGCCGTTGGAAAAGATGCCGCGCGATTCGACATCGTTCTGCTGAACAGGCACAACAATGTGCCGCGTTGCATCATCGAAGTGAAGCGCGGCCCAAAGATTGTTGAAGATGCGAAGCGCATCATTTCAATCGCTGCTCTGGAATCCGGACGCCCGCGCTGGCGTCACGGCTACTTGGTGACCATCCTCCGTCGTACTGAAGACGAAGCAAATAGGTTGGTCGACGAGCTTGCGAAATCGATCCGCGGGCTGCGCGACACGCTCACCGGCTCCATCGCCGCGCATCAGGAAGTAAAGGTCGCCGTTGAACTAAAACAACTCGGACGGAAACCGAACCAATCTGGGCGGATCCAACTGCATGGTGTGGTTTTTCACCTTGCTTTGGTTGACCGAGTGGCTGCCGCGGATTTTGAATCCGGCTTGCAAGACGTTCGCTAAGGCCGTGGCTTCTGGACGAAGCACGGTGCGATTCACGATAGGCATCTAAATGAAAGGTCGGATTTATGGCAAGTAAGGCAGTACGGATGATGGGCGTCAACTCGTTGCCATCAGAGTCGTACAGATGTCTAAGTTGTGAAACTGACTTCGAGCGCGAAGCTGTCTACCGTACTTGGAAGTGTCCTGCGTGCGACGAAGAATACATCTACGTGTACGCAGAAGATGCGGGACACGGTGTCCGGATTGTGCTGACTCGCAAGGCCGCGAGCGAGATTGTGCCGGGTGACGTGGTCCATCTTGACGGACAGCTCACCAAAGAGCCCTACATGGTTCTTGGAATCAACCAGCGCAAGGGCCTGCTAGGCATTGCCCTAAAGGGCTATGGCGAGGTGCAAATCCATCCAGATGCGCCGATAAATTGCCGCGAGGGAGCTTGGTGATTCAGCTAAACCTGACCTGCCCCCGCGTTCGATCGGCGGATTCCAACCCTGTGCATCGCGAGCCGTGGCGACCCGCCAGACTAATGGCGGCGCTAGTTGCTGCGTCTGTGTTGAAGGCGCGCGAAAGATTGTCTGTGTGCTAGAACAGCTGAGCTTGTGGCACGTTGCGTCCCGAACTGGCTTGACACGATGTTCGCATGCTGGCCACCAAGCCCGTGGGCCCTCCCTGCAGACGTCGCGCGACGGTCCCGATCGATCGTCGTCGGGGGCGACGACGGCACACCAGATTCGGGCGCGTGCAGGCATCGGCGCGGTGTGAACTCTGAAGCGGTCCATGATTGGTCCGCCAGCCTCCCAGCTTGGCGAGTGATTCTCAGTCCGGGTCAGCTGGTCTCGAGGTGTTCGACTTCGTGCCTTCAACCTTCACACAGCGCCGCCCACCAATCGAGCTTGGCGCCTTTCAGTTCGGAAGCCAGCATGGCTAGCTGAAAATCCGGCTACGCCATGAACCGCTTGCCAGGAGCGAAGAGAAGCAGTGTCAGCCCCGCACCGAAGACACCACCGAGAGGTAGCTCACGGGCCGCTCCAGGATCTGCTCGATCCCGTGTATCGCCTGACCGTCAAAGAGCAAGGTCGCACCGGCTCCAGTGACACCGTCTTGCTTCCGTAGCGGTACAGCACCCGACCCGCGAGCAGGTGGATGAACTCGGCGCCAGGATGCTGGAACGCCGTGTACGGCTGCGCCTCCGGCTCCAAAGTCACGAGGTACGGCTCGACAAAGATGTTGCCCGAGAGCTGGTGGCCCAGCAGCTCGTAGCGGTAGTGCGCCACGGACCCCACCCGCTCGATTGGGATTCCGCGGCCCGCAGGCACGTGGCTGAAGTCCAAGCGCTGGCCTTGATCGCCGACCAGGCGAGATACGGGCACCCCGAGGCTGGCGGCAAGCCGCGCCAAGTTCTTCACGGATGAACACATCGACCGACCAGAGCTCGCGCGGCTGCACGAGTTGCTTGAGCAGGACGAGTCAATCACCTGCGCGCTATTGGGTGACCCTGGCTCCGGAAAGTCCGCGCTCCTCTCCAAGTTTGCCGGCGAGCTTTCGGCCAGAGACGATCTCATGGTGCTGGCCATCAAGGCCGACCTGATCTCTAGGTCTGTGACAACCGAAAGCGACCTACAGGCCGATCTGGGGCTGCCCGAGCCACCGAGCGTGATGCTCCGCAAGCTGGGCACCCATCGAGCAGAACGATCGCGCGACCCTGGCAACGCTTCGAACCGCTTCTGTTTGGACTGACGCGAACCTAAGGCCCAGAACCTCGACCCCGCAAGCGTCATAGGCATGGATGTAGTTGACGGTCAGCTGCTCTCGCATGTTGATGCAGCGCTCTTGGTTGGATAGGCTGGGGGCCAGACCCGTTCTGCTCGCGGGGGAAGAACTCTTCTACGACTGCGCTGGCTTGCTCGATTGTTCTATGGGCCATGCTATTTGATGCTTTCCAGTAAGAAACTGACCTCTTGCGCCAGCCAGTCGTGCGCAGTTGCGGCACCTGATTACCTAAATCGACAGGCCCCCTGTTAATGCGGCCATTCCTAACCACAATTGGGTGGTTGAATCGCGTGCTTCACGCCACAATGATGAAGATCTACCCGCGCCTTGAGGGAGCCAGCATGCCAGATGCCGATCCGCCACCGACAACGATTGACTTTGGCAAAAACTTCCCGTATCCAAGGGACCTCCGAACCGGAGACATCCTGTTTGCGCGCACGCCGACACCGATCGACCCGGTGGTTCTGGTGCTGATGACCCAGTTGTTGGAGAAAGATCCGCTTGGCCAAGTCCGAGTTGGCAACTACCTTGGCCCCGACCTGGTGTTCCAAACGGCGATGGCGGCAGGACGTCCAGACATCGCGACGCAGGCCTATGTTCTCTACGTAGCGCGGACGCCTCCGATCTCGATCGAGATGCTTAAACCCAAGCTTAGTCCCAAGCGCGTAGCGCTCATCATCGCGATCCTCATGACGGAGTTCCGCGAACTGACGGAGGACTGGTTCGGGCTGACTCTGCTCGAGTTCTGCACGAAGCCTTTGGGGCGGCTTCTGCTGAAGGTGTTCGAGGGGAATATCCGCGACGGCTTTTTCATCGGCCACTGCGCACTGGTGATCTGCGAGGACGACGGCATCGATCCGACGAAATCCGAGCCATACGTCATCGAAGCCAACACGACGAGCTTCGATCAATACGGGGTGTCGATGCACCCTTACTTTGTCGACAAGGATGGCGAAATCGGCGCCGAACGCTTCCGTTCATGGGCTTCCTATCGGGCCTCGCGCGGCGACTGTGTCTGGAGCGCCCGCCCGAAGGCTCTGATTGATGCAGCCCCACAGACCGCCGAACGCATACGCAGTGAATTGCGGCGAACGGCCAAGCTCTACCTCGGCCGGTCCTACGGCTTCTTCGACAACAAGTTGTATGGGGACACGGGCCGTCTGTACTGCGGCGAGTTTGTGTATTCGACCTTCCGTGACGTACTGAAGGGTTCACCTCCGGAGCCGACCGTGCCGCCGGTCGGCGAGGATGTGAGAACTTGGCAGTGGATGCGCGCCCACAATCCACCAAAAGTCCCGGGCGACATTGGGTACATGATCGAAGCCTGCTTCCGGGATCGAGACATCGAGCGCTACATTCGAAACCGCAAGTTCTTCATCCTGACGGTCCAGATGCTCTATCTCAGTGCGTATCTCAAGCCTGACTTTCTGGCCAACGGCGAGCCGTATCAGTAAACGCTAGTCGAAGTAACGATCGAGAAAGGTGTTCCAGAAGCGATGGCGGCCGTCGGCCTGCTTCGGGTTGTAAATGTCGATCGCGGCCTGCAGCAACGCGTGACGCGGGTATGCCTCATGGAAGGCTTTAAGGTCTGCGACCTTGAAGTAGGGCAGGTAGAAGCTCCCCTTCAGATCAAGCGCCGCCTGGATCGCGGACTCGATATCGGCTTTGGCGGACCTGCTCAAATCGAGCCTGCCAGAGCCATCCTCGGCGACCGGGACCATCGCTTCGATCGCAATGCATGCACGCGAACCGTCGGCACAATACGACAGCACGGTTTCGGCGTCTTGGCGGACAAGGCGGATCGTCGTGCTTAGAACATTCGTCGAACCTCGACGGAATATGCTCTTCAGCCGTGCGAGCATTTCCTCAAGCCGCTCGACCGGTACAAAGTACTCTTGCAGGATCTCAGCTGATTCCGTGCCCCGGTACGAGATGAAACTCGTGGCCGAGCGCAACCAGTTGATCCGGTTGTCCGACGAGCCTTTGGTGCCGCGTTTGGGCGTTCCGTGTCCACCCAAATGGCGCTCGCACAACTCTTCCCACACCAGCAAGCGTGTCAGCAAATGGTCACGCGCCGACGACCAGCCGGCCCGAAGCAGTTCATCCTCGCCCCACTCCTGCTCCGCGTAGCTGCCCGGCTTCTGCGGGCCTCCGATCTTCCTGAAGTCCGTGATCAGCGCGCTGCTGTAGACACTGTACGGGACGCAGCACAACCAAGAATAGTGCAGGTGCACATCGGGGTCGGCCGGGAGGTTCAGCAAGCGCTGCTGGCATTCGTCCAGGCCGCGCGTTCGCGTGTCGCCGACGTACATCAGCAGGTCGTTGTCAACGACGCGTAGCGTCGCATCCAGGATCATTCCGCAGGCGCTGTAGCCGCCGAGCGCGGCGTAAAACAGCTCCTCATTCTGGGTCCGCGATGCACTCAACACGCCGCGACTCGCCGTCAGTACCGTGATCTCCTCGACGCTGGCGGAGACTGGCCCCCAGCGCGGATCGCGACCGTGGCAGTTGACGCTCAGTGAGCCGCCGATCGTGAAGGCCGCCGACGACTGCTGCACCATCGGTGCAAGCATGAGGGGGCCGAGCACACGGTGCAGTTCCGACCACGTGGCGCCAGCTTCGACTTTGACCGTGGCAGCCCAGTCCTTCCCGACAACGCGGATTGGCAATTCAATGCGGTTGAATTTCGCCATCGTCAGTAGGACGCGGCCGTGGTCTACCACCGTGTGGCCACCCTGGCTGTGCCGCATGCCCGCGATCGACAGCACTTCATTAGGGGAGGCCGCGAGCAGTCTGGATGCATGCGCTGCGTCTTGAAGCACCGGCATGTCTTCGATCGACGTCCCATTCAGGCCGAGTAAATCATCGAGTACAAGCGCCATAGCAGTCTCCTGGTGGGTCTATAGGAAAGCGTTCGCCGGAATCGACAACCGGATGTGCACGCCCGAGCCTTGCGCAGCCGTGAAAGCGAACTCCGCCCCGAGGTCTGAAACCCGGCGCTGGATCGAGCGCGTGCCGACACCGGCTCGGGCCTGGTCGGCTTCGTAGCCGCAACCGTCGTCCGCATAACTCAGGTGCAACCCGCCGCCGGCGGTCGGGTCGTCCAAGATCGACAACGTGACCACCTGCGCACCCGAGTGCTTCAAGGTGTTGGTGACGAGTTCGAAGACCAACCGCTGAAGCGCGATCGCATGCTGCGGAGCAAGTATTCGCTGCGGTTGTTCGAGCTTGGCGCTCCAGTCGAGCCGGATTCCCTGGCGCTGCAGACGCTGTTCAATGCGGTAGCGGATGTCGCCCAGAAGCAGCGAGACATCGCCGTCAAAACCCTCTGCGCTTTCGAGCAGCAATCGCATCTGCTCGATCGCAGTTCGAACCTCGCGCGCGAGTTGATTGCGCTCCAACGAACCGCTCTGGACCAAGCCGAGCAGACCATGCAGCTGCAACCCCATGCCGTCGTGCAGGTCCTCCATCAGGTGCTGACGCTCCTGCTTCTGGACGCGCTGTGCTGCAATAGCCTGCTGTCGGTCGAAGTGCAGCTCAATCTCGTGCGTACGCTCAAGCACCTGACGTTCCACATCGGCGCGCAGGCGTGTCTCTTGTTCGAGTTGCTTGACGAAGCGGTCGACTAGCAGAGCCCCCATCGCCAGCACGAAAATGAGCAAGGAGTAGCGAGCAGCGGCGAATGTCGAGTAACCGTCGGCGGTGTAGAAGACCGTGACGTGATCGTAGATCGCCAGTGCGATCGAGACCGCACCGGCACTGGCCAGGTAGGCGCTCGCAAGACTGCGCGTCATCCACCACTTGACGATCACGGCAACACACAAGCTGGTCGCGTAAAGGATCATCAGCGAGAGCAACAGCTGGCGCGCCGAAACGGCGCGCCACCAAGCATACAGCGGCACAAGCACGGAGGCGCCGATGATGAGCAACACGGTAGCGCCGTTCGTCCAGCGCCGATGCAGTGCCAGCACATCGGCGCAGAAAATGCACAGGCAGACCAAGTACGCCGCATAGGAGGCGTCGATCGCTGCGGTCCAGAGTCGATAGTCGAAAGGCGGATTGACGACGACCGCATAGCTGGTCCTGAAAGCGCAGAACACGCAGGCGGCGGCGAAGATTGCAAACGCACGGTCCTTCGTCTTGCCGGCTAGCACAGTAGCGATCAGCGCGAACACCACCGAGATCAAAATGATCGCGAAAGAGCCCCAGACTTGCAGTGTCTCCCGCACCGCGAACGAGCGATAGACCAAATCAACCGGGCCAATCTCAAGTCTGGACAGGCCGGCATAGCGCGCCTTCTCCCCCTGCACGACGATACGCAACTCATTGCGCCCCGCAATAAGAGTTTCTGCACGAACGAAGAAGTAGTGCGGCCGTTGCGCATGGTCAGACGCATCGCCGTCGAGCCTGCCGAGTTCGCCTATCAACAGGTCGTTGAGGTAGAGCACAGCTCGGTTGCCGGTCCGCGGCACATACAGACCCCAAGACTGGCTCGGACTCGATGCGATGCTGAACTCCATGCGGTACACCCAGGTACCGCTGCGACCACTCGTGTTCCAAGCGTCCGGGAGCGCGACCGTGCGTGTCTCGGTGCCATCCAGCGGCTGCAATATCGCCGATCGGATGTGAATAACTTCATCGGCCTGTGCCTGATCCCAGCAGAGAACCAGCGCGAACGCGACGCAGCAGCGCGCGTGCGGCCAGCATAAAAGGGCAAGCCAACGAACAATCGGTTGCGTGATCGCCATGTCCGGTTCCCTCACTCTAGGCCGGCGTCTAAACGCTGTACATCGCCAGTTTAGGGTAACCAAGTCGGCATTAGCGTGAGATAAGCTGTGCAAGATGTCAACTGAGTCGATCTCTTCCCGGGTTCGCGTCGTCATTCTTGAGGACGACGCCGAAACACGCACACGCTTACGTGTCGCCGTGGAGCGGGATCCAACAATGCAGTTGGTCGCTGAGTTCTCACTGGCCGGCGATGCACTCGGTTGGCTCGAAAAGAATGACCTTGATGTTCTGATCACCGATCTCGGCCTTCCCGATCTCCCGGGGCTTGCGGTCATTGCGTACTGCGCCAACCGACATGTCCGCGCCGAAATTCTGGTGATCAGCATGTACGAGGACGAGCAGCACGTAATCCGCAGCCTCGAAGCCGGCGCTTCCGGCTACCTGCTCAAGGACAGCCTCAACGAGGAGATCGCAGGCCGAATCCGTGAAATGCGCGCCGGCGGGGCGCCGATGTCGCCAGTCATCGCAAGACTGGTGCTCAAGCGCCTTAGGCCAGTGGTGCAGGCCGCGGAGGAGGTCGACAGTTCGTGGGTCCGGCCCACAGCACGCGAACTGTTAGTGCTGACGCGCATTGCACAGGGATTCAGCTACGCCGAGATCGCCAAACTCGAAAAAATATCGCCGCATACGGTCCACGCGCACATCAGGAACATCTATAGCAAACTGGCAGTGCATTCCCGCACCGAAGCTGTCTTCGAGGCGAGCCGCCTGGGGTTGATCGTTGCGCCGGGACGCGTTTGAGATGTCGTTCATCGGCCCTTGCCTCGGTGAATGAAAGAAGCGCGAGCGCCCATGAGGGCGCCCGCGTCGGTCGAAGCCTTGCCCCAGCAGGCGCTACTTGGTGGTGGTCCTCACATTGATGCCCGGCGGATCGAAACTACCGCCCACCGAGGTGTCCTTCCCTGTCTTGTAGCGAAAACCGTCGTGGGTCTTGTCTCGCATCGCCTCGGCTTGCTTCTCCCTCTGTACGTGCTCGTAGCCTTTCTGGGCCTCCGCGAAGCCCCGGTCCTGCTCCCTTTGGGAATAGCTGCGCGTGTCCTTGGGGTTCAAATCAACGCTCCTGTTCGATTGCGAAAGAGCGCTCGCTGCTCCGAGCGCCAGGCAAGCAGCCGCGGCGATTGATGTCAAGGTTGATGCGAATTTCATGCTTTCTCTCTCCTTCGATGCGTCCGGAATCGAATGCGGTCACCGGTGCGGCGCGGACGTGTTCGCCGATGTTCTGGTGCCGACCGACGCGTCGAGCGTCGAGTCATTGACATGGTCGGACGGACGAGCCACTTCGTCGTCCCCGGAAGTGGCTAGTCGCGGGGCCGAGTACTAGCCGGTTCCGGCGATGTGCTCGTTTTGTGACGAGACGACAGTGAGTTCACCGGCGGCCACCTCAGTGCCGATCGGAAGACGAATCCGCAGGGTCGATCCTCAGCCTCGCGCGGAACTATCTGTTCGACAACCTCAGAGATTCCCAAATGAACGCACTCTCGAACGTCATTGCCGCTCCCACGACTCGCATCGCCAACCGTCAGCGGCTCCTTCTCAGTCTGTCCCTCCTCGCTGTGGGCGCTCTGCTCGGAGGCTGTGGTCGCAGCGACATTTCGGAGCGACCACCGCGCGCCGATGGCGCGGGCGCTCCACAGATAGCCACGCAGCCATCGACGATCGGAGCTTTGGTGGCGATCCCCTTGGCGCAATCGATCCAAGCGGCCAACACGGCGCTTCCGCGCTCCTACGGCCAGGACTGGACCAATGGCGAGGACGCCTGTGTCGACCTTGGGCTGCTCGGAAAACACTGCGTCGGCACGAAGTACAGGTACAACGTCAGCCGAGGAGATATCGCGATCACCGCGGTAGGAACGAACGCGGTCAAGCTGAGCGTGCACGTGTCGCTCAATGGCCAGGGCGGGTTTCGCGGTGACCTCTCCAAGTGGATCAAGGCAGACGCCAAGAACTTCGATGCAGCAGCCAACGTCGAAATAGTCCTCACGCCCACAATGGGGTCCGATTGGTGCCCAAGCATTGGCGTGGCCCCCTCATACAACTGGACCAAGAACCCGCGCGTCGAGATAGTGTCGAAGGTGAACGTGGACGTCTCCGGCCAGGTCAACAAAGTCCTGGACAGCAAGCTCCCCCAGATCGCTCAAGCGGTTCAACAATCGATCAACTGCGCGCAATTCAAGTCGCAACTGGCCGCCGTCTACGGCAACAAGACATTCCCGATCGAGATCACGCCGGGTCAAAAGATGTATTTGAACGTGGAGCCTCTGGACTTCGCGTTCTCGGGATTCAACGTGGACACGCAGGCGATCCGGCTGGCCGCCATGCTGACGGCTAAGGTAGAGCTTAGCGGAAAGCCGACCACGCCGTCTGTGCTGCCTCTCCCCTCGTTGAAGACTATCGGCGTTGAAGCTCCTCCTCGGACCAGCATTGCCGTACCGCTGCGCGCTCCTTTTGCGCTTCTGCAGACCGAGGCACAGAAGCTCGCGAGCGGGAAGACCTTCAAAGCCAACGCGGCCGGCAGCGAAGTCATGGCGACCCTGAAGAACGTGGAAATCTACCCGACCTCCGGCGGGAAGGTTGCCGTCGGTATTGATTTCGACGCAAAGTTGCCAGGCAAGCTCCTCGACACCAAGGGCATCGTCTTCGTGGTCGGCACGTTGGTTGCGGAAGGTCCGACAGGGGTTCGACTCAAGGACCCAACTTTCACGCGCATCCTGGACAACGATGCCTGGAACTTGCTTTCCGTGCTGTTTGAGTCGCAGATTCGAGGTGAGCTCGACAAGAGCTTGCGCTACAGCTTCGCCGGTGATGTCACGAAGGCGAAGAAGGCCTTGGCAGACAAGCTGGCAGAGCCGACACGTAACCCGCAAATCAAGGCGAAGGTGACTGACGTAGACATCGCGCTGGTGCGTGTCGGCGTCAGCGGCACGGATCTTGTCGCAGAAGGCTTGTTCGGCGCGAACGTGGTCCTTGAGCCAAGCGTGGCGGCACTGGTGGCCGAGCGATGAGCGCCCGATGCGTTCGCAGGCTCGCGGTTGTTTTGGTGCTGCCGTGGCTGCTGGGGATGGCCGGCTGTAGCGAGAAGGAGCGTAGCGACGGATCGCTCACCGTCGGCTGCGCTCCTTCATCCTCAGCAATCGGGAAGGAAATCCGGACAAGCCACCCCAGCAAGCCGTCCGAGTGCAAGTTCGGGCTGGTGATGTACTGCAACGCCTGTGTCTACGACGGTCTAGGCAGGCTCTCGCACTCGGTGTCGGAGCCATGCGGAGTGTGCTTGGGGACCTCGTTTTGATAACTGTTGAATCTGTTCATGCCGGGCCCCCAGAACAAAATATGCGCAGCACGCCAGAAGCAGCGAACCTCTTCAAACATACAACTGAAAAGGCGCAACGCCATGGCTAAACACGCTTACCGGCAATCGCGCTCAGACATGCGCATTTATGTAGCCTGGACAGCCTTGGCGGCCTTTGGTTGGCATCTCTGCGCGAATCGATCAAGCACACCTATGGGGCTCGCACATGTGTCCGCGGCCGATGTGGTGAAGGCGATCAAAAAAATGAAGTGAAGATGCAAGACCGCGGTCTCCCGCGGTCAAGGTGCATAGAGCTTCTTGCAGGTACGCGATCCGTACAGATCAAGCACCGCCTCGCTGTCCAGCGAACGGCCGCTGCCATACTCGTCCATGAAGCGCTGGTTGAACTCCATCGACATGTGGCCCCTGCTGCCCTGGACCTCGAAGGCATTGGCCTTGAGGCCAGCCCCGCGCGCAGACTTGGCGTGTCCAACGAGCGTGGCCGCCTTGCCGCATCGGAAGATGTTGTACAGCTTCGACTCCTGGCTGGAGCACCCCAAGATGGCAAGGCCCAGGGCCACAGAGGTCGCTGCAGCCCGCCCGGTCCGTCGAGTCACTTTGCGCGGCATGCCCGCATGGCCTCGTCCCGGTACAGGTGGGAGGACGATGCCGGCATTGCCGACTTGATCGGCAAGCACTGGGTGCGCGACATCACCTCGGGCGAGGGGCAGTACGAAAACTGCAACCGTCGAAAGAAGCGCTACGGCAGGAGGCTTGCGATCGGACTGGTGGAGCACTTCGACGTTGTCAAGCGCGAGCGACTGGCAGAGGTCGTGGTGACCTATGGATGTAAGGGCAACTATTTCGCGCGTGCATTGGCCGGCAAAGGTGCCAAGCTCATGATCAAGGGTGAGTGGCCCGAAGTGGACCCCGGCAAGGGTGGGCGTCCGCGAACCAGGGTCGGACGAACTCGCGAGACTCTGGCGATGCAGTTGGAGCGAATGGGCATCCAGCCTTCACGCAAACTCGTGGAATGGCACGAGATTCCGCAAAGCGAGGTGCCCTACTGACAATGCGATGGCCTACAGCACAGGCGATATCACGCGCCGACGCCTTGGACAAGGCATCGGCGTCGCGGTTGAAGAACTCACTTGGGCATACAGCGACCCATTCAAGCCGGTATCGCTTTCTATCTCCGCGCGGCCCCGTTGAATTGAGTCTAGGTCGTCTGGCATGTTCATGCGACTGATGAGGGCCAGACTATGGCTTTGCTAACAAGCTGTCCGGTAACTGCAAGGTATTGCAACTTGACCGCAATCACCTTGCATTCTTCCGGCACAACGCGCTACGTCTTTCCAAATACGTTGGTATTGTGGGCATTGTTCGCGTCACTCTGATTAAAGCCCTCCAGGCGAAGTGCTACCCAAGCATCAACGTCAGCTTCCATCCAGTACGGGATGCGGCCACCTGGCAAATAACGCGGACGCGGCAGGCTGGGGTCGTAGTAGCGGCTCTTCGGGTCGAGGCGGGCATGCAGCGTGCTCGATGAAATGGGGATTTTTTGCAGCAGCTGCGCTTTCCGGATGAGTCGGTAGCTCACAGGAGGCGGCGTTGTGGTCTGGGTGCTATACGGCATTAGTGCGTCTTCGATGGTTGTTGAACACGAAGACGAATGTCGGTGAGTCCGGCGATGCTCGTAAGGAAGACAGCTTGCTGAACCCCCTGGTTGTGCTTGCAGGCTCCCCCCCCCACACACACACTGATTGCTGACGTTGAAGTGGTTTGGATTAACTCTTACTCGGCGTCCTGCTTTAACCGTTTTCTCAGAGACGGTATGAGTTCAAGCCGATCAGGCATTTGCTTGAGCCAACGCTCGATTGTTCCCCCGTAGTCCCGCAGGCAATCCTCGCCGAACTTCTCCTTAAGTTCGCCCTCAATGATTGCCGCCGCACGCGCCTGACTCAGCCAAGGAGCCTGAGCTCGCATGACGGAATATGTGTGCTCCCTTAATTTATTCGTTTGCTCGTGCCGAATCGCTCCTGCCTTCGACGCGCGAGCGGAGATCTGGGCGTCGGCCAGCTGACGGGGAAAGGCGACACTGAGGTGATTGGTGAATGCGGGAGAACCTAAAAAGAAACATGCCTGGCATAGGAAGTCCCAGGCCAGATCCTTGTCGTTGGCTTCCAGTGCGATCAAGCATGAAATGGCATATGCACAGGAGACGTGAATGAGAAACACACTCGTCTCTATTTGCTGGCGCCCCTGCGTAATCCGCTCGGAGAGTGCCTTGTGCGCTTCAGGGCCGAGCGGCGAAGTCGAGCCTACGATCCAGTCGGCCGCTTCCTTTGCCGGCTCGATGACATCGTCAACGAAGCTTTCTTCGTCAGAGTCGGGAAAGCTATTCGCGTACTCCTGCTTCAACGCATTCATGACTGCCGAATGGCGTAGAACGATTCGATGAAACTCTGGGGCAAAGTCTGTGATTTGTGTTGGCATCTTTTGCAAATCTTCTAATTCGTCGCGGAAACTCGCTCCTCGGTCAGGAGCCTCGCCTCGACAATGCTGGATTTTGCATCGTCTCTGAGAGGGTGCTCGCACTGGAAATGAACCGCGCCCAGGCCTCCATCATCACTCGCCGCCTTTCCAGCGCGTCTCCACGGCGGTAGGCGCCTTCCGTCTTGTTCTCGATGACGTGAGCCAGCGCCATTTCCAGCAGGTCGCGTGGAAAGTCGGTCCGGTCTCCCACCCAATCCCTGAAGGTTGACCGAAAGCCGTGCGGCACGGCGTCGACCGCCATCCGCCGCATGACCGCCGTCAGACTCATGTCCGAAAGCGCCTTGTCCTTGCTCCCAGGAAACACCAAGCTCTCGGGCTTGCCTTGGGGCATCGATTCGAGCACCTTCATTGCGGCGTCGCTGAGGGGGACGCGGTGTTCTCGGCCCGCCTTCATGCGCTCTGCGGGGATCGTCCAGACCCGTGCATCCAAGTCGAACTCCGACCAGGGCGCGCCGCGCACCTCGCCCGAGCGTGCGGCCGTAAGGATGACAAACTCCAGCGCTTGCGCCGCCACACCCGAGCGTTGGCGAAGGTCACCCATGAAGGCGGCCATGTCGTCGATTGGCACAGCGCGGTGATGCTGGACTTTCTGGATCTTGGCGGGTGCCGACAGCACCTTGTCCAGGTGGCCTTTCCAGCGTGCCGGATTCTCGCCCGTGCGGTACTTGCGCACCGTGGCCCAGTCCAGCACCGCCTCGATGCGTCCGCGCAGGCGGGAGGCCGTCTCGTTCTTGGTCTTCCAGATCGGCTCCAGGCAAAGAAGGACGTGCTGCAGGTCGATGTCTTGCATCAGCAGTTTGCCCAGGTGCGGCGAGGCGTAGGTCTGCAGGGTGTTTTCCCACTGCTGGCGGTGCTTGGCGTTCTTCCACTCGTCGGACTTGGACTTGAGGAACTCGTCCACGCACCAGTCGAAGTCCTTCTCGGCCGCCTGGCGGGCCAGCAACGCGTTGCGCTGGGCGCGCTTGCTGGACAGGGGGTCGACGCCTTCACGCACCAGCTTGTGCATGTCGCGTGCTTTTTCGCGGGCATCGGCCAAGCTGATTTCGGGATAGGGCCCTAGGCCGAGGTCTCGTCGCCGCTCGCCCACCATGATGCGAAGGACCCAGCCCTTGTGGCCTTTGGTGATGCGCAGGTGAAGTCCAGGCGCACCACCAACGGCGTGACGGCCTTCGGTCTTGAGGACGGCTACTGCGCGTGCAGACAGTTCTGGTGCGATCTTGGGCAAGTTGAGGGATTCCGAAGCAGGTTCTGTCCCACATTGTGCCCACAAAAAACGTTGGGTGCCACCGGAATCGGTCGGAACATCCTGAACTCCGATCTGCACTTAACCCAGCTAAATCAACAGGTTGTGAGATGAATCGGTATTTTTCGGAAGTCTTAGAAGTTGCATTGGGGGGACACACTCTCGGCCATCTGTCGATGGCTCTCATCGACGCGCGGCCAATTCCATATTTCGCACATCCGTTCACCCATCCGCCGGCGGTGCGATTGGGTGAGACGCTCTGCAAGCGTCAGCGCGTCAGAGCCACTGTCATGGCGAGCCCGGAAAACCTAGTCTGCCTTCTCATGTGCTGGCCCCTGTCGTCCGGCGAGGGCGTAGCGCGTCTCGCAAGCGCAGGTTCGCTGTTGCTTTCCGATCCCAAGCCTTGCGACGCACGTGCAACTGGACAGACACGCCCGCTTCAGGCGGTCGTGAGCCCACACGCACCATTCCTGTCAATCGGCTGAGCGCCCCCGGGCAGCAATGGACCGCGATCGTCGCTTGAGATGCGCAACGCATCTCGCCGCGCGAACGTCAGGGGGTGGTGGTCTTGACCCGACCCAGTTCCCGGCGCAACGCGGCCAGGTTGCGCTCGTGGCTCACGACTTCATCCTGCAGGCGGCTTCGCATCGCGGTCGCCAGCGGGTCCGCCGCCGAGGGCGTCGGCAAGCTGAGCAAACGTCGCTTGTTCTCGAGCTCCTTGCTTTCCTTGCCGAGTTCCTGTTCGAGGATCCAGAGTCGATCGCTCTCGCGCTCCCGCGCACCGACGTCCTCGGTGGCGCGCGACGGTGCGGCGCTGCCCGATGCCGAACGGGCGCTGTCGGACGACGGCGGCGTGGTGGCGCCAGCACGGGCGGCGCGTACACGGGCGGAGGGTCGTGCCTCTGCGACGTCACCGGCAGCCGGTCGCCCGATGATGATCTGCACGCCGTGGTTCGTCGAAGCCGGGTGCCGTCCTGTCCCGCCGACGATCACCTCGGCCTGGCAGGCCATCCAGCCGCCGAGCGCAGCGCACAGAAGCGTCCACGCGCAGGTCGTGCGCCACGCTGGGCGAGCAGGTTGTGGAACGCCCCGGCCCGGCGCTTTGCGGTTGAAGTCCACACGGTTCATGCGGTGGGAATGGTAATGGGCAGACCTGCACCCGTGCCCGTCGGCAAATGAACGCGATTGCACGCAGCCTCTCGTGCCGCAGCGTTGTCAGTGCGCGCACACAAACCATGGGCAGCAGCCCGACCCGTGGTGCGCGTTTTGCTTCGGCGTTCGCCTACTTGCGGCTTCTATTGCCTATGACATATTGACATCGCGTGATGAAGGCCGGTCATGCGGCCACCGGTTCGGGCCACGAAGGAAGATGATTCGCGCTTTTCTGCGCGGCCATGAATGCCGGCGCACGGCGAGTGCCGCTCGGAGCGCCTTGTCGATGCAAGCAGCTACCTGTGGATTGCCGTCTTGTCCTCTGGATGCAGAAACAGTCCGCCATCGAAGTTCCTATGGATAGTCATCTGCCGCGCCATGGCCTACCCGGCCTCGCTCCCGTTCTGGAAACCGACCAGATGCGGTCGCCCGACCTGGGGTTCGAATCCGGTGCCGACCTGGGCGTGATCCGCTGCCTCGAACACGGTTATCCGACCCCGCTCGCTCGCTGGCACTGTCACAACGAGTACGAACTGCACTTGATCACCGCAACCTCGGGGACGGCCTTCGTCGGCGACTGGGTGGGCGAATTCTCAGCCGGCCACCTGGTGCTCTGCGGGCCGGGTTTGCCGCACAACTGGATTTCCATGGACTGCCCGGCCGGCGGTGTGGCCTGTCGCGACCGCGTGGTGCTGTTTCCGCACGATCTGGTCGCCGCGCCATCGCAGACCATGCCCGAGCTGGACGAGGCCCGGCGTCTGCTCGACCTGGCGAGCTACGGGATCGAGTTCTTCGGGCTGGCCGATGTGATGTCCCAGGGCTGGCTTCGCATCAAGGCGTCGCGTGGCCTCGAGCGCCTGGCACTCCTGTATGAACTGCTGGCTCAGCTGAGCCGGTGCGAAGACTACAGGCTGCTCAATCGGTCGCGCTATGCGCCCGACGAGCGAAGCGAGCACTTCCAACGCATCGCGACCAGCATCACCCATGAACCGGGTCAGGCGCTGAGCGCGGAGGACTACGCGAACGAGTGCCGGATGGACCTGCGGCAGTTTCTGCGCCTGTTCAAGAAGCATGTGGGCCAGGGCTTTCACAGCTATGTGAACCAGGCCCGCTTGGCGGCTGCCTGCCGCCTGCTCGCGACGACGGGGCTGTACGTGCAGTCGGTCTGCTATGCGGTGGGCTTCAACAACCTCTCCAACTTCAACCGGCGCTTCCTCGAAGCCAAGGGTGTCACGCCCTCGGACTACCGCAAGCAGCACCGTTGATGGCACGCGCGTCATGCGCGCGTCGACGTAACGCATCGATACATGTCGATGCGCGACGTATCAGTCAGCCTGCGTTCATGTACAGGCTTCGATGAAAGCGTTCCCGTAGATTCCGCCGAAGCCCGTTGGGACACATTCTTTGACGAGTGGTTCCTGAAGGGTGATGAACGCACGACAGGCGTGGGCGGTGTCATCCTGACCTGCTGCGCTGGCCTGGCGATCCGATTGCCGACTCATCTTTCAGGACCTCCCATGAACAGCACCGCAAGCACCTCCGTCATCCGCACCCACCTGTCGCGCCTGAAGCAGCGCGGCCAGGGCATGACCGAATACCTGGTCATCCTGGGCCTCATTGCCATCGCGGCCATCGCCGCCTTCAGCTTCTTCGGCCAGACAGTCCGCAGCCAGGTGGCAGGCATGGCCAAGGAGGTCGGCGGCGAGTCGGGCCAGGAAGGCGTCACGGCCGCACAGGGTGCGTCTGCCAAGGCCATGACCAACGCCCAGGCCAACTACAACATGAGCACCTACACGAAGGGCGGCAACGACGGCGCGAAGTAACCCTTCCGCGCGCCCGTCGCCGAGTCCCAACGTGAGGCGCGACCCCGCTCCGGTACCAGCCCGCTGGCGGCACACGCCGGCGCGCCACGGGGCCGTCTCGTTCGGCCGCGTCACCCGGTTTCGCGCGGCGCCCTGTCCCCGGCAGGGCCACGCCGGGCAGGCCATCGTGTTCATCCTCGCGATGCTGCCCATCCTGTTTCTCAGCATCCTCGTGGTCTACAACGCAGCAGTCGCCACGCGCGAGAAGATGAAGCTGCAGGCCACGGCAGACGCCACCACGTACAGCACGAGCGTGGTGGTGGCCCGCAACCTGAACTACCTCGCGTACACCAACCGTGCCATGGCCGCGAACGAGGCCAGCGTCGCGCTGATGGCGAGCCTGCAAACCAGCACGGGCATGCTCATTTCCTCGGCGGCCAACGTCAAGGAGATCCAGGCGGTCACCGAAGGCTACAAGGGTGCGCTGAACCTCGCGCGCGCGTCGCGGCCCGTCATCGGCATCATCTATTTCTTCCGCTACCTGAGGAACCTGGCGGCGGCGGACCGCGCCGCACGCGCTGCCGAGCGCATTGCCGGTTACGTCGAGCCCGCGGCCAAGCCTTTCCAGTGGGCGGCGGACGTGATTCGGGTGCTCAACCGTGGCATTTCGCTGAGCCAGCCCGTGATGATGGCCGCCACCGTCGCCGACATCCCCATGGTGGCCAAGGACGTGATGAACGCCAACGACCCGGATGCGGGCGTGCCCGTGGCCGAAACCGCGTTGCTGTCCACCAAGTACGCCGCCGACGTGTTCTCGTTCCTCAAGACCTACGACCAGGCCGCGAATGGGGGCAGCGAAGAAGATTTCAACGAGGTGCTGCGCTTCGGGTTCGCGGCGCAGGCCACGCGCGACGATTTCACCAAGAACCGCCGCATCTTCCCGGACCTGTTCAAGGACTGGCTCACGCATTCCGGCAACCTGGCGGGCGGCTCCATCACGGACCTGGTGTCCGCGGGCACGGGGGATGGCGCCGGCGAACTCGCGGCCTTCACCGGACAGGACGTGGACAATTCCGACGCGCAGTCGCAACTGGCCGGCGCGCTGGCCGGAGGCCTGATGAAGTGGCGTGGCGGTACCGAACTGGTGGCCACGCGCGGGATCGGCCGCAGCGAGAGAGGCCGCATTCGCTGGCAGTCCGGCGACAACCTCGACGTCAACCTGCCACTGGGGCCGCTGGCCACCAACATCTTTTCCGACTGGGGCGACACGGGCGACATGCGGTTCGGCCTGGGTGCGGCCGCCGCGGCGGCCGGTGGGCCCTACACGCGGCCCAGCTGGGAGGGCTTTCGACTCGCCTTGCCGACCTTCTACAACACGGATGCGCGCACCTACGGTGACATCACCGACGGCAATGGCGTGCTCAACAGCGATTCCTTCGAGCACGCGGCCATGAACACGCGCAGCGGCTGGCTGTTCGCAGGCCTGCCGGTGCTCCAGTTCGATCTCCACTTCCGCTACGGGCCACGCACCGAGATCGGCACCATCACACGCGAGTGGACGATGCCCACCTTTTCCGAGATGCGGGAGCACCAGCCGCTGAAGGCGCACGAGATGGACAACTGGCTCGCGCAGAACGGCTTCTCGGGCAAGAACCCGCTCAAGTGGGGCGCCAAGACAGACAACGGGCCGACCTTCACCCTCGTCGTCCAAAAAGATGGCAACAAGACCCGCACGGGCGAGGTGGCGGGCTTCGGCGACCCTGGCGCAGACAGCCGCGCCGGTTTGAAGGATCGCTTCGCCGGCGACAAGGTCAAGGCGATTTCCTCGGCCCAGGTCTATTTCAAGCGACCGCAGGACCGCTGGGCGCGCAGGGACCAGTCCAAGGACGACATCCCCAAGGTCGGTCGCTTCAACGTGGGCTTCACGGGTGGCTACATCGAGCACCGGAGCCTGTTCAGTCCCTACTGGCAGGTGCGCAACGTCGAACCCTCGCTGTGGGCGCGCGGCCTCGCCATGGGCGTGGCGCTGGTCGGCGACACCGGCGACGAGGACAGCGAATGAGCCGCCCCTGCCCCCCGCTTGCCATTCGGGTCGGGATGGCACGGCCACGCCCGGGACGCACGCGCGGATCGGCCATCACCGAAGCACTGCTGATCGCCAGTTTCGCGGCCATCACGCTGGCGGCGATTCCGGCGATCGCGAACTACGGCACCAAGCGCATGCAGGCCGTGTCCGGCGCGCGTTTGCTGGCCTGGGAACGCAACGTGTGGCTGCCGGAATCGCCCGCGATCGACGACACGGAAATGAAACGCGGCGCAAGCGGTGCGTTGAAGAAGACCGATGCCGAAGTCACGCGCGACCTGCGACGTCACATCTTCCGTGACCGCACCCTGGCGTCGTCGACCGTGCATGCCAACGACATGGCGGAATTCACGGGCGGAGAAGCGCGCATGGATCCCAACACGGTATCGATGAGCGCGGCAACCACAGCGGCCCCGATGCCGGCGTTGCTCAACGCGGGTGACGTGGTGGCTGACAAGGTGCGCGTCGCGCAGGACGCCCTCGCCAGCAACGTCATCACCCAGTCCCTGGGCCAGTTTTCCTTCGTCTCCAGCGGCTACCTGCGCAACGAGGTGACGGTGCGCCAGCGCAGCCCGCGGTTCAGCCTCGTTCCCGAACTCGAGATGAGGGAACAGGTCACGATGCTGACCGAGGCCTGGAACGCAGGCGGCACCAACCGCGAGGAAAAGAAGATCCAGGGCCTGGTGCTGGCCAAGCTGCTGGACAGCGTCTTCTACCAGCAGTTCCGAGGTGGATTCCATCAAACCGGTTACGCCATCAAGCAGATCTTTCCGGCCTTCGATGTCAACAAGATGCTGTTCGGCCTGACGCCGGGCGACGCCATGGAGCGCACGCCCCTGGATCGCTTCGAACGCGCGCCCACGGGCACGACCGAAACGGACGGCAGCGGCGGCAACGAGGACTTCTGCGGCCCGGGCGCACCGGTCGGGGGCGCGAAGAAGGGCGATTGCTTCCGCTACTACCGGGCGTTCCCGCCGACGCCCGTGCTCAACACGCTGCCCTGAGCGCATCCAGGGACAAGGGCGATCCACACGATGCAGCGAACGAGGAGGCCGACAGGGAGGGCCGCACGCCTTTCACCATGCGCAGGGGCCGGTCGCCGCGTAGCCCTGCGGCACGCCTGGCTGTGCACGGCGTGGGTGTTCGGCCTTGCCGTCAGTGCCTGGGCGCAGGCGCCGTCGCCCGCCTGGCCGGAGGTTCCGTCGCCCAGGGGCGCCAGCAGTTACTGGGTCGCCCCCCACATCGTCCACAACACCATCCCCATGCGCATCTTCGCGTTCGAAGCGCGCGAAAGCCTCGAGCTCACGCGGCGCTTCTACGACCAGTGGTTCGCAGACAAGCGCGATGCGAGCATCACGCGGATGGATGGCGTCGACATCCTGGGGGCACGGCTGGGCGACTTTCACGTGAGCGTCGAACTGCGGCGCGGCGCTGGCGACAGGGGAGCCACAGGACGCGTGACGACTGCCCTGGTCTACAACGCCGACGCGCCCAGCGGCCCCGAGCGGGTCGAACGCCTGGGCCAGGGCTTCCCGCGACCGGTCGGCTCGGATGTGCTGTCGGACACCGTCTCGTACGACAGCGACCGACGCAACCGGACGCTGACGATCCGCAACGGCATGAGCGTGGAGACGAACGCACTCTATCTGCGCGAACAGCTCATCCTGCAGGGCTGGACGGTGATCCAGGACAAGACGGTGCGCGGCGGCCTCCACTCGTCCCTCGTCTTCCGCAAGGCCGGCGAGGAGTTGGTCGTGAACATCGGCATGCGCGATGGCGACTGCTACGTGGTCACCAGCCAGACCATGCAGGGCGGCTGACGTGATGCACCGGCCTTTGTCCCCGAGACGCCGTGGCACGACCGGGCATCGCAGCCGCCAGGGCGGCCAGACGATCACCGAATACGTGGTCGTTGCCGGAATTCTTGCCGTGATGCTGTTCGCCCCGATGCCCGGCGCCGACCGTTCCGTGATTGCGCTGCTCATCAAGGCGTTCAAGGACGCTTGGGCAGCCTATTCCTACACCATCTCATTTCCCTGGTAGAGCCATGAAAGTTGTTTCCGGTTTGGGCGCATTGGGCAACAAGGCCCGCAGGCTGGCACCGCTGATCGGCGCCCTGGTGCTGGGGCTGCTTGCGGCCGTCCTCGGCTGGTACTACCTGCGCTCCAGCGAGCGCGAGATTGCGGCCAGCCTGGAACAGGAAGCCCGCGCGCAGCGCCGCGACGTGGTCGTGCCCGTGCGGGATCTGCGCGCCGGTCAGGCACTCACGCCCGACCTGGTGGCCAAGCGCTCGGTGCCGAGCGACTACGTGCACCAGGACGCCATCACACCAGCCAGCTTCGGCGAGTACGCCGGTCGGCAGCTGACGGTGGACGTGGCGGCGGGCAAGCCGTTCCTGAGTTCCTTCTTCGCCTCGCCCCGCAAGGTCTTTTCGGAAGAGCTCGAAGCGGGGGTGCGTGCCGTGACGATCCCGGTCGATGAAATCAGCTCGATCTCCGGCATGCTGCGTGCGGGGGACCGCATCGATTTCATGTACGTCGCCAACAACGCCAGCGCGTCCGACACGAGTCAGCAGCTCGTTGTGCCGCTGCTGCAGGACGTCGAAGTGCGCGCGACCGGACAACTCACGTCCGAGCAGTTTGCGGCGATGCGCAAGAGCCCGGACGTGGCGCCTGGCGGCAAGGACCCCTACGGACGCCAGCAGTACACCACGGTGACTGTCGCGCTCAAGCCCGAGAACGCGCAGAAGTTGGTGCTGGCGCAACGCATGGGCAAGATCGTGGCCGCGCTGCGCAACCCCGGGGACCGGCAACAGATGCGAACGGGCATCGACGGCAGGGAACTGGAGGCCATCGTCAACAGCTTCCGGAACGCTCCCACCGCCTTGCCGGTGAGCGCGGCATCGATCGAATACATCGTCGGGGGCACCGGCTCGCGCAGCACGCGCCTGCCTGTCGGCCTGCCACCCGCGCTTGCAGCGGCTGCCCAGGCCGCAGCGGCACCGGCCAGCTCGGACTGAGCGGCCCAAAGATTTCCCTCCATCACAAGCAGTACCGCGTGAACGCTTTCCCGTCTTCCCCGGCTTTTCCGATTCCCCGCCCTGCCGCCGCGCCGCGTGGCCGCCACCGCGCCACCGCTGCGGTGTGCTTCGGCCTGTGCCTCCCGGGGCTGGCCGTCAGCCCGACATGGGCCCAGGACCAGAACCGCGGGCTCAACAAGGAACTGGTCGATGCCTTGCGTGCGGTCAACGCCGCCAACGGCAGCGCCGACCGCGGCGCCGGCGGGGGCGCTTTTGCCGCTCCGGCCCCGGGCGCCACGGCGCCGTCCGCACCACGTTCCCCCGGCTTTCGCACCGTGCCCGCGCTGACGCCGTACGGCGGCACGGCCTCGGTCGATCCGATCGGCAGTGCGGAACTGCAAAGCCGGGCGGCACGCGCCACGGTACTGCAGGAAATTCCCCAGACGCTGACGCTCTACGTCGGGCAGATGGTGCTCATCAAGGCCGCCAACGTGACCCGCGTGGCCGTCGGCAGCGGCAAGGTGCTCGAGGCCCGCGTCGTCGACCCGTCCAGCCTGCTGCTGACCGCGCAGGACGGTGGCGAGAGCACGCTGCACATCTGGAACAAGTCCGGCCGCATCAGCCGCGTGCAGGTGCGAGTGAACACGACCAACCTGGACCGCGTGGCCGATGAACTGGGCCGCCTGACGGCCGGCATCACCGGCGTGAGCATCATGCGCGTCGGTGAGAAGATCGTGCTGGACGGGACGAACCTCGATCCCGGTGCCGTGGAGCGGCTGAGCCAGATCGCCAAGCTGTATGGGCCTTCGGTGGTATCGCTCGCGACGGCCGATCGGATTCGCGTCGATCGCATGGTCGACATCCAGGTGCGGATCGTCGAGTTCACGCGCAACGCGCTGGACGACCTGGGCATGCGCTGGCAGACCTCGGGCGACGGCTTCAACTTCGGGCTGTTCTCGGATATCGCTTCCAACAGCAGCTACCGGATCATTCCCGAGACCTCGCCCTTCTACCGCGGGGCGCAGAACAATGCCTCGGGCGACCTCGGCACGTCCGAGCTGCTCAGCCGCACGCGTCGAACGCCGCGCTACTACTTCGGGCTGAGCACCGCGCTCACCTCGCAGATCAACCTGCAGGTGCAGCGCGGCAACGCGCTCGTCCTTGCATCGCCGAACCTTTCGACGCGCAGCGGTGGCGAGGCCAAGTTCCTCGCCGGCGGCGAAATTCCGCTGCCTGCCATGAGCGCATTGGGCACAGGATCGGTGGACTTCAAACCCTACGGCATCCGGCTGGAGATCAAGCCGGTCGCCGACGGCGCCGGCAACATCTCCGGCACCGTGCTGACCGAGGTCAGCAGCATCGACCCGAGCGTGGCGGTCCAGGGCATCCCGGGCCTCCTGACGCGCCGCAGCGAGAACGAATTCAACATCCACGAGGGCGACACCATCGTGCTGGCCGGCCTCATGAACCGCGAGTCCTCGCGCACCAGCGACGGCCTTCCCGGGCTGCGCAAGGTCCCCTTGGTCGGCCGTGCATTCCGCGCCGACACGGACACCGACAAGACGCAGGAGGTGGTGGTGTTCCTCACGCCACGGGTCGTCACGGCGGCGGACAGCCGCCCGCGGATCGAGCGTGCCCGCGAGATCGAGGACAACGTGAGCCGCGGGTTCGGCGATCTCACCGAAGACCGGTCCAAGCCGCCCGAGTCGGCATCGCCACCGGCGCGCCAGGGCACGACCCGCACGGTGCCCGCGGGCCAGTACGAGGCGCCCTGACGCGAGGCCGGCACGACGCGATGCACAAGCTGTTGGTCAACTCACCCCAGCAGGCGACCCGCGAGTTCCTGCTGGATCACGCGGAAACCTCGGTCGGCAAGGGCGGGAGCTGCGACATCGCCTTGAGCGGATGGAACGTGGCCAAGGACCATGCCCGTGTGATCGTTCACGACGGCGATGTCTTCATCCAGGATCTGGGCAGCCTGTTCGGAACATGGGTGGACGGCGTTCGCGTGACGCGCTTCGGTCCGATGAAGGGCAGCGAGGAGATCGTCATCGGGGGCCACACCCTGGTCGTCTCGATCGACGAGGCCTTGCTGCCGGCCTCCGAAGGCGGCACGCAGACCGCCGCGGTGCACGCGGCCGGCAGCGCGCCCCCGCGCGCCACCGAGGACCCGTTGCTCGTCTGGCGACGCGCCTTGCACCGCACGCTGCTGCAGCAATTGGACAACCGCCGCATCGACACCTCGCAGATGAAGGACGACGAGCTTCGGTCCAACGTCAAGGCCCTCATCGCCGAGATCATCCGCGACACCCGAGACCTGCCGCCGGATCTGGACCGGGGACTGCTGAGCCAGCAACTGCTCGACGAGGCCATCGGCCTGGGGCCGCTCGAGGTGCTGCTCAAGGACGAAAGCGTGTCCGAAGTGATGGTGAATCGTTTCGACGAGATCTGGGTCGAACGCTCGGGCAGGCTCGAGCGCACGGACGTCGCCTTCACCAGCAACATCGCCGTGCTGGGAGCGATCGAGCGCATCGTGACGCCGCTGGGGCGGCGCATCGACGAGAGCTCGCCGATGGTGGACGCGCGGCTGAAAGACGGCTCGCGCGTCAACGCCATCATCTCGCCCCTCGCGATCCGCGGCCCGAGCGTGACGATCCGGAAGTTCCCCAAGAACCGCATGGGCGCCGAGGGCATGATCAAGCTCGGCTCGATCGCGCAGCCGATGGTCGACTTCCTCCAGCTGGCGGTGGAGCAGAAGCTCAACATCGTGGTTTCGGGCGGCACGGGCACCGGCAAGACGACGCTGCTGAACATGATGTCGAACTTCATCCCGAAGGACGAGCGCATCGTGACCATCGAGGACGCCGCGGAGCTGTCGCTCAATCAGCCGAACCTGGTGTCGCTGGAAGGTCGCCCAGCCAACATCGAAGGCAAGGGCCTGGTGAGCATTCGCGACCTGGTGCGCAACTCGCTGCGGATGCGACCCGACCGCATCGTGGTCGGCGAATGCCGCGGCGGCGAGGCACTGGACATGCTGCAGGCGATGAACACCGGACACGACGGCTCGCTGACGACGCTGCACGCCAACTCGCCACGCGATGCCCTGTCGCGCATGGAAGTGCTGGTCACGATGGCCGGCATGAACATCCCGGTGTCGGCCATCCGCGAACAGATCGCCTCGGCAATCCACCTCATCGTGCAGCTCACGCGCTTCCCGTGCGGCAGCCGCAAGGTCACGCAGATCTCCGAAGTCGCGGGTTTCGGCAACGGCGTGATCCAGATGCAGGACGTGTTCGTCTTCCGCAAGACGGGGGTCGACGAGAACTACCGCACGACGGGCAAGTACGAATCCGCAGGCATGGTTCCGAGCTTCATCAGCAGCCTGCAGGAGCATGGCTTGCGGATCGACCTCGAAAGCCTGTTCGGCGAGGTGCGGGCATGAACGCGATCGTGCTTCTCGGCGCCGTGGTGTGCGGCATGGGCTTCATCAGCCTGTGCGCGCTCCACTTCTTCAAGCGTTCGCCCGAGCTCATGGGGCGGCTGAGCACGCGCCTGCAGTTTCGCGGCCGCAAGATGCTCAACCTGTCGGAATTCCAGGCCCAGCACGCGCTGGCCTTCGCGTCGTCGCATGTGGCGCTGGTCGCCGTGGGCGGCGTGCTCGTCTGGCTCGTGTCCTCGAGCGTCGTGGCCGCGCTGGCGGTCGCAGCGCTGCTCTACATCCTGCCGGCCCGCTGGTTCGCCTGGCAGCGCGAACGACGGCGCCGGCAGATCGAGTCCGAGCTGCCCGACGCCCTGCTGTTCATCGCCAGCGCCCTGCGCGCAGGCAGCGCGCTGTCCGTCGCCTTGCAGGTGCTGGTGCGGGACCAGACGGGCCCGCTGGGCCAGGAGTTCGGGACGGTGCTCAAGGAGCAACGGCTGGGCGTGACCTTCGACGACGCGATCCAGAAGATGGCGCAGCGCATCCAGATCCAGGACTTCGTGCTGGTTGTGGTGGCGCTGCGCGTGTCGAAGGAGGTCGGCGGCAACCTGTCGGAGCCGCTTCAGATCCTGGCCGAGACGCTGCGCCGCAAGGCCATCCTCGAGGGACGCATCAAGGCGCTGACGGCGCAGGGGCGCATCCAGGGCATCGTGATGACGCTGTTCCCGGTCTTTCTTGCCGGCGTGCTCTATTTCATGCAGCCGAGCATGTCGCTGATGTTCACCACCACGATCGGCTGGGTGGTGCTGGTGGGCATCGGCATCATGCTGTTCCTGGGCTACATGATGATCCGCAAGATCGTCGCGATCGACATCTAGGACGTTTTTTCAGACCATGCGTTCGCTGATCCTTGTCGCCATCATCTTCCTGTGCGCCGTGACGGTGGCGATGCTGCTGCTCTACACGATCGCCATGATCCGCAAGGCGCGGCCCTCCGAGCGCACCCACATGGACCCCTTGCCGCGGGCGATCCGGGTGATCTGGCCGGCGGTGAACGTGATCCAGTTTCACGTGTCGGAGATGGTGCCGACGAGCATGCTGATTCGCTGGCGACGCAAGCTGCAGCTGGCCGGGCTCGAGTTCGTGTTGAAGGCGGAAGAGTTCATCGCCATGCGGCTGGTGAGCCTGGTGGTGGTGGCCTTGCTGGCGCTGTGGGCTGCCAGCATGCTGCATGCCGATGCCGTGCAGAAGTCGTGCACCGCGCTGGCCGGCGCGGTGGCGGGCTGGTTCTATCCCGTGCTGTGGGTGAAGGACCGCCGCAAGCGCCGTGAGAAGGACATCCTGCGCACCTTGCCGGGCTACCTCGACATGATCACGCTGTGCTGCCAGGCCGGCCTGAGCCTCACGGGCGCCATCTCCCAGGCGGTGCAGAAGGGCCCGAAGGGCGCCCTGGGCGGCGAGTTCGAACGCGTGATGCGCGAGATGCGCGCGGGCGTGAGCCGCATGGACGCCCTGGTGGCCATGGCCGAGCGGCTGGACAACCGGCACATCAAGAGTTTGGTGTCCAACCTGACCCAGGCCGAGTCCCTGGGCGCCAGCGTGGCCGACACGCTGGCCGCCATCTCCGAACAGCGGCGCACCGAGCGCTTCCAGATGGCGGAGAAGCTCGCCATGGAGGCGCCGGTCAAGATGATCGGGCCGCTGGTGATCTTCATTTTTCCCGTGACCTTTATCGTGATCTTCTTTCCGCTCGCGATGGAGTTCATGGCCACCGTCAAGTAGCGGGAGCAGGCGTGCGGACCGTGTCCCTGCGTGACGAAACACAGCGCGCCTTCGGGCCGGTACGAGTCGCGGAGACGGCCTGGGAACGCACGCGCGGCCTGCTGGGGCGCGAGATGCTGCAACCGGGCGAGGGCCTGTTGATTCTGCGCTGCGGGTCGGTACACACCTTCGGCATGCGCTATCGCATCGACGTGGTGTTCCTGGATGCGCAGGGCGTTGTCCGGCGCGTCGCGAAGTCGCTGGCACCGGCGCGGATGGCCTGGTGCCGATCCGGTCGGCATGTGCTGGAGCTGGCGGGCGGCCAGGCCGAAGCGCTCGGCCTCACGCCCGGCATGCGCCTGGCGGGCTGGCAGGTCAACGAATGGAGGAACTGAACACCATGTCGCATTCGCGCCCCCTGAGTTCGCGCCGAGGCCTGCAGCGCGGCATCTCGATGACGGAGACGCTCATCGCGTTGCCGGTACTGATCGTGTTCTGCCTGTGCGTGGTGCAGTTCGGCCTCATCTACCGGGCCAAGATCACCCTGGAGTACGCAGCGCACGAAGCCGCGCGCGCCGGATCGCTGAACAATGCCATGCCGCTGCCGTTCGCGCCGCGGGCGGCGGGCTGGGGCGGTCTGGGCAGCGCCGTGCTGGAAACCACGACCAACGTGCTCACGCGCGGCAGCGTCTGGCAAGGCCTGGTCAAGGGGATGATGCCGCTGCAGGTGCAGACCACCGATACCGGCGGTCTGGTCAAGGGCTGGGCAGCCACGAACAAGGAAATGATCGAGGCGTCGTGCATCGAGTTTCTGAATCCCACGCAGAACACGTTCATCGACTGGGGCTTCATCGAGAACACGGGGCCGGACCGCTGGATCATGCGGTTGCCCAACGACACGATGCGCTACCGCAAGCCGCTGGACTATGAATACGAGGCCAAGCGCCTGGGGACCGCGGCCGGCATCGACGACCCGACACCTGCAGACGAAGGCCTGCGCGGAAGTGCGTCGAACAAGAGCCTGGGCGAGGCCAACATCCTGCATCTGCGCGTCCACTACGGCTACCGGCTGGGGATCCCCATCGCCAACAAGATCATCATCAACTCGATGAAGGGCTACCGGGCGCTGGTGAACTCCTACTACAAGGTGCTGTCGATCGCCGGAGATCAGGCGCCTGCGCAAGGCGCGCGGGTGTCGCAACTCGATGCGTATTACCTGGAGAACGGGCGCTTTCCTCTGGACGCTGACGGCGTGGTGGGCATGGAGACGCCCGTGTACTGGCACCCCTTCTACGCGTTCGGGCCGCACCAACCCAACGACTGGTCCGCGATCACCGACTGGAACATCAACTGGACGGTGTCGGGAAGCAACGTCCTGGAGAACCCGGGCGACGTGATGAACCGGGTGATCCAGTTCGTCCGCTCGGGTCCGGGCGCGGCGCTGACCGTCGGTGTGAAGAACGGCGTGGAGGCGCTGGGCGACAAGGTCGGCGACGGGAACAACCTGTGCCCCGCCATCTGGAGCAGTGGCGGCAACTCGCCTTTCGATCAGGTCGAGAATCCGTTCGCCGGGTAGCGGCAGCGTAGTCCGCGGCCGGGCGCCGGCCGCGATGCGCCATGGGCGCTGCGCGAGCTCGGGTCTGTGCGGCGCATGCTGCCCGCCGTGCGCATTCAGTAGCCGCGGCTCGCGTCGATCCGGTTGTCGGGCGCCAGTCCAGCGGCCACGCGGCGGATGTTGGCTGCGATCTGAAGCGCGGACGATTCGGGAATGGCGACGGACGCAAGGTGGGGCGTGATGAGCACATTCGGCATGCGCCACAGGGGATCGTCGGCCGGGAGGGGCTCGCGCTCGAACACGTCCAGCGTGGCGCTGCCGATGTGGCCGCTGTCCAGCAGCTCGGTCAGCGCAGGCTGGTCGACCAGCGCACCGCGGGCCACGTTCACGAATGCCGCACCGGGCCTGAGGCGCTCCAGCCGCGCGCGATCGAACAGGCCGCGGGTCTGCGGTGTGAGCGGCAGCATCAGCACCACGATGTCGGCCTGCCCGAGCACGGCGTCCAGGCTTTCCATCCCCGAGAAGCATTCCACGCCCTCGATCCGGCGCGGGCTGCGCGACCAGCCCAGCGTTCGAAAGCCCTGGCGCTGCAGCTCATGCGCGGCCGTGGCCCCGAGCTGGCCGAGGCCCAGCACCGCGACCGTGACTTCGTGGGGTGCACGCGGATGGCGGTAGGCCCATTCGCCCCGTCGCTGCGCCTGTTCGAAGTACGGAATGTCGCGCGCATGCCGCAGCACGGCGAACAACACGTAGCCAGCCATCATGCGGGCCATCTGGGGGTCGGTGATCCGCGTGATGGGGATGCCGGGCGGCAGATCGTCGCGTGCGACCAGCGCGTCGACACCTGCCCCCAGGTTGATGATCAGCCGCAGGTTGGGCATCTGCTGGAAGAAGCCCACGGGTGGCTTCCAGGCCATGGCGTAGTGCACGTCCTGCGGGCGCGCGACGGCGCTGGAATGCACCACCTGCAGCGCCGGCAACTGCGCCTGCAGCGCGTGCTTCCAGGTGTCGAAGTCGTCGAACTCGCTGTAGAAGACCAGCGTGCCGAGGGGTGCCGCCATCGTCACGCGTCCTGCCGGGTCGTGCGCACCAGGCGCGTGACGGCTTCGATGGCGAACTCGTAGCCATCGCCGCCCAGGCCGGCAATCACGCCGTCTGCGGCCTTGGAGATGAAGGACCGGTGGCGAAACGGCTCGCGCTTCCAGATGTTGCTCATGTGGGCCTCGATGATCCTGCCAGGGAAGGCCAGCAGCGCATCGAGGATGGCGATGGAGGTGTAGGTCAGCCCGGCGGCGTTGATGACGATGCCATCGGCCGTGCCGCGCGCCTCCTGGATCCAGTCGATCAGCTGACCTTCATGGTTGGATTGCAGGAATCGCAGTTGCACGCCGAGCGAGGCGGCCTTCTGCTCGCAGCGCGCCTGCAGCACCGGGAAGCTGTCGCTGCCATAGGTCTTGTTGGCGTCCAGGCCATAGAGGTTGGCATTGGGACCGTTCAGGAACCAGACGGTGACGGGGGGCGTGGCGGAGTTGGACATGGTGGCTCTCAAGCGTCGTGAGGAAGCGTGGCCTGCATCGCGGGCAGTTGGGCGAAGGCGGCATACCAGTGCGCCGCGACGGGATGGTCGGCTCGCCAGTCGAGATCGGGGAAGCGGAAATCCAGGTAGCCCAGGCCGCAAGCCAGGGCGACCTCGCCGATCGTCGGGTGGGTGGTGGCCAGTTCGGCCGCAATGGCCTCGATGGCGTCCAGGCAGGCGGCGACCTTGCTCAGCAGCGCCTCGCGCCAGACCGGCCATTGCACCTCGGACGGCCGTGCCGTCAGTTCGTAGCGTGCGAGCAGTGCGGCATCCAGCAGGCCGTCGCCCAGCGCCTGTCGGGTCAAGGCCGTCCAGCGCGCGGGGCCGGCGGCCGGGAAGATGCCGGCGCTGCCCAGGCTGTCGATGTACTCGCAGATCACGCGGCTGTCGTAGAGCGAGTGGCCGTCGTCGAGGATCAGCGTGGGCACCTTGGCCAGCGGGTTGTGCGCCGCGATGCGGCTGTCGCGGCGCACCGGATGGGCGGCGCTGTCCAGCCACCGGATGCGTTCGGCCTGCCCGCTCAGATGGGCACAGACCATGACCTTGCGCACGAAGGGCGAGGTGGGGGCGTAGAGCAATCGCATGTTCAAGGCACCAGCACGAGTTTTCCGAAGACCTGGCCGCTCTCCAGCAGTGCGTGGGCTTGCGCCGCTTGGGCCAGCGGCAGGCAGGCATGCAGGCGTGGCGCGATGCGCCCGCTGGCGAGCAGCGGCAGCACATGACGGGAAAGCGCCTGCGCCATGCGCGCCTTCTCGGCATGCGTCTGCGGCCGCATGGTGGACGAATGAAGGCTGAGCTGGCGCTGCATCAGCGTGAGCAATTCCACCGTGACGGCCGAACCCTGCATGAAGGACAGGCTCACATGCCGGCCGCCGAAGGCCATCGCCTGCAGGTTGCGGCGCACGTAGTCGCCGCCGACGACGTCCAGCACCACGTCCACGCCGCGGCCTTGGGTGAAATCCAGGCACGCCTGGACGAAGTCGGTGTCGCGCCAGCAGATTCCGACGTCCACACCCAGGGGCTTGAGCGCGTCGAGGCGGGCGGCGTCGCCGGCGGTGGCGACCACGGTGCAGCCGGCAGCGTGGGCCATCTGCACGGCCAGCGTGCCGATGCCGCCTGCCGCGCCGTGGATCAGCACGGTCTCGCCCATGGCCAGGCGGCCGAGCTCGAACAGGTTGTGCCAGACCGTGAACAGGCCTTCCGGCAGGGCGGCGGCCTCGGCGTCGGTGAGTCGCTCCGGTACGACCAGCGAGTGGTCGACCGCGGCCACGCACCAAGGAGCGTAGCCGCCCCCCGGCACGAGTGCCATGCGCCGCTGGCCCAGCAAGCTCGCGGCGACGCCGGCACCGCAGGCAATCACTTCGCCGCAGACCTCCAGGCCGAGCACATCGGTGATGCCGGGCGCGGGCCTGGCGATGCCCTGGCGCTGCATGATGTCGGGCCGGTTGATGCCGGCGCCCAGCACGCGCAGCAGCACTTCGCCGGCGCCCGGCTGGGGCACGCGGCGTTCGACCAGCGTCAGCACGCTGGCATCGCCGGGCTGGCGGGCGACGATGGCCTGCATGGAGGCGGGCGGGCGTGCCGTGGCAATGCCTGCGGCGACGCCCTCGGCGTCGCCTGCGATGGGGGCGCCTTCGCGCGGGCCTGCGGTGCTCATGGCCGGGGAGCGAAGACGCTCACGCCTTCGTCGGCCAGTGCCAGGCCCGTGACGGAACCCACCGGCCATTGCTGCATGGCTGCCAGTCCGGGGCTGCGCACGGTGACGATCTGCCGCGCCGTCATCGGCAGGTCCACATCGACGAAGGTGTTGATGTGGTCGCCCTGGAACACGTGGTTGATCACCGTGCCGCTGAGCACCGATGCGGCGTGGAGGTTCTCCAGTCGCATGTGCTCGGGCCGCACGTAGACGTCGAGCCGTGCGCCTTCGTGCGAGCCCGGTACGAGCCGGTCCTGCGAGACGCTGATCATTCCCGAGCCCAGGCGCAGCTGCACGTCGCCCGCGACCTTGCCGTGATAGTGCGCAGGCAGGATGTTCACGTCGCCGACGAACGAGGCGACGAAAGGATCCTGCGGGTTCCGGTAGAGCTCCGCCGGCGGCGCGATCTGGCAAATCACGCCCGCGGACATCACCGCGATGCGGTCGGACATCGCCAGCGCCTCGCCCTGGTCGTGCGTGACGAACACCGTGGTCAGCCCCAGTCGGCGCTGGATCTCGCGGATCTCCACCTGCATGGAGCCGCGCAGGCTCTTGTCCAGGGCCGAAAAGGGCTCGTCGAGCAGCAGCACCTTGGGCTGGATCACGAGCGCGCGGGCCAGTGCCACGCGCTGCTGCTGCCCGCCCGACAGCTCGCGCGGCTTGCGGTGCCCCAGGCCGTCGAGCTTGACCAGGGCCATGGCATCCCGGATGCGCTTGGCAGCCTCGTCCTTCGGCACCCCCTGCATGCGCAGGCCGTAGCCGATGTTGCGTTCCACCGTCATGTGGGGGAAGAGCGCGTAGTTCTGGAACACCAGGCCGATCTGGCGCCGGTGCGCGGGCTCGCTCGTCACCGGTTGGCCGTCGATGAACACCTCGCCGCGGTCGGCTTCGGCGAACCCGGCGATCAGATTCAGCAGCGTGGTCTTGCCGCAGCCGGACGGGCCCAGCAGCGTCAGAAACTCGCCGCGCCGGATCTTCAGCGAAACGTCGCGCAGCACGGTCTGCTCGCGGTACTTCTTGACGATGCCTTCGAGGCTGACGGCTGTGTCGGCCGCGCTGGGGCCAAGCTCGGAAGGGGCAGGATTCATGCCCGGCACGATAAGTCAATCGGGCGTCGGCGGGCGTTTGCAGATATTGAGGCCGCCCCTCGGAAAAACCGAAACGAGCGTCGATCCTTCGATCGCGGCGAGCCGATGACGCCGCTTCATTTTTTCCTAAGCCTTGCGTCTGAAAAACGTGATTCTCAAACGCCGTGCTCTTCCTCAGACTCCGCCTCCATCGGTGTTTGGCACTGCCAATTTGCCGGGCTGGAACTCCAGCGACGACCGTTCTGAGGAAACATCAAATGTCAGTGGAAAAAATCAATACCCTGGTGGTCGGCGCGGGCCAGGCAGGCATCGCAATGAGCGAGCACCTCGCAGCCATGGGTATTGCGCACATCGTGCTGGAGCGCAAGCGCATCGCCGAGCGCTGGCGTTCGGAGCGCTGGGATTCGCTCGTGGCCAACGGTCCCGCGTGGCACGACCGCTTTCCGGGGCTTCGATTCGAGGGCGTGTCGCCCGAAGCCTTTCCTTCCAAGGAACGCATGGCCCAGTATTTCGAGGACTATGCGGCCATGCTGAAGGCGCCGGTGCGCACGGGCGTGGAGGTGATCCAGGTCGAACGCCACACCGGCCGCCCGGGTTTCAAGGTGACGACCTCCGACGGCGTGATCGAGGCGATGAACGTGGTGGCCGCCACGGGGCCCTTCCAGGTCCCGTCCTATCCCGCCATCGTGCCGGCCGAAGCGCCGGTCGCCCAGCTGCATTCCTGCGCCTACAAGAATCCGGGCCAGCTGGCCGACGGTGCGGTGCTGGTCGTGGGCGCTGGCGCCTCGGGGTCGCAGATCGCCGAGGAACTGCGTCAGGCTGGCCGCAAGGTGTACCTGTCGGTGGGCGAGCACTACCGTCCGCCGCGCTCCTACCGTGGCCGCGACTATTGCTGGTGGCTGGGCGCGCTGGGCCTGTGGGACGAGGTGCGCATCAAGCCCAAGAAGAAGCACGTCGCCTTCGCCGTGAGCGGCTACGAGGGGGGCAGGACGGTGGATTTCCGGCGTCTGGCGCACGCGGGCATCGAACTCGTGGGCCTGACACAGTCGTACGAGAACGGCGTGATGCGTTTTGCCGAAGGGCTGGCGAAGAACGTGGCCGAGGGCGACCAGGCCTACTTCGACGTGCTGCGCGAAGCCGACGCCTACATCGCCGACAACGGCCTGCCGTTCCCGCCCGAGCCCGATGCCTGGGAGCTGCTGCCCGACCCCGCCTGCCTGAGCGAACCCATCCTCAGCCTGGACCTGCAAGCGGCCGGCGTCAGCACGGTGCTCTGGGCCACCGGCTTCCAGTTCGATTTCAGCTGGCTGAAGGTCAACGCCTTCCATGAGAACGGCGAGCCGTATCACAAGCGCGGCATCTCGGCCGAAAGCGGAATCTACTTCCTGGGCCTGCCCAATCTCGTGAATCGCGCCTCGTCCTTCATCTATGGCGTCTGGCACGACGCCAAGTACATCGCCGACCACATCCTCTTGCAGCAAGGCTACATGTCCTACGAAACGAGCCGATAGCGTGCGCTGTGCGGGAGGAAGGCCGGCGGATCTCCGCGCTCCGGCGTGCGTCTTGAGCGAGACGCCATGAGCGAGATCACCTGCATCGAGGACCTGCGCCGCCTGGCCAGGAAACGCGTGCCGCGCATGTTCTACGACTACGTGGACACCGGCTCATGGACCGAATACACGTACCGCAAGAACGAGGAGGACCTGCGCCGCATCGAGTTCCGCCAACGCGTCGCGGTCGACATCACGACGCGCAGCACGGCCAGCACCATGGTGGGCCAGGCCGTGCGCATGCCAGTGGCCATCGCGCCGACCGGACTCACGGGCATGCAGCACGCCGACGGCGAGATCCTGGCCGCGCGCGCGGCGCAGCGCTTCGGGATTCCGTTCACCTTGTCCACCATGAGCATCTGCCCGATCGAGTCCGTGGCCGAGGCGACCGGCGGCCATCCGTTCTGGTTTCAGCTCTATGTGCTGCGCGACCGCAGCTTCGTCGAAGGGCTCATCGACCGCGCCCGCGCTGCCAACTGTTCGGCGCTGGTCGTCACCATGGACCTGCAGGTCTTCGGCCAACGTCACAAGGACAAGAAGAACGGGCTGTCCACGCCGCCCCGGCCGACGCTGCGCAACCTCGTGGACCTGGCGCGCAGGCCGCGCTGGTGCTGGCACATGCTGGGGACGCGGCACCGCCATTTCGGCAACATCGTCGGCCATGCCAAGGGCGTGGACAGCATCGGCTCGCTCGTGGAGTGGACGCGCGAGCAGTTCGACCCGCGCCTGTCCTGGCAGGACGTGGAATGGATCAAGAGGCGTTGGGGCGGCAAGCTCATCGTCAAGGGCATCCAGGAGCCCGAGGACGCACGGCTGGCCGTGGCCGCCGGCGCCGATGCGGTCGTGGTTTCCAACCACGGCGGGCGCCAGCTCGACGGCGCCGCGTCGTCCATCGCCATGCTGCCGGAGATCGTCGAGGCGGTCGGCGGGCAGGTGGAGGTCCACATGGACGGGGGCATCCGCTCCGGGCAGGACGTGCTCAAGGCCATCGCGCTGGGTGCGCGCGGCACCTACATCGGCCGCGCCATGCTCTACGGCCTGGGCGCGCTGGGCGAGGCCGGCGTTGCCAAGGCGCTGGAGATCATCCACACCGAACTGGACCTGTCCATGGCCTTCTGCGGCCGCACCGACATCCGCGCCGTGGACCGTGGCATCCTGCGGCCGCGCTGATCAGCGGCAGAGGAAATCGACCAGCCCGGCCAGCATGCGATCGCAGGCCGCCAGTTGCGACAGTTCCACGTACTCGTCGGCCTTGTGCGCCACGGTGATGCTGCCGGGACCGCAGACCAGCACGGGCGTTTGCGCCCAGCTCTGGCGGAAGAGGCCACCCTCGGAGCCGTAGTCGACCTTGGTGGTGGGCGTGTCCTCGGGCAGCAGCGTGCGCAGCAGGCCGATGGCGGGCTCGTCCTGCGGCGTGGACAGGCTGGGGTAGCTGTTGCGCAGCGTGATTTCGGGCAGTGGCGCGTCGGCATGCTGGGCTTCGCGCTGCACGCGTGCAGCCAGGTTCTGCAGAATGCGCTCCAGGATGTGCGCGGGCTGGTCCTGCGCGACATTGCGTATCTCGAAGTCGATCTCGCATTCGCTGGGCACGATGTTGAGCGCACGGCCGCCCTGGATCGTGCCCACGTGCACGGTGGAGTAGGGCACGCCGTACCCGTCCTCACGCGGGCCATGCTCGGCCAGCTCGCGCTGCACGGCGCGCGCCGAGGCCACGAGGTCGCTGGCCATGTGGATGGCGTTGACGAAGTGCGGCGCCAGCCCGGAATGGCCGGCCTGGCCGCAGCAGACCGCGCGGTAGGCGGCCTTGCCCTTGTGCCCGGTGCCGATGCGCATCAGCGTGGGCTCGCCGACGATGCACAGGTACGGCGGCGGCAGATCGCTCTCGAGTTTGCGCAGGAGGTGGCGCACGCCGACGCAGCCGACCTCCTCGTCGAACGACAGCGCCAGCTGCAGCGGCCGCTGCAGAGGCCGGCCGGCCGCCGCCACCATGGCCGTGACCGCGCAGGCGACGAAGCCTTTCATGTCCGCCGCGCCGCGTCCGTAGATGCGGCCGTCCCGGTGCGTGGCCTCGAAGGGGGGCGAGGTCCAGGGCTGGCCTTCCACGGGCACGACGTCGGTGTGGCCGGACAGCAGCACCCCCGGCACGCCCGCCGGGCCGATCGAAGCGAACAGGTTGGTGCGGCGCGGATCCTCCGGGTCCGGCGCACGCGTGGACGCGATGCCGGCCTGTGCCAGGATGTCCTGCACCGCAGCGATGAGGCCGTCGTTGGGTTGAAGCGAGACCGAAGGGAAGGCGATCAGCGCCTCCAGCAGGGTGACGCTGGCGGAGCGGGCAGGGGTCATGGCTGTTGCGCCGGCGGCGCTTCGGGTAGCACGAGATGGGGGTCGAAGAAGCTGGCCGCGCTCATGCCCGGGATGTATTGGTCGGAGATGTAGGCGCGGCACCGGTCCATGAAGGCCTGGGCGAGCCGGGACTGCTTCACGGGCTTGTAGGTCGCAAGGCCCAGCAGCATGGGCCGGTGCTTGCCGGCCAGGCGCACGCGCACCAGGCGCTTGCCGTCCAGCGACAGATTGGATTTGGGCCGCACATTGAACAGCGCATAACCGATGCCGTTGGCGGCCATCGAACGCACCACCTCCTCCGAGCGCGACCGCGCCACGATGTTGGGCGTCACGCCGGCGCTCGCGAACAGCGAGGTGAAGTACTCCCGGCTCATGGGCAGGTCCAGCAGCACGAAGGGCTGCGGCGCGAGTTCCTCGAAGGTGACGGCCTTCTGCTGCGCCAGCGGATGCAGCTCGCTCACGAGGACGTAGGGCGGCAGTGTCGCCAGGCTCTCGAAGTCGATGTCCTCGTCCAGCCGCAGGTCGTAGGTCAGGGCCAGGTCGATCTCGAGCGAGCGCAGCTTGTTCATGAGAACTTCCTGGTCCCCCTCCACCATCTGCATCTGGACCCGTTCGAACGCCCGCGCGAAGCCGTAGATGACCTCCGGAGCGATCATGGCGGTCAGCGACTGGAAGCTGCCCACGCGCAACGGTCCCTGCATCACGTCACCGGCATCCGATGCGATCTCGTACAGGCGCGAGGAGCGGTCGAGCACGTCCTCGCACTGGCTCAGCACCAGCGTGCCGATGGCCGTCAGCCCCAGCCCCTTGGAGGGGTGGCGCACGAACAGCTGCACGTTCAGTTCGCTCTCGATGTGGGCGATGGCCGCGGAGATCGAGGGCGAGGAGATATGGATCTGCGCGGAGGCCGCGGCAATGCTGCCGTGCTTGGCCGTCGCGACGAAGTACTCCATCTGGCGCAGGGAAACGCGGTTGAGCATGTCGTTAGAGGAGGGCGCGCGGCCGTGCCGCGAAGAGGCAACGAGCCAGTGTAGCGACGCGCCCTTCAGAGATTCCCCGGCACCCCGAAGCTGGGCGCCGCCCGCGGGTCCAGCGCTCGCGTGATGTAGGCCTGCAACTGCGGCTCGTAGATCTTCCACGCGGCGTGAAGTGCCTGCACCGGATCGGCCTCGACCCAGTCCAGCCGCAGGTCCACGATGGGCCAGTTCTGCGTGCCGTAGACCAGCAGGCCCGCCGAATGCACCGGCCCTTCCTCACCCCCGGCCGCCTGGCCGGCCAGCATGGCCTGCATCAGGCGCTCGGCCAGTGCGCCTTCGGCCTCCTCGAAGGCCGTCAGCATCGCGGCCGGCACGCCCTGGCTGTGCAGCATGTTGCCGGCGCAGGCCGCATGGGTGCCCACCGCGCTGGCCAAGGTGCCCAGCGCATTGGCGCCGGTGAACACCACCGGTGGGTTGTGCGCATCGATGGCCATGAGCTGGCGGTAGTCGATGAAGGGGCGTTGCCGCAATTCGGCCACCGCCTGCTGAGGCGTTCTTCCGGCGGCCATGAGATCGAGCAGCAGCGGGCCCAGGTCGGGGTCGGTGATGTTCTGGCTCGCGGCGGCGCCCACGCCCTTGCGTGCGCGCACGCAGCGCGCGGCCACCGCGGGGGAGGACGACGCCACGGCGGCGCCGAACTGGCCGGTGGCCGGGCAGCGCGCAACGATGGAGAAGGTCATGGTGCTCAGTCCGCAATGACCGCGGTGGCATCGATCTCCACCAGCCACTCGGGACGGGCCAGCGCCGACACCACGATGCCGGTGGACACCGGGAACACGCCCTTGAGCCAGCGGCCGACCACGAGGTAGACGGCCTCGCGGTAGCGCGGGTCGATGATGTAGATGGTGATCTTGCAGATGTCCTGCAATTCGCCGCCGGCCTCGTCGAGCAGCATGGCGATGTTGGCCATGGCCTGCTCGGCCTGCCCGGCGACGTCGCCGATGCACACGCTTTCGGAGGTGTCCAGGTTCTGGCCGATCTGCCCCCGCAGGAACACCGTGCGGCCGCGCGCGACGACGGCTTGGCACAAGTCGTTGTCCAGCTTCTGCTCCGGATAGGTGGTCTTGGTGTTGAAAGGGCGGATGCGGGTGTGCTTCATGGTCGCTGCGGGCCGATGGCGGGAAAACGCGGAGGCGTCGGGACCGGCATGGTCCGCTGCGCAGGCCGTGGGCGCCATTTGTTTTTTCCGGCCGACCGTTTAGGAATTTCCGAGTGGCGCACGCGCCGGCCCCTCGGAAAATTTGAGGCACCCCTACGTAAAAGGCGACTTGGCCGCGCGGGCCGGCCTTCCCATGATCCGATCCGTGATGCGGGCCGCCGTTGCGGCAGCCGGGCATTTCCAGTATCGGCAGATGTTCCACTTTTACGATTGAGGTCAATCAATGATTCGCAAGCTTCTGACTCTGTTCGCGCTCTCGGCCACGCTGGGCGGCACCGCCGCCTGGGCACAGGACAACGCGCTCGTCGTGAGCACCTGGGGCGGTAGCTTCCGCGACCTCATCGACGAGAACATCGGCAAGGAGTTCACGAAGCAGACCGGTGTGCCGGTGAAGTACGTGACCGGCGGCACCATCGACCGCCTGAACAAGGCCAAGCTCGCGGCCAAGCCCGAGAGCGACATCACGTTCACGACCTCGCACGTCGGCTGGCTGTATGTGAGCAGCAACCTGTTCGAGCAGATCGACACCACCAAGATCCCGAACTACACGCACCTGGTCGAGCGCGCCAAGATCAGCCCGTACCACATCGGCAGCTGGGCGTACGTCTACTCCATCGGCTACCGCCCGGACCTGGTGCCCGCAAGCATCAAGCTGGACAGCTGGAACGACCTGTGGAACCCGGCGCTCAAGGGCAAGATCAGCGCACCCGACTTCGATCCGAGCCACATCATCGCGGTCTCGGCCCTGCTGTCCGGCGCCAACGCCGCGAACTGGGAGAAGGGGCAGGACAAGCTCAAGGCCCTCAAGCCCAACTTCAAGGCCTTCTACACCAACGACGCGAACGCTCAGCAGCTGATCGCCACCGGCGAAACGCCGGTCGAGGTGATCCTGTCGATGAATGCGTACCACATGGCCAGCCAGGGTGTGCCGATCAAGGTGGTCATGCCCAAGGAAGGCGCCGTGCTGGGCGTGGACACCATGGCCATCATGAAGGGCACGACCAAGGCCGACCTGGCCTACAAGTTCCTGAACATCGCGCTGTCGGCCGACGTGCAGTCCAAGATCGTCGCCTCGAAGAAGGCCAGCCCCGTCGTCGACAACGCCAAGGTCTCGGCCGAGGACGCCAAGCTGCCCGGCGTGTTCACGACCAAGGAACAGTGGGACACGCAGACCATCGTGATCGACAACAAGCTGCGCGCCGAGAAGACCGCCGAGTGGCGCAAGTGGTTCACTGAAAACATCATGAACTGATCCCCTCGCGGGAGTCCACGCGTCGGGGGGACCTGCGCGGCCCGGTGCCGCAGCGGCTGCCGCCCGACGATCGAGCATCTGAATTTCGAGAAGGGCGGGAATGCGTTCCGATCTACGGGCCTGGCTGGTGTCCCCGGCCGTCATTGTTGCGGCGTGCATCGCCGTGTCCCTGCTGGCCGTGCTGCAATTCAGCTTCCGGACCTTCGTGCCGGGCTCGCTGGACGTGGGCGGCTTCACGCTGGAGAACTTCAGCGGGCTGACCAAGTCGATCTACCTCAGCGCCTTCTCCAACACCGTGCTGCTGAGCGTCGAGACGACGGTCTGCTCGCTGCTGGTGGCCTACCCGCTCGCCTATGCGCTGGTGCGCGTTCGAAATCGCGCGCTCAAGTCCTTCATCCTCGTGGTGTCGATCACGCCGCTGTTCCTCGGCGAGATCGTGCGCACCTATTCGTGGATCGCGGTGCTGGGCAGCAACGGCTTCATCAACGGCGTGCTGCGCCGGCTCGGGCTCATCGAGTGGCCACTGGAGCTGATGTTCACGCACCTGGGCGTGCTCGTGGCCCTGGTGCACGTGACCATTCCGGTGGTGGTGCTGATGCTCGCGACGGCCATCTCGCACATCAACCGGGACTACGAGAAGGCGGCACAAAGCCTGGGCGCCGGCCCGGTCAGGACCTTCCTCACGGTCACGCTGCCGCTGTCCATGCCCGGCATCCTGGCCAGCATCACGACCGCCTTCGCCTGGACCTTCAGCGCCTTCGCCACGCCGCAGATGATCGGCGGCGGCCGCGTGCCGACCGTGTCCACACTGGTCTACCAACTCGGCTTCTCGTCCATGAACTTCCCGCTGGCTGCCAGCCTGAGCGTGGTCGGCCTGTTGCTGACCATCGCCGCGCTGCTGGTGCTGGGCCAGCTGACCCGCCGCCTCAAGGCCATCGGAGGGCACTGACACCATGAAGATCCGAAGCGCCTTGCCGCTGCCGCTGCGCCTTGCGGGCCCCGTGGTGATCGCCATCCTGCTGGCCTTCCTGCTGCTGCCGGTGGTGGTGGTCACCATCGCGGCTTTCAACGAGAAGGCCATCCTCACCTTCCCGCCCGAATCGTATTCGCTCCAATGGTTCGCGCGGGTGTTCAGCTACCCGGACTTCCAGCATGGCTTCAAGGCCAGCCTGGTCATCACGGGCTGGTCCTCGCTTCTGGCGCTGGTGATCGGCACCCTGCTGTCGATCGCCGTGAAGCGGCTGGAATTCAAGGGCAAGGAGACTCTGCTGGCCATCCTGCATTCGCCGCTGGTGGTGCCGCATTTCACGCTGGGGCTCGGGTTGTTGATCCTGGTCTCGCAGGCTTCGGTGCAGCGCGGCTTCGGCATCGCCATCCTGTGCCATGTGATGCTGGTGTTGCCCTTCGTGATGCGCAGCGTCTACGTGTCGATGGAGAACCTGGACGAACGCCTGGAACAGGCCGCGGCCAGTCTGGGCGCCTCGCCGCGCAAGGTGCTGCTGACCGTGACGGTGCCGCTGCTGGCGCCCGGACTGTTCGGCGGCTGGCTGTTCGCGGCCATCATGTCGTTCAGCGAGTTCACGGCCTCGCTGTTCGTGACCACGCAGGACACCCAGACGCTGCCGGTGGCCATGTACAACTACGTGCGCGAATTTGCCGACCCGACGCTGGCGGCGCTGTCCGTCGTCTACATCGCGGTGACGGCCACGGTGCTGGCCCTGGCCAACTACTTCCTGGGGTTGGGGAAGATCCTGAACATCGAGGAGCACTGAGCCGCGGCGACTCAGCCCTGACGACCCCCTCGTCAACGCCGATCCACGCCCAAGGCAAGGCCGACTTCACAGCCTGGCAGCGCCCACCCCCCCCTGACCCGGCACTCCCGCATCTCCCACGCGTCGCAATCCATGGACCAGAAAACGCCCTCCCAACCGGTGTTCCGCCACGACGGCTCCGGCTATCTCTGCAAGCTCGGCTTGATCTACATCGCCTCCAGCATCGTCATGGATGCCGAGTGGTCCGCCATGGCGGCGCCCGGCGTCTCCGTGCACACGACGCGGATCAAGCTGCCCAAGGTCACGGTGGAAGGCATCGAGGAGATGATGAATTCTCCCGAGCTGGCGCAGGCGGCCCGGCTGGTGGGTTCCGCACCGATCGACCTGATGTGCTTTGGCGGCACGAGTGCGTCGTTCCTGCACGGCACGGCCTACGACCACGCCCTCATCGCGAAGATGCAGCAGTGGGTCCCGGGCGTGCGGGTGAACACCGCTTCCACCGCCACGCTGGCGGCCTTGAAGGAGGTGCGCGCAGGCAAGGTGGCGTTGGCGTCTCCCTACGTGGATGCGGTACATGCCAAGGCCATCCGCTTCCTGGAGGAGAACGGCCATCAGGTCGTCAAGCACGCCAACCTGCGCATCGACGAGGACCGCGCGCTGGCGGAGGTGCCGCTCGAGAAGGTCTACGACTTGGTTCGCTCGGTGGACCACCAAGAGGCGAGCGCCATCTTCATCAGCTGCACCAACTTCCGCTCCGTCGGCGCGATCGAGGCGCTCGAGCAGGCCTTGGGCAAGCCGGTCATCTCGGCCGTCCAGGCCTCGTTCTGGCACTGCCTCGAAACGCTGCAGGTCGCGGGAGCGCGGCCTGGCTACGGCCAGCTGTTCGCCAGGCGCCTGGCACCTGCCGCCGTCGATCCTGGCCAGTGAAGCGCGCAGCACCCATTCCTCAACCGTCCCGGAGTCTTGCCATGTCCCCTCTTCGCCGCACCCTGATCTGCGCTGCCTGCGTCCTGACGAGCATGGGCGCCATCGCCCAGACCGCCCTGGACGACATCACCAAGGCCGGCGTGATCCGCATCGCCGTGCCGACCGACTACCCGCCCTACGGCTTCGTCGGCGTGGACATGAAGCCCCTGGGCCTGGACGTGGACATGGCCAACTACATCGCCGCCAAGCTGGGCGTGCGCGCCGAGCTCGTGCCGGTGACCAGCACCAACCGGGTGCCCTATCTGCAGACGCGCAAGGTCGACATCGTCGTGTCGACGCTCGCGCGCAATGCGGAGCGCGAGAAGGTGGTGGATTTCACGACCGCGGCGTACTCGCCATTCATCAGTGGCGTCTACGGGCCGAAGTCCGTGACCATCAAGGGCTTTGCCGATCTCCAAGGCAAGGTGGTGGGCGTGACCCGCGGCACCATCGAGGACCAGGAGCTGACCAAGGCGGTCCCCAGCGGCACCAACCTGCTGCGATTCGAGGACCATGCCGCGACCATCGCGGCATTGAGTTCCGGCCAGGTCATGGCCGTCGGCAGCAGCCAGCCGGCGGTGTCCAGGCTCATGCAGACGCAGCCGCAGCTCGGTCTCGAGTACAAGCTCATGCTCAGCCAGAGCCCGAACTTCATCGGCATCACGAAAGGCGAGGAGAAGCTGCGCGCCAGGATCAACGACATCGTGGTCGAGGCCCGCAAGTCGGGTGATGCCGATCGACTGTCCAACAAGTGGCTTGGCCGTCCGACGGGCGACATTCCGCTCTGACGGTTCGCACCCGGTCCGGCGCACTCGACGAGACGGGTGCATGCCGCGCCTTGCGGGCCGCCCCGATCGGCGGCAACGCGACGAGCATCCAAAGCCTCCTTGACGTGGCGCGCTCCATCACCCTTGCGCGTCGCGCCGAGGCCCGAGCGTGGCCGCTCGGCGGTCGGGCGTTCAGGGCGGCCCCAACACCTGGACGGCGGTGTGGTATCCCGAGAGGATGCTCGCACGGATCGAGGCGAGCGAGAAGTCGAAGTCGCGCGAGGGCGACTGGTCGATGTCGGCCGGCCGCAGGATCCGGGTGATGGACAGGCTGGCGGACGGGCTCATGAGTTCGGTGTAGCGGGGCCTCTGACGAATCTTCTCTGCAAGGTCCGCCGGCATCTGAGCGACGATCTCGTCCACCAGCTTTCGGAAGTCGCTCAGTGTTGCCTGCTCGTCGCAGGTCTTGCGTACACGCTCGGCGTAGGCGATCTCGTCTCGGCGCAGCGCCACCTCCATCAGGTTGCGAGGCAGGGCCCTGGCCGTGGAGAAGAGGTCGACGATGTAGACGCGCTTGCCCGCCAGGCCGCAGCGCTCGATCACCTGATCGAGCGGCGAGTTGCTCACCAGGCCACCGTCCCAGAAATGCCGGCCCTCGATGGTTGTCCAAGGCAACGCGGGTGGCAGGCTGCCGCTGGCGATGAGGTGGTCGACGGTCAAGGTCTCCACATGGCTGTCGAAGATCTTCAGCTCGGCGCTTTCGACATCGACGGCGCTGACCAGCAGGCGGGTCGGGCTCGAGCGCATCGCTCGGAAGTCCACGTACCGGGCGAGCAGCTCGCGCACCGGGGCCGTGTCGTACAGCGAGGTCCACGTGACGGCGTCCAGTGCGCCGGAGGGTGGCAGGAGCCAGCGTGGCAGGAAGAAGCGGGGCACGCCCAACGCCATGGCGGTCGAGGACGCGAGGAGGCGCCTGCCCGCCTCGTCGGGCCAGTCCGGCGTGACCATGGCCAGGTCATGCCAGAACGCCTCGAGCGCGTCGGCGGCGTGCCGGGGGTGCGAGGCGACGATCGCGCCATTGAACGCGCCGATCGACACGCCGGCGACCACGTCCGAATGCAGACCGCGTTGTTCGAGCGCGCGCACCACGCCGGCCTCGAAGGCGCCCAGCGCGCCGCCGCCCTGCAGGATGAGCACCGTCTGATTGGGGATGGACGCCATCGTGAAGCCGGGCTGTCGCAGGCGCCGCTTGAAGCGGCCGATATGCGTGTGGTGGCGGATGAGCGAGCGGATCGCCTGGGTTTCGCCCGCCGGGCGACCGGTGGTGAACAGCGCGCGCGGGATCTCCTGCCTCAGGTACACCAGGGCCCAGTGGCGCGTGTCATGCGGCCCGAGCGCCAGTCGCTGCGCCGCGCCTTCGGGAACGCCGACGAACTGGAAGCTGACACCCAGCGCTTCGCAGAAGAAGGCGGACACCTCGTCGAATGGACGGCGCTGCCCGAGCATGTTCTTGGCCACGAGCTTGCCTTGCTTGACCGCGTTGTCCCAATGCTCGCCCCGGCGTCGAAGCTGAAAGACGGGATCGAAGAACGCCGCGGCATCTCCTGCGGCGAACACCCCGGGAATGCTGGACTGCAGTCGTTCGTCCACAAGGACGCCGTCAGCCAGGGCGACGCCGCTGTTCTCCAGAAAGCCGACGTCCGGCACGACGCCGATGCCCAAGACCACGAAATCACAGGGCAGCCGCTCGCCTTGGCTGCACCACACGGCACGGACCCGCTGGCCATCGCCCTCGAACGACACCGGCTCGCCGCTGCGTACCTGGATGCCCTGGTCCGCGCAGCGCTGCAGGAAGAACTGGCTGATGGCTGGGGACTGCAGCGTGTCGAAGACCCGACCGTGCTGGGCAAGCAGGGTGACGTGCACGCCCAGCTTGTGCAGGCTGGTGGACACCTCCATGCCAATGAAGCTGGCTCCGACCACGACCGCGCGCGCACCGGGCCGGGCGGCGGCGTGCAAGGCGAGCGCATCGCCGATGTCGCGCAGGCCATGGATACCCGCCAGCTCCGCCCCGGGAATGCGCAGGCGCAAGGGCTTGGCGCCCGTGGCGATCAGGAGCGTGTCGTACTGGAGCTTGCCGGCGCGGTCGGTCGTGACGGTACGGCCGTGGGTGTCGACCGCCAGCGCGCGCGTGTGGCGCAACAGTTGGATGTCGAGCTCCCGATACCTGTCAGCCATCAGGATCGGTGTCGGCTCGCCGTTCATCCCCGACATCAGGATGCTCTTGGACAAGGGGGGCCGCTGGTAGGGCAGTTCGGGCTCTGCCGACACCATGACGATGCTGCCCTTCGCGCCTTCGAGACGCAGTGCCTCGGCGGCGGTCGCGCTGGCCAAGCCTCCGCCCAACAAGAGGAAGTCGATCTTCCTCGGGACATCCAGGGTGTTCGCGGTGTCGACGGCCTGCGTGGTCATGCGCCCGGCGTGTCGACGTCCTCAAAGCATCGCGGACCATGACCCGGAGATGCGGCGGTCCAGCTCGGCCAGGCCCACGTGGGACAGGTCGTTGTTCAGCGTGGCCTTGACCCGCTGGGAGACCGCCTCGCTCAACTGCGCCTTGAGTTCGCCCATGAAGGGGTTCGATGCGAACAGCGTGAGGGCGTCGAATTCGCCAGCCTTCAGGCCCGCGTCGAGCCGCTCGGCGATCTCCTTGGCAAAGCGCTGGTGCTCCTTGTGCCGCGTGTCGGTGCGCGGCTCGAAATGGTTCATGCCGTAGCTGTAGTCGCTGGCCTGGCTGCCGGAGCGGTCCGGCTCGAGCGCACTGGCATGCATCCGGCTTGGCGCGTGTGTCAGGACCGCGACGGGCGTGAGCGGTGCAGCCGAGCCCTCCCGGCGGAAGATCCGGGCGGATGCAGCATTGGCGATGACGATCCACTGAGCTTTCATGGCGATCCCCGGTGCAGTTGGAAGCGAGCGTAGGCGGGGCCATCCGCCGCGGCGTTGCGGTAAATCAAGTGCCGTGGCGTCGCGGGCCGCATGCTTTTCTCGCTGCGATGGCCCGTCGAAGAGTCGGCGCCTCCGCAAGCTTGCGCCGGGTCAAGCCGGCCGCTCGCGGCGCGCGCGATGCTTCAGGCCTGCCGTTTCCCGGGAGAGTTGCCATGGGCAAAGCCAGTCTTGGTCGCGAGCGTCGGGAATCGAACACTTGCTCGCCCGCGCCGTCGGTTCACGAGTGCCGGCCATGAACCGGACCCCTTTCGATGGAGCCGGCGAGTCGATCGCGCTGCCGGCACCGGTCGCCCCGTCCATGACGCTCGACCAGGCGCTCAAGCGACGGCGCAGCACGCGTGACTTCCTGTCCGACGCCCTCTCCATGCCTGCGCTGTCCGCCCTTCTGTGGGCGGCCTTCGGCGTCAATCGCGAGCAGCAGGGCGGACGGACGGCGCCATCGGCGCACAACTGGAAGGAGATCGACCTGTTCGCGGTGCTGGCGGACGGCGCCTTCCGCTACGAAGCGCGCGCGCACCGCCTGCTGCGGGTGGCGGCGGCGGACCTGCGCGCGCTGACCGGCCTGCAGGGCTTTGTCGCGACCGCGCCGGTCAATCTGGTCTATGTGGCCGATTTCGATCGCATGGCCGAGGTGGACGTTCGCGATCGGCCCTTCCTCGCAGGTGCCGATGCTGGATGCATTGCGCAGAATGTGTACCTGCATTGCGCCGCGGTGGGCCTCGGGACGGTGGTGCGCGCATCCATCGACCGGGGAGCGCTGGCCCAGGCGCTCGGGCTGCGGATGGCACAGCGCATCACCCTGGCGCAGACCGTGGGGTACGCCAGGCCCTGACGCCGGGTACGGCGCAGGCTCTGCCGCGGCAGCGCCCACCGCCTCAATACGGCTGGTCGCGAAATCCGATGCGATGGGCAAGCCGTGCCAGGGGAACCTCCAACAGCACGAAGGCAGCGGTCACCGCGGCAACCTGCAGCATCGAAAGCCCCAGTTCCCACTGGACCGCCAGCAGCGGCAACAGCGCTTCCGGAATCTGGTCGATGCCGAATGCCCGTCCGCTCGGCGCGATCGCCAGACGCCGCTTGATGAAACTGGACAACGCATCACCCGCCATGGCCACTGCCCCGATGGTGGCACCGATGCCAGGGGAAAGTCCCAGACACCATGCAGACAGTGCGCACGCGGCAACGGCCGTGACCACGCCGCGCAGCGTCTTCGAGGGGCCCAGAAGCGGCCGCCCGTCGCGCAGCCGGACGCCCCCGTCCAAGGGGAAGGCCCACCGGGTTCCCAGCAGCCGCTTGGCTGCGATGGGTGCGTTGTTGGCGACCGCGAGCAGCAGAAGCAACTCGAGTCCGTGCCACAAGTCGATCATGGCTGGCGGGCGTCCGGCCAGCCGTCGGGGCTGACCATGGGGGTCTTGAGCAGGCGGATCGCCTGCTCGTCGTCGACCTGATCGAACGATCGGTAGAAGCGCCCGACCGAACCGAGGTCCTCGGGCACATGCAGGCAGACGACGTCGTCGGCGAGGGGCCGCACCAAGGCGATGCTCTCCGGGGATGCGACCGGCACGGCGCAGATCAGCTTCGCCGGCTGGCGGGCCCGGACGGCGTGCAGCGCGGCCACCATGGTCGCGCCTGTCGCGAGGCCGTCGTCCACGACGATCGTGATCCGCGCTTTGGCCTCGATGGGCGCCCGATCGGGCGTGTAACGCCTGCGCCGGTCGTGCAACATCGCGAGCTGGACGCGCCTCTCCTGCTCGATGTAGCGCGCGTCTGCCCCAGCGGCGCCTGCATGGGGTGCGATGTACGTCCATCCGCTTTCGTCGATCGAGCCGATGGCGAATTCCGGCGAGAAGGGCGCTCGCAGCTTGCGCACCAGCACGACGTCAAGTTCGCCGTCCAGGCGGTCGGCCAGCAGCCGGCCCATCTCGAGTGCGCCGCGCGGGATGGCCAGGATCAACGGATGGCGCCCTCGCCACATCCGCAGCGACAGCGAAAGCTGCTGCGCGGCGTCGATACGATCGGCAAAGAGCATGACATGGCCTCCGGATCGCACCATCGTTGCGAAGTGCAGCCCATGCGGGTTTGATCCGGCGCAGACCAGGCCCCGATGGCGCGATGAGGGCTGCTGCCTCGCATCCATGGCGGCACGCGAGGCGGCAATGTGCATCGCCCGCGGAGCTTTCGTGCGGTTCGGATGACAGGTTTGAAACGCCTTGAAAGTTGGGTCACGCGATAAGAGCGCTTCCCGTGCACGGTTCCTGCCGTGTCTAGAATTTCTTCGTCCAGATGCCGACGCCAGTCCTTGGTCACCATGACACCGCTCGGCCGCGGCCCCTTCGACATCGACCGGCAGCCCGTTGGCGGGAGTCCGAGCACTGCGGCGAAGCCGCCGCAACTGCAGGCGTTGAGGATCTTTGCGGATGCCGCCATTGCATTGCAGGCGCTCACCGCCGATTTCCGCGACGCGTTGGCGACGACCGAAGCCGCGCTTGCCCAAAGGCCGGGCTCGCACGGCGACCTGCTCGTCGGACCGTTGCACCGTCCGGTCCGGACCGCCGATCGTCTGGCCCAGCAAATGCTCGCCTACGCCGGAGCCCAGCAGCTGACTCCGGCATCCGTGGACCTGCTCCCTCTTCTTTCGGGCTTGGCCGGCGTGCTGCGCCGGACGCTCGACCCCCGGCTGTGCGTCTGCGTCGACGTCGCCCATGGCTGCCCGCCCTGTCACGCCGACGCGCAGGCGTTGCGCGAGGCGCTGATCAACCTGGTCGTCAACGCGCGCGACGCCATGCCCGACGGCGGCCGGATCCGGCTCTCGGCGGCGCCCGTGACGGCCGAGGGCGGCCTGCCGGCGGTGGCCGTCTCGGTGTCCGACAACGGTGTGGGCATGACGCCTGAATTCGCACGGCGAGCGGTTCAGCCGTTCGTGACGACCAAGGACAACGCGCCCTCGGCCGGCATGGGCCTGGCCGCGAGCGACGGCTTTGCGCGACAGTCCAACGGCTTTCTGAAGATCGACAGCCGCGCAGGATCGGGCGTCACCGTGACGCTGGTGTTGCCGCAGGCGACGCAGGTGCATCGAACGGACTCGTGAGGGGGCGAGCTCGCCGCGTGAGACCTTGCTCGAGCGTGGCCTCGCAGCAGCGTCCATCGCAGTTGATGCAACGCAATGGCCCGCGGGTCGATGCTCCTAGAGTGAGTCATTGGACTCCGCGCGCTGGCGTTGCGCGGATCGCCAGGGATGTCGACCACCACACGAAAGGAAGCACATGAAGTCCGATACCCAGATCAGAGATGATGTCCTCGCCGAACTGCGGTGGGATCCTGCGGTCAACCCGACCGACGTGGGCGTCATCGTCAAGGACGGCAACGTGACATTGACGGGCCACCTGTCCAGCTTCGCGCAGAAGTACGCCGCCGAACGAGCGGTGCAGCGCGTGATCGGCGTGAGGGGCGTGGCCGTCGAGCTCGACGTCAGGCTGCCCTCGAGCCACCGGCGCACCGATGCCGAGATTGCCGCGGCGGTCGAGCGTGCGATCGAATGGCACACGCTGATACCGACCGAGAAGGTGCATCCGAAGGTCGAGAAGGGGTGGGTCACGCTCACCGGCGAGGCGGAGTGGGACTATCAACGTCGCGCCGCCGAAGGCGCCGTGCGCCACCTGCTGGGCGTGACCGGTGTCACCAATCTCATCACCGTGAAGCCGCGTGTCAAGGCCGACATCGTGGAAGGCAGGATTCGGGAAGCGCTGGAGCGCCAGGCCGACCGGGAGGCGAAGAAGATCGAGGTCGGCGTGGCCGGCACCGCCGTGACGCTGCGCGGCAAGGTGCACTCGCTGGCCGAGCGCCATGCGGCGCAGGGGGCTGCCTGGTCGGCGCCGGGCGTGACCCGCGTGATCAACGACATCCTGGTCGAGGCCTGACACCGCGAGAGTCCGCGCACTGGATCGCCCGATGCCGCCATCGTTCGATCCGTGGCGCGAATGGCTGGCGGCCGCCGAGGTATCGATGGCCACGCGGGCCTGCGAGGAGGACCTCGCTGCCCGGCGGATGCGGCGGCTCGCGGCGCTCCTTGCCGCAGCCCGCGGTCACTCCCGGCACTATCGGCGTGTGCTGGCCGGATGCGACCCGGCGACCCAGAAGCTTGAAGACCTCCCCATTTCGCGCAAGGCCGAACTCATGCGCGACTTCGATGGATGGGTGGCCGATCCGGACATCTCCCTTGCGAAGCTGCGTCGCTTCGTCGCCGACCCTGCAAACATCGGGCAGGACTTTCTCGGCCGCTACACGGTCTGGGAGAGTTCAGGCAGCAGCGGAGAGCCCGCGGTGTTCGTGCAGGATGCCCGGGCCATGGCGGTGTACGACGCGCTCGAAGCGCTGCGCCGTCCGCCGTTGCGGCCGCTCGACCGACTCCTGGATCCGTGGGGACTGACCGAACGCATCGCGTTCGTGGGCGCCATCGATGGTCACTTCGCGAGCACTGTCTCGGTCGAACGCCTGCGGCGGCTTCAGCCGGGCCTTGCGCGACGTCTCGTCGGCATGTCCTTTCTGCAGCCCCTGCCCAGGCTGTGCGCCGAACTCGAGGCATTCCAGCCCACGGTGATCGCGACGTACCCCAGCGCGGCGGTGCTGCTCGCGCAAGAGCGGCGTGCAGGCCGGTTGAACGCGAGGCCGCGCGAAATCTGGACCGGGGGCGAGAACCTGTCGGCAGCGGGCCGCAATTTCGTGCACGACGCATTCGGGTGCCCGGTGGCCAACAGCTACGGCGCGTCCGAGTTTCTGTCGCTGGCCTTCGAGTGCGCCGAAGGCGCGCTGCACCTCAACAGCGACTGGGCGATCCTGGAGCCGGTCGACGCGCAGGGCCATGCGGTGCCTCGCGGCCGTGCCGGAACGACGACACTCCTCACCAACCTGGCCAACCACGTGCAGCCGCTGATTCGCTACGACCTGGGCGACCGGGTGACCCTGCATGAAGCGCCATGCCGGTGCGGATCGCACCATCCGGTGATCGATGTGCAGGGCCGCGACGACGACATGCTGTGTCTTGCCGCGGCGAGCGGCAGGCCCTCCGTCCACGTCGTGCCGTTGGCAGTGAGCACCGTGCTCGAGGAGGATGCCGGCCTGTTCGACTTCCAGCTGGTTCAGCGCGGGCCGCGGGAGCTGCTGCTGAAGACCCACGAACGGGGGCTGCGGGCGCAGCAGCGGCTGCACAAGGCGCGCACCGTGCTGGCGGCGTTTCTCAAGGCCCAGGGCGCGGCAGACGTCGCAATCCATTGCCGAGCCGGAGAGGCTGCGGCCTGCGGCCGCAGCGGCAAGTCCAGGCGCGTCATTGCACGCTCAGGCGGCGCCTAGGTCCGCCTTGACTTCAATCAAGGCCCGGCGCCGCGAGCTTCGCAGAATGCGACGCATCGTTCAGGATGCAGAAATGCCCGACATGGTCCACGCCACCGCCGCCGACACCGCGCAGCGTTCCAAGCGGCTGCGGGACGGGTGCGCGCGCCCCGAGTCGGGCGGGACCCCGTGCGCTGGTGGATCGTTCGAGCCGCCTGCGCTCGTGCGCTGGAGGTGCCGCCGCGGGAGATGCAGATGAAGCACCTGCCGCTCGTTCTCGCTGCGGGCCTGTGGCTGCCGGTCTGCGGATGCAGCCAGTTCGGCAATGCGCCACAGGCCACCGGCACGCTGACGGGCTCTCTTGCCGGCGCCGCGCTGGGCAGCGTGGCGGCCAGGGCCATGGATGACAGCGATCGTCGCCGCGCGGCGGTTTCGCTGGACGGTGGGCCCGACGGCCAGCCCTCGGCCTGGCGTAATCCTGAAACGGGCGACCGGTTCATCTTCACGCCCTTGCGCAGCTTCACCCTCGACGGGGCGCGGTGCCGCGATTTCAGGGTCGAAGCGACGGTGGGCGGTCGGTCCGACAGCATCGCCGGCAGCGCATGCAGGCAGGCCGACGGCGGCTGGCGGGTTCGAGGCTGACAGCAGCGGGACCGGCCTTCGATGTGTGTGATGGCGACGCCGAGAGCCCGGGCGCAGCACGACCGCCGGGAAGGCAGCGTGCCGCGCCCTTTCGACGATGGCGCGGTGGAGGACATCAGGTGCAGGACCGCTCGCCAGCAGGCCTGACCGACGAGGAGGCGTCGCGCCGGCTGGATCGCGACGGGCCGAACGTCCTGCCGTCGGCGTCGCGCAGGGGCCTTCTGCGCATCGCCCGCAATGCCTTGACCCAGCCGATGTTCCTGCTGCTGCTGGCCACTGCCGGCCTGTATGCGCTGCTCGGCGACCTGGACGATGCCGGCATGCTGGTCGTTTCGGTGCTGGCCGTGGGCGGACTCTCGATCTACCAGGAACAGCGCGCGGAACGCGTGCTCGAGGCGTTGAAGGACCTGTCCAGTCCGCGCTGCATGGTCGTGCGCTCGGGGCGGACGCTGCACATCGCCAGTCGCGAGCTGGTCCGCGGCGACAGGCTGCTGGTGAGCGAGGGCGACCGCTTGTCCGCCGATGCGCAACTGCTCGAAGCGGTCGGGCTGCAGGTCGACGAGTCCCTTCGCACCGGGGAGTCGATGCCACAGGACAAGCGTGCGGCGGGAGACGGCGACACCGGCCGGCTGTTCGCGGGCAGCCTGGTGGTGCGTGGTGATGGCGTGGCCGAGGTGACCGCCACGGGGGCGCATACCGCGCTGGGCGACATTCACCGCGTGATCGTCCAGCTCGCCCCGCGCACCAGTCGGCTGCAGGAGGACTTGCGCCGGCTGGTGGGCCGCGTGGCCTGGCTCGCCGTCGCGACCTGCCTCGCCGCGGCCACGGTCTTCGCGCTGCGCGAAGGCTCGTGGACGCAGGGCCTGCTGGTCGGGCTCACGCTGGCGATGTCGCTGATCCCCGAGGAGTTCGCGGTCGTCTGGAGCGTGATGCTGGCGCTGGGCAGCTGGCGGCTTGCGAAGTCGAACGTGCTGACCCGCCAGCCGCAGGCCATCGAGGCGCTGGGCACCACGACGGTCCTGTGCGTCGACAAGACCGGCACGCTGACGCACAACCGCATGGTGCTGGCGATGCTGCACGACGGCGATTCGCAATGCCGGCTCGATGCGGGCGGGCCGCCGCCGCGCTTTCGTGCACTGCTGTCCGGCGCGTTGCGCGCGAGCAGCGCGAGCGGTGCCGAGCCCATGGACCGGGCGGTGCGGGCTGTGGCGCAGGCGGCTGGGCTGGACGGCGCCTCGGCGCCGGGCTGGGCACCGGGTCCACGCCGCGGCATACGCGACGGTGCGCCTTACGTGGTGCAGTGGTGGCAGGCGGCGGGCGCGGCCGCCCACACCGTCGCGGTGAAGGGGGCTGTGGAGGCCGTGCTCGCGCTCTGCGACGACGATCCGGCGCGCATCCAGCGGCTGCGCGAGGCCGCCGACCGGTGGGGTGCGGACGGCTTGCGCGTGCTTGCCGCTGCGCAAGGCCAGGTTCCCCCCGGCCACCGAGCCGGTGGCGACGCGGCGCTGCCGCCGGGGCTGCGCCTGTCGGCATTGGGCCTGCTCGGCTTCCTGGACCCCTTGCGCGAGCAAGTGCCCGGTGCCATCGAGGCCTGCCGGCATGCGGGGGTCCGGGTGGTCATGATCACCGGCGACGCCGCGCTCACGGCACGGTCGATCGCCTGGCAGGCCGGCTTGGTCGACGGCGGCGATGCCACGGTGCTGACCGGCCAGGCACTTGCGGCCATGGACGACGACGCATTGCACCGACGCGTGCGCGATGTGCAGGTCTTCGCGCGCGTCGACGCCGCCCAGAAGCTGCGTATCGTGCGGGCGCTGCAGCGCCAGGGCGACGTGGTGGCAATGACCGGCGACGGCGTGAACGACGCGCCCGCGCTCAAGGCGGCCGACATCGGGGTGGCGATGGGCCAGCGTGGCACCGACGTCGCTCGCGAGGCGGCTTCGCTGGTCCTGATGGACGACAACTTCGCCTCGCTGGTGGAGGCGGTGCGGGCCGGCCGGCGCATCTTCACCAACCTGCGCAAGGCGCTGGGCTACCTCTTCGCCGTGCACGTGCCCATCGTCGGCGTGGCCTTGATCCCGGTGGCGGTGGGTGGTCCGGTGCTGTTGCTGCCCTTGCACGTCGTGTTGCTCGAACTGCTGATCGACCCCGCCTGTTCGCTCGTGTTCGAGGCCGAGCCGGCGGACGACGACAGCATGTCGGTGCCACCGCGGCGCCGCGACGAGCCGCTCTTTTCGTTCGCCTCGGCCGCGGGCGCGTTCGCGATGGGCGCGCTGGTCTTCGTCGGCGTGGCCGTCGTACAGTGGGTGTGCCGAACGCTGGGCGCCACGCACGAGGAACTGCGCATGGCGAGCCTGGGCTCGATCGTGCTGGGCAACCTGCTGCTGCTGCAGTGGTTCCGCGGCGCCGGCGGCCGGCCGGCGCACGCCAACCCGACCTTCTATGCGCTCCTGGTCGGTGTGTGCGTGGTCTGGGCCCTGATCACGGCGGTGCCGGGCGTGGGCAGTGTGTTCGGCCTGCCGGGCCGACCGTCGCCGTGGGCGTTGGGGGTCGTGCTGCCGGCAGCGTGGGCGCTGTGGCACCTCGCCGCCGCCTCACGGCCCCATCGATCGTGAGAGGCTGACGCTCCATGGACACGACCCTGGTCAATGCATTGCGTGAAGCGCTGCAGCAGGAATGCAACGACACGGTCGAGCAGGTCGAGACGCACATCTCCTGGGTGCTCCTGACGCGCACCCATGCCTTCAAGCTCAAGAAGCCGGTGCACCTGCCGTTCGTCGACTTCAGCAGCATCGAGGCCCGCAAGCACTTCTGCGACGAGGAGCTTCGGCTCAACCGGCGCTTCGCCCCCGCGCTGTACCTCGATGTCGTGCCGGTGTGTGGCACCCCGGCTTCTCCGCGCATTGGCGGCGATGGGGTGCCGATCGACCATCTGGTGCGCATGCGGCGCTTTCCTGCGTCGTCCCTGCTGTGCAACCTGCTCGCGACAGGTCGACTCGATCCTGTGCAACTCGATGGCTTGGCTCAACGGCTGCATGCCCTGCACGCCGACGCTGCGCGCGCGACCCTGGCGTCCGGCTTCGGCAGCCCCGAACGGATCGCCGACGCGGCGATGCAGGTGCTGGCGGCGTTGCCGGCACGCGACGACGGCCGGCTCGCCACCGTCGAGGCCTGGATCGGCGAACAGGCACGGGCGCTGCGCTCGGCCTGGATCGCCCGCCAGCAGAGCGGGGCGGTGCGCGAATGCCACGGCGACCTGCACGCCGCCAATATCGTCTTGTTCGATGGGTTGCTCCTGCCCTTCGACTGCATCGAATTCGATCCGGCGCTGCGATGGATCGACGTGGTCAGCGATGTGGCCTTCCTCACCATGGACCTGCAGGCTCGGGGCCGGGACGATCTTGCATTCCGGTTCCGGGATGCCTGGCTCCAGCACAGCGGCGACTATGCGGGCCTGCAGGTGTGGCGCTTCTACGAGGTGTACCGGGCGCTGGTCCGCGCGATGGCCGCGGGGCTGGCACCACGCGGAGCCCAGGCCCAGCCGCGACCCGACTACCTGGCCTGCGCCTGGCAACTGGCGCGGCAGACCCGGGGCAGGGCGCGCCTGATGATCACGCACGGCTTCTCCGGCGCGGGCAAGTCGAGCATCGCATCGCAGTTGCTCTGTGCCGCGGGTGCCGTCCGGGTGCGGTCGGACGTGGAACGCAAGCGCCTGTACGGCCTCGACCCGCTGGCCCGGTCGACCGAGCACGGGCTCGACATCTATGGCGAACAGGCGACGGACCGAACCTTCGATCGCCTGCGCGTCTGCGCGCGCGAAGCGCTGCTGGCGGGGTACCCGGTGATCGTGGATGCAGCCTTCCTTCGTCGTGCGCAGCGCCTGCGCTTGCGTGCCTTGGCCACCGAACTGCGGGTGCCCTTCGCCATCCTGGACTGCCGGGCCGACCCGGACACCTTGCGCCGAAGGGTGGCCGCGCGTGAGGCCGCAGGCCTGGATGCATCGGAAGCCGGAGTCGCGGTGCTGGAGCGCCAGTTGGCGCATCACGAGCCGCTTCTGGCCGACGAGCGTGCCTGCGTCATCGACGTGGACACGCAAGCGCCGGTCGACATCCCGCTGATCGAAGCCGCCTGGCGCACCACCGGTTGATGGGCCCGGCCGCCCGGTGCTCAGGGCAGCAGCACCGCAGCACCTTGGATGCGGCCCGTGCGCAGATCGGCCAATGCCTGGTTGGCCTGCTCGAGCGGATAGGTCACCGCGTGGACCTGTGGGGGGTGCGCCTGCGCGAAAGCCAGGAAGTCCCGGGCGTCGGTCCGCGTGAGGTTGGCCACCGAGCTCAGGCTGCGTTCTTCCCACAGCAGCCGATAGGGGAATGCCGGTATCTCGCTCATGTGGATGCCGCCGCACACCACGCGCCCGCCCTTTCGCACCGCGCGAAGCGCGGCCGGCACCAGGTCGCCCACGGGCGCGAAGAGGATGGCCGCATCCAGCGCAACGGGTGGCAGCTCGTCGGAGCCGCCGGCCCATGCCGCGCCCAGGCAGCGCGCAAAGTCCTGGGTCGCCCTGTCGCCGGGACGGGTGAAGGCGAAGACCTGGCGCCCTTGTGCCGCGGCCGCTTGCGTCACCAGATGCGCCGCGGCGCCGAAGCCATACAGGCCCAGCCTCTGCGCGCCTGCGCCGGCTGCGTTGAGGCTGCGCCAGCCGATCAGCCCCGCACACAGCAGTGGCGCGACATGGGCTGCATCGGCGTCGAGCATCGGCAGTGGCAGGCAGAAGGCGGCCTCGGCGATGACATGGCTCGCGAAGCCCCCGTCGCGGTGGTAGCCGGTGAAGCGCGGCGCATCGCAAAGGTTCTCATGCCCGGCCAGGCAGAACTCGCAGGCATTGCACGTGTGGCCGAGCCAGGGAACGCCGACCCGATCACCCACGGCGAAGCCCGTTGCGTCGGAGCCGGCCTCTTCCACGACGCCCACGATCTCGTGTCCCGGCACGATCGGCAGCGTCGGCAAGGGGAGTTCGCCGTCGACGATGTGCAGATCGGTGCGGCATACCGCACACGCCAGCACGCGCAGTCGCAGATCTCCGGGGCCGGGCGTGGGAATCGTGCGCAGCTCCAGTTCGAGCGGCGCCCGCACGGCCTTCAGCACCATGGCGCGCATGGTCGACGCGCCGCGGGCGATGACGCCAGGCATGGGGTCGGGATGCTGCATGCAGTGCGACTGCGCCTCAGCGGTCACTGGATCTTGAGCAGCTTCTGGGGGGTGCCTTCCCGCTTGGGCAGTGTCAGGCGCAGGATGCCGTCCTCCAGCTTCGCCACGGCGTTCTTGTCATCGACCTCGCTGGCGAGCGAGAAGCCTCTCGAGACGCTGCCGCGGAAGGTCTCTCGGACGATCGACCGGCCGGATTTGCGCTCTTCATCCTTGTTGATCTCGGCTGCGATCGAGACATAGCTGCCGTCGATCGACACGCGGACATCTTCCTTCTTCGCGCCGGGAATCTCGGCCGTCACGAGGTATTCCTTGTCGTTCTCCGTGATGTCCACGCGAATGTCGGCCGGCAGCTCGGTGTCGTCGATCAGTTGCAGTGGTCGAGCCCAGCGTCGAAACAGCTCCGGGAAGAGGTTCTCGACGCGGTCCAGGCGGGACAGGGCGGTGGTCATGGGCATTGCTCCGTGAATGAGTTGAAGGGCCTTTCAATCTAAGGATGCGGGTCGGCAGGCCTGTTGCGCTGCATCAAGCCGAATGCGCCCGGGACCAGCACGCAGGCGGACTTCGTGCGGCAGCTGTGGGCCGCCCGCACGATGGGTGCCCGCAACCACGATCCCGACGCGACAAGCTTGCGCTAGCGCAAGGGTTTCGCCGGCCGCGCGGGACCTAATGAGACATCGAAAAGAAAGCCATGGACATCGACTTCGAGCAATGTCGACGCCCGCTGCCAGGGTCCCGGCTCGGCCGGCTCCTGCGGAGGGCGACCTCCAACCTGGCCGGTGCGAGGGAGCACGGGCGGGACGCGCCGGCGCATGCGCGTGTTCGCGACGAGGTCTTCATGCATGGGCGGTTCGGCGTCCAGGCGTCTTGCGGCGGGGGCCGTCCGGGTCGTCTCCTGGCGGCCACGCTGGCTGCGATCGCGGTGATCCTGGGCCCGCTGCCCGCGCAGGCGCAGCCGCAGTCGCGCGGCGAGTTGCTCTACGCCACCAACTGCATCGCCTGTCACACCGAGCAGGTGCATTGGCGGGATCGGAAGCTCGTGCGCGATTGGAACTCGCTCGCGGAGCAGGTGCGACGCTGGCAGGAGGCGGCGTCGCTCGGCTGGCGGGATGACGACATCCTGGCCGTCGCTCTCTACCTGAACGACCGCTACTACGGCTTCGTCCCCGACAAGGGGACCGCCGCGCTTCGAACCCTTGCGCCGGCATCGCCGCCTCGCCCGTCGACGGCCGGTTGCAGGCGCACCACTTGACCCGACCACAAGGAGAACAACCATGTACTCGAGGATCCTCGTGCCGATCGACGGCAGCAGGACAGCCCAGCGTGGCTTCGAAGAGGCCGTTCGGCTGGCACGCGAACTCAACAGCAGCCTGCATCTCCTGCACGTCATCGACGACTTTCCCTCCATGATGGAAATGTCGGCGGTGAGCAGCTTCGAGGCGACCTTGAAGGAACTGAGGAAGTACGGTGAGAAGGTGCTGGCGGACGCCGTCAAGCGCGCCGCGGAATCCGGTGTGTCCAGCGGCAGCAGCGTGCGAGAGGTGGTGCACGAGCGCGTGTCCGAGGTCATCGTCGACGAGGCGACCAAGGCGGGCTGCGAGCTGATCGTGATGGGCACGCACGGGCGCAGGGGTGTCAGTCGCGTCGCCCTGGGCAGCGATGCCGAGAACGTGTTGCGCACCAGTTCCATCCCGGTTCTCCTGGTCCGCAGCGCCCCGTAGGGGAGTGACACCAGGAGCGCCGCGCGCGCTGCGGGGCGGCCGTCAGGCGGTCGGAACGGCTCAGTGCCGGCCCGGATCGATGCCGGTCCCGCCTGCCGACGCCTCCCGGCCGCGTGCGCGGGCTGTGCCGCAGGGCGGGCTCAGGGCGCGAGCCCGGCCGGTTCTTCGAGTTGCCGCTTGATCGAGGCCAGGAAGCGCGCGCCCGCGGCACCATCGATCACGCGGTGGTCATACACCAAGGTGAGGGGCAGCATGGGACGCGCGAGCAGGCGGCCTTCGATCTCGACCACCTTGGGCGCGGCGCGTGCCATGCCGAGGATCGCCAACTCCGGCGCGTTGATGATCGGGATGAAGCCCGTTCCTCCCAGGTTGCCGAGGTTGGAGACCGTGAAGCATGCGCCCTCCGCATCGCTCAGGGCCAGCCGGCCGGCCTTGGCCTTCGCCGCCAGCGCGCCGATGCCCAGCGTGATCTCCTGCAGGCTCTTGCGATCGACGTCGCGCAGCACCGGCGCGAGCAAGCCGATCGGCGTCTCGGCGGCGAAGGCGATATGGCAATAGCGCTTGAGCATGAGGTTGCTGCCGCTGGCGTCCAGCGAGGCATTGAACTCGGGAAACTCCGCGAGCGCCCGCGCACACGCCCGCAGCACGAAGGCCAGCAGCGAGGGCTGGGTGCCCGCCGCTTCGCGCTGCGCCGCCTGCCCGCGCAGCGCCCGAATCGCCGCGATGTCGACCTCGTCGAACTGGGCGACGTGCGGCACGTCGGCCCAGCTGGCCTGCATCCGGCGTGCGATGACCTGGCGGATGCGCCCCATCGGCCGCACCTCGACGGGGCCGAACAGCGCGTAGTCGTAGGTTGGGACACCCGGCCGCGCGGCCGGCCCGTCGTTGTCGGCACCCATGGCTTCAGCACCGACCGGCGAAGACCTGGTCACCGCTCTTGCCGCCGAGGCCGGGGTGGGCGTCGAAGCGGACCACGCCGACCGTGGCGCGTCCGCCCGCGGCGCGTGCGATGCGCGCCGTGCCGTCGATGCCGAAGCCGCCGCACAGCTCGATCGCCGCGACGCCCGCGTCCACCAGCGCCTTGGCGCAGGCCTCGGCCCCGGCATAGTCCGGCGCGCCGACGACGGTGAGTTCGACTTCCGGAGTGCGCACCGTGGTGCGATGGGCATCCGGGTCGGCGCCCGGCGCCAGGAAGATGAAGGCGGCCTTGAGGGTCATGATGAACTCCGGCGGGTTGGGGGAGGCGACTCAGGCGCGCTGGTCCGGCTTGAACGTGGCCACGAAGCGATCGATCTGCGCTTCGTCGACGTCCGGCGGCGCAATCACACCGACCAGCTCGCCCACGGCGAGGGTGGTGCCCGCAGGCGCCACCTGCCTGCGCAGCACACCGGCGCATGGGGCGGCGCATTCGCTGCTCACCTTCTCGGTCTCGATGTCGAACACGGGGTCGCCGGCGCGCAACGCCGCGCCGGGCGCCACGTGCCAGGCGGCCACCGTGCCTTCCTTCATCGTCAGGCCCAGCTGCGGCACGGTGAGGGCCACGACGCGATCGCTCATGGCTTCCAGCCCACGACGCCGCGCACCGCGTCCTCGATGCGCGCGGGCCCCGGGATGTAGGCGTCCTCGAGGCTCGGCGCGAAAGGCACGGGCGTGTGTGGCGGGCACACCATCCTGATCGGCGCCTTGAGCCGGCCGAAGGCCGCCTCGGCGACCAGGGCCGAGATGTCGGTGGCGATGTTGCAGCGCGGGTTGGCCTCGTCGACCACGACGAGCCTGCCGGTCTTCTCGACGCTGGCCAGCACCGTGCGGGTGTCCAGCGGCGAGGTCGTGCGCAGGTCGATCACCTCGCAGTCGATGCCGCGGTCCGCCAGCGCCTGGGCTGCCGCCAGCGCGTGCCTCACCATCCGCCCGCAGGTGACGATGCTGGCATCGCGCCCCGCGCGCGCCACCCGTGCCTGGCCGAGCGGGATGGCGTAGGGCTCGTCGGGCACCTCCTCGGTCTCCTCGTACAGCGCCTTGTGCTCGAAGAAGATCACCGGGTCGTCGTCGCGGATGGACTGGATCATGAGGCCCTTGGCCTCGTAGGGCGAGGAGGGAATCACGACCTTCAGCCCCGGCACATGCGTGAACACCGGGTACAGGCACTGGCTGTGCTGGCTGGCCGCGCGCAGTCCCGCGCCGTACAGCGTGCGTATCGTCACCGGCGTCGTCGCCCTGCCGCCGAACATGTAGCGGAACTTGGCCATCTGGTTGATGATCTGGTCGCCGCAGACCCCGAAGAAGTCGACGAACATCAGCTGCGCGATCGGCCGCAGTCCCGCCACCGCCGCCCCGGCCGCCGCGCCGATGAAGGCGCTCTCGCTGATCGGCGTGTCGAAGATGCGTTCGCGGCCGAACTCGCCCAGCAGGCCCTTGCTCGCGCCGAGCACGTCGCCCCAGGCGTCCTGCTGTCCCTTGGCGCCCATGCCGCCGGCGATGTCCTCGCCGAGCGCGATGACCGTGGGGTCGCGTTCCATCTCCTGGCGCATCGCTTCATTGAGCGCCGTGCGGAAGGATTTCTTGCTCATGGCCGTCTCCTTCAGTAGGTCTTGTACACGTCGGTCAGCAGGTCGGCGGCATCGGGCGGGCGAGCGTCCTTGGCGGCGTGCAGCGCGGTCTCGATCAGGTTTTGCACCTCGGCCTCGATCCGGTCGAGCTCGGCCGCCGGCACGAGCCCCGAACCGATCAGCCGCGCGCGCATGAACTTCAGGCTGTCGAGGAGGTTGCGCTCCTCGGCGACCTCGCCCGGCAGGCGGTACGTCATCTGGTCGCCCTCGAAGTGCCCGTAGTAGCGCGTGAACTCGATGTGCAGGAACTGTGGGCCGCCGCCGGCGCGGATGCGTTCCACGGCCTCCCTGGCCGCGCGGTGGACGGCGAAGAAGTCGTGCCCGTCGACGCGGTTGCCGGGGATGCCGAAACCTTCGGCCCGGCGGACGGGGTTGTGGCCTCCGATGGACCATGCGCTGGCGGTGCTCTCCGCATAGCCGTTGTCCTCGAGCACGAAGAACACCGGCAGTGCATACACCGCGGCGAGATTCATCGACTCCAGCGTCGTGCCCTGGTTGAAGCCGCCGTCGCCGAAGAACGCCACCGCCACGTCGTTCGTTCGCCGGACCTTGGCGGCCAGCGCCGCCCCGCAGGCCAGCGGCGGCCCGCCGCCGACGATGCCGTTGGCGCCGAGCATGCCCTTGGAAATGTCGGCGATGTGCATCGAGCCACCCTTGCCCTTGCACAGGCCGCCCTGGCGTCCGAAGATCTCCTTCATCATTGCCGTCACGTCGCATCCCTTGGCGATGGCGTGGCCGTGCCCGCGGTGCGTGCTGGCGATGTGGTCGCGTTCCGTCAATTGCATGCAGACCCCGACGGCCGAGGCTTCCTCGCCTGCATACAGGTGCACGAAGCCCGGGATCTGCCCGGTCGCGAACTCCTTGTGGACGCGCTCCTCGAATTCGCGGATCGTGGACATCGCCCGGTACGCGCGCATGAGTTGCTCGCTGCTCATCTGCATGGCTGGCTCCTTGTCTCCGTCATGGCCGCCGGTCGTCGTGACGCACCCTGCGGCGGCCGGCAGGGCGTGCCTTCTGCGCGGATGCAGCGATTGCACGCCCGGACCATCCCCATGCCCTTGCGCTGGCGCAAATCAGGCGGGTGCTCGTGGGCCGCGCCCACGGGGACACGGCGGCCGGTCCCCGGCTGCGACCGGTCGGCCCGTCGGCAGATAATCAGGCGGTGTGCCGCCGTTGGGCGCCGACGTCCGGCGGGCACCCTGCCTCTGCCACCTGCATCGGTGCGTGTGGGCGGGCCTCGTCCGGTATCCGGCGCCGCCGCTCTCTCGCCCGACCTCCTCTCTCCGACATGCCGCACCTGGCGCCCGAGTTCCACCGTCTCTATGCCCCTGCCGCCGGCGGCGACACGTCCGATGCTGCGCTGGTCGGTCCGGGCGGCGAGGTGCGGGCGCTGGTGATGGAGCTCCTTGCACCGCCGGCCTGGGACAGCCTGGGCCAGGTCTGGCGAGGCGTTCAGGCCGAACTGGGCTTTCCCGCTCCGGCCATCGCCGTTTCCGGCGTCGATGGGCTCCAGTTGTGGTTCTCTTTGGTGGATGCCGTGGCGGTGCAGGAAGGCCATGCCTTTCTCCATGCACTGCGCCGGCGCTTTCTGCCCGACCTGCCGGTCCGCCGGCTGCGGCTGTTCCCGAGCCTGGCATCCGACCACGCGCGGCCGGTGCCGCAGCGCCAGGGGGAGAGCGGCGATTGGTCGGCCTTCGTGGCGCCCGATCTGGCGCCGGTGTTCGGCGACACGCCCTGGCTGGACATTCCGCCCAGCGAGGACGGCCAGGCGGCGCTGCTGGCCGGGCTCGCCTCCATCCCGCGTGCCGTGTTCGACGCGGCCGTGGCCCTGCTGGGCAACGAAGGGCTCGTGCCCGCCACGGCGGTTGCCGGCGAGCTGCGGCAGGGCGACGCCGCGGGAACCGCCGCGCCGCGGCTGGGCCCGACCGATGATCCGGTGCGTTTTCTTCAGCAGGTGATGAGCGACGAGCAGGTGCCCCTGGCTCTGCGCATCGAGGCGGCCAAGGCACTGCTGGCGCACCGTGGAGGCGCGGGTCGATGACGGGCGGCGCCGTCGGTCCCCAGGCGCAGCCGGCACGGGATGGCGCGACCGCAGGGCCGCCCGCGTCGGGATCGGCCTGCGCCGCGCCTGGCGCCGCGTCCATGCGCCTGGCGTGCGCGCTGCTGGCTGCAGCGCTCTGTGCCGGTGCGGCGATGCCGGCCCGCGCCCAGTCGCTGCCGCCCGGTGTGCGCATCGGCATGGAGGCCGATCGACTGCCCGTGGTCGTGCCGGACTTGACGCGAGTCGCGCGGCCGGCACGCCTGTCCGGCGGCCTCGTCGGCGTGTGGCGCGGCGACGCGGTGGACCTGGCCGGCCAGCGCTTCGAGCCCACGTTCTTCGTGGCAGGCGGCCAGTTGCGCCGCGTGGAGTACGCCGCGGTGACGACCGCGGCCGACGACCACGGCGCTGCCGCCTTCGCCGCCTTGCTCGACTGGGGCCGGCGTGCGTGGGGCGGCGAGCGCCTGGCGCGCGACACGGGCGGCCTGCAGACCAGCGAGATGGCGTCCTGGACCGTGGGCGACGACCTCGACGTGTACCTGCAACTCGCGCAGGCGCCGCGCCAGGCGTCCGTGCGACTGGTCTACAAGCTGCGCCAGGTCAAGGACGCGAGCGAACTCTGAGCCGGCGTCGCCGCCGCGCTCAGGCGGCGCGCAGCATGCCCCGCTCCTCGATGAAGCGCACCACCTGCGCCACGCCGTCCTGTGTCTTGAGGTTGGTCATCACATAGGGCTTGGTCTTGCGCATGCGCTGCGTGTCCTGCTCCATCACGCCCAGGTCGGCGCCGACGTAGGGCGCGAGGTCCGTCTTGTTGATGACGAACAGGTCGCTCTTGGTGATGCCGGGGCCGCCCTTGCGGGGGATCTTCTCGCCGGCGGCCACGTCGATCACGTAGATCGTGAGGTCCGAGAGTTCGGGGCTGAAGGTGGCGGCCAGGTTGTCGCCGCCGCTCTCGACGAAGACCACGTCCGCGTCCGGGAAGTCCTCCAGCATGCGGTCGATGGCCTCGAGGTTGATCGACGCGTCCTCGCGGATCGCGGTGTGCGGGCAGCCGCCGGTCTCCACGCCCATGATGCGTTCGGCCGGCAGCGCGCCGGCGACGGTCAGCAGGCGCTGGTCTTCCTTGGTGTAGATGTCGTTGGTGATGGCGACCAGGTCGTACTGCTCGCGCATCGTCTTGCACAGCATCTCCAGCAGCGTGGTCTTGCCGGAGCCGACGGGGCCGCCGATGCCCACGCGCAGGGGCGGGAGCTTCTTGGTGCGGTTCGGGATGTGGTGCAGGGGTGAGCTCATGGCAGGACGCGCAAAACGCGGGAATCAGAATGAAAAGTGGCCGAAAGTCGCATGTGGACGCCGCGGATAGCGATGAATTCAATCCCGTTCAGCTGCGAAACAGCCGCGAGTACTGCGCCTCGTGCCGCGCCGAGAGGACGGAGAGCATGGGCGAGAAGGCCTGCCGCTCGTCGTCGTCCATGCCCATGGCGACGTCGACGATCGCCGGCATCTCGCGGGCCAGGCGCGCGAGCATGCGCTGCCCCGCGCTCTGGCCCAGCGGCACGGCCTTCACCGCGGCGGCCGTCATGTTCTCGGCCCAGCCGAAGGCGTAGGCCAGGCAGCCGTCGCGCACCGAGGCGCCGCTGCGCGCCGCTGCGAAGGCGAAGGCCACCGGGTAGGTCACCGGCAGCCCGTCGAAGGCGGCCGCGGCATCGTCATGATGCAGCTTGAGCCATTCGACGAAAGAGCGGCCCATCTGTTCCGTCTGCAACAGGAACTCGGCCGATTCGCGCGTGGCGAGCATCCAGGCGTTGAGCATCTGCACGCGCGCCACGTCGGCGCGGCGCCATGCCTGGATCGCGGACGCGACCACCGCCAGGTCGCTGCGCGCCAGGACGAGATGCAACTGGTCGACCAGCCAATCGGCGGCCGTGGCCTCGTCCTTCACACCGGCCCACTCCACGGCCGCCTCCAGGCCTTCGGAGTACGAGAAGCCGCCCACCGGCAGCGCGGGCGAGGCCAGCCAGATCAACTGGAGCAGGCTGCTCGCCGCGATGGCATCCTGGGACGCAGGTGCGTGCATGGGGGGGCGGGGGTGTCAGTGCGAATGGCTGCAGCCGGGGCCGTGAACATGGCCGTGGCCGTGGCGGTCGTCGTGCAGATGTTCGGGAGCGAGGACCAGCGGCGGCTGGCTCTGGGCATGGTCGTGCGAGTGGCCATGTCCGTGGTCGTGGCCGTGGCCGTGGCCGCCGTGCCCGCCATAGGCACCGCCCTCCGGTTCGAAGGCATCGTCGGCCGCCACCACGATCAGGTGCATGGCGCGCAGCATGTCGGCCAGCACGTGGTCGGGCTCGATCTTCAGGTGGTCGGGCTGCAGCTCGATCGGCACATGGCGGTTGCCCAGGTGATAGGCGGCGCGCGTCAGGTCGAAGGGCGTGCCGTGGGCCGTGCAGTGCGTGATGCGCAGCACCGGTTGCTTCGCGGCGACCACGCGCAGCAAGGAGCCGTCTTCCAGCACCAGCACGTCGCCGCCGCGCACGGCCGTGCCGCGCGGCAGGAAGACGCCGACCTGGCGCCCGAGCGAGTCGGTGGCGTCGAAGCGGCTCTTCTGCCGCACGTCCCAGTCGAGTTCGACGGTGGCGGCACGCTTGAGCAGCACGGGCGCGAGGCCGCGGCCCTGGGGCATGAGTTTGTTGGCGGTGAGCATGGTCATGGTGTGAGGCGTGTGCCGGCGGCCGGCGATGGCGGGCGCTATTGTCGGGCGAGCCTGCTGGGCTGACAGCCGCGCCGCAGGCATGGCCTTGTGGGTCGTACGTCCTAGAGCATCCGCGTCATGAAGTGGCTGGCGGGGTCGTTCGTGTAGTCGCAGAACGGTGCGCACGCTGCGAACCCGTGCCGGGCATAGAGCGCCCGCGCCGGCGCGAAGAAGGGCTGGCTCCCCGTCTCCAGGCTCATGCGGGTGTGCCCTGCGGCGCGGGCCTCGGCCAGCGCATGCGCCAGCAGTTGCGTCGCGACGCCCTGGCCGCGCAGGCGCACGGCGGTGCGCATGGACTTGAGTTCCGCATGGCCGTCGTCCAGTCGCTTCAGCGCCACGGTGCCCGCCAGCGCCTCGCCGGCCGGATCGGCCGTCCAGGCGCTCCAGAAGCGGATCCCCGGCCGGCGCAGGCCCTCCAGGTCCAGTGCATGCACGCTCTCGGGCGGCGAGACGCGGCGCATGTCCGCCAGGTGCTCTTCCAGGAAGGCGGCGATGCGCGGGTCGCGCAGGTCGTCCAGGCGAATGCGCAGCGCCACCGCCATCGGTCAGAAGAGGAAATACCGCTGCGTCATCGGCAGCACCTTGGCCGGCTCGCAGGTGAGCAGCACGCCATCGGCGCGCACCGCGTAGGTCTGGTGGTCGATCTCCATCTTCGGCGCATACCGGTTGTGGACGAGGTGCTCCTTGCGCACGCCGCGGATGTTCCTCACGGCACTCACGGTCTTGGCGAGGCCGTAGCGCTCCTTCACGCCGGCCGCCAGACCCGCCTGCGACACGAAGGTCAGCGAGCTCTTCGCCAGCGAGCCGCCGAAGGCGCCGAACATGGGTCGGTAGTGCACCGGCTGCGGCGTGGGAATGCTGGCATTGGGGTCGCCCATGGCGGCCATGGCGATGCTGCCGCCCTTGAGGATGCAGAAGGGCTTGACGCCGAAGAAGGCCGGCTTCCAGATCACGATGTCGGCCCACTTGCCCACTTCGAGGCTGCCCACCTCGTGGGCGATGCCGTGCGAGATGGCGGGATTGATCGTGTACTTCGCGACGTAGCGCTTGGCGCGGAAGTTGTCGGCGCGCTCGCTGTCCTCGGGCAGCGCGCCGCGCTGGGCCTTCATCTTGCTCGCCGTCTGCCAGGTGCGGATGATGACCTCGCCCACGCGGCCCATGGCCTGCGAGTCGCTGCTCATCATGCTGATGGCGCCCAGGTCGTGCAGGATGTCCTCCGCCGCGATGGTCTCCTTGCGGATGCGCGACTCGGCGAAGGCCAGGTCCTCGGCGATGGCGGCGTCGAGGTGGTGGCACACCATGAGCATGTCGACGTGCTCGTCGAGCGTGTTCACGGTGTAGGGCATCGTCGGGTTGGTCGACGAGGGCAGGAAGTTCGCCTCGCCCACCACGCGCAGGATGTCGGGTGCGTGGCCGCCGCCCGCGCCTTCGGTGTGGAAGGCGCACAGCGAGCGGCCCTTGGTGGCGGCGATGGTGTCCTCGACGAAGCCCGATTCGTTCAGCGTGTCGGAATGGATCGCCACCTGCGTGTCGGTGGCCTCGGCCACATCCAGGCAATGATCGATGGCCGAGGGCGTGGTGCCCCAGTCCTCGTGCAGCTTCAGGCCGATCACGCCGGCATCGATCTGCTCGTGCAGTGCCTCGGGCCGGCTGGCGTTGCCCTTGCCCAGGAAGCCGAGGTTCATCGGGAACGCGTCGGCCGCCTGCAGCATGCGCTCGATGTGCCAGGGGCCGGGCGTGCAGGTGGTGGCGAAGGTGCCCGTGGCGGGGCCGGTGCCGCCGCCGAGCATGGTGGTCACCCCCGACGCCAGCGCCTCCTCGATCTGTTGCGGGCAGATGAAGTGGATGTGGCTGTCGATGCCGCCGGCCGTGACGATGTTGCCCTCGCAGCTGATGACTTCGGTGCCCGGCCCGATGACGATGTCCACGCCCGGCTGCGTGTCGGGGTTGCCGGCCTTGCCGATCGCGGCGATGCGGCCGTCCTTGAGGCCGATGTCGGCCTTCACGATGCCCCAGTGGTCGAGGATCAGGGCGTTGGTGAGCACCGTGTCGACGGCGCCCGCCGCGCGCGTGCGCTGGCTCTGCGCCATGCCGTCGCGGATGGTCTTGCCGCCGCCGAACTTCACTTCCTCGCCGTAGCCGCCGGCGCGCAGGGTGTAGTCCTCTTCGACCTCGATCACCAAGCCCGTATCCGCCAGGCGCACGCGGTCGCCGACGGTGGGGCCGAAAATTTCTGCATAGGCGCGGCGGGAGATGGTGGCCACAGCGTTGTCCTGAGTGGGGGATTCAAGAAGACGGACAGCCGAACGCAGAGGGCGCAGAGGTGACGCAGAGGGCGCAGAAGGAACACCAGAACGGGTTTCGACGTCTCTGCGTGCTCTGCGAAATCCCTGCGCCCTCTGCGTTCGGCTGTCCGCATCGGGTTGTCAGAGCGGCCCTTGCACCAGTCCGCGAAAGCCGTACACGGTGCGCGCCCCGGCGTAGTCGACCAGTTCCACGGTGCGCTGCTGCCCGGGCTCGAAGCGCACGGCCGTGCCCGAGGCGATGTTCAGGCGCATGCCGCGCGCCGCGTCTCGGTCGAAGTCGAGCGCCCCGTTGGTCTCGGCGAAGTGGTAGTGCGAGCCGACCTGGATCGGCCGGTCGGCGGTGTTCTTCACCACCACCGTCAGCGTGCGGCGGCCGGGATTGAGGTCGTGGTCGCCCGCGTCGATCAGCAGCTCACCGGGAATCGTCATCGCGGTGCTCCGGTCAGGCCAGGCCGCCGAGCAGCGCGGCGCCCAGCAGGGCCACGGCCGCGCCGGCGATGCGCGGCACCCAGCGGTTGGCATGGCGCAGCGCATAGCCCAGGCCGATGCCGGCGACATGCAGCGCCGCCGTGGCCGCCACCATGCCGGCCAGCGTGAGCGCGGCATCCGGCTCGCCGGCCAGTTCGTGGCCGTGCGCGATGCCGTGGAAGACGGCGAACACGCCGACCAGGGCCGCCGCGGCCAGTGCGGGCAGGCGCTGGCGGGTCACGACCAGGAGGCCGAGCACCAGCAGCGAGGCCGCGATCATCGGTTCCACCGCCGGCAACTGCACACCGGCCAGCCCCATCAGCGCGCCGACCAGCAGCATCGCGACGAAGCCCAGGGGTGCCCACAGCAGGTCGGCACCCCGGCGCGCCACCAGGGCGCTCCACAGGCCCACCGCCACCATGGCGGCGAGGTGGTCGGCGCCCGTCAGCGGGTGCATGAAGCCGGCCGCCAGGCCGTGATGCAGGCCGGCGTCGGCGCCCGTGTGGGCGAGGGCGGGCAGGGTGGCCAGGCTGGCAAGCGCACCGGTGGCGACGGCAGCGGCGCGGGCAGGGCGGATGAAGGACATGAATCGGTCTCCAGGGAAATCAGGCAATCGGCTGGTGCACGGTCACGAGTTTCGTGCCGTCGGGGAAGGTCGCTTCGACCTGGATGTCGGGGATCATCTCCGGCACCCCTTCCATCACGTCGTCGCGCGTCAGGACCGCGCGGCCCTCGCTCATCAGCGAGGCGACCGTCTTGCCGTCGCGCGCACCCTCCATCACGGCCGCCGAGATCAGGGCCACCGCTTCGGGGTAGTTCAGCTTCAGGCCCCGGGCCTTGCGCCGCTCCGCCAGCAGGGCGGCCGTGAAGATCAGGAGCTTGTCTTTCTCTCTGGGAGTCAATTCCATATCGCTGGGCTCGATGTCGCGTCGTCGTGATCGCGAGGCATTATGGGCAACGACGCGTCCTTGCAACAGTCGTGCCGCGCGCCGCCTTCGGCATGAAATGTGCACCGCAATGGTGTGCCCCCCGAGTCCGCCCCCGCCATCGATCCGCGCGACGCCGCCCGCGAGGACGCGCCGCAACGCATCGTCAAGGTCCGGCGCGACTACAACAGCTGGGTCGGCAGCGAGACGCTGGAGGACTACGCGCTGCGCTTCACGCCGCAGCGTTTCCGCAAATGGTCGGAATGGCGCGTGGCCAACACCGCCTTCGGGGCCGCCTCCTTCCTGATCCTGGAGGCCGTGGGCGCCACGCTGCTGGTGCAGTACGGTTTCGCCAACGCCTTCTGGGCCATCCTCGCGACGGGCCTCATCATCTTCCTGGCCGGCTGGCCGATCAGCGTGTACGCGGCGCGCTACGGCGTCGACATGGACCTGCTCACGCGCGGCGCGGGCTTCGGCTACATCGGCTCGACCATCACCTCGCTGATCTACGCCAGCTTCACCTTCATCTTCTTCGCGCTCGAGGCGGCGGTGATGGCCTATGCGCTCGAACTCGCGCTGGGCATCCCGCCGGCGTGGGGCTACCTGGTGTGTGCCCTGGTCGTCATCCCGCTGGTCACGCACGGCGTCTCGGCCATCAGCCGGCTGCAGCTGTGGACGCAGCCGGTCTGGCTGCTGATGCTGGTGGTGCCCTTCGGGTTCGTCCTGATGCGCGATCCCGGTGCATTCGCGGGCATCACGCACTATGCCGGGGACCGAAAGGGGTCGGCCGGCTTCAATCTGCACCTGTTCGGTGCGGCCCTGACGGTCGGCATCGCGCTCATCACGCAGATGGGCGAGCAGGCCGACTACCTGCGATTCATGCCGGCGCGCACCCGCGCCAACCGCGGCCGCTGGTGGCTGGGCGTGATGGCCGGCGGCCCGGGCTGGGTGGTGCTGGGCGTGGTCAAGATGCTCGGCGGGGCGCTGCTGGCCTACCTGGCGATCACCCACATGGTGCCGACCGAGCGCGCCGTGGACCCGAACCAGATGTACCTCGCCGCCTACGAGTACGTCTTTCCGAACTACGGGTGGGCGGTGGCGGCCACCGCGCTGTTCGTGGTGATCTCGCAGCTCAAGATCAACGTCACCAACGCCTATGCGGGCTCCCTGGCGTGGAGCAATTTCTTCTCGCGCGTCACGCACAGCCACCCGGGGCGCGTGGTGTGGGTGGTGTTCAACGCGCTCATCGCCTTCATGCTGATGGAGATGAACGTGTTCGAGGCCCTGGGCGACGTGCTGGGCCTGTACGCCAACATCGCCATCGCCTGGATGATGGCGGTGGTGGCCGACCTCGTGGTCAACAAGCCGCTGGGCCTGTCGCCGCCGGGCATCGAATTCAAGCGCGCGCACCTGTGGGACATCAACCCGGTGGGCGTGGGCGCGATGGTCCTGGCCTCGGCGCTGTCGATCACCGCGCACCTGGGCGTGTTCGGACCGCTCGCGCAGTCCTTCTCGGCCGTGATCGCGCTGGGCACCGCCTTCGTCACGGCGCCGCTGATCGCGTGGGCGACCCGTGGCAGGTACTACCTGGCGCGGGGCGATGCGCTCTTGCCCCAGCTCCCGCTCGCGGGAAAGGGCAGCGGTGAGGGGGGCGATGGTGCCGACGCCGTACGCGGCAACCCCGTCGCCCCAGCCCGCTCCCCGGCCGGGCGAGGGAGCAGCAGGCCTGCGGGGTCGGGGAAGGACCGAGTCACGCGCTGGGCACGCGTCGAGGGCACGGCTTCGGCGGCCCTGGTGACGCAGCGCTGCGTGATTTGCGAGCGCGAGTACGAAGGCCCCGACATGGCTCACTGCCCTGCCTATCAGGGGGCCATCTGCTCGCTGTGCTGCACCCTGGACGCGCGCTGCGGCGACCTGTGCAAGCCGCAGGCATCGCTGTCCGCGCAATGGTCGGCCACCCTGCGATGGCTGCTGCCCCGGCGCGTGTGGCCCTACCTCGACACCGGCCTGGGCCACTTCATCATGCTCATGCTGATCGTCGTGCCGCTGCTGGCCGCGGTCTTCGGCGTGCTCTACCAGCAGGAACTGCGCGGCGTCGGCGAATGGGTGCAGGCGGGCGCGGCCGCGGCGCCGGGCGTGGGCAGGGCGGTGAGCGCCGAGGTGGGCAGCGCGCTGCGCGGCGGCTTCTTCAAGGCCTACATGGCGCTGCTGCTCATTGCCGGCATCGTCGCCTGGTGGCTGGTGCTGGCGCACCAGAGCCGCAAGGTGGCCCAGGAAGAGTCGAACCGGCAGACCCATCTGCTCATGCGCGAGATCGAATTGCACCGGGCCACCGACCGGGCGCTGCAGGCCTCGCGCCAGGCCGCCGACGAGGCTCGCCAGACGGCCGAGGCCGCCAACCAGGCGAAGAGCCGCTACATCAGCGCCATCAGCCACGAATTGCGCACGCCGCTCAATTCCATCCTCGGGTATGCGCAACTGATGGGTGAAGATCCTGCGGTGCCGCCGCACCGGCAGCAGGCGGTGGCCGTCATCAAGCGCGGCGGCGAGCACCTGCTCTCGCTCATCGAGGGCACGCTCGACCTGGCGCACATCGAATCGGGCAAGCTCACCCTGCAGGCGCGGCCGCTGCGCTTCGTCGACATGCTGCGCGAACTGGCCGACATGTTCGAGCTGCAGGCCGCGGAGAAGGGCCTGCGCTTTCGCTTCGAGCCGGCAGACACCCTGCCGGAGATGGTGCGCGCCGACGAGAAGCGGGTGCGGCAGATCCTCATCAACCTGCTGGGCAACGCCATCAAGTTCACCGCGCAGGGCGAGGTGGCGCTGCGTGTCGCCTACGCCCGCGAATTCGCCACGCTGGAGATCGAGGACACGGGCGCGGGCATGGCGCCCGAGGCGCTGGAGCGGATCTTCGAGCCCTTCGTGCGGGTCGAGGCGCGGGGCAGCGCCGGCGCGCCCGGCGCCGGCCTCGGCCTGACCATGGCCAAGATGCTGACCGATCTCATGGGCGGCGAGATGAGGGTGGACAGCGCGCCGGGCGAGGGCTCCGTGTTCCTCGTGCGCCTGTTCCTGCCGCGCGTGCACGATGCGGCCGCGGGCCGGGTCGCGGCGGCGCCGACGGGCGCCGCGACGGCACGTTCGCGCCGCGGCTACGAAGGCGAGCGCCGCCGCCTGCTGGTGGTCGACAACGAGGAGACCGACCGCGAACTGCTGGTGCACCTGCTGGCGCCCCTGGGCTTCGAGCTGCGCACCGCCGCCAGCGGCCACGACGCGCTGGACCTGCTCGCCGCGGGCTTCCGGCCGCACGCCATGTTCGTGGACCTCGCGATGCCCGGCATCGACGGCTGGGAGACACTGCGCCGGGCGCGAGCCTTCTGGGATCTGGGCCAAGGCGAGGGCGAGGGCGAGGGCCGGCCGGCGCCGGGCCGCCCCGAGCCGGACGCGGCCCCCTCGGGGGGCAGCGAGCACACGCAGGGCCGAGCGTGGGGGCCGGCGATCGCCATCGTCTCGGCCAACGCCTTCGACAAGCGGCTGGAGAACGACGTCGGCATCACGCCCGAGGACTTCTTCGTCAAGCCGGTGCGCCACAGCGAGCTGCTGGACTGGCTGGAGCGCCGGCTGCAACTGCGCTGGACCGACGCGCCTGCGTCGCCGGCGCCCCAGCCGCCCGCGGCGGACGCGCCCGTGGCGCCGTCGCCCGATCGCCTGCGCGCCCTGGAGGAGGCCGTCCAGCTCGGTTACCTTCGCGGCATCATGAAACAGCTCGACGAGATCGACGCGGCGCAGCCGGCCTGCGCCGCCTGGACCGCGCAGCAGCGCACGCGCGCGCGGCAGTTCCAGTTCGAGGCGGTGGCCGAGGCCATCCGCCGCGCGGGCGCTGCACCGGAGTCCGTGGCATGAAGCCCCCGCCGTCGCCCCTGGCGGCCAGCCTGCGCGAGGAGACCGCGCGCGGCGACCTGGTGCTCGTCGTCGACGACGTGCCCGACAACCTCGCGGTGCTGCACGATGCGCTGGACGAGTCGGGCTACACGGTGCTGGTGGCCACCAGCGGCGAGGCGGCGCTGGCCCGCGCCGCGCAGGCGCAGCCCGACATCGTGCTGCTCGACGCCATGATGCCGGGCATGGACGGCTTCGAGGTCGCGCGCCGGCTCAAGGCCGACCCGGCCACCGCCCACATCCCCATCGTCTTCATGACGGGGCTGACCGAGACCGAGCACCTGGTGGCTGCGCTGGATGCCGGCGGCGTCGACTACGTGACCAAGCCGATCAAGCCCAAGGAGGTGCTCGCACGCATGAACGTGCACCTGCAGGGCGCCCGCGCGGCGCGCCAGCAGGCCCAGCAGGCCGGCCAGGCGCGCAACGCCCTCGATGCCTTCGGCTACGCCAGCATCACGGTGCGCATGCCCGAGGGCCGGCTGATCTGGCAGACCTCGCTGGCGCGCGACCTGCTGCTGCGCTATTGCGGCACCACCGCGCCGCAGACGCCGGCGGCCGTGCTCGACTGGCTGCACCAGCACCTGCCGGCCACGGCGGACGGTGTCGAGCCGCCACCGCTGACCGTCGAGCAGGGCGCGCGCCACCTGCAGCTGCGGGTGCACCAGCAGACCGGCGACCGCGACGAGCCCGGGCAGAACCTGCCCGGCTGGGCCGGCGACTGGCTGCTGATCATCCGCGAGGTGTCCGACGCCAGCGTGATCGAGGCCATGAGCCTGGCGCTCAAGCTCACGGCGCGCGAGGCCGAGGTGCTGTACTGGGTGGTCAAGGGCAAGACCAACAAGGACATCGGCGACATCCTCGGCAGCAGCCCGGCCACCGCCAAGAAGCACCTCGAGCGCGTGTTCGTCAAGCTGGGCGTGGAGACGCGCACCGCGGCCGCCGGGGTGGCGATCAAGCGCATCCGCATGATCCAGCCGCACTTCGAGGTGTAGCGAAGGCGCCATCCGCTGCGGCTATGCTGCGCGCCCATGCTCCTTCGTCCACGCATCGCGCACCTCCTGCCGCTCGCCGCCCTGGCACTGGCGGCGGGCCGCGCGGGCGCGGGTGGCCACTTCGACGTCGACGATGCCGACATGCTGGCCCCCGGCCGCTGCCAGGTGGAGTCCTGGGCCGGGCGGGCGGACGCCTCGGCCACCAGCTTCCAGCACGTCGGCCCGGGCTGCCGCGTCGGCCCGGTCGAACTGGGCCTCAACCTCGACCGCTCGTCCTCGCCGGATGCGCGCAGCCGCGCGGTGGGACCGGCCGTCAAGTGGACCTGGTACGGCCAGGCGGACGATCCGCTGCGCGCCGCGCTGGCGTTCGCCGCCTCCTGGGACCTGCGCAACCACGGCAGGCCCAGCCGCCAGTGGCTGCTGCCGGTGACCTGGCAGCCGCTGCCGAGCCTGCAGCTGCACGCCAACCTCGGCGCCGACTGGGCCGCCGGCAGCGGCACGCGCACGGGCCGTGTCGGCGCGGCCGCGGAATGGGCGGTGGACGAGAAGGTCTCGTTCATCCTCGAGCGCAACCGCGCCCAGGGCGCATGGACCACGCGCGGCGGGCTGCGCTTCGGGCTGGCGCCGATGCTGACGCTGGACCTCAGCGCCGCCAAGGTGCGGCCCGGCGGCGCGGTCTACACCGTGGGGCTGAGCCACGAGTTCGGGCGCTGAGGCCGGGTCGGCCTCGGCTTCAAGCCAGATCGGGCCGCAGCGCCCGCCGTGTCTGCGCAGGCAGCTATGATTTTGATAGCAAGGAGGGCGCCGGGGCCGTCGGCCCCGCCACGGCCTGCGGGCCGTCCCGGGTGAGGATGGCGGCCGGGGGCGCTGGCGGCCGTTGCGCCAGCACGGCGCGCAGCCGTTCGATCGCGGCGTCGCGGATGCCCAGGCGCTCCAGCGCCGCCACGGTCTGGTCGAAGTACGCGCGGCACGAGCCGAGCGTGCCGGCGGCGGTGGCGATGTGGCGCATGGCCTCCTCGGGCTGCAGGGCGCCGGCATAGCGCGGGTGGCGGCGGTTGGCGACGAAGGTGAGGGCACGGCTGCGCTGGCCGCCGATGTCGGCCTGCACCCAGCGCGCGTCGTAGGTGCCGCCCAGCATCTCGCGGCGCCACAGCAGCGTCAGCTCGGTGCGCACCTGCTCGGCCGCGATGCGAAAGCCGATGCCGCGGCAGCCGCCGCCGCGGTCCAGCGCGAGCATCAGGCCCGGCGCTTCGGGCGTGCCGCGGGCCGTGTAGAGCCACAGGCAGAAGCGGCGCGACCAGCCGCGCACGGTGGCGGGCAGGGCGTCGAGGTAGTGGATCGCCGGGTTCCACATCAGCGAGCCGTAGCCGAAGAGCCAGAGCGGCTCGCCGGCCGGGTGCGTGGCCAGCGTCTCGTCCAGCGAGGCCGCCAGCTCCTCGTCGCTGCGCAGCACCATGCCCGGGGGCGCGCTCGCGCGCAGCGCGGCCAGCAGGCTGCCGTCGTGCAGGCGCTCGCGCGTAAGCGGGCCATCCACGGAAGGAAAGAGGAGCGTGGGCGTGGGCATGGGGGGTGGCGAGGCGCCGGATGCGATGGAGCAAGGATAGGACCCGGGCGCACCGGTTCCGGCGCGCCGGTCTCCTGCGGGACAAAAAAGAACGGCGCCCGAAGGCGCCGTTGCGGAGTCGGCCGCGCGGGCCCGTCACTCCTCGACGAAGGCTTCCTCGCGCTTGGCCTTCACGGCCGGCAGCAGCACGATCACCAGCAGCGCCGCCGCCGCGACCAGCAGGCCGGCCGAGATCGGCCGCGTGACCAGCACCGACCAGTCGCCGCGCGAGAGCAGCAGGGCGCGGCGCAGGTTCTCCTCCATCATCGGCCCCAGGATGAAACCCAGCAGCAGCGGCGCCGGCTCGCACTTGAGCTTGAGGAAGGCATAGCCCACGATGCCGAAGATCGCCACCATCCACACGTCGAAGGTGTTGTTGTTCTCCGAATAGACGCCCACGGCGCAGAACAGCACGATGGCGGGGAAGAGCCACTTGTAGGGGATGGTCAGCAGCTTGATCCAGATGCCGATCATCGGCAGGTTCAGGATGATGAGCATCAGGTTGCCGATCCACATCGAGGCGATGAGGCCCCAGAACAGCTCGGGGTTGCTGGTCATGACCTGCGGGCCGGGCTGGATGTTGTGGATGGTCATCGCGCCGACCATCAGCGCCATCACCGGGTTGGGCGGGATGCCCAGCGTCAGCAGCGGGATGAAGGAGGTCTGCGCGCCGGCGTTGTTGGCCGACTCGGGACCGGCCACGCCGCGGATGTTGCCCTTGCCGAAAGCCTCTTCGCCGGGCTTGCGCTTGATCTTCTTCTCGATGGTGTACGAGGCGAAGGACGACAGCAGCGCGCCGCCGCCCGGCAGGATGCCCAGGGCCGAGCCCAGCGCCGTGCCGCGCAGCACCGCGGGGGCCATGCGCTTGAAGTCTTCCTTGGTCGGCATCAGGCCCTTGACCTTCGAGGTGAAGACCTCGCGCTGCTCCTCGGGCTGCGAGAGGTTGCCGATGATCTCGCCATAGCCGAACACGCCCATGGCGATGGCGATGAAGCCGATGCCGTCGGTCAGCTCGGGAATGTCGAAGGAATAGCGCGCCACGCCGGAGTTCACGTCGGTGCCCACCAGCCCCAGCGCGAGGCCCAGCAGGATCATCGTGATCGCCTTGAGCAGCGAACCCGAGGCCAGCACCACGGCGCCGATCAGGCCCAGGATCATGAGCGAGAAGTACTCCGCCGGGCCGAACTTGAAGGCCAGCTCCGTCAATGGCGGCGCGAAGGCGGCCAGGATGATCGTGCCCACGCAGCCGGCGAAGAAGGAGCCCAGGCCGGCCGCCGCGAGCGCGGGTCCGGCGCGGCCCTTGCGCGCCATCTGGTAGCCGTCGATCACCGTGACCACGGAGGACGATTCGCCCGGCAGGTTGACCAGGATGGCGGTGGTCGATCCGCCGTACTGCGCACCGTAGTAGATGCCCGCCAGCATGATGAGCGCCGACACCGGCGGCAGCGCGTAGGTGGCCGGCAGCAGCATCGCGATGGTCGCGACCGGGCCGATGCCCGGCAGCACGCCGATCAGCGTGCCCAGCAGGCAGCCGACGAAGGCGTAGACGAGGTTCTGGAAAGTGAAGGCGACGCCGAAGCCAATCGCCAGGTTGTCGAAGAGTTCCATGGGGCCGGAGCGGATGTCTCGTTGTAGGTGGGTGTCAGGCGACGAAGGTGGGCCACACGGGGAACTGCAGCTTGAGCGCGACGACGAAGGCCAGGTAGCTGCCGATGGCGAGGATGGTCGCCAGCACGGCCGAGGCTTTGAAGCTGAACTTGTCGCCCGCCAGGCCGGCGATGAAGGTGAGCGCGTAGATGGCGACGATCAGCCCCATCGGCGGCAGCCCGATGCTCGGCAGGCCGCCGAGCAGCACGCCGAACATGAGGTTGGCACTGATGATGAAGACCAGCGGCTTCCAGGCGATGCGGCCCACGGGCTCGCCGTCCTCGGTGTCGACGACCATCGACTTGGCGGTGATGAGCGCGCCCATGATCGCGATCAGCACGCCGACGATCAGCGGGAAGTAGCCGGGCCCCATGCGGGCGCCGGTGCCGACGTTGTAGGTGGTGGCGCCCCAGGCGAAGGCCACGCCGAAGGCGCAGAACAGCGCGCCTGAAAAGAAGTCTCTCTGACTCTTGATCTTCACCCTGGAAGTCTCCTTGTATCGATGCGGAACGTGCGGGCAGCAGGGCCCGCCGTGGGGACACGGAACGTGCAGCGGCGATCGTAGGAAGGCATCGGCCGGGCGTGCATGACCGAAACATTGCCGTTCGGCAATGTGGCCCGGCCCACGGCGCAGCGCGCCGGGCCCGGCTCAGCCGCGCGCCGGGAACTCGAGGCGAACGATCAGGCCCGGGCCGGCATCGGCGTAGCCGATCCGCCCGCCGTGCAGCGCGACCACCGCGCGCACGCTCGCCAGGCCCAGGCCCTGGCCGGGCAGCTCGGGCATGAGGCGCAGGAAGCGCGTGCCGATGCGCTCGCGCTCGGCCGCCGGCACGCCCGGGCCGTCGTCGCGCACGGTCAGCACCGCGCGGCCGTCGTCCCAGCGGGCGCCCACGACGACGGTGCAGCCGGTGCCGCCGTACTTCAGCGCGTTGTCCACCAGGTTGGCGACCACGCCGGCCAGCAGGTCGCGGTCGCCGGGCACGATCACCTCCTCGTCGCCCGCCTCGCGCTGCAGCGTGGCGCCCTGCGCCTCGGCCACGGCGTCGTACAGCTCCAGCACGTCGCCCACGATGGTGTGCAACCGCACCGGAGCGAAGTCGCGGCGGCGCGCACCGGCCTCGGCCTCGGCGATCTGCAGCAGCTTCTCGAACACGGTGCCGAGTTCCTCGAGCTCGCCGATGGCGGTGGCGACGGCGCGTTCGCGCTGCGCCGCCGGCACACCCTGGGCCTGGGCCGCGCGCAGGCCCAGCAGCACGCGCGTGAGCGGCGTGCGCAGGTTGTGGGCGATGGTGTCGGACACGTGCCGCACGCCGGCCATCAGCGATTCGATGCGGTCGAGCATCGCGTTGATGTCCTGGCCCAGGCGGGCGAACTCGTCGTCCTGCGCCTCCACCACCACGCGCTCGCGCAGGTCGCCGTCGGCGATGCGCGTGGCGGTGCGGCGCACGGCGCCCACCGCGCGGTCCAGCTCCTGGCGGAACACGAAGACCCCGCCCACGAGCAGCAGCAGCGCCACCACGCCGGCCGCGGCGCTGGCGCTGACGACCAGCGACTCCAGCGCCTCCTGGTCGCGCAGGTCGTGGCCCACCACCAGCACATGGCCGTCGGCCAGCCGCCGCTGCGCCAGGTAGCCGGTGACCGGCTCGCCGCGGCGCAGCGCGCGGCGCTGGCCGTCGCTGTCGCCGATGCCCTCGGGCAGCGCATCGAGGTTGCCGCCCAGGCGCCGGCCGTCGGGCGCGGCGAGGAAGTACATCTCCTCGTCCGACTGGCGGCCGTCGACCAGCGCCGCGTCGATCGCCTGCACGACGCCGGCGGCGCCTTCGCCGTCGAAGCGCGCGACGAGCTGCTGCACGGTGGCGCCCACCTGGCGCGCGATGCGCTGGTGCAGCACGCCCACCGTCTGCAGGTAGACGATGGCCAGGGCCGCCATCATCGTGATGGCCACCAGCACCGCGTACTGGAAGGCGAGCCGGAAGCCCGCCGAGGCCCACAGGCGGCGCAGCGTGCCCATCAGGCCGGCGGCGGCGCGTCGGGGGCGGCCAGGCGGTAGCCCACGCCCCGCTCGGTGTGGATGAGCGACGGGCCGCCGGCCGCATCGAGCTTGGTGCGCAGCCGGCTGATCTGCACGTCGATCACGTTGGTCTGCGGATCGAACTGGTAGTCCCACACGGCCTCGAGCAGCATGGTGCGCGTCATCACCTGGCCGGCGTTGAGCATCAGGCAGGCCAGCAGGCGGAATTCGCGCGGCTGCAGCGCGATGGCACGGCCGGCGCGCTCGACCTTGCGGCTGCCCAGGTCCAGCCGAAGGTCGGCCACCTGCAGCACGCGCAGCTCGGGGCCCGGCCGCGAGCGGCGCACCAGCGCCTCGGCGCGGGCGGCCAGTTCGGAAAAGGCGAAGGGCTTGGCCAGGTAGTCGTCGCCGCCGGCCTTGAGGCCGCGCACGCGCTCGTCCAGCGCGCTCAGGGCGCTGAGCACCAGCACGGGCGTGCGCAGGCCGAGGTTGCGCAGCGTCGAGAGGATCGACAGGCCGTCCACGCCGTTGGGCAGCATGCGGTCGAGGATCACCAGGTCCCAGGCCTCGCCGGTGGCACGCGCCAGCGCATCGGCCCCGTCGCGGCACACGACCGCCACATGCCCCATGGCCCGGAAGCCGTCGGCGATGTAGCGGGCGTTGGCCTCGTCGTCCTCGATCACCAGGCAGCGCCACATGGCGCTGGCGGGTGCGCTCATTTCATGAGCTCCGCACCTTCGACCATCAGGCGCAGGCGCCGTGTGCCTTGCCACTCGTCGGCATCCAGGCGGAAGGCCAGCTTCACGCGCGCGGGCAGCGGGTCGGTGTGGCCGAACCAGATGCCGTCGATGGGCTGGCCCTGCAGCCGCAGCTTGAGCGCCAGGTGCTTCTCGCCGACCAGGCGCTGCGAGACGACTTCCACCTCGTCGCTGAAGGTCGGCGGCGCAAAACCCTGGCCCCAGACCTCGCGGTGCAGCGTGTCGACCAGGTCGATGCGCAGGTACTCGCGCGCCAGCGGGCCGTCGGTGTCGAGCCGGCGCGTGAGCGTGGCGGCGTCCAGCCATTCGCGCGCGACCTGGGCGAAGGCGCGCTCGAAGGTCTCGAACTGGTCGCGCGCCACGGTGCAGCCGGCCGCCATCGCATGGCCGCCGAAGCGCAGCAGCACGCCGGGATGGCGCTTGGCCACCAGGTCGAGCGCATCGCGCAGGTGGAAGCCGGGGATCGAGCGGCCCGAGCCCTTGAGTTCGTGCGACTTGCCGTCGGCAGCGCTGGCGGCGAAGACGAAGGTCGGGCGGTGGTGCAGGTCCTTGATGCGCGAGGCGACGATGCCGACCACGCCTTCGTGGAAGTCCACGTCGAACACGCTGATTGCAGAGGGTGGTGTCTCGTTGTCATCGAACAGCGACTCGGCCAGCAGCAGCGCCTGCTCGCGCATGCCGCCCTCGATGTCGCGCCGCTCGCGGTTGATGCCGTCGAGCGTGCGCGCCAGTTCGGCGCAGCGTCCGGGATCGTCGCTGAGCAGGCATTCGATGCCCAGCGTCATGTCGGCCAGGCGGCCGGCGGCGTTGATGCGCGGCCCGAGCGCGAAGCCGAAGTCGAAGGTGGTCGCCGCCTCGGCCTTGCGGCCCGCCGCCTGGAACAGGGCCGCGACGCCGTGGGGCAGCGCACCGGCGCGGATGCGCTTCAAGCCCTGGGCCACCAGGCGGCGGTTGTTGGCGTCGAGCTTCACCACGTCGGCGACCGTGCCCAGCGCCACCAGCGGCAGCAGCGGGTCGAGCTTGGGCTGCACGCCGTTCTCGAACGCCCCGCGTGCCCGCAGTTCCGCCCGCAGCGCGAGCAGCACATAGAACATCACGCCCACCCCGGCGATGCTCTTGCTCTCGAATTCACAGCCGGGCTGGTTGGGGTTCACCAGCACGTCGGCCTCGGGAAGCACGGGCCCCGGCAGATGGTGGTCGGTGACCAGCACCGTGAGTCCGAGTTCCCTGGCCCTGGCCACGCCCTCGACGCTGGCGATGCCGTTGTCCACGGTGATGAGCACCTCGGCGCCGGTGGCGGCCACGCGCTCCGCGATCGGCGGCGTGAGGCCGTAGCCGTCGACCACGCGGTCGGGCACCAGGTAGCCGACCTGGCGCGCGCCCAGCAGGCGCAGGCCGCGCACCGCGACCGCGCAGGCGGTGGCGCCGTCGCAGTCGTAGTCGGCCACCACGCACAGGCGCCGGTCATCGCGGATCGCGTCGGCCAGCAGCACGGCGGCTTCGCGCGTGCCCTTCATCGTGTCGGGCGGCAGCAGGCGCGCCAGGCCGTCGTCGAGGTCGGCGGCCGAGACCACGCCGCGCGCCGCATACAGGCGCGCCAGCAGCGGATGCACGCCGGACTGCTCCAGCGCCCAGGCGCTGCGGGGCGGGATCTCTCTTGCTACGATTTTCATAGCTGCTCGAGCACGCTGGACGGGCGCTGGCGGCCGAAACGGCTCAAAAATCGCTGCACCAGACCACGCCGCACGGGCGCCCAGCGCTGTGCGACGCGGTCGCCGCAGAGCGTGAGGACGACGGCCTCGCCGCGCCGGCTGCGCGCCAGCAGGTCGGCGATGGGACCGGCATCGAGCGCCTGCCAGGCCCTGGCCCAGGCGTCGCCGTCGTCCTGCAGCGCGGCGTCGCGCAGCGATCGCTCGACCGCCGGCGCCACGGAAGCGGCCTGGGGCGGGGAGGGCAGCCGGCCGGTGCCGCTCAGCCAGAAGGAATTGATCGGCAGCAGGCCCCGTGCGGTCCGCTCGTCGTTCACGCGCGTGGTGTACAGCAGCATCTGCATCTCGTTCTGCAGGCGCCGCAGGGGCCGTGCCGCATCGGACATGGGCAGCCACTGCGCCAGCGGCTGGCCGATGGCGCGGTCCGGCGAGGCGGTGGCCAGCCCGTCGAACAGCGCGCTGCGCGCCAGCCAGTGGCCGGGCCGCGCGGTGGCGAAGAGCGCGATGCCGTCCTCCTCGAAGAAGGGCCGGGCGGCGGCCAGCAGGGCGTCGGCTTCCGCCGGTTCGATGGCCATGCGCGCGGGGTCGCCCAGCACCACCTCGCTCATGCCGACCTGCCAGTGGCACAGCGTGACCAGGCCCCAGGCCGCGTCCCGCGCGCCGGGCAGGTCGGCCTGCTGCGCCTCCAGCGCGGCCCAGGGCAGCAGGCCGTCGCCGGCCTGCAGGCCCCAGGCGCGCGCCAGCGCGCGCTCGTGCGGGGGGGACAGGGTGTCGTCGTCCTGCGCGTCCTCGTCCTGCACCGCCAGGCGGGCCAGCAGGGCTTCGAGCTGCGGCAGCTGCAGCGTGGGCAGCGCGGCGCGGCAGGCCACCGTCAGGCGGCCGGCGAAGGGGAGGATCAGGGCGTGGGGCGGGCTCGCGTCACCGGGGGAAAGGGACATGCCCCTATTGTCGCGCCCGCCATGGGGACACCCGGGGGCGATGCCACAATCCCCGCCACCTCCACTGCGGTGGCCGGCGGGCGTTGCGGCCCGGCCGGATGCCAACGACATGCAACTCCCCTACGAACTCCAGCTCGGCTGGCGCTACACCCGGGCCGGCCGGGCGACGCGGCGCAACGGCTTCATCTCCTTCATCTCGGGCGTGTCGATGCTGGGCATCGCGCTGGGCGTGGCGGCGCTGATCATCGTGCTGTCGGTCATGAACGGCTTCCAGAAGGAAGTGCGCGACCGCATGCTGGGCGTGGTCTCCCACATCGAGATCTTCTCGCGCGACGGCCAGGCCCTGCAGGACCTGGACGCGATCATGGCCGCCGCGCGCAAGAACCCCGAGGTGGTCGGCGCGGCGCCCTACATCGCCTCGCAGGCCCTGGTGGCGCGCGGCGAGGACATGAAGGGCGTGCTGGTGCGCGGCATCGAGCCCAGGCTCGAGCCCGAGGTCACCGAATTCAGCAATTCGGCCACCAACGGCGCGCTCGACAAGCTGGTGCCCGGCGAGTTCGGCATCGTGCTGGGCGGCGAGCTGGCGCGCTCGCTGTTCGTGCGGCCGGGCGACCAGGTGACCCTGATCGCCCCGGGCGGCCAGGTCACGCCGGCCGGCGTGGTGCCGCGGCTGAAGCAGTTCACGGTGGTGGGCACCTTCGAATCGGGCCACTACGAGTACGACTCGGCGCTGGCGATGATCCACGAGCAGGACGCGGCCAAGGTGTTCCGCCTCGAGGGGCCGACCGGCATCCGCCTGAAGCTCAAGGACCTGAACATCGCCCGCGAGGTGGCCGACCAGCTCGCGACCACGCTGCCGGGCCAGTTCCTCATCCGCGACTGGACGCGCCAGAACAAGACCTGGTTCGCGGCCGTGCAGGTCGAGAAGCGGATGATGTTCATCATCCTCACGCTGATCGTCGCCGTGGCGGCCTTCAACCTGGTGTCGACGCTGGTGATGACGGTGACCGACAAGCGGGCCGACATCGCCATCCTGCGCACCCTGGGCGCGAGCCCGAAGAGCATCATGGGCGTGTTCGTGGTGCAGGGCGCGATGGTGGGCGTGATCGGCACGCTGGGCGGGCTCGGCCTGGGCCTGCTCATCGCCTACAACATCGACGTCATCGTGCCCTTCATCGAGCGGCTGCTGCACACCAGCTTCCTGCCGCAGGACATCTACCTCATCAGCCGCATGCCCAGCGACCCGCAGCGCGGCGACATCATGCCCATCACCATCATCTCGCTCGTGCTCGCCTTCGCGGCCACGCTGTATCCGAGCTGGCGCGCCAGCCGGGTCAACCCCGCCGAGGCCCTGCGCTATGAGTGATCCCAGGAAAGTCGTCCTGGAAGCCCGAGGCCTGACCAAGCGCTTCCACGAAGGCCGCATCGACCTCACCGTCCTGCACGGCGTCGACCTGGACGTGCGGGCGGGCGAGACGCTGGCCATCGTCGGCGCCTCGGGCTCGGGCAAGAGCACGCTGCTGCACCTCATGGGGGGGCTGGATGCGCCCACTGCCGGCACGCTCACGCTGATGGGCCAGGCGTTCGCGCGGCTCGACCCGTCCGCGCAGGGCCGCCTGCGCAACCAGCACCTGGGCTTCGTCTACCAGTTCCATCACCTGCTGCCGGAGTTCAGCGCGCTCGACAACGTCGCCATGCCGCTGCGCATCCGCCGCCAGAGCGCGCACGAGGCGCACGAGGCGGCGCGTGCCATCCTGGCCGCGGTGGGACTGGGCCAGCGCGTGCAGCACCGCCCGGCGGAGCTCTCGGGCGGCGAGCGCCAGCGGGTGGCCATCGCGCGCGCGCTGGTGACCCAGCCCGCCTGCGTGCTGGCCGACGAGCCCACCGGCAACCTGGACCGCGCGACGGCCGACGGCGTGTTCGCGCTGATGCTGCAATTGGCCCGCGAGCGCGGCACCGCCTTCGTGATGGTCACGCACGACGACGCGCTGGCGGCGCGCTGCGACCGGCAGCTGCGGCTGGTCGAGGGGCGGCTGGCCGGCTGACGGGCCGTCGACGGCGGCATTGACCGCCGCGAGGGGCAGGTCCACCATCGGCCTCCCGCTGCCGCTGCGCGGCGAGATCGAGGCACGCGGCGCGGATGCCGCTGGCCATCGAGCGCGCTGCCGACGCGATTGCGCGCGGCACGGGCGAGGGCGCCGTGGCCGGGAAGATCCAGGCGCACCTGATCGTCGTTCGACGCTGAGTCGAGATCGTCACGAACGTGACGAATTCGGCGCCGACGCAGGCAGGGCGTGCGCTGGCGGCCGATTGCACTTTGGGTCCTTGGGCCTCGTGCGCGGCCGGCCGGCGCCCGCGCACTACGATCGGCCGATGTCTTCGACGCTCGCCACTTCGCCCACGCACGATCCCGTCCTCGCCCCGCCGCTCAAGGGCTGGCCGCACGACGGCCCGGCGGTCGCCGCCTCCCAGGTCGGCCCCCAGGGCTGGAACGTGCTGGCCGGCGACCTGCCGCTGCCCGTGGCCGTGCTCAAGCGTGAGGCGCTGGCCCACAACATCGCCTGGATGGCCGAGCGCACGCGGGCCTGGGGCGTGGAGCTGGTGCCGCACGGCAAGACCACCATGTCGCCGCAGCTTTTTCGCCGCCAGCTCGAAGCGGGCGCCTGGGGCATCACCTTCGCCACCGTGATGCAGGTGGCCGTGGGCGTGGCAGCCGGCGTGCGGCGAGCCCTGATCGCCAACGAGGTGATGGATGCGGCCGACCTGGCGCACCTGGCCGCGCTGCGCCGCCGGCATGCGGACCTGCGCGTGATCTTCCTCGTCGATTCGGCGGCCCAGCTCGCCCTGATCGAAGCCTGGCACGCGCGGCAGGCGCAGGCCGTGCCGCCCTTCGAGGTGCTGCTGGAGATCGGTTTCGGCGGCGGACGCACCGGCGTGCGCAGCGAGGCCCAGGCGCTGGCCCTGGCGCGCGCGCTGCACGCCAGCCCGGCCGTGCGCTTCGCGGGCATCGAGTGCTACGAGGGGCTGTGGGCCCGGGGCGAGAGCGGCGCCGACCGCGCCTGGGTCGACACCCTGATGGACCGCGTCGACGCGGTGGCGGCCGCGTGCGTGCGCGAGGGCCTGTTCGAGGGCGAGGAGGAAGTCATCGTCTCGGCCGGCGGCTCGGCCGTGTTCGACCTGGTGGCGGCGCGGCTCACGCCCGCGCTGGGCCGGCCGGTGCGCGGACTGCTGCGCTCGGGCTGCTACGTCACGCACGACCATGGCACCTACACCCGGATGATGGAGGCGATGGCGCCGCGCCTGGGCTGCAGCTGCGCCGATGCGCTGCGGCCCGCCCTCGAGGTGTGGGCGCTGGTGCAGGCCTGCCCCGAGCCGGGCCTGGCCATCGTCGGCGCCGGCAAGCGCGACCTGTCCTTCGACATGGGGATGCCGGTGCCCATCGCACGCGCGGCGGCCGGCGAACGCACCGTGCAGCCCGTGCCGCACGGTTGGCGCGTCGACGCGCTCAACGACCAGCATGCGTATCTGCGCTGGGATGCCGGCGATGCCGCACTGGCGGCGCAGGCGCCGGTGGTGGGCGAGCGCATCGGCCTGGGCATCTCGCACCCCTGCACCACCTTCGACAAATGGCACTGGATGCCGGTCGTCGACGAGGCCTACCGGGTGTGCGATGCGGTGACGATGCAGTTCTGAGCCCGCGAGCGGAGGAGCCGACCGATGCACCCAGCGCCCACCGCATCGCCCACGGTGCCGGACACCGCCTTCCTCCCGGTACGCCTGCCGGCCGGCGCCGACCTGCGTCGCGCGCTGGAGGAGGCGGCGGCCGCCTTTGCGCCCGAGGGCTGCTTCGTCGTCAGCGGCATCGGCAGCCTGCAGGATGCGCAGCTGCGCCTGGCCGCCCGCGACGCGCCCACCGGCTTCGACGGCCCCTGGGAGATCCTGAGCCTGGCCGGCACGCTCACCCGCGACGGCGCGCACCTGCACATCGCCCTGTCGGGCAGCCACGGGCAAGTGGTGGGCGGCCACCTGGTGCCTGGCAACCGGGTGCGCACCACGGCCGAGGTGCTGCTGTGCCGGCCGGCCGGCTGGGTGCTGGGGCGGGGCCCCGATGCCGCCACCGGCTACGACGAGCTGCAGGTCCGCCGCTCGCCCTGAGCCAGGGCCTGCGAATCGCTATCGAATTGATAGCGTCCCGCGCAGACTGGACGCGCGCTGGCGGCCGGTTTGTTCGTGACCTGGGCGGCCGGCCTACTGCGCCTTGGGATCGCCGAAGGGGCTGTCTTCCGGCGGCGCCTCGGTCGGCATGCGGAACTGTTCGCTGGCCCAGGCGCCCAGGTCGATGCCCTTGCAGCGCGCGCTGCAGAAGGGGCGGTAGGGGTTGTCGGCGGCGTAGCGGGCGTCCTCGCCGCAGGCCGGGCAGGGGACGGTGCGCACGGCGCCGGGCGCTGCGCTCTTGCGGTCGCCGTTCATGCGCACAAGGTCAGCTCGAACGGCGCATCCTCCGTGCTGGGATGCAGTTTGTCATCGGCCTCGTGGCGCATCAGGCGCACCGACACCATGAGGCGGTTGCCGCTGATCTCGGGCACCAGGCCGAGGGCCGGGTCGATGCGCAGGCGCAGCAGCTGGAAGCTGCGGCCCTGCGGCAGGGTCTGCTGGAACTGGCCACCGGCGGCCATGACCTTGTAGGGCACGTCGGCGTCGCGCAGCAGCTTGAGCAGCAGGAAGACCGATTCGGCCAAGGGCGCCAGCGTGGCGGCCCAGCGTTCCAGGTCCTGGCGGCGGCTGGCGCTGCTGCGGTGCTGCCAGGCGTAGTAGGCGGGCAGGTCGAATTCGCAGGTGCCGGCGGGAATGCCGACGCGGCTGCGAACGCCCATGAGCCATTCGTTCTCGGTGAGCGCCTGCCCGGCCTTGCCCGGCGTCGCATTGAGGGTGGCGAAGTTGCGTTCGAGCTGGCCGATGACCTGGTCGAGCACCGACTCCTGGATGGCCGGGTTGCCGCGGTAGCCGTTGAACACGGCCTTGTGCTTGTCGAGGTCGCGCAGCACGTCGGCCTTCAGGTCGGCGCGCGCCGCGACGTCCATGATCTCGAAGATGGTGACCACCGCGTAGTGGTGGCTCAGCGCCGAGTCGGCCGCCACCAGTTCGCCGAGACGGCGAAAGAGGTGCTCCAGCCGCAGGTAGGTCCGGATGCGCTCGTTGAAGGGGTATTCGTAAAGGATCACGTCGCTGGCGAGGTTGGAACAACCGCTTCGACGGGCCATGATAGCGTCATGAGCCTGCCCGGTCGTGTCGGTCCAGACGCTGCTTGACCTCCTGCAGCATGGCTTTTCCCAGCGACACCTGTCCCAGCATGGACAGGTGCGTGTCGTTGGGGAAGTAGAAGTCCTGGGTCGCGAAGCGGGCCTGCTGGGCCCACGTGAAGAGATCGGGACCCAGCGCCGGGTGTGCCTTCAGGAGGTCGACGAACGGCGACGAGTGCTGTGGATCGAGGTACACGGTGGTCTTGTTCGGGATGATCATCCACAGCAGATTCAACGACGCATTGGCGGTGGTGAGACGCTGCATGCGCTCGAAGGTCTGCGCCGTCAGCGGGCCGTTGTCGATGTCTTCCTTGAAGAAGGGCACGCGGTCGCAGGCCAGGTGGGAAAACTGCTTGCAGCCGTCCGGGACCAGGCGCACCAGGGTCTCGTCCCCATGTTGCGTGTCGCCATGCGCACGCATCGCCTTGCGGGTGTTGAGCCAGGTGATGGGGCCGGTCGTGAGCTTGGCGGCCCAGTTCAGGCCCGGCGGCGGCTTCTGCGTCAGGGGGCCGAGGAAGGGCTCGGTCTTGAGCTCGAGGCGTCGGTCGACCATGTGGGCGCATTGTTCGCTGCGCCGCATGCGTTCGTCGAAGGCGCGCTCCACGCTTTCCACGATCACCATCCGTCCCTTGAAGCCCTGCCGGCGGACCCAGTCGGTGAAGTCGCCGCACATGTAGCCGACCTGGCCCCAGTAGGTGGTGCTCACCTTGTAGCCCGCCTGCACGAGGGCCGCCTGCCAGCGGTAGGTCATCGAGAAACTGTCGCCCAGCACCAGGATGTCGGCCTGGTCGAGCGGCACGGCGCGCAGGTGGGCGGGATCCAGCACCGGCGGCTCGTGGCGCCAGCCGAACTGGGTTTCCGACAGCCTGCCGATGCGTGTGAGGTCGCCATAGGGCGCCGGCGTGAACAGCGTCCAGACCAGCAGCGCCGAGATGATGGCGAAGCCCACCCCGAAGGTGGCGAGCCAGAGCGAGGCGACTTTCTTCATATCAGTCGCGCCCGGCCGCCCGAAGCGGCTGACGCGCCCCCTCGGGGGACAGCGGACCGCGCGAAGCGGGGGAGCGTGGGGGTTGTGTCATTTCGGCGCATCCGTGTGCGGCTCTCCGATCGCTGCGCGCACATCGTCCAGCATGCGGCGACCGAAGTAGAGCTGGCCTGCCATCGACCAGTGGTTGTCGTTGGGCCAGTACAGATCTTGGACGTCCCGGCGTGCGAGCTGCGCCGGGGTGAACAGGTCCGGCCCGATGCGCAGTGCCTGCGCACGCGCCAGGAAAGCCGTGTTGCGGTGGGTGTCGAGGTAGACGGTGGTCTTGTTGGGGATCACCATCCACCGCACTTTCAGCGGCTGGGCCCGGTCGGAGAAGCGCGCCATGAAATCGGCGTCGGCGGCGGTCAGCTCGGGCGTGGTGCGCTCGATCTCCAGGAACAGGCTCTTGTCGCAGATGCGGCTGCTGAACTGCCGGCAGCCGTCCTGGACCGGACTGGAGAACACGGTGCTGCCCCAGCGTCCGGCTTCGAAGGTCACCAGGCCGTTGGTCTTCAGCGCCTCCCGCGTGTGCAGGTAGGTGACCAGTCCGCTGGTGAGCTTCGCACCGGTGTTGAGGGCGAAGCCCGCCGGGGGATGCGACGGGTTGGTGGTCGGCGTGGGGCTGGGGGCGAACGGCTGCCGGCCCATGGGCTTGCAGCTGCGCATGGCTTCCAGGCGTTCGGGCAGCAGGAACTCGATGCTCTCGATGAGCACCAGCCGGCCGCGAAAACCGGCGCTCTGGAGCCAGGCGCCGATGTCGCCGCAGGGCGTCGGCACCTTGTCCCAATGGACGGTCGCGACCTTGTAGCCCGCGGCGACCAGTTCGGTCTGCCAGGCAAAGTAGTGGCTGAAGCTGTCGCCGATCACGAACACGTCGGCCTGATCGATGGGGGCCTGGCGGATCAGCGAGAAGTCGATCGGCGGCGGCACGCGCAGCGGCTCGAAGTGGTATTCCGACACCTGGCCGATGCGCGTCAGCGCGCCCACGGGAATCCGGGTGAAGAGCGTGACGATCATCATCGCCACGATCACGGCGAAGCCCGCCGCAAAGATGCTCAACCAGAGCTTTGCCGGACGCATGTCGGGGTTCAGCAGCGGCAGCCGGCCTGCCGCACGGCGACACGGCTCGCGAAAGAGGGGAAGGCGGGGCGCTTCGGGCCAGCCTTGCAACCGGCAAGCGAAGCGATGCCATCAGGGCGCCCGAGGCGCTGGCTTCGCCAGGCCTCGGGGCGCGCTCCCGCCCTCCATGCCGAAGGCGCCAGAGAGCGGGAAGCCGCGAAGCGGCTTGGGCGGTGCATTTCCATCTCAGAACTGGAAGTACAGGAAGGGGCTGTACGTGCCGAGCTTGGAAATCGAGAGGCCCAGGAGCACCACGCAGAACAGGGCGATGACGACGGTGGCGACCCGGGACAGCTGGGGCCGCTGCGCCAGGCGCTGCACCTGGGGCACCCAGCGCTGGAGCGTGATCGTGGGCGGAAGCGCCAGGCAGATGAACAGGCCCACCAGCAGCGTTTGGAAGAACTCCGGCTTGCGGTAGGGGATGTTGAATTCGGTGAACGCCGACAGCGCCATGCCGTTGAGGCCCAGCATGCCCTTGTACAGGTGCATGGCGGTGGTCATGCTGTCGGCGCGGAACACGACCCAGGCCACCATCACGCACAGGAAGGTGAGCAGCCAGCGCAGCGGCATGCTCCATCGGCTCGGGGGACGGCCCTTGCGCACCTTGGCGTTCCACAGGTGGTTGACGACGAGGAAGGCGCCGTGCAGCGCGCCCCAGATCACGAAGGTCCAGGCCGCGCCATGCCACAGGCCGCCCAGCAGCATCGTGAGGAAGAGGTTGAGATAGCGGCGCGCCTCGCCCAGGCGGTTGCCGCCCAGCGGGATGTAGAGGTAGTCGCGCAGGAAGGTCGACAGCGAGATGTGCCAGCGCCGCCAGAAGTCGATGATGCTGGTCGACTTGTACGGCGAGTTGAAGTTCAGCGGCAGGTGCACGCCCAGGCACAGCGACAGGCCGACGGCCATGTCGGAGTACCCCGAGAAGTCGAAGTAGATCTGCAGCGTGTACGCGAGCACGCCGAACCACGAGCTGCCGAAGCCGGGCACGGTGCCGCCCTGCACGCCGTGGAACACCATGTCGGCGTACTGGCCCATCTTGTCGGCGATCAGCAGCTTCTTGGCCAGGCCGAAGGTGAAGATGGCCAGGCCAAGCGCGAACTTGTTGGTGTCGATGCGGTAGGTCGCCGGGTTGGCGAACTGCGGCATCATCTGCGCGTGGTGCAGCACCGGCCCCGCGATCAGGTGCGGGAAGTAGGTGACGAAGAGCACGTAATGAACGAAGCTGCGCTCGCGCACCTTGCCCTGCCAGCAGTCGACCAGGAAGGCGATCTGCGTGAAGGTGTAGAACGAAATGCCGATGGGCAGGGCCACGTGCAGCAGGGGCAGGGGCGCGATGCCCGCCGCGACCAACCCGTCGTTGATGTTCGCCACGAAGAAATCGGCGTACTTGAAGATCCCCAGCACGACCAGGTTGACGGTCAGCGCGATGACCAGCATCCGCTTGCGGCCTGCGTCTGAGCGCTCCGGCTGCGGCGTGAGCCGCAGGCCGAACCAGTAGTTGATGCAGATCGAGCCGATCAGCAGGGGCAGCGCCTTGACGCTCCACCAGCCGTAGAAGAACAGGGATGCGAGGGCGAGGAAGCCGGCCGCCGCCCGCGTGTTGCGCCATCCGATCAGGAAGAAACCGATCACGACGATCGGAAAGTAGACGAAGATGAACGCGTAGGAGTTGAACAGCATCTTGGGAAGCGCGAGTCGCGGGATCTGCGTGCCTGCGCTGTCTTCTTGTTGGCGGGGTCCGCCCGGAGGTGGCGGTGCGCGTGCGGCGAACGCGCGATTATCGCAAGGCGGCGCCCAACCACCTGTCCCAAAGACTCCGCACCTGCGCGGCGAGTTCCTCGACGGTGATGCCGTCGTTGAACAGCACGGCGTCGGCGGCGGCGCGACGCGCGGCGCGCGTGGCCTGCTGCGCGATGACGGCCTGCACCGCCTCGTCGCTCCATCCGGAGCGAGCCATCACCCGCTCGCGTTGTGCCTGCGTGCTGGCGTCGACGACCAGTACCTTGTCCACCATGCGCCGCCAGCGCCCGGATTCGACCAGCAGCGGCACATCGAAGACGACGGCCGGACCCTGGGCGGCCCGGGCCTGGCGCTCGCACTCCGCACCGATGAGTGGATGAAGGATGCCTTCGAGCACACGCTTGGCGGCGGCGTCGGCGAAGACCCGCTCGCGCATGCGGGCGCGATCGAGGGCCCCGGTCGCGTCGGCCATGTCGGTTCCGAAGGCCTGGACCAGCGCCGGCATGGCCGGACCGCCGGCCACGGTGAGCGAGCGGGCGATGGCGTCGGTGTCGACGATGACGGCGCCCAGCGCCTGCAACAGGGCCGAGACGGTGCTCTTTCCGCTCCCGATGCCTCCGGTCAGGCCGATGCGCCGCATGTCTGTCCTGCCTCAGCGGGCCAGGGCGCCGAACGGAAAGGCGAAGGGCGCCAGCACCCGCACGGTGTCGGGGCCGATGGCCAGGCAGAGCAGGCCGGCGCCGGCGAGGAAGGGGCCGAAGGAGATCGGGATGTCCTTGTGGGCGAGCCGGCCGGCCACGAGCAGCAGGCCGCCCAGCACGGCGCCCACCAGCGAGGAGACCAGGACGATCGCGATCAGGTAATCCGCACCCAGCCAGGCGCCCAGTGCTGCCAGCAGCTTGAAATCGCCGAATCCCATGCCTTCCTTGCCGGTCGCCAGCCGGTAGAGGTGGAAGATCAGCCACAGGCTGAGGTAGCCCGCCACTGCGCCCCACACCGCGCTGGCCAGCGGGACGCCCGTGAGGCCGCTGGCCGAGGCGACCAGGCCGAGCCAGAGGAGCAGGTAATTGAGCGAATCGGGCAGCAACTGCGTGTCGAGGTCGATCATGAACTGGCACACGAGCAGTGCGCAGAACGCGGCCCATGCGGCACCGGTGACCGTGAGGCCGAAGCGCCACGCACAGAGGGCGAAGAGGGCGCCGGTCGCGAGTTCGACGGCCGGGTAGCGCCAGCCGATCGGCGTGCCGCAGGCCGAGCATCGGGCGCGCAGCACCAGGAAGCTCAGGACCGGGATGTTCTCGTACCAGCGGATGCGATGGCCGCAGTGCCCGCAGCGCGATGCCGGCCGCGCCAGGCCCAGCGGCGGCAGCGCATCGACCTGCTTGAGCGCCTCGTCGGCATGGGCGACCAGGGGCGCGGGCGCGATGGACGCCGTGCCGAACACCAGCTGCCAGAGGCTCGGCGCCTGCTGGCTCGACGAGAGGTTGGCCACCGCATCGGTGAGCCAGCCCCGGTAGAGCATCTTCGGCAGGCGGTGGATGACGACGTTGAGGAAGCTGCCGATGAGCAGGCCCAGGACGCCGCCGACGGCGGCGTCGAGCAGCACCGTGTCCCGCATCAGACGACTTGGCCGAGCTTGAAGATGGGCAGGTACATCGAGACGACGATGCCGCCGATGATGGTGCCGAGGATGACGATGATGATGGGTTCCATCAGGCTCGACAGGCCGGCCACCATGTCGTCGACTTCGGATTCGTAGAAGTCGGCGGCCTTGCCCAGCATGTGGTCGATCGAGCCGGATTCCTCGCCAATGGCCGTCATCTGCAGCACCATCGAGGGAAAGAGGTTGGCGTTGGTCATGGCCGTGGTCAGGCTGGTGCCGGTCGACACCTCCTGCTGGATCTTGACCGTCGCGTCGCCGTACACCGTGTTGCCCGAGGCACCGCCCACCGAGTCGAGGGCTTCGACCAGCGGCACGCCGGCGGCGAACATCGTGGAAAGGGTACGCGTCCAGCGCGCGACGCACGACTTGTCGATCAGCGCACCGAAGATCGGCAGCTTGAGCAGCAGCCGGTCCATGAAGCGCTGCACGCGCTCGTTGCGCTTCCAGGCCTGGATGAAGAAATAGAGTCCGCCACCGATCACGCCGAAGATCAGCCACCAGTAGGAGACGAAGAATTCGCTCACCGCCATCACGAACAGCGTGGGCGCGGGCAGGTCGGCACCGAAGGAGGTGAACACCTGCTTGAAGGCCGGGATCACGAAGATCATGATGATCGCCACGACCACGAAGGCCACCACGATCACGGCGGTGGGGTACATCAGGGCCGACTTGATCTTCGACTTGATCGCTTCCGTCTTCTCCATGTAGGTGGCAAGACGGTCCAGCAGGTCTTCCAGGATACCGGCCGCTTCGCCGGCCTCGACCAGGTTGCAGTACAGGCTGTCGAAGTACTTGGGAAACTTGCGGAAGGCGGCCGAGAGCGAGGTCCCGGTCTCGACGTCGGTCCGGATGTCGTTGAGCAGCCGGGTGACGTTGGCGTTGGCGTTGCCGCGTCCGACGATGTCGAAGGCCTGCAGCAGCGGCACGCCGGCCTTCATCATGGTGGCGAGCTGCCGCGTGAAGATCGCGATGTCCTTGGGCTTGATGCTCTTGCCCGAGCGCATGCGGCGCTTCTTGATCTTCGTTGCCAGCACGCCCTGGCGGCGCAGGCTGGCCTGCACCTGGTTCTCGCCCGCGGCGCGCATCTCGCCGCGTACGACCTTGCCGTTGCGGTCCCGTCCTTCCCACTCGTAGACGGTTTCCTTGGCATTTCTGGTTTGGACGGCGGTTGCCATGCGAATCTCCAATGTCGCGTCACTCGTTGGTGACGCCGACCACTTCCTCGAGCGAAGTCAGCCCCTGCATGACCTTCTGCAGTCCCGAGCGGCGCAGGGAGCGCACGCCTTCGCGTTCCGCCTGGGCGGCGATGTCCAGCGCGCTGCCGTCGCGCAGGATGATCTTCTGGATCTCCTCGCTGATCGGCATCACCTGGTAGATGCCGACCCGGCCCTTGTAGCCGCCGCTGCACGCGGAACAGCCCACCGGCTTGTAGGGCTTCCAGGAACCGTCGAGCTCGGCCTCCTTGAATCCGGCGTCGAGCAGCGCCTGCCGCGGGATCTCGGGGGCTGGCGCCTTGCAGGTGACGCACAGGCGTCGTGCGAGGCGCTGCGCGGTGATCAGGATCACGCTGGACGCGATGTTGAAGGGCGCGATGCCCATATTGCGCATGCGCGTGAGCGTGGTCGGCGCGTCGTTGGTGTGCAGCGTCGACAGCACGAGGTGGCCCGTCTGCGCCGCCTTGATGGAGATGTCGGCGGTCTCGAGGTCGCGGATTTCGCCGACCATGATGATGTCCGGATCCTGCCGCAGGAAGGCGCGCAGCGCTGCAGCGAAGGTGAGCCCGGCGCGTTCGTTGACGTTGACCTGGTTGACGCCGGGCAGGTTGATTTCCGACGGGTCCTCGGCCGTGGCGATGTTGACGCCCGGCTTGTTGAGCAGGTTGAGGCAGGTGTACAGGGACACCGTCTTGCCCGAGCCGGTGGGGCCGGTGACCAGGATCATGCCGTACGGCCGGCCGATGGCATCCATCAGGCGCTGCTTCTCCTCGGGGTCGTAGCCGAGTGCGTCGATGCCCAGGCGGGCGCTGCTCGGGTCGAGGATACGGATCACGATCTTCTCGCCGAACAGGGTCGGCAAGGTGCTCACCCGGAAGTCGATGACCCGGTCGGGCCCGACCTTGAGCTTCATGCGGCCGTCCTGCGGCACGCGCTTCTCGGAGATGTCCAGCTTCGAGATGACCTTGATGCGGGAGGACAGCTTGTCCTTGATCACGACCGGCGGACTCGCGACCTCGCGCAGTTCCCCGTCGACGCGAAAGCGCACGCGGTAGTTGTGCTCGTAGGGCTCGAAGTGGATGTCCGAGGCGCGCATGCTGAACGCGTCCAGCAGCATCTTGTGCAGGAAGCGCACCACGGGCGCGTCCTCGACCTCCGCGGCGGCCTGGTCCGGCGCATCCGAGGCCTCGGTCGATGCCTCGTCGAACTCGAACTCGCCGCCAATGATGTTGTCGATGGTCTCGGCCGCGCTGACCGCCGCTGCCTCGACCATGCGCGACAACTTGTCGTACTCGGCGATGACCCAGTCCACGCCCATCTGCGAGGCGAACTTGATCTTTTCGACCGCCTGCTGATCCGAGGGGTCGGCCGTGGCGACGATGAGGCGGTTGTTGCGCTTGCCGAGGACGACGATGCGGTAGGACTGGCAGAGCTTGCTGTCCAGCAGATCCTTGGGCAGCCGCTGCGGGTCGATGGCGTCGAGGTCCAGCAGCGGGGCGCCGAAAGCACTCGACAAGGTGTGCGCGAGATCGGACGCCGAAACCGCACCGCTACCGGTCAGTTCGGCAATGAAGCTGCTGCGCGACGTGCGCGACTTCTGGTAGATCTCTTCGGCCGCCTTGGCCTGCAGCTTGCCCGCCGAAATCAGTGCACGGGCCAGCCCCGGCAGGGCGACGGAAGCACTTTCTTTGGCAAGGGGGTCGGCAGCAGCCATTCAGCAGATGTAACGGACGTGAAAAATTGATTCACGATCATCGCTGATCGACCTGGTGCTGTAAATCGCAAGCCCGCAACAGTTCTGCGCAGCATTCCGCATTACATGACCAAGACTGGTCGGGGTGAGAGGATTCGAACCTCCGGCCTCTACGTCCCGAACGTAGCGCTCTACCAGGCTAAGCTACACCCCGATGTGCCAGATTTGAAACTCGACCTTCGCTGGTGACTTAGGCGCGGCGTTCAAGCAACTGAGCCGCCAATTGTAGCAAACCTTTGGTGAAGGAATTCGAGGGCAGCATCGCCAATGCGTCGATCGCGCGTTGCGCCTCGGCTGCCGCCGCCGCGCGCGTGGCGTCGAGCGCGCCGGTTTCCTTCACCACGGCGATGAGCTGGGGCAGCTGGCTGACATCGCCCTGCTGGATTGCACTGCGGATCAGGTCGGCCTGCTCGGGGCGGCCGCGCTGCATGGCAAGGATGAGGGGCAGGGTGGTCTTGCCTTCACGCAGGTCGTCGCCCACGTTCTTGCCCGTTTCGGCGGCATCGCCCGCATAGTCGAGCACGTCGTCGACGACCTGGAAGGCCGTCCCGAGCGCCTGCCCGTAGCGGGCGCAGGCCGCCTCCACGTCGGCCGGGGCGCCCGCCAGCACGGCGGCGAGCTGGGTGCTCGCCTCGAACAGCTTGGCGGTCTTGGATCGGATGACATGCAGGTAGGCGGTCTCGTCCAGCGACGCGTCTCCCATGTTCATCAGCTGGAGCACTTCGCCTTCGGCGATCACGTTGGTCGCGTCGGCCAGGATTTCCATCACGCGCATGTCGCGCGAGTCCAGCATCATCTGGAACGCGCGCGAGTACAGGAAGTCGCCGACCAGCACGCTTGCGGCATTGCCGAAGGACTCGTTGGCCGTGGGCCGCCCGCGCCGCATCGTGGACTCGTCGACGACATCGTCGTGCAGCAGGGTGGCGGTGTGGATGAACTCCACCACGGCCGCCAGGTTGAAGCGCTGCGGGCCGGTGTAGCCCAGGGCGCCGCACATCAGAAGAAGCAGCGCCGGCCGCAGGCGCTTGCCGCCCGCGGCAATGATGTACCTGGACACTTGGCTCACCAGCGGCACGCCGGTGTCCAGCCGTGCAGAGATGACCTTGTCCACCTCGGCCATGTCGCCGGCGATGAGGTCCAGGGCGGCGGAGCTGGCGGAGGAGGTAGGGGCGGACAAGGGCGGCGGCGCCGGGGGCGCGAGGGGTTCGGGGAAAGGCGCGGATTATAGGGAGCGCTCCGGGGCGGATCGGCGACCCGGGCGCCCGGCTGGCGAAGAGTTCAGCCGCATGGTATAGTGGAAGGCTTCGCAGAATTCGCTGCGGAGCCATCTTCCGGGAACCACGTTCCCGGAATACCAAGAAGGGTCCCTATGTACGCGGTCATAAAAACCGGTGGCAAGCAGTATCGCGTTGCTTCCGGCGAAAAAATTAAAGTAGAACAGATTGCTGCGGACGTTGGCCAGGAAATCGTGATCGACCAGGTTCTGGCCGTCGGCAACGGCGCTGAAATCAAGGTCGGCACCCCCCTGGTGTCCGGCGCAACCGTCACGGCCACGGTCGTGGCGCACGGCAAGCACGACAAGGTTCGCATCTTCAAGATGCGCCGTCGCAAGCACTATCAGAAACGTCAAGGCCATCGCCAGCAGTTCACCGAACTGCAGATCGGTGCGATCGCCGGCTAACTGGAGCAGACACCATGGCACAGAAAAAAGGCGGCGGCTCTACGCGAAACGGGCGCGATTCCAAGCCCAAGATGCTCGGCGTGAAGGCCTTCGGCGGCCAGGTCGTCAGCGCAGGTTCGATCATCGTGCGCCAGCGCGGCACCCGCATGCACGCCGGCGTGAACGTCGGTGTCGGCAAGGACCACACGCTGTTCGCGCTGGTCGATGGCCGCATCTCCTTCGGCACCAAGGGTGCGCTGAACAAGCACACGGTCAGCGTGACCCCGGTCTGAGCTTCCTCGGAAGTCCAGCCCACCTCCGAAGCCCCGCCCTGTCGGGGCTTCGTCATTTCCGGGTCCTGCGTCGCGCGACCCCTCCCTTCGCCCGAGCCGCGCCGGCAGCGCCGCGTTTGTAAACTCCACCTCCCATGAAGTTCGTCGACGAAGCCTTCATCGATGTCGCCGCCGGCGACGGCGGCAACGGCTGCGTGTCGTTCCGCCATGAAAAGTACAAGGAGTTCGGCGGCCCTGACGGTGGCGACGGCGGGCGGGGCGGCCACGTGCTGGCCGTGGCCGACGTCAATCTGAACACGCTGGTCGATTTCCGCTATTCGCGCCGCCACGAGGCCAAGCGCGGCCAGCACGGCATGGGCTCCGACATGTTCGGCGCCGCCGGGCAGGACGTGACCTTGCGCATGCCGGTCGGCACGATCATCAGCGACGCGGAGACGGGCGAGGTGCTGCACGAGTTGCTCACGCCCGGCGAGGTCATCACCATCGCCAAGGGCGGCGACGGCGGCTTCGGCAACCTGCGCTTCAAATCGTCCATCAACCGGGCGCCTCGCCAGAAGACGCCCGGCTGGCCCGGGGAACGCAAGAGCCTCAAGCTCGAACTCAAGGTGCTGGCCGACGTCGGCCTGCTGGGCATGCCCAACGCCGGCAAGTCGACGCTCATCAGCGCCATCTCCAACGCGCGGCCGCGCATCGCCGACTACCCCTTCACCACCCTGCATCCCAACCTGGGCGTGGTGCGCGTCGGGCCGGAGCAGAGCTTCGTCGTCGCCGACCTGCCGGGGCTGATCGAGGGCGCGTCCGAAGGCGCAGGCCTGGGGCACCTCTTCCTGCGCCACCTGCAGCGCACACGCCTGCTGCTGCACGTCATCGACATGGCCCCCTTCGATGACAGCATCGACCCCGTGGCGCAGGCCAAGGCCATCGTGGGCGAACTGAAGAAGTACGACGAAGGCCTGTACAAGAAGCCGCGCTGGCTGGTGCTCAACAAGCTGGACATGGTGCCGGCCGACGAGCGCGAGGCGCGCGTCAAGGATTTCGTGAAGCGCCTGCGCTTCAAGGGCCCGGTGTTCGAGATCTCGGCCCTCACGCGCGAAGGCTGCGAGTCGCTGGTGCAGGCCGTCTACCAGCAGGTGCGCACGCAGCAACAGGCCGAACAGCCGCCCGCCGAGGTCGATCCCCGCTTCACGCCATCGGCCGAGTAGTCGATATTTGCTATCGAATCGATAGCTGCCTGCGCCCTATCCACGCCCTCCACGCCCGTTTTCGGCCCGTATGACTTCGAATACCTTCACCTCCACCGTCCTGCGCGATGCGCGTCGCATCGTGGTCAAGGTGGGCTCCAGCCTGGTCACCAACGAAGGCCGCGGGCTCGACGAGCAGGCCATCGGTGAATGGTGCCGGCAACTGGCGGCGCTGGTGCGCGACGGCCGGGAGGTGGTGATGGTGTCCAGCGGTGCCATCGCGGAGGGCATGAAGCGCCTGGGCTGGACGAGCCGTCCGAAGGAAGTCAACGAACTCCAGGCCGCTGCCGCCGTGGGCCAGATGGGCCTGGCGCAGATCTACGAGACCAAGCTGCGCGAGAACGGCCTGGGCAGCGCCCAGGTGCTGCTGACCCATGCCGACCTGGCGGACCGCGAGCGCTACCTCAACGGCCGCTCGACGCTGCTCACCCTGCTGGGCCTGGGCGTGGTGCCGGTGATCAACGAGAACGACACGGTCGTCAACGACGAGATCAAGTTCGGCGACAACGACACGCTCGGCGCGCTGGTCGCCAACCTGGTCGAGGCCGACGCGCTGGTGATCCTCACGGACCAGAAGGGCCTGTACACCGCCGACCCGCGCAAGGACCCCGCGGCCACCTTCGTGCACGAGGCCCAGGCCGGCGATCCGGCGCTCGAAGCGATGGCCGGCGGCGCCGGGTCGAGCATCGGCCGCGGCGGCATGATCACGAAGATCCTTGCCGCCAAGCGGGCGGCCGCCTCCGGCGCGTCGACCGTCATCGCCTGGGGCCGCGAGCCGGACGCGCTGCTGCGCCTGGTGGCGGGCGAATCCATCGGCACCCTGCTGGTCGCGCAGACCGCCAAGCACCAGGCGCGCAAGCGCTGGATGGCCGACCACCTGCAGATGCGCGGCGCGGTCACCGTCGACGCGGGCGCCGCCGCCAAGGTGCGCGGCGAGGGCAAGAGCCTGCTGCCGATCGGCATGACCGCGGTGGAAGGCGACTTTTCTCGCGGCGACGTGATCGCCATCCGCGACCCGCAGGGCCTCGAACTGGCCCGCGGCCTGGCCAACTACTCGAGCGCCGAGGCGCGGCTGCTGTGCCGCAAGCCTTCGTCCGAATTCGAGCGCCTGCTGGGCTATGCGGCGGAGCCGGAGATGGTCCACCGCGACAACCTGGTGCTCATGCCCGTGGCGGGCTGAGCACCCGGCTCACTTCATCAGCTGTTCGGGCTGCTTCAGCTCCTGCAGCATGGCGCGCACCGATGCGCGGGGCGCGCGTCCGCGGCACAGCGACTGCTTGGCGAGTTCTGCCGTGTAGATCGAGTTGCGGTCGTCGATCTTCTTCCACTCCGCTTTCGAGACCTGCGACCAGCCGTCGCCGGCGTATCGTGCGTAAGTCTTGTATTCGTCGGTGGAACAGCGCACGGCCTCGTAGAAGGCGTTGGTTGCATTGCCGGCCTCGCGGTACGCGACCACCACGTAGCGAACCACACCATCCGGCGTGACAGTCATGGTCTGCGGGTCGACGCCGAACTTCAGGCTCATGTACGGCGGCATGGCCAGGGGTACCAAGCGCTTCATGTCGAAGGCCGGCGGGGGCGGCACTTCGCTCTCCTTCCATTCCGCCGGTTCGACCCACTTGTGATTCAGGTCCTCGCCGCGCTCGAGCTTGCGGTACGGGTCTTCGCCGCCCCCCGAGCTGGCGCAGCCCGCAATGAACAGCGCCAGTGCGGCAAGGCTAACGAGGCGCATGCAGCCCGTCGGGCGTAGGGGAGGGAGGGACAGAAGGCGAGGAAGCGGGTGCATTGGCGGTGGGCGCAGTGTTGGGGTCGGGGTCGAAGGTCGCCCCCGGCGGAAGTTCGAAGGCCGGCTCGCTGCCGGCGATGGGCGCAGTGTGGCGCTCGGCCTCGCGGCCGCGCATGCCGCTGCGCAGGAAACGGTTGCGCGTGTCCAGCCTTGGCAGGAAGCGCGCCAGTTCGGTCAGGGCCATCTCGTAGACGCCGCGCTTGAACTCGACCACCACGTCCAGCGGGACCCAGTAGTCGTGCCAGCGCCAGGCGTCGAATTCGGGATGGTCGGTGGCACGCAGGTTCAGGTCCCAGTCGTGGCCCACCAGTTGAAGCAGGTACCAGATCTGTTTCTGGCCCTTGTAGTGGCCGCGGGCGTCGCGGCGGATGAAGCGATCGGGCACCTCGTAGCGCAACCAGTCGCGCGTGCGGGCGACGATGCGGACATGCTCGGGCAGGAGGCCGACCTCCTCGTGCAGTTCCCTGTACATGGCCTGCTCGGGTGTCTCGCCCCGATCGATCCCGCCCTGCGGAAATTGCCAGGAATGGGTGCGGATGCGCTTGCCCCAAAAAACCTGGTTCTTCTGGTTGAGCAGGACGATGCCGACGTTGGGCCTGAAGCCGTCCCGGTCAAGCATAATCAAACCCCAATTTTTGAACTGGTTCGATTATGCATAGATGCATGAGGGGGCGCACCCCGCGTCGACCAGCCAGGGCCGTGCATGCGGCCCTTTGTTTTTCAGCCTGCCTGACCGCTCCCCGACGCGACCGATGAAAGCCTCCCGATTCCTCGTTTCCACCCTCAAGGAAGCCCCGGCCGACGCCGAGGTGGCCAGCCACCGGCTGATGACCCGGGCCGGCATGATCAAGAAGCTCGGCGCGGGCATCTACACCTACATGCCCATGGGCCTGCGCGTGATCCGCAAGGTCGAGGCCATCGTGCGCGAGGAGATGGACCGGGCCGGTGCCGTGGAACTGACCATGCCCGTCGTGCAGCCGGCCGAGCTGTGGCAGGAGAGCGGCCGCTTCGACAAGATGGGCCCCGAGCTGCTGCGCATCAAGGACCGCCATGAGCGCGACTTCGTCGTGCAGCCCACCAGCGAGGAGGTGGTGACCGACATCGCGCGCCAGGAGATCCGCAGCTACAAGCAGCTGCCGCGCAACTTCTACCAGATCCAGACCAAGTTCCGCGACGAGCGGCGTCCGCGCTTCGGCCTCATGCGCGGGCGCGAGTTCATCATGAAGGACGCCTACAGCTTCGACCGCGACCTCGACGGCGCCAAGGCCAGCTACCGCGCCATGGCCGACGCCTACCGCCGCATCTTCGACCGCTTCGGCCTGCGCTACCGGGCCGTGGCGGCCGACAGCGGCGCCATCGGCGGCGACCTGTCGGAAGAGTTCCAGGTCATCGCCGCCACCGGCGAGGATGCGATCGTGTATTGCCCCGAGAGCGACTACGCCGCCAACATGGAAAAGGCCGAGGCGCTCGCGCCCGCCGGCCCCCGCCCGGCCGCCGCCAAGCCGCTGACCAAGACGCCGACACCCGGCAAGGCCACCTGCGCCGAGGTCGCCGAACTGCTGGGCGTGCCGCTGTCCACGACCGTCAAGTCGCTGGTGCTGGCCACCGACGTGGTCGACGATGCCGGCCAGCCGAAGGGCGTGCAGGTCTGGCTCCTGCTGCTGCGCGGCGACCACGACATGAACGAGATCAAGGTGAGCAAGCTGCCGGGCCTGAATGCGGGCTTCCGCTTCGCCACGCTGGCCGAGATCGAGGCCCACTTCGGCTGCAAGCCCGGCTACCTCGGTCCGCTGAACCTGAAGCAGCCGGTGAAGGTGGTGGCCGACCGCGAGGTCGCTGTCATGGCCGACTGGATCTGCGGCGCCAACGAGGTCGACTTCCACATGACCGGCGTCAACTGGGGCCGCGACCTGCCCGAGCCCGACCTGGTGGCCGACCTGCGCAACGTCGTCGCCGGCGATCCCTCGCCGGACGGCAAGGGCGCCCTCGCCATCGAGCGCGGCATCGAGGTGGGCCATGTCTTCGTGCTCGGCACCAAGTACAGCCAGGCCATGAACGCCACCTTCCTCGAGGAGGACGGCAAGCCGCGCTTCCTGGAGATGGGCTGCTACGGCATCGGCGTCACGCGGCTGCCGGCCGCCGCCATCGAGCAGAACCACGACGAGCGCGGGATCATCTGGCCCGACGCCATCGCCCCCTTCACCGTCGTGCTGTGCCCGATCGGCATGGACCGCAGCGAGGCCGTGAAGGCCCAGGCCGAGCGCCTGTACGCCGAGCTGCTGGCCGCCGGCGTGGACGTGATCCTCGACGACCGCAACGAGCGCCCCGGGGCCATGTTCGCCGACTGGGAACTGATCGGCGTGCCGCACCGGCTCACGATCGGCGACAAGGGCCTGAAGGACGGCATGGTCGAGTACCAGCATCGCCGCGACGCCGCGGCGACGAAGGTGCCGGTGGCCGAGGCCTTCGCCTTCCTGAAAGGCCGTCTGGCGGCATGAGCCCCCGCCCGGCCGCTCCGAGGGGGCTCGCACCGCAGGCGAAGCCGAAGGTACTCCAATGAGCCTGACGCCGGGCCTGTCGCGCCGGGGCCTGCTGCTGGCCGCGGCCGGCGCGCCCGCCGCGCTGGCCTGGCCCGGGGCCGCGTGGGCCGGCGCGCAGATCGAGGAGCCGCTGATCGACTCGGCGCGTACCGCGCTCTCGGCCGCGATCCACAACACCGCGCCGCCGGTGCCCGAATTCAACGACACCGAATCGCGCCTGCGCTACCTGCGGTGGCTCGGCGCCATGGGCGACCGCATCCGCCGCAAGGTGCCCGACCGGCAGGAGCGCATCGAACTGCTGCAGACCATCTGGTACGAGGCGCGTCGCTCCGGGCTGGAGGTGAGCATGGTGCTGGGCCTGATCCAGGTCGAGAGCAACTTCCGAAAGTTCGCCGTCTCCAGCGCCGGCGCGCGCGGGCTGATGCAGGTGATGCCTTTCTGGACGCGCGTGATCGGCGACGGCGACCCCGGCAAGCTCTTCCACATGCAGACCAACCTGCGCTTCGGCTGCGTGATCCTGCGCCACTACCTCGACCGCGAGCGCGGCGACCTGTTCATGACGCTGGGCCGCTACAACGGCAGCCGCGGCCGCGCGCCGTACCCGGACGCGGTGTTCGCCAACCAGCGCAGCTACGTTTTCGACGACCGGGCGCCGACGGCGGTCGCGCCGGGCTGATCTGCTCCTGAATTGATAGCTGCCGGCGCCCGTCCCGCGGGCGCTGCAGGCCCAAAACGTTCAAAAAATCAGGGCGCGGCCTTGGCCGTCGCGGGCCCGCCGCGCGTCACCATCACCTGGTCGATGCGGTGGCTGTCCACGTCCATCACCTCGAAGGTGAAGCCGCCCCAGCTCACGCAGTCGGTGCGCTTGGGCACGCGGCGAAGCATCACCATCAGGAAGCCGGCCAGCGTCTCGTACTCGTCGGCATGGGGCAGTTCGTCGATGTCGAGCGCGCGCTGCACGTCCTGGATCGGCGTCACGCCGTCGATGAGCCAGGAGTTGTCGTCGCGCCGCACGATCTGCTGTTCGTCGTCCGACGGCGGCACCAGGTCGCCCATCACCGTGCTCATCACGTCGTTGAGCGTGATGACGCCCACCACCAGGCTGTACTCGTTGACCACGATGGCGAAGTCCTCGCCGGCCTGGCGGAACTGCTCCAGCACCTCGGTCAGCGTCAGCCGGTCGGGGATCACCAGCGCCTTGTGCAGCGGCAGGCCCTTGTCGAAGTGCAGGGGCTGGCCGGACAGCACGCGGTGGAACATCTCCTTGGCGTCGACGTAGCCCAGCACGTGGTCGATGTCGCCTTCGCACACCGGGTAGGCCGAGAAGGGCTCGGCCACGATGCGCGCGCGCAGCACCGCCTCGGGGTCGTCCTTGTGCAGCCAGGCGATGCGGTCGCGGCTGGTCATCACGCTGCTGACCAGGCGGGTGTCGAGCTCGAACACGTTGGCGATCACCTGCTGTTCGCGCACGGCCAGGACGCCGGCCTGCGCGCCGGCCTCGGTCATGGCCAGGATGTCGGCCGAGGTGATCTTGTCGTCGCGCTGGTTGGGCAGGCCCAGCAGCTTGAAGAGCAGGTCGGTGCAGCGCATGAAGAGCCACACCACCGGGCCGAGCAGCGTGATGAAGAACTGCATCGGCGGCGCCAGCCGGATCGCGAGGCGCTCGGGGTCGTTCATGCCCAGGCGCTTGGGGAACAGGTCGGCGAACACCAGGAAGATCGCGATGATGCTCACGAAGGACGCCGCGAAGGCCAGGCGCTGCGCCGTGTCCACGCTGAAGGCGAGTTCGAAGGCCTGCGCGAAGTACGGCGTCAGTGCGCCTTCGCCCACCACGCCGCCCAGGATGGCGACGGCGTTCAGGCCGATCTGCACGACGGTGAAGTAGCGCCCCGGCTGTTCCTGGAAGCGCAGCACCTTCTCGGCGCGCGCCTCGCCCTCGTCGGCCATCTGGCGCAGCCGCAGGCGGCGCGACGCGGCAAGGGAGATCTCGGCCAGCGAGAAGAAGGCGCTGGTCGCGATCAGCACGACGATGATCAGCAGGCTTTGGGTCAGGGGCATCGGTTCCGGCGGCGCGGCCCGATCGGCCGCGCGCGCCCGGAAGGATAGCGCCCTCTACTGCACGAAGCCGATGCGGCCGCGCGCGCCGGCCGCGCTGCGGGGCAGGTCCTCGACGCGGACCGTGTCGCGCCTGGCCAGCCGGGCGTTGCCGAAGCCGGTCATCAGCGCGCGCCGCATTTCGCGCGGCGCGAGGGCCGCCAGCGCGTCGAGCACGTCGTCGGCCGCTTCCGGCGCCAGGTGGCGGCCCCAGTCGTGTTCGCCGCGGATCGAGCGGTACAGCTTGCGCGCGATGCGCCGCGCCTGCTCGGGCGAGGGGGCATCGATCTCGAACACATTCATGCGATTGAGGATGGGTTCGGGCACGCAGCGCTCGTCGTTGGCCGTGCTCACCCAGATCACCTGGCTGGCGTCGATGGCCACCTCGGCGAATTCGTCCACGAAGCTGTGCGCCGTGTCGTGCTCGAGCAGCGAATAGAGGGCGCCCAGCGGGTCGTACTGTGCGTCGGCACTGGCCTTGTCGATCTCGTCCACCACGATCACCGGGTTGGCGTACTGGCCGTCCACCAGGGTCTCGAAGACCTTGCCGGGGCGGGAGCCCTTCCACTGCGAGGAGGCGCCCGACAGCAGCCAGCCCGCCGTCATCGAGCTCATCGGCACCAGCGACATGCCGGTGCCCAGCAGCTCCGCCAGCCGGCGTGCGAAGTGCGTCTTGCCGATGCCCGGCGGGCCCAGCAGCAGCATGGGCGTCACCTCCAGGCCGTCGCGGCAGTCCTGCGCCAGGGCGACGTGCCGGCGCACGTCGTCCAGCGCGTCGGTGAAGTTGGGGAGTTCGTCGTACAGCGAGGCCATGTCCGGCACGCCGCTGGGCTTGACCTGGAAGCGCTCGGGTCCGCGCTCGAGCATGCGCTCGTAGGTGGTGCGCAGGTGCTCGTGTTCGCGCTCGGGCAGCTTGGCCAGCTTGCGCTCCACCTCGTGGGTCTGGTAGACGCTGCGCAGCTGCGCCACGGGCAGCTGGAAGGCGGCTTCGGCCGGAACGAGACTGCGGGAATCCATGGACACCTCCGAATCGAACACCGGAGGATCACAGCACAAGCCGTGCCCGGTGGTCAATCGGCGGCGGCCGCCGGGGCGTGGCGGGGTGGCTCAGACCCCGCCGGTCGGGTGCGTGGGGTCCACCCACAGCACCGTCTCGGGCTTCTCGACCGGTTCGATGTCGATGTTCACCGCCACGGCCTCGCCGTCGCTGCGGCACAGCACGCACTCGAGCGGCTCGGTGGCGCTGGCGTTGATCTCCTGGTGCGGCACGTAGGGCGGCACGTAGATGAAGTCGCCCGGGCCGGCCTCGGCCGTGAACTCGAGCTGCTCGCCCCAGCGCATGCGGGCCTTGCCGCGCACCACGTAGATCACCGACTCCAGGTGCCCGTGGTGGTGGGCGCCGGTCTTGGCGTTGGCATGGATGGTCACGGTGCCGGCCCAGAGCTTCTGGGCGCCCACGCGGGCGAAGTTGATGGCCGCGGCCCGGTTCATGCCGGGCGTCTGGGCCGTGTTCGTGTCGAGCTGGTTGCCGGGGATGACCCGGACGCCGTCGTGCTTCCACGCCGGCTCGGCATGGTCGTCGTGATCGTGGGGGTGATCGTGCGCCATGCCTGGGGCGGCCTTACGCCGGTTGCGCCAGCACCTGCTGGAGTTCGCCCGACTCGTACATCTCCATCATGATGTCCGAGCCGCCGATGAATTCGCCCTTGACGTACAGCTGCGGGATCGTGGGCCACTGGCTGTAGTCCTTGATGCCGGCGCGGATCTCGGGGTCCTCGAGCACGTTCACGGTCTTCACGGCCTTGGGGTCGACGCCGCAGGCCTTGAGGATCTGGATCGCGCGGCCCGAGAAGCCGCACATCGGGAAGCTGGCCGTGCCCTTCATGAAGAGCAGGACTTCGTTGGTCTTGACGAGGTCGTCGATGCGTTGCTGAACGTCGCTCATGGTGGGTTCCTTCGTCGTGGAAGTGGGGCTGGAATGGCCGGATGGAAGACTGGGGCGGATTATTTCACCGTGCGCCAGACCCCGCCGGAACAGCGGGCGATGCCGGCCAGGTCGTCGCGGCCTTGCACCTCGGTGAAGCCCCGCTCGGCCAGCAGGGCGCGCACGGCCGGCGCCTGGTCGTGGCCGTGCTCCAGCAGCAGCCAGCCGCCCTCGGCGAGGTGCGCGGGGGCGTCGGCCACGATGCGGCGGATGTCCCGCAGCCCGTCGGGGCCGCTGACCAGGGCGCCGGCGGGCTCGTGGCGCAGCGCGGGCAGATGGGCGTCGCCCTCGGCGATGTAGGGCGGGTTGCTGGCGATGAGCGCGTAGCCGCCGGGCCGGGCGCTTCCGGCGCCATCCAGCCAGTCGGCCTGCCGAAAGCGCACCGGCAGGCCCAGGCGTTCGGCGTTGGCACGCGCCACGGCCAGCGCGTCGGCGCTGGCGTCGACGGCGTCGACCTGGGCGTCGGGCCGCGCCTGCTGCAGCGCCAGGGCGATGGCGCCGCTGCCGGTGCCCAGGTCCAGCACGGCCGGCGCCGGTCGGCCGGCCAGGCAGTCCAGCGCCCAGTCGACCAGGGTTTCGGTGTCCGGCCGCGGCACCAGCACGCGGGCATCGACGGCCAGGGGCAGGCCGTGGAACTCCTTCTCGCCCAGCAGGTAGGCCACCGGCTCGCCGGCCGCGCGGCGCCCGCACAGCGCGGCGAAGTCGGCGGCCGCGGCTGCCGGCAACGGGTCGGTGTCGTGCGCCAGCAGCCAGGCGCGCTCGTGCGCCGGGCGGCCCAGCGCGTGCAGCAGCAGGATCTGCGCGTCGAGCCGGTCCAGGCCGCGCGCCGCGGCATCGCGCAGGGCCTGCTGCAGCGTCGTGCCGACGCTATCGTTTTCATAGCTGCTTGCGCCCGCCCGCTGGGCGCCGGAGGCCGATTTGGCTTGAAAGTCCTGCGGATCCGCCATCAGGCCGTCGCCTCTTCCAATTCCGCCAGCTGCTCGGCCTCGCGCGCGGCGCGCAGCGCGGCCAGCACCTCCGTGAGGTCGCCTTCCATGATGGCGGCCAGCTTGTAGAGGGTGAGGTTGATGCGGTGGTCGGTGAGCCGCCCCTGCGGGAAGTTGTAGGTGCGGATGCGGTCGCTGCGGTCGCCGCTGCCGATCAGGCCCTTGCGCGTGGCGGCCTCCCTGGCGGCACGCTCGCTGCGCTCCTTGTCCTGCAGCCGGGCCTGCAGCACGCGCAGCGCCTGGGCCTTGTTGGCGTGCTGGCTGCGTCCGTCCTGGCATTCGGCCACGATGCCGGTGGGCAGGTGCACGACGCGCACCGCCGAGTCGGTCTTGTTGATGTGCTGGCCGCCGGCGCCGCTGGCGCGGAAGGTGT
>JAVHYA010000049.1 GCA_031119395.1 Pseudomonadota bacterium
AGAAATGATAAGCGGCACCCTTCTTGCTGCTTCAGAGGGAGATGGACATGTTTGTTAACCCGGCCCTGATTTCAGTGGTTGCGGCGAACGATTCGGGTTTTTCAGAGCGAGCACCATCCGGGGACCCCGTGCCCCCACATCAGTTGACATTTGTTGTCAGCGACGTTGACGTTCCTGTCAAAAACCTCTCAGTCCATTTGCTCCGAGCGGAGCGCGCGCGCGTGCAGCGCGGCGAGATCGCCTGGGGCAGTTGGCAGGTGATGAACAACCGACTCGACGCGCACATCCTGCCGTTGCTGGGCGACGTGCCCATCAAACTGGTCAACGCCCAACGTGCGCAGGAACTGGTGGACAGGCTCGGTGCCGAAGGCTTTTCGAGCACGACCATCGCTCAGTACTTGGTGCTCCTGCGCAAGCTCTTGGCCCACGCCGTCCTGATGGGCATCATTGCGGAGGTACCGGCGCTGCCGCGCGTCAAGGTGCGCAGCCAGCCCCGAGGCGCATTCGGCGTTGGCGAATACCGCCGCATGGTCGCCGTCGCACGCGCGTTGCGCGGACAGCCGCATCCGGTGCTTGCCAGCCTTGGCAAGGGGGACCGATTCTGGATCGCGCGCGAATTGCTCTACATGCCGGACGAACTGCCCTGGCTGATTCGATGGATGGTCAACACCTTTGTGCGGCCAAGCGACATCAAGGAGGTCAAGCACGGCCACATCGATGTGGTGCGTGGACGGCACCTCTATCTGCGCATGCGCCTGCCCGAGACCAAGCGGCACAGCCAGCCGATGGTGAGTCTGCGTGCGGCCGTGCATGTCTACGAAGCGCTGCTGTCGCACCAGCGGCAACAGGGCTTTGGCGGGCCCGATGATTACCTTTTCCTGCCGCATGTCAGAGACCGGGGACAGGCGCTCGCGATCCTGAACTTCTTCTTCAAGTGGACGCTCGAGACTGCCGGCCTGGCCATTGGTCCGCTGGGGCAGAAGCGAACACTGTATTGCCTGCGCCACACGGCGATCACGCTGCGCCTGCTCTACGGACAAGGCATCGACATGTTGACGCTGGCGCGCAATGCGCGCACCAGCGTCAACATGATCGAGCGGTTCTACGCCTCTACCCTGAGCGGTGAAATGAATGTTGGTTTGCTTCAAAGCCGCAGAGGCCGCAAGGAGCCTTGAACGAAAAAAGCCATCCAACGGTTCTCGCTGGATGGCTTGCATGGCTTTGCGCTGATCTGGCCGAAGCCAGTTTCCGATCAGAACGAGTGACGGATACCGAAGTCGTAGCCGGTTGCGCTGCGTGCTGCCCAGCCATTGGTCGACGCGGTGCCGCTGGCCAGGTAGGTCGGGCTGCCACCGGCCGTTGCGCCCATCACGCCGCCGCCGTTGTAGCCGTCCTTGATCCTGGTACGCGAGTACGTGGCATAGAGAGCCGTGCGCTTCGACAGGTTGTGCACATAGCCAAGCGCGAACTTGTTGGCCGAAGCATCGTAGCTTGGGGCGAACGGGTTCAGAGCGCCGGAATTGAAGGAGTTGGGCAGCACGTACGACACGGCCGTGCCCGGCGCGCCGCTGTTGAGCTTCACACGCGAGAAGGCAGCGCGGATCAGGCCTGCGCCGACCGGGACGGTCGCTCCGACCAGCCAGCCGTTGTACTTGTCGGTCTGCGAGCCGAACGCACCCTGGCCGGCGGACGCGCTGATCGGGGCGAGGCCTGGAAGCGACAGGGTCGCCTGCGACATCGTCGAGGTGGAGTAAGTCCACTTGTCCTTGACTTGCGACAACTCGCCGAACAGCTTCACAGGACCGAAGTCATACGAGGCGCCCAGGTTGAACGAGTTGATCTTCCGATCGGCCGTCACTGCGGTGTTGGTCGAGTTCAGCAGCGAGCCGCCGAAGAACGGCGCAAGCGAGAAGGTGCTCAGGCCGGTGTCGATATCCGCCGCCGTACTTTGGCCATAAGCCACTGCGACGTCCAGCGGGCCGTTCGCGTAGCCGAAGCGACCGCCGACGTATCGGCCTTTGGTGGAGGGCGAGGTGTGCTGCTGGGTATTGGCTGCCACGTAGCCGGAGCTGTTTTTCACGTTCTCATGCAGCGCGTACTGCACTTGACCGTAGAAGCCGCCCAGGTTTGCAGGCAGGAAGTAGCCGATGCTGTTGCTGGTACGGACATAGTTGTCCGAACCGCCCAGACCGATAGTGCCAGGGTTCGCGATAGCGCCGACGGCGGTGCTCGACGCTGCGCTGGCGAGGTTGCCGTTGATCACGGAGATCAAATTGGTGCCGACACCGTTCGTGCCGAAGGGGTCGAACACCGTATCGTTCCAGAAGGTCGGCGTGTAGTCGCGGCCCAGGCGGACTTCGCCGAAACCCCCCGACAGGCTCACCGTGGAGCGGCGGTTGAAGTTGCTGATGCCCTTCGCGCCGTCATCGTTGCTGATGCTGGATTCCAGCCAGAAGCTGGCAGCCAGACCGCCGCCGAGGTCTTCCGTGCCACGGAAGCCGAGGCGGCTGGAGTTGTACCCGGAGTTGGCAAGGGCCGTCTGGCTCTTCTTTGCGCCATAGACAGCGCCCGGATTGAAGGCCAGCGCAGCGGGGTTGAGGGCGATGGTGCCGTTGCTGAAGGTGTAAAGCGGCGCGTTGTTGAAGTAGTCGCTCTTCGTGGTGTAGTGGCTCACCGACGCGTCAACAACTCCGAACAGGGTCACCGACGATTGCGCCGAGGCAACACCGGCAACAGCCAGGGCAGCCAGAGCAGCTAGACCTGCGGCCGACGTGGCGGCTGCTCTGTGCATTGGCGAATCGCCAAGAAAAAAGCCCCGAGTCTTGCGACTCGGGGCTAAATCCACCAATTGGGAGGGTGGAGGAGACAACCGGTGCGCAAGTGATTGCGCGTTGAAATAAAGTATAGCGAGGCTTTGTTGCGATGCAACACGCCAGATGCAAATCCCCCACACATCGGCTGCAAAGTGCGGGTCAACGTGAAATTTGACCGCGCCGCTGCCTCTCGGAGTTATTGAACAGCATGGAATGCACAGTGAGTTGGACGGGGCAAAGCGGCACGCGCTCGGCCATGGGATTCGTGGCCGAAACGGGAAGTGGGCACGTGCTGACGATGGATGGGGCTCCTGACGCCGCTCGACCCGAGAACGGCGGACAGAACCTCGCGCCGCGACCGATGGAAACCGTGCTGGCCGGCACGGGTGGTTGCACCGCCTACGACGTGGTGATGATCCTCAAACGCGGGCGGCACCAGGTCGAGCGCTGCAGCGTCAAACTCACCAGTGAACGGGCGCCGAAGGATCCGAAAGTGTTCACCAAGATCCACATGCATTTCACGGTCGCCGGCAAGAACATCCCGACTGCCGCGGTGGAGCGCGCGATCGCGCTCAGCCATGACACCTATTGCTCGGCCACGATCATGCTGGGCAAGACCGCCGAAATCACGACAAGCTTCGACCTGATCGACCTTTGAGCGGGGTCGGCGCTCAGCCCCCACTCAGACCCTGTGCGCGACCGTCGTCATCACACGCGCAGCCCACCGCATGAGCGTCTTGACCGGGGCAGGGAGCTCGGCGGCACCAGCATGGGTGGCCCATTGGGCGTGCCGCGCTTCGTCCTCCTTCATCTGCACCACCACTGCGCGTGACGCCGCATCGCCCGCTGGGAGTCGATCGAGATGGCCGTCCAGATGGGCTTCGACCTGGCGCTCTGTTTCGGCAACAAAGCCCAGGCTCCACGGGTCGCCCAGTCGGCCCGCCACCAGGCCCAACGTGAAAGCGCCGGCGTACCAGAGGGGATTGAGCCAGGATGCGTGAGCACCCAGTGCATCCAGGCGTTGACGAGTCCAGGCGAGATGGTCGGTTTCCTCATCGGCCGCTTCAAGCAGTTGTCGACGCAGCGCCGGGTCGCGCGTGGTGGCTGCCTGCGCCGTGTAGAGGGCCTGGGCGCAAACTTCACCGACATGGTTGACTCGCATCAGAGCGCCCGCCTCTCGCTGCTCGGCATGGCCGAGCGGCAGACTCGGTTCGGTTGCCGCGGGCAGGGGTTGAGCGCGGGATGCATGTGGCGTCGCGAATAGCGTGCGGAGCGCCGAATCGGCTGCGCCAAGGAAGGTGTCCAGAGTGAGTGACATATGCCATATTGTGAAAGCACTGCGGAGCGTGCAGTTTGCGCAGCATCATTTCGCAATGCGGTATGAGAGCAGGGCGGATGCCTGTTGCACTGCTGCAACGAAACGACCCGGCCCATGCCAGTTTGAGCCAATTTGTTTTGCCCTGATGCGGCGCCTCTGGTGCAATAGCAACAACTTCCCAAAAGGAGGTTGGCCCGGGGCCCGGTGGGAGCACAAACGTGCCAGCACGGTGATCCCTTCGCACCGGCGCCCTATGTCTTAACCTTGGAGAAACTTGCAATGAAAAAATCCCTCGTTGCTCTGGCTGCCCTGGCTGTTGCCGGTGTTGCCTCGGCGCAATCGTCGGTGACCCTGTTCGGTATCGTTGATGCCTCCGTCAGCGGCTATTCGACCAAGAGCAATCTGTTCGTCGCCAACCCGTTTGTGCTCCCCGCCTTCGGCCTGCCCGGCTCGCTGAAGCGCAGCCAAACCGCACTGGCTAACTCGGGCTACAACTCCAGCCGTATCGGCTTCCGCGGTACGGAAGACCTGGGCGGCGGCCTGGCTGCCAGCTTCTGGCTCGAGTCCGGCATCAGCAATGATGACGGCCAACGTGGCATCTACAACTTCAACCGTCGTTCGACGGTGAGCCTGTCGGGTGGCTTCGGTGAAATCCGCCTGGGTCGCGACTACACCCCGACCTTCTGGAACGACACCGTCTTCGATCCCTTCGGCACCAACGGCGTTGGCACGAACGTGATCTCGACCTTCGCCGGCAACCTGGCGACGGCCCACAACACGGCTTCGACGAACCCGGTTGCCGCGTTCCGTGACGGCGACAACTACGTCCGTACCAGCAACAGCATCGGCTACTTCCTGCCCCCGAACCTCGGCGGCTTCTACGGCCAAGTGCAGTACGCGCTGCATGAGAACGTGAAGTCCGACTGGATCCAAGGCAGCCCGAGCAAGCGTGGCCGTTACGTCGGCGGTCGCTTCGGCTACGCCAACGGTCCCCTGGACGTCGCCATCGCCTACGGCGAAGACACCAAGGATCCGGCAACCCCGGCCCTGGTTGGCCTGACCAGCGACAAGATCAAGACCCTGAACCTGGGCGCTTCGTACGACTTCGGTCCCGTGAAGCTGTTCGGTGAACTGTCGCAAATCAAGGACAAGACCGAATCGTCCACCGCGGTGACGCTGGCTGGTCTGCCGTACTACGTCAACACCGGCACGACCGACAAGTACAACGGCGCCCTGATCGGCGTGACGGTGCCCGTCGGTGCCGGCCTGATCCGCGCTTCGTACTCGAAGGTGAAGTACAACGCTCCGGATCCGGTGACGTTCTCGTTCTTCAACACGAACCGCGACGCTTCGGCCAGCAAGTTCGCCATCGGCTACGTGCACAACCTGTCGAAGCGCACCGCGCTGTACGCCACGGTTGCCCGCATCAGCCTGAAGGATGCGCAGAACAACGGCGTCATCGCCGCGACGACCACCGGCGGTTCGCCGACGTTCGGCACGTCCTTCAACGGCGGCGTGTACGTTCCGAAGACGGCCACCGGCTACGACTTCGGTATCCGTCACTCGTTCTAATCGACAGCTGGCTTCGGCCAGCCTCGATCGAGAGATCAAAGCCATCCGACGAAAGTCGGGTGGCTTTTTTTTATTGCGTGCCGTGTAGGCTGCAGACCTGAAAAGCCCTTGGTCACAGTAGCACTTCATTGCAATTGCGCAGGCGCGTTGCAATAGTCCGCCTCTTCATCAACGAGGAGGAGTTCATGAAATCCATCAAGCCCCTGTGCCTGTCGATGGGCATGGCGTTGACGCTGCTGGCGGCGCCGACGCTGCATGCGAAGACCTTCAAATGGTCCAGCGCGAGCGACATCCCGACGCTCGACGTCCATTCGCAGAACAACGCCCTGGGCAACGGGGTGCACGCGGCGATCTACGACTCGTTGGTCTACTACAACAGCACCAGCTTCAAGCCCGAACCGCAACTGGCCCTCTCGTGGAAGAACGTGTCGCCCACCCAGGTGCGCTTCCAGCTGCGCCCTGGCGTGAAGTTCAGCGATGGCTCGCCGCTCACGGCGGACGATGTGGTGTTTTCGATCATGCGCGCCATGGCCAAGACGTCCAACTACGCGGTGTACGCGGAAGGCATCGACAAGGCGGTGAAGGTCGACGCGAACACGGTCGACATCCTGCTCAAGGCGCCGACGCCCACGCTGATCAACCAGCTCACAGAACTGCGCATCATGAGCAAGGCCTGGGCCGAGAAGAACAACTCGACCTCGCCGAAGGACATCAAGACGCAGGAGGAGACCTTCGCGCACCGCAATGCGATGGGTACCGGCCCCTACGTGGTCAAGGAGTGGCAGCCGGACCAGCGACTGGTCCTTGCGGCCAATCCGAACTACTGGGGCAAGAACCCGACCAACGTGACCGAGATCGTCTACACGCCGATCAAGTCGCAAGCCACCCGGCTGGCCGCGCTGCTGTCGGGAGAGACCGACTTCGTGCTCGATCCCAGCCCGCAGGACCTGCCGCGCCTGCGCGGCAACGCTGACCTCAAGGTCATCGACGGGGTCGAGAACCGGACCATCTTCCTGGGCATGGACCAGCACCGCAACGAGTTGCCCGGCTCCAACGTGAAGGGCAAGAACCCCCTCAAGGATGCGCGCGTGCGCAAGGCGCTGTACCAGGCGATCGACATCAACGCCTTGAATCGCGTGACGATGCGCGGCCTGTCGCAGAACACCGGCACGCTCGTCGCTCCGCAGGTCAACGGCTGGACCAAGAAGGCGGACGCGCGCTGGCCTTACGACCTGGCGGCCGCCCAGAAACTGCTGGCCGACGCCGGTTACGCGCAGGGCTTCGAAGTCGACTTCGCTTGCCCCAACAACCGCTACATCAGCGACGAGGCGATCTGCCAGGCGGTGACGGCGATGTGGGCCCGGGTCGGCGTCAAGGCCAAGCTGCGCACCCTGCCGCTGGTGACCTACTTCCCGATGATCCAGCGCTACGAAGCCAGCATCTACATGTTGGGCTGGGGCGTGCCGACCTTCGATGCGCTCTACAGCCTGCAGTCGCTGCTGCGCACCGTCGGTGCCGGCGGCGACGGCAACTACAACGTGGGGCGGTACTCCAACCCGCAGATGGACGCACTGATCGAACGCGTCAAGGTCGAGACCGATCTCAAGGTGCGCAACGAGCTCATCGAGAAGGCACTGGTGCTGTCGCACGAGGACGTCGCCTACCTGCCGCTGCACAACCAGATCATTCCGTGGGCGATGCGCAAGAACATCCAGGTCGTTCACCGGGCCGACAACCGCATCGACTGGCGTCTCGTGAAGGTCGATTGACGCCGTCTTGCCGGCGCGTGGAAGGGCTCTTCGGAGCCCTTTTTTCCGTGCCCCAATTAAGTGCAAACCCGAGGGAAACAGTGCGGCAGGCACAACCCTTGCTCTGCTAGCATGCCCCGAAACTTGCCCCACTGAATGTTCGCTTTCGTCCTGCGCCGCCTGATACAGGCCGTGATCGTCATGGTCGCGGTGGCCTTCATCTCCTTCCTCCTTTTCCAGTACGTCGGCGACCCGGTGGTGTTCCTGCTGGGCCAGGATGCGCGACCCGAGCAGATCCAGGAGCTTCGCCAGGCGCTCGGGCTGGACAAGCCCTTCGTCGTCCAGTTCTGGCACTTCCTCGTCAATGCCGCACAAGGCGAGTTCGGCCTGAGCCTGCGGCAGGGCGCCAAGGTCTCCAGCCTGATTGCCGAGCGCTTTCCGGCCACGCTCGAACTGGCCCTCGTCGCTGCACTGCTGGCGCTGCTGATCGGCATCCCGATGGGTGTCTACGCGGCGCTGCGCCGCGGCACCTTCATGAGCCAGATGTTCATGACGCTGAGCCTGCTCGGCGTCTCGCTGCCGACCTTCCTCATCGGCATCCTGCTGATCCTCGTGTTCGCGGTGCACCTGGGCTGGTTCCCGAGCTTCGGGCGCGGCGACATCGTTCAGCTCGGGTGGTGGCGCAGCGGTCTGCTGACGGTCGATGGCTGGCACCACATCGTCCTGCCCGCGGTGACGCTCGCCATCTTCCAGCTCACGCTGATCATGCGCCTGGTGCGCGCCGAAATGCTCGAGGTGCTGCGCACCGACTACATCAAGTTCGCGCGTGCGCGCGGGCTGTCGAACCGGGCGATCCACTTCGGCCATGCCCTCAAGAACACGCTGGTGCCGGTCATGACCATCACCGGCCTGCAACTCGGCGGCCTCATCGCCTTCGCGATCATCACCGAGACGGTCTTCCAATGGCCGGGCATGGGCCTGCTGTTCATCCAGGCCGTCACCTTCGCGGACATCCCGGTGATGGCCGCGTACCTGTGCCTGATCGCGCTGATCTTCGTGGTCATCAACCTCGTGGTCGATCTGCTGTACTTCGTCGTCGACCCGCGTCTGCGCGTCGGCAAGGCAGGAGGGCACTGAACATGGGCGACATGCGTCCACCCGAAATGAGCGCGTCGACGGCGCTGCGCTACCACGCCGGCGGGCGCGCCTTCGCACGCATCGCGAGCTTCCATCCCGAACTCACCGCCTTTCGGCGTGACCTCCACGCGCATCCGGAACTGGGCTTCGAGGAGGTCTACACCGCGGCCCGCGTGCAGGAATCCCTGCGGGCCTGCGGCGTGGACGAGATCCACAGCGGCATCGGCAAGACCGGCGTGGTCGGCGTGATCCGCGGGCGCTCCACGGCCAGCGGCCGCATGATCGGCCTGCGCGCCGACATGGACGCGCTGCCCATGAAGGAGGCCAACCCCGACCTGGCCTGGCGGTCGGCCAAGACGGGGCTGATGCACGGTTGCGGCCACGACGGCCACACCGCCATGCTGGTGGGCGCCGCCCGCTACCTGGCCGAGACGCGCCAGTTCGACGGCACGGCGGTGCTGATCTTCCAGCCCGGCGAGGAAGGCTTCGCCGGTGCGCGCGTGATGATCGAGGACGGCCTGTTCGACCGCTTCCCGGTCGAGGCCGTCTATGCCATGCACAACTGGCCCGCCATGCCCGCGGGCACGGTGGGCATCAACCGCGGCGCCATGATGGCCGCCGCCGACCGCATCACGATCGACATCACGGGCAAGGGCGGCCATGGCGCGCACGCCTACCTCACGGTCGACCCGGTGCTCGTCGCCGCCCACATCATCACCGCCGCCCAGAGCATCGTGTCGCGCAACGTGCGGCCCATCGATGCGGCCGTGATCAGCCTGTGCGCCGTCGAGGCCGGCGACCTCGATGCCTTCAGCGTCATCCCCGGCACCGCGCGCCTCGTCGGGACCGTGCGCACCTTCAACCTGCGGGTGCAGAACCAGGTCGAGCAGCGGCTGCGCGAACTCTGCACCTCCATCGCACAGGCCTTCGGCGCCAAGGCCGAGCTGCGCTACGAGCGCATCTACCCCGCCACGATCAACACGGCGCCCGAGGCCACCTTCGCGGGCGACGTGGCCGCGTCCATCGTGGGCGAGCGCAACGTCGAGCGGCACCTCGAACCCAGCATGGGCGCCGAGGACTTTTCCTTCATGTTGCAGAAGAAGGCCGGCGCCTACCTGCGCCTCGGCCAGGATGCCCGCGGCGGCGCCTTCCTGCACAACGCCGGCTACGACTTCAATGACGAGATCCTGCCGCTCGGCGCCGCGTTGCACGCGGGGCTGGTCGAGCAGGGCATGCCGCTTGCTGGTACCCGCAGCACGCCGGCAGAGCCCGCCGCCATCGCGGCGAAATGAACCGCCGTTCACACGGTGATCCCAACCCGAGGAGTGCCTCCATGAATTTCAAGAAAAAAGTGGCCGCAGCGGCCGTCCTGTCTGCGCTGGCAGCTACAAGTTTGATAGCAAACGCCCAGACCATCCGCATTGCCAACCAGGGCGACGCGCTGTCGATGGACCCGCACTCGCTCAACGAATCGCTGCAGCTGTCGACCACGGCCAACGTCTACGAGACGCTCACCGGCCGCAACAAGGACCTGAGCCTGGCGCCGTTGCTGGCGACGAGCTGGAAGCAGGTCTCGCCCGCCGTGTGGCGCTTCGAGCTGCGCAAGGGCGTCAAATTCCACGACGGCACGCCCTTCACCGCCGACGACGTGCTCTTCAGCCTGGCGCGCGCCGCCGGCGACGGCTCGGACATGAAGAGCAACACCAACGACATCAAGGAGGTGCGCAAGGTCGACGACTTCACCGTCGACATCGAGACCAAGGCCCCCTTCCCGGTGCTGCCCGATGTGCTCTCGACGGTGATGATCATGAGCAAGAAGTGGTGCATCGAGAACAAGGCCGAGAAGCCGGTCGACCGCCGCAAGGGCATCGAGAACACCGCCTCCTTCAAGGCCAACGGCACCGGCCCGTACCGGCTGCGCGAGCGCCAGCCGAACGTGCGCACCGTCTTCGTCCGCAACCCGGCCTACTGGGGCAAGATCGAAGGCAACGCGCAGGAAGTGATCTTCACCCCCATCGCCAACCCGGCCACGCGCGTCGCTGCGCTGGTGTCGGGCGAGGTCGACGTGATGGAACCCATCCCGGTGCAGGACATCCCGCGCGTGAACGCCAGCCCCAATGCGCGCGCGGTCGTCGGCCCCGAGCTGCGCACCATCTTCCTGGGCATGGACCAGAAGCGCGACGAGCTGCTGTACTCCAGCGTGAAGGGCAAGAATCCCTTCAAGGACAAGCGTGTGCGCCAGGCCTTCTACCAGGCCATCGACATCAACGGCATCCAGCGCACCGTCATGCGCGGCGCGGCGCGGCCCACGGGGCTCATGGTCGGCCCCGGCATCAACGGCTGGACCGAGGCGCAGGACAAGCGCCTGCCCTTCGACCCCGATGGCGCGAAGAAGCTGCTGGCCGATGCGGGTTACCCGAACGGTTTCGAGGTCACGATGAACTGCCCGAACGACCGCTACGTCAACGACGCGCAGGTCTGCCAGGCCGTGGCCGCCAACCTCGCGCGTGTCGGGGTGAAGATCAACCTTGCGGCCGAGACCAAGGGCACCTACTTCCCCAAGATCCTGCGCCGCGACACGAGCTTCTACATGCTGGGCTGGACGCCGTCGACCTACGACTCGCACAACGCGATGAATGCGCTGATGCGCTGCCCGGACGACAAGACGGGCGACGGCCAGTTCAACCTCGGCGCGTACTGCAACCCGAAGTTCGACGAGCTCACGGTGAAGGTCCAGTCCGAGACGGACAAGCCCAAGCGCGACGCGATGATCAAGGAGGCCTTCCAGGTCCACTCGGACGACATCGGCCACCTGCCGCTGTACCAGCAGTCGCTGGCCTGGGGCGTGAGCAAGAAGGTCACGCTGGTGCAGATGGCCGACAACTACATGCCCTTCAAGTGGATGAGCATCAAGCCTTGATGCCCTGCCGGCCCGGCCCCGACCGGGCGGCCGGCTGACCCGGCGGGCCGCCGGTCCTTCACATCTCTGCGCGGCCCGCGTTTTCCCCTTCACGATGACCAAGACCCTCGCCCGCTGGTTCGACAGCGATGTCGGCCACAGCTTTCGCACCTCGCCCATGGCCATCGTGGCCGCGGTGATCGCCTTCGTGTGCATCTTCTGCTCGGTCTTCGCCGGGTGGGTCGCGCCGCACGACCCGTTCAACCTCGCCTTGCTGGAGCTGGGCGACGCGCGGCTGCCGCCGGCCTGGTCCGATGGCGGCAGCAGCAAGTACCTGCTGGGCACCGACGACCAGGGCCGCGACATCCTTTCTGCGCTGATCTACGGCGCCCGCATCTCGCTGATCGTGGGCGTGGTGTCGGTGCTGCTGTCGGTCTTCATCGGCGTGCTGCTCGGCCTGCTGGCGGGCTTCTGGGGCGGCTGGCTCGATTCCTTCCTCATGCGCCTGTGCGACGTGATGCTGTCCTTCCCCCCCATCCTGGTGGCGCTGCTGATCGCCGGTGTGGGCCGGGCCCTGTTCCCCAATGCGCACGAGTCCCTGGCCTTCGGCGTGCTCATCATCTCGATCACGCTCACGGGCTGGGTGCAGTACGCGCGCACCGTGCGCGGCTCGACCATGGTGGAGCGCAGCAAGGAATACGTGCAGGCGGCGCGCGTCACCGGCGTGGCGCCGCTGCGCATCATGCTGCGCCATGTGCTGCCCAACGTGACGGGGCCGGTGCTGGTGCTGGCCACCATCCAGGTGGCCACGGCCATCATCACCGAAGCCACGCTGTCCTTCCTGGGCGTGGGCGTGCCGCCCACCTCGCCGTCGCTGGGCACGCTCATCCGCGTCGGCAACGACTACCTGTTCTCGGGCGAGTGGTGGATCACGGTGTTCCCAGGCCTCATGCTCGTGCTCATCGCGCTGTCGGTGAACCTGCTGGGCGACTGGCTGCGCGACGCGCTCAACCCCCGCCTGCGCTGACGACGAAGGACACGCCACCATGAGCCTGCTCCAGGTCAAGAACCTCGTCGTCGAATTTCCCGGCCGCCGCGGCACGCTGCGTGCGCTGGACGACATCTCCTTCGACATCGCGCCCGGCGAGATCCTCGGCGTTGTCGGCGAATCCGGTGCCGGCAAGTCGCTCACCGGCGCCGCCATCATCGGCCTGCTCGAGCCGCCGGGCCGTGTGGCCAGCGGCGAGATCGTGCTCGAGGGCCAGCGCATCGACAACCTCGGCTTCGAGCAGATGCGCCACATCCGCGGGCGCAAGATCGGCGCGATCTTCCAGGACCCGCTGACCTCGCTCAATCCGCTCTACACCGTGGGGCGCCAGCTGGTCGAAACCATCCGCGCGCACCTGCAGGTGAGCGACGCCGAGGCGCGCCGCCGCGCGATCGACCTGCTCAAGGACACCGGCATCCCGGCGGCCGAGCAGCGCATCGACCATTACCCGCACCAGTTCTCCGGCGGCATGCGCCAGCGCGTGGTGATCGCCCTGGCGCTGGCCGCCGAGCCCAAGCTCATCGTGGCCGACGAGCCCACCACCGCGCTCGACGTCTCGATCCAGGCGCAGATCATCCAGCTGCTCAAGCGCCTGTGCCGCGAGCGCGGCGCGGCCGTGATGCTCATCACGCACGACATGGGCGTCATTGCCGAGACCTGCGACCGCGTGGCCGTGATGTACGCCGGCCGCGTGGCCGAGATCGGGCCGGTGCACGAGGTGATCCACCAGCCGGCGCACCCGTACACGGGCGGCCTGATGGCGTCGATCCCCGACATGGCGAGCGACCGCGAGCGCCTGAACCAGATCGACGGTGCCATGCCGCGCCTCAATGCCATCCCCCAGGGCTGCGCCTACAACCCACGCTGCCCGCGCGCCTTCGAGCGCTGCCTCGTGGATCGCCCCGAACTGCTGAACGCCGGCGCCACCCATGCGGCCTGCTGGCTGCACGACGCCGCCGACCCGCACCGCGGGCAGAGCGCCGTCGCTGCGCAGCACCGGCGCGAACGGGAGGCCGGCGAGCGCGCCACGCCGGACGCGGCCCAACCCCTGCCGGAGGTGCAGCCATGAGTGCCGTGCTGCAAAGCCAACAGCAAAGCCAGAGCACCGGCGTGCGCGCCGGCGTCGCCCAGCCGCTGGTCGTGGCCCACGACCTGGCCAAGACCTTCGACGTCTCGGCCCCGTGGCTCAACCGCGTGCTCGAGCGCAAGCCGCGCACCCTGCTGCACGCGGTGGACGGCGTGAGCTTCGAGATCGAGGCCGGCAAGACCCTCGCCCTGGTCGGCGAATCCGGCTGCGGCAAGAGCACCGTGGCACGCCTGCTGGTGGGCCTGTACGAGCCCACCCGCGGCGGCATGCACTTCGACGGGCAGGACGCGCACGCCGCCTTCAAGACCGCCGAGGGGCGCAAGCTGCGCAAGCGCATCCAGATGATCTTCCAAGACCCGTACGCGAGCCTGAACCCGCGCTGGATCGTCGAGAACATCATCGCCGAGCCGATGCGCGAGCACGGCATCCTGACCGAGCGCGATGCGGTGCGCGAGCGCGTGGGTGATCTGCTCAAGTCCGTCGGCCTGTCGCCGCTGGACATGGTGAAGTACCCGCACCAGTTCTCGGGCGGGCAGCGCCAGCGCATCTCGATCGCGCGCGCGCTGGCCACCGCGCCCGAGTTCCTGGTGTGCGACGAGCCCACCTCGGCGCTCGACGTCAGCGTGCAGGCGCAGGTCCTGAACATCATGAAGGACCTGCAGCGCGAGCGCGGGCTCACCTACCTTTTCATCTCGCACAACCTGGCCGTGGTGCGCCACGTGAGCGACCAGGTCGGCGTGATGTACCTCGGCCGCCTGGTCGAGCTGGCCGACAAGCGCGAGCTCTTCGCGCAGCCGCGCCATCCCTACACGCGCATGCTGCTCGACGCGATCCCGCAGATGCACGCCACGGGCCGCTCGCGCACGCCGGTGCAGGGCGAGGTGCCCAATCCCCTCAGCCCGCCCAGCGGCTGCGCCTTCCATCCGCGCTGCCCGCATGCCAACGCGCGCTGCTCGGCCGAGCGGCCGGTGCTCCAGCAGATCGGCGGCGTCCGCGTGGCCTGCCACGCGGTGGAGGAAGGCCGGATCTGACGCGCCTGCCGGGCGCCGCGGTCCGCCGGCAGGCCGCGAGAGCGCGGCGGATGTGCGCAATGGCACATCGTGCGGTGAAGGCGTGAGGCACATTCGCCTGGCCATCGACCGCCACCCATGATCCGCCACGAATCCCTGCCCTTCCTGCGCACGACGGGGGCGCCCATGCCGGGCCGCCGCCGCATCGTCATGGCGACCGCGCTCGGCGCCACCTCGGCGCTCGCGTCGCTCGCCGGCATCGCCCAGGCCGGGGCGGGCGCACCCGCCGCGAAGCGCATGCCGGTCCTCTTCATCGGTCACGGCTCGCCCATGAACGCGATCAGCGACAACGGCTTCACGCGCCGGCTCGCCGCCTGGGGCCGGGAGCTGCCGCGGCCGGCGGCCATCCTGAGCGTGTCGGCCCACTGGCTCAGCCGCGGTGCCACGGGGGTGGGCGTGCAGGCGCAGCCGAAGACGATCCACGACTTCGGCGGCTTCCCGCAGGCGCTGTTCGACATGCGCTACCCGGCGCCGGGCCATCCCGCGCTGGCGCGCGAGACGGTCGCCGTCGTGCGGCAGACGCCCGTCATCGCGACCGAGCAATGGGGCCTGGACCACGGCACCTGGACGGTGCTCAAGCATCTTTTTCCGCAGGCCGACGTGCCGGTGTTTCAGCTGAGCATCGACTACGACAAGCCGGCCGCCTTCCACTACGCCGTGGGGCGCGACCTCGCGGCGCTGCGCGAGCGCGGCGTGCTGGTGATGGGCAGCGGCAACATCGTCCACAACCTGCGCGCGACGGACCGCGGCACGCCCGACGGCCCAAGCGCCAGCCGGCCCTGGGCGCAGTCCTTTGACGATGCGGTGAAGGCTGCGCTGGCGGGCCGCGACGACCAGGCATTGGTCGACTACCCGCGCCTGGCCGGTGCCGACGTCGCCGTGGCGATGCCCGACCACTACTACCCCTTCCTCTACGCCCTCGGCGCGGCGGCGCCCGGCGAGCGTGCCCGCACCGTGCACGAAGGCTTCCAGTCGGGCACGCTCAGCATGCGCTGCCTGCAGTTCGGCTGACCCCTGCTGCAGGCGCTCGCGCCCGCGGCGTCACCGCGCACAAAAGGCCCTTGCAGGCGTGGCAGGCGGGACGCAGACACCGCACCTGACCGTGGCCTGACGCTATCAATTCGGTAGCGTCTCGCGCAGGCTGCATGCGGGATTCAGCCCAATTCCCTTCACAAGCACGTGGGCAGGGCCAGGACTAGACTGGTTCCGCACAGCCCTGGCCAGCGCCGGGCATCGGTGCCGTTTTCCATCACAACCCATACCAAAGGAAACGTGCATGTGGTTCCTGCTCCTGCTGCCCTTCGTCGGGCTCCTCTGGGTGCCGTTCTACAACAGCGAGTTGCCCACGCTGTTCGGCTTCCCCTTCTTCTACTGGTACCAGCTGCTGTGGGTGCCGGTGACGGCTTTGCTCATCTGGCTGGTCTACCGCCGCGGCGTGAAGCGGGGGGATGAATGATGGCCGGCGGCGGCATCCACTGGACGGCGCTGGCCGTCTTCGCCTTCTTCTTCGTGCTGGTCACCGTCATGGGCTTCGGTGCCTCGCGCTGGATGGCCGGCAAGCAGGGCACCGGCGAGCACCTGGACGAATGGGGCCTGGGCGGGCGCAGCTTCGGCACCTGGATCACCTGGTTCCTGGTGGGCGGCGACTTCTACACGGCCTACACGGTGATCGCGGTGCCGGCACTGGTCTATGCCGTCGGAGCCTACGGCTTCTTCGCGCTGCCCTACACGATCCTGGTCTACCCGATCGTGTTCGTCATCATGCCGCGCCTGTGGCGCACGGCCCACCAGGCCGGCCACGTGACCGCGGGCGACGTGGTGTACGGCCGCTACGGCTCGCGCGCGCTGGAGCTGGCGGTCGCCGCCACGGGCGTGGTCGCCACCATGCCCTACATCGCGCTGCAACTCGTGGGCATGGAGGTGGTCATCAAGGCGCTGGGCCTGGTGGGCGAGCTGCCCCTGGCGGCGGCCTTCGTCATCCTGGCCCTGTACACCTACGCGGCCGGCTTGCGCGCGCCGGCGCTCATCGCCTTTGTCAAGGACCTGATGATCTACATCGTGGTGCTGGTGGCGGTGGTGCTGGTGCCGATGAAGCTCGGCGGCTACGGGCACGTGTTCCAGGTCGCGGGCCAGGCCTACGCGGCCAAGGGCGGCGCCACCGGGCTCACGCTCAAGCCGGCGCAGTTCCTGCCCTATGCCAGCCTGGCGCTGGGCTCGGCGCTGGCGGCCTTCATGTACCCGCACACGCTGACAGGCATCTTCGCCGCCAGGAGCGCCGACACCATCCGCAAGAACGCCGTCTTCCTGCCGGCGTACACGGTGCTCCTGGGCCTCATCGCGCTGCTGGGCTACATGGCCTATGCGGCCGGCATTTCGGTCAAGAGCAACAACGACGTGGTGCCGGCGCTGTTCGGCGCCCTGTTCCCCGAATGGTTCGCGGGCTTCGCCTTCGCCGCCATCGCCATCGGCGCCCTGGTGCCGGCCGCCGTGATGTCCATCGGCGCGGCCAACCTGTTCACGCGCAACTTCTGGAAGGCCTACGTCAACCCGCAGGTCACGCCGTCCGGCGAGGCGCAGGTGGCCAAGATCGTGTCGCTGGTGGTCAAGTTCGGCGCGCTGCTGTGCATCCTCTTCCTGCCCACGCAATTCGCGCTCGACCTGCAGCTGCTCGGCGGCCTGTGGATCCTGCAGACCTTTCCGGCGGTGGTGTTCGGCCTGTTCTTCAAGGGGCTGCGCGCGCCGGCGCTGCTGGCCGGCTGGGCTGCCGGCCTGGGCGTGGGCACCTGGATCGCCTTTGCCGATGGCGTGAAGCCCGTCCACACCTATGCCCTGGGCGGGCACAGCGCCACGCTCTACACGGGCCTCGTGGCCCTGGCGCTGAACATCGTGGTGGCGCTGGTCGTGCAGCTGGCGATGGGCTCGCGCGGCGCACCGCAAGGCCGCGCCGCCTGAGGCGGCGGCACCCGGCCCCCAGGATCGCAAACGAAACGGCCGCGTGATGCGGCCGTCTTCTCGTGCAGCAGCAGGGTGCTGGCTACTGCTCTTCGCTCCATGCGAAGCCGTCGCGCGCGATCATGGCGCTCGACGCACTCGGGCCCCAGGTGCCGGCCGCATAGGGGCGCGGCGCGCCGTCGCTCTGCCAGCTGTCGATCAGCGGCTCCACCCAGCGCCAGGCCTCTTCCTGCTCGTCGGCCCGCACGAACAGGTTCAGCCGGCCGTCGATCACGTCGAGCAGCAGGCGCTCGTAGGCGCCCACGCGCTCGGTGCCGAAGCGCTTGTCGAAATCCAGGTCCAGCTGCACCGGCGCCAGCGGCAGCATGCCCGCGCGCACGCCGCCTTTCGTGCTCAGGCGCTGGTCCTGCGCCTGGGCCAGCAGGTGCAGTTCCAGGCCGTCCTTGGGCTGCAGGTTGATCACCAGCTTGTTCGCGACGCCGGTGGGCGTGCGGAAGATGGCGTGCGGCGTGGCGCGGAAGTTGATCTCGATGCGCGCATCGCGCGAGGCCAGGCGCTTGCCGGTGCGGATGTAGATCGGCACGCCGGCCCAGCGCCAGTTCTCGATCTCGGTGCGCAGCGCGACGAAGGTCTCCGTGCGGCTGGCCGGGTCGACACCCGGCTCCTCGCGGTAGCCGGGCACGCGCTCGCCATAGGCCGTGCCGGCCACGTACTGGCCGCGCACCGCGTGCAGGCCGAGCGTCTCCGGCGTCCAGCGCGCGAGCGAACGCAGCACCTTGAGCTTCTCGTCGCGGATGGCGTCGGCGTGGGCATTGATGGGCGGCTCCATCGCGATCGCGCACAGCACCTGCAGCGCGTGGTTCTGGACCATGTCGCGCAGGGCGCCGGTCTGGTCGTAGAAGCCCCCGCGCTTCTCCACGCCCACCTCCTCGGCGATGGTGATCTGGATGTTGGCGATGTGCTCGCGGCGCCAGATGGGCTCGAAGAGCGCATTGCCGAAGCGCATCGCGAACAGGTTCTGCACCGAGGGCTTGCCCAGGTAGTGGTCGATGCGGAAGATCTGGTTCTCGTGCAGCACCTTGCCCACCGCGGCGTTGATCGCGCGGTTGGAGGCGAGGTCGTGGCCCAGCGGCTTCTCGAGCACCACGCGGGTGCTCGGGCCGTTCAGGCCTGCGGCGGCGATCTGCTCGACCGTCTGCGTGAACAGCGCCGGTGCCGTCGCCACGTACATGACCACCGTGTCGGCATTGCGCGACTTGAGCATGTCGGCCAGGCGCGCATAGTCGGCCGGCTTGGACAGGTCCAGCCGCAGGTAGTGCAGCATCGACGCGAACTGGGCGAACTCCTCCTCGCTGGGCCGCTTGGCCCCCTCGACCGCCTTGAAGCGCGACGCGATGAGGTCGCGGTACTGGTCATCGGAGAGGTCGTCGCGCGCCACGCCGATGATGCGGCCGCCCTCGGGCAGGCTGCCATGGCGGAAGGCCTGGAACAGCGCGGGCATCAGCTTGCGCCACGCGAGGTCGCCGGTGCCGCCGAACAGAACAAGATCGAAACTCATGAAGCCTGGGTCCGTGAAAAGGTGCCGTCGAAAGCCGGATCGATGCCGTGCAACTCTAATGGTAGTTCCACGGATGACCGATACCGGTTTGCGCGGCTAAGCTACGCGCCGGCCCGCCGGGCCATTTTTTATTTTTCCAGCAGGGTGTGAGTACTCCATGAAAAAGCGTTTCAAGATCCTGGCCGCCGGTGCGGCGCTCGCCGCGGCCTTCGGTGCCTCGGCCCAGCAGGTCAACGTCATCTGCTCGGTGCAGGCCGACTGGTGCAACATGATCGCCACGGTCTACGCGCGCACCACGGGTGTCAAGATCAACCTGGCGCTCAAGGGCTCGGGCGAGGCGCTGGCCCAGCTCATCGCGGAGAAGGACAACCCCAAGACCGACGTCTGGTTCGGCGGTACGGGCGATCCGCACCTGCAGGCCGCTGAACAAGGTCTCACGCTCGAGTACAAGTCGCCCTCGCTGCCGCAGCTGTACCCCTGGGCGCAGCAGCAGGCCGAGCAGTCGGGCTTCAAGACCGTGGGCATCTATTCGGGCCCGCTGGGCTTCGGCTACAACACCGAACTGCTCGCCAAGAAGAAGCTGCCCGTGCCGCGCAGCTGGGCCGACCTGCTCAAGCCCGAGTACAAGGGCGACATCCAGGTCGCCAACCCCGCCTCGAGCGGCACCGCCTACACCATGATCGCCACCCTGGTGCAGCTCATGGGCGAGGACAAGGCCTTCGACTACCTCAAGGCGCTGCACAAGAACGTGGGCCAGTACACGCGCTCGGGCACCGGCCCCATCAAGGCGGTGGCGCGCGGTGAGACCGCCGTGTCGATCAGCTTCGTGCACGATGCACCGCAGGAGAAGATGCAGGGTTTCCCGATCGAGACCGTCACGCCCTCGGAAGGCACGGGCGCCGAGATCGGCTCCATGAGCATCATCAAGGGTGCACGCAACCTCGACCAGGCCAAGAAGTTCTACGAATGGGCACTGACACCCGCCGCACAGGCCTTCGGCGCCGCGGCCAAGCAGTACCAGCTGCCGTCGAACAAGGCCACGGTGGTCGACCCCAACGTGCCCGACTTCAAGAAGATCAAGCTGATCAACTACGACTACAAGAAGTACGGCGCGAGTGCCGAGCGCCGCCGCCTGATCGCCCGCTGGGAAAAAGAGGTCAACTCGATCCCGCGCTGATGGCGCCAGCTCACCCCCGCTTCCGTCGATGGGGTGATGCCGCGGCCGGCATCCGGCCGGCGGCTTTCCGGAGTCGTCATCCATGACACGCAAACCCAACGGCGCGGTGTGGTCCTGCATCGCCGCCGGCTTTCTCGCTTACCTGCTGCTGCCCTGGTATGCCATCCAGGACACGAGCTGGTACCAGGCGCTGCCGCAGGTCTTCAACGAAGGCGATGCGGCCAATGGCCTGCTGCAGGCGCTGCGCCAGGGCCGGCCCTGGCTCTTCGTCGGCCTCGCGGGGCTGGTGCTCTGCACCTTCGGCGCGCTGCTGCGGCCGGGGCGCGGCCAGGGCCGTTGGCTGCTGGCCGGCGGCCTCGTCGGCGCCCTGGGCCTGGCCGTCGCCGGCTTCACCATCGGCGCGCGCGGCTGGAGCGTGGCCGCGCTCAACACGGCCTTCGGCGAGCTGTCGGTCAACCAGTTCGGCATCGGCGCCGGCGGCTTCGTCGCGCTCGCCGCGCTGATCCTGCTGGCCGCCTTCGGGCTCGCGCGCCTGGGCTTCTTCCGCGGCGACCTGTTCGTGTCGGGGGCGGTCATCGGCTGCGCGGTGCTGATGCTGCTGTTCATCGCCTACCCGGTGAGCAAGGCGCTGGCCGGCGCCTTCTTCAACGAGGACGGGCAGTGGTCGATCGGCGCCTTCATGGACCGCATCTTCACCGCGCGCATCTGGGGCGTGGGCTGCGTCACCGGTGGCGCCGCCTGCGGCGTGGCCTGGAACACCCTGGTTCTGGCCCTGCTCACGGCCGCAGGCACCACCTTCCTCGGCACGCTGATGGCGCTCATGGCCGAGCGCGGCAGCAAGCGCTGGCAGGGGCCGTTGCGCGTGATCGCGCTGCTGCCCATCATCACGCCGCCCTTCGTGGTGGGCCTGGGCCTGATCCTGCTCTTCGGTCGCGCCGGCGTGGTCAACCAGGCCCTGGAGGCGTGGTTCGGCCTGCCGCCCACGCGCTGGTTCTACGGCCTGCCGGGCATTCTCACGGCGCAGCTCTTCGCCTTCACGCCCATCGCCTTCATGATCATGCGCGGCGTGGTGCAGGGCATCGCACCCAGCCTGGAAGAGGCGGCGCAGATGCTGCGCGCCGACCGGCGCCGCGCCTTCTTCACCGTCACGCTGCCGCTGCTCAAGCCGGGCCTGGCCAATGCCTTCCTGGTGGGTTTCATCGAGAGCATCGCGGACTTCGGCAATCCCGTGGTGGTGGGCGGCCAGTACTCGGTGCTGTCGACCGACATCTTCTTCGCCATCGTCGGCGCGCAGTACGACCAGGGCCGCGCCGCGTCGCTGGCCTGGGTGCTGACGCTGTTCGCGCTGGCCGTGTTCGCGCTGCAGCGCGGCGTGCTGGGCAAGCAGAACTACACCACCGTGAGCGGCAAGGGCGATGCCGGCATTCCCATGCCGCTGCCCGACGGCGTGCGCCGGACCATCTACGCGATCGCCTTCCCGTGGATCCTGTTCACGGTGGTCGTGTACCTGTTCGCCTTCGCGGGCGGCTTCGTGCAGACCTGGGGCCGCGACTACACCTTCACGCTCAACCACTTCAGGACGGCCTTCTCGCTGGAGTGGGGCCAGTTCGGGCTGGTGTGGGCCGGCACGGCATGGAACTCGCTGTGGACCACGCTCAAGCTGGCGGGCATCTCGGCGCCCATCACCGCGGCCATCGGCCTGCTCATCGCCTGGCTGCTGGCGCGCAACGAGTTCAAGGGGCAGGGCGCCTTCGAGTTCGCGGCGCTGCTCGCCTTCGCCATTCCCGGCACCGTGCTGGGCGTGAGCTACATCCTGGCCTTCAACGTGCCGCCCCTGGAACTCACGGGCACCGGGCTGATCATCATCCTGTGCTTCATGTTCCGCAACCTGCCGGTGGGCGTGCGTGCCGGCACTGCGGCCTTCAAGCAGCTCGACCGTTCGCTGGACGAGGCCTCGCTGATGCTGCGCGCCTCCACGGCGCAGACGCTCTTCAAGGTCGTGCTGCCGCTGCTCAAGCCCGCCCTGGTGGCCGCGCTGGTCTACAGCTTCGTTCGCGCCATGACCACCGTCAGCGCGGTGATCTTCCTCGTCACGGCCGAGAACGAACTGGCCACCACCTACATCATCGGCCGCGTGGGCAACGGCGACTACGGCGTCGCACTGGCCTACTGCACCGTGCTGATCGTCCTCATGTCCGCCGCCATCGCGCTGATCCAGCTGCTGGTGGGCGAGCGCAAGCTGGGGCGGCGCAAGGTCAACGCGCCGCCCGTGGCCGCGCATTGAGAGACGGACATCCGTACGCGAAGCACGCGAGAGTTGCGCGAAGGACGCGAAGGAAATCCATGAGCAGTTTCTTTGTTTTCCTTTCGCGTCCTTTGCGAAAGCATTGCGCCCTTCGCGTACGGGTGTCCGATTTGGAGTTCTGACCCATGTCCATTGAATTTCGCAACGTCACCAAGCGCTACGGCACCGACGCGAGCGCGCCGCTGGCCGTCAAGGGCATCAGCTTCGAGGTGCCGACGGGCACGCTGACCACCATCCTGGGCCCCTCGGGCTGCGGCAAGACCACCACGCTGCGCATGATCGCGGGCCTGGAGTCGCCCACCTCGGGCCAGATCCTCATGGGCGGGCGCGACGTGACCACGCTCGGGCCGGGCGAGCGCAACGTGTCGATGATGTTCCAGAGCTACGCGCTCTTCCCGCACATGAACGTCATCGAGAACGTCGCCTACGGGCTGCGCATGAGCGGGCAGAAGAAGGCCGAGGCGCAGGCGCGGGCCAGGGACGCGCTCAAGGGGGTGGGGCTGGTCGGCTTCGACGAGCGGCTGCCGAGCGAACTGTCGGGCGGGCAGCAGCAGCGCGTGGCGCTGGCGCGCGCGCTGGTGCTGGAGCCGGCGGTGCTGCTCTTCGACGAGCCGCTGTCCAACCTCGATGCCCGGCTGCGCCGCGAGATGCGCGAGGAGATCCGCGCCATCCAGCAGCGCCTGAAGCTCACCGTGGCCTACGTCACGCACGACCAGAGCGAGGCACTGGCCGTGTCCGACCAGATCATCGTGATGGACCACGGCGTGATCGCCCAGCGCGGCGCGCCCGAGGAGCTGTACGGCCGGCCGCAGAGCGAATTCGTGGCCGGCTTCATGGGCGAGGCCATGGTGTACCCCGCGATGGCGCTGCAGGATGGCCAGGTTTCGCTCGGCCCGCTCACACTGACGCCGCGCTATGCCGTGCCGGCCGGCATGGTGAAGGTGGCCGTGCGTCCCGAGGCGTGGCAGATCGGCGCCGCCGTGGGCCTGCCGGCCACGCTGCGCAAGGCCTCCTACCTGGGCAGCTTCTACGAGTACGGCTTCGACACCCCCCTGGGGCCGGTGTTCGTGGTGTCGTCCGACCTGGCGCGTCCGCTGGCGCCCGGCGCCGAAACGACGCTGGCGCTGGGCCAGCACGGCGTGTCGGTGGTGCCGCAGGCCGCCTGAGGTCCTGAACGAAATCGGGCGCCAGCGCCCGCGGGACGGGCGCAGGCAGCTATGGTTTCGATAGCGCCCCGGCCTTGTGCGGGGTGCGTGGACAATCGTCGTCCATGAATGTGGTGTTCGATCTCGGAGCCGTGCTGATCGGCTGGGAGCCCGCGCGGCTGGTGCAGGCCCACTTTCCACGGCAGGCCGCCGACCAAGCGGCCGCTGCGGCGCTGGCCCGGGCGTTCTTTCACCACGAGGACTGGCTGGCCTTCGACTGCGGCATCCGCAGCGTGGACGAGGTGGTGTCGCGCCATGCGGCGCGCCTGGGTCTGCCCGTGGAGGCGGTGCATGGGCTGGTCGCACCGCTGGGCGAGCGGCTGGAGCCCATCGCCGAGAACATCGCGCTCCTTCGCGGCCTGCGCGAGCGGCGTGATGCGGGCGAGCCGCTGCGGCTGTTCTACCTGTCGAACATGCCCCAGCCCTACGCGCGGGCGCTCGAGCGGCGCTTCGAGTTCTTCCGCTGGTTCGACGGCGGCATCTTCTCGGGCGACGTCAAGCGCGTGAAGCCGCACGAGGAGATCTTCAACCTGCTGGCCTTTCGCCACTCGCTGGTGCCGGCGCAGACGCTCTTCATCGACGATTCGGTGCCCAACGTCGAAACGGCCCGTGCGCTGGGCTGGCAGGCGCTCCATTGCGCCAACCCGCTCGCCCTCGGGCCGCAGCTGCTGCGCCAGCTCGGCATGGCAGCCTGACGGGGCCGCCGCGGTCAGGCGCCCGGCAGCGGTGTGCTGCGCACCACCCTGTCGACGTCGAAGCCCAGGGTGCGGGCGTACTCCAGCTCGGCCTGCAGCGTCGCTTCGTCCAGATGCGGCACGCGCGACAGCACCCACAGGTATTCGCGATCGGGCGTGCCCACCAGCGCCACCTGGTACTCGCGGTCGAGCTTGAGGATCCAGTAGTCACCCCACACCAGAGGCAGCCAGCCCAGCCAGTCGGGCACGAAGCGCACTTCCAGCCGGCCGGCGCCGGGGAGGCCGGCCACGGGGACGGTGCGGGCGCGGCCCACGGCCTCGTCGATGCGCCCATCCTCGAGCACGCAGCGGTTGCGGACCTCGATCGTGCCGTCGGGCAACGGCGTGTATTCCGCGGTCACGTGGCCGGCGCACTGCTTCTCGAAGCGGTTCGGCAGGCGCGCCTGCTCGTGCCACAAACCCGAATAGCGTTTCAGGTCGACCGGCGCCACCACCTGCAGCGGTGCGCGCATCAGCGGGGCGCCGTCGGCCGGACCGGCCGGGCGGGCACGCGCCTTCGTGCTGTGCAGCGCGAACAGCACCGCGGCGCTGCCCAGGCAGAAGCCGAGGGCGAGCCTGCCAATGCGCTGGCTGGTGGCGACGTCGTCGAACACCTGGGGCGGGGGCGGCGGGCGATGGGGCATGGCGGAACTCCGGCGAAAAATATCGAGTCCAGCTTAGGCAACGCCTTGCCCGCCGCGTGTCAGTCGGGGGCTCCTGCGCCCGTGCGCGGCGGCCCCAACGGGCGGCCGTGACCGACACCGGATCGCATCGGCCGCGCGCAAGAATGTACGAACGCTCGTCCAACCCGCACAGGATAATGATTCGATGAACCAACTCGACGCCCTCCGCCAATGGACCACCGTGGTGGCCGACACCGGTGATTTCCGCCAGCTGGCGCAATTCAAGCCGCAGGACGCGACGACCAACCCTTCGCTCATCCTCAAGGCCGTGCAGAAGTCCGACTACCGGCCGCTGCTCGACGAAACCATCGCGAAACACAAGGGCCAGCCGCTGGACGACGTGATGGACCACCTCCTGGTGCGCTTCGGCACCGAGATCCTCACGCACATCCCCGGCCGCGTCTCCACCGAGGTCGATGCCCGCCTGAGCTTCGACACCGCCGCCACCATCGCCCGGGCCGAGCGCATCGTCGCGCTGTACCGCGAGCAAGGCATCGACACCAGCCAGCGCCTGCTCATCAAGATCGCCTCCACCTGGGAAGGCATCCAGGCCGCCAAGGCGCTGGAGAAGAAGGGCATCCACTGCAACCTGACGCTGCTGTTCTCCTTCTGCCAGGCCGTGGCCTGCGGCGACGCCGGCGTCAAGCTGATCTCGCCCTTCGTCGGCCGCATCTACGACTGGTACAAGAAGAGCGCCGGCAGCGGCTGGGACGAGGCGGCCAACGCCGGCGCCAACGACCCGGGCGTGAAGTCGGTGCGCCAGATCTTCGACTACTACAAGAAGCACGGCATCGCCACCGAGGTGATGGGCGCGAGCTTCCGCAACGTGGGCCAGATCACCGCGCTGGCCGGCAGCGACCTGCTGACCATCAGCCCCGAACTGCTGGGCGAGCTGGCCAAGTCCGACGCGCCGATCACCCAGGCGCTGGACGCGGCCGCGGCGAAGAAGCTGGACCTGCCCAAGGTCAGCTTCGACGAGCCGGCCTTCCGTTTCGCCCTGAACGAGGACGCGATGGCCACCGAGAAGCTGGCCGAGGGCATCCGCGCCTTCGCAGCCGACGCCATCAAGCTCGAGAAGCTGATCCAGGCCGTTTGATGCCGACCCCCGAGGGAGATGACCGATGAGCGAAGCGCTTCGTTGTGACCGCGCGCCCACCTGGGCCGCGCTGCGCCAGCATTTCGACCGCGAAGGCCGGGCCTTCGACCTGCGGCGCGCCTTCGAGGCCGACGCCGGCCGCGTGCACGCGCTCAGCCAGGAGGCGCCGCACCTGTTCGCCGACCTGTCGAAGAACCTGATCGATGCGCCCACCGAGGCGCTGCTGCTGCAACTGGCGCGCGAATGTGGCCTGGAGGCGCACCGCGACGCGATGTTCGCCGGCCGCCACATCAACCACACCGAAGACCGGGCGGTGATGCACTGGCTGCTGCGCCAGCCCAAGGATTCGGTGCCAAAAGCGGCTGCAGCACCCGCCGGTATTGCGCAGGGCGCTACGGAAAACATAGCATCCGAGCATGCGCGCGTGCACGAAACGCTGGACGCCATGCTGGCCTACGCCGAGAAGGTGCGCGCCGACCACACGATCACCGATGTGGTGAACATCGGCATCGGCGGCTCCGACCTCGGCCCGCAGATGGCGGTGCTGGCGCTGGCCGAGTTCGTCGCACCGGGCAAGCACTTCCATTTCGTCTCGAACGTCGACGGGCATGAACTGGCCGCCGTGCTCAAGGGGCTGGCGCCCGAGCACACGCTGTTCCTCATCGCGTCCAAGACCTTCACCACGGCCGAAACCATGGCCAACGCGCAGTCGGCCAAGCGCTGGTACGAGCAATCGGGCGGCACCGACATCGCGGGCCATTTCGCCGCGCTGACCACCAACGTCGACGCTGCGAAGCAGTTCGGCATCGACACCACCTTCGGCTTCTGGGACTGGGTGGGCGGGCGCTACTCGATGTGGTCGGCCATCGGCCTGCCCGTCGCGCTGGCCGTCGGCGCCGAGGGCTTCCGCCGCTTCCTGGCCGGTGCGCATGCGATGGACGAGCATTTCCGCACCGCGCCGCTGGAGCGCAATCTGCCGGTGCGCCTGGGCCTGCTGGACGTCTGGTACCGCAACTTCCACGGCTTCACCAGCCGCTGCATCGCGCCCTACCACGCGGCGCTGCGTCGCCTGCCGGCCTACCTGCAGCAGCTCGAGATGGAAAGCAACGGCAAGCAGGTCGATGCCCAGGGGCAAGCCGTCACCTACGGCACCTCGCCGGTGCTGTGGGGCGAGCCGGGCACCAACGGGCAGCACGCCTACTTCCAGATGCTGCATCAGGGCACCGACGTCGTGCCGCTGGAATTCATCGCCGTGCACGAGGCCGGCCACGACCTGCCGGGCCACCAGCCCAAGCTGCTGGCCAATGCGATCGCGCAGGCGCAGGCGTTGATGGTCGGAAAGAAGGACGACGGCGGGCACAAGAACTTTCCGGGCAACCGCCCGAGCACCTTCTTCGTGTTCGAGCGCCTCACGCCCGAGGTGCTGGGTGCCTTCGTCGCGCTGTACGAGCACCGCGTGTTCACCAGCGGCGCGCTCTGGGGCATCAACAGCTTCGACCAGTGGGGCGTGGAGCTGGGCAAGGTGCTGGCCAAGGACCTGGAGCCGCGCCTGGCATCCGGCGACACGGCGGGGCTGGACGCGTCCACGGCTGCGCTCGTGCAGCGGCTGGGGCAGCGCTGATGCGGCAGGCGGGCGCGGTGCGCCGCGCCTGCCTGCGCTGCGCACGTCAGCCGAATCGCAGCGTGCGCAGCCCCACGCTGCGGTCGATCCACACCACCGCCGCCAGCGTCAGCACGATGCTCACCGTGGACACTGCGGCGGCTGTCGGGTCGAAGTCCCAGCGCAGGTAGTCGAAGAGCTGCAGCGGCAGCGTGGTCATGCCCACGCCCTTGAGCAGCAAGGACATGTTGAACAGGTCGAAGGAGATCACGAAGGCGAACAGCGCGCCCGTGATCAGCCCCGGCTTGATGAGCGGCAGCGTCACCCGCACGAAGGCCCGCGCGGGCGAAGCCCCGAGGCTGCGCGCGGCCTGCTCCAGCGAGCCGTCCTGGTTGTAGAGCGCGGAGGCCACGTTGGTGAAGACATAGGGCAGCGTCACCAGCACGTGGCCCACCACCAGCCCGAACACCGTGCGCGTGCCGATGCCCGTCGCGTACAGGAAGAACAGCAGCGCGATGGCGGTGAGGATCTCCGGCAGCATCAGCGGCATCATGAGCAGCAGCCGCAGCGCCTCGCGCGTGCGCGTGGCATGGCGCACCACGTACAGCGCTGCGCCGGTGCCGATCAGCGTGGCCCCCACCGTGGCCGCCGCCGCCAGCGCGAGCGAGGTGCCCATGGCCCGCATGAAGCCCTCGTTGGCGAACAGGGCGCCGAACCAGCGCAGCGACAGGCCCTGCGGCGGGAAGGTCAGGAACTCGCCCGCGTTGAGCGACATGAGCACGATCACCACGATCGGCAGCAACAGGAAGGCGTACACCGCGCCGATGAAGACGCGCAGCAGCGCGTCGGCGGCGCGGTCCGCGACCACGGATCCGTTCATGCCAGTCCCCTCGAAAGCCGGCGCGTCAGCCGCGCATAGGCAGCCACCGCGAGCATGCCGCAGGCCGTGAGCACCAGTGCCTGCGCGGCGCCCGCGGGCCACTGGAAGTTGTCGATCAGGCTCTGCACCACCAGCACCGACACCGTCTTCACCTGCGCCCCGCCCAGCATCACCGGCGTGACGTAGGCGCTGAGCGTGAGCACGAAGACCAGCACCGTGCCGGCCTGGATGCCGGGCCACGACAGCGGCAGCGACACCCGCAGGAAGGCCTTGAGCCGCGACGCGCCCAGCGAGCGCGCCGCGGCCTCCAGGCTGGGGTCGATGCTCTGGATCACGCCCACCAGCGGCAGGATCATGAAGGGCAGGAACACGTGCACCAGCGCGATGGTCACGCCCAGGCGGTTGTTCATCAGCGCCAGACCCGTGTCGATCCAGCCCAGGTCGATCAGCGCGCGGTTGATCACCCCGTTGCCCGACAGCAGGATCAGCCAGCCGAAACTGCGCACCACCACGCCCACCAGCAGCGGCGAGAGCACCAGCACGTACAGCAGGCCGGCCCAGCGCGAGCGTGTGCGCGCCAGGTGGAAGGCGACGGGATAGCCCAGCAGCAGGCAGATGGGCGTCACCGTGAGGCCCAGCAGCAGCGTGTCGCCCAGCACGCCGAGCAGGTAGCCGTCGGTGAGCGCACGCGTGTAGTTGCCCAGTGTCAGGCCTGCGCCGTAGGGCGCGCCGACGGCGGGTGGCCGCAGGCTCATGAGCAGGATGTTCAGGTAGGGCAGCAGCAGGAACACGCCCAGCAGCACCAGCGCCGGGGCGATGAGCCAGAAGGCGCGGCTGCGCGGCATGGCGGCCGCCGTCGGCAGGGGCGCCGCGGCCGGCGCGGCGAGCGTGGACGCGCTCATCCCGGGATGACCCAGGCATGCCCGGGCTCGAAGGCCAGGCCGCATGGCGCGCCTTCGGGCAGGCGCCCGCCGGGCGGCGTCTGCACCAGCAGCGTCTGGCCGCCGGCCGCCTCGACCACATGTTCGACCGTGCTGCCCAGGAAGTAGCTGCGTGTGACCCGGCCCGCGTAGGGTCCGTCGGCGCGGAAGTGGATGGCCTCGGGCCGCAGCGTCACCTGCACCGCCTGGCCGGGTGCGAGCGCCTCGTCGTACGCCGCCTCGACGGGGCCGAGCGCGGTGTCGACCGCATGCACCGGCCGCTCGCCGGCACCCGGCACGATGGCGCGCACGCGGCCTTCGATGAGGTTGGAACGGCCGATGAAGCGCGCGACTTCCACGCTGCGCGGCCGCAGGTAGATGGCCTCGGGCACGTCGAACTGCTGCAGCTGGCCGCCCAGCATCACGGCCACGCGGTCGGACATGACCATCGCCTCGGCCTGGTCGTGCGTCACGTACAGCGTGGTGATGCCCACGCGGCGCTGCAGGTCGCGGATGAACACGCGCATGTCCTCGCGCAGCACGGCGTCCAGGTTGGCCAGCGGCTCGTCCAGCAGCAGCAGGCGCGGCTCGATCACCAGCGCGCGCGCCAGCGCCACGCGCTGCTGCTGCCCGCCGGAGAGCTGGCGCGGAAAGCGCTCCGCCAGCGCGCCCAGCTGCACCATGCCGAGCACGGCCTCGACCCGGCGTTCGGTCTCGGCGCGCGCCACGCCCCGCATCTCCAGGCCGAAGGCCAGGTTGCGCCGCACCGTGAGGTGCGGAAAGAGCGCGTAGTTCTGGAACACCATGCCGATGTCGCGCTTCTCGGGCGGCAGGCCGGTGATGTCCTCGCCGTCGATGCAGATGCGGCCAGCCTCGGGGTGCTCGAAGCCGGCCACGCAGCGCAGCGTGGTGGTCTTGCCGCAGCCGCTCGGGCCCAGCACGGAGATGAACTCGCCCTCGCGGGTGGCCAGGTCCAGCGAATGGATGGCCACATGGCCGGCATAGCGCTTGTGCAAGCCCTCGATGGACAGCCGCGTGGTGCGCCGGCCGACCGTGCGCGCCGCCGGGATGGCGGCCTCGGGCGGTGCGGACAGGACCGCGCTCACTTGATCTCCCGGTTCCAGCGGTCGGTGATGGCCGGCAGCTGCGGGTTCACCTTGGCCCAGTCGAACTGCACGATGGAGGACATGGACTTGCCGTTGATCGGCACGTCGGCCGCCAGCGCCGGGTCGAGCTTCACCTGGGTGTTGGTGGGCGAGGTGAAGAACTCCTTGGCCATCGACTCCTGCACCTCGGGACGCAGGATGAAGTTGAGGTACTGGTAGGCCGCTTCCTTGTCGGGCGCGTGCTTGAGGATGTTGAAGGACTGTTCGAAGGCCACCACGCCTTCGCTCGGCACCACCATCTCGACCGGCACGCCCTTCTTCTTGAGCGCCACGATCTCGGGGAAGTCGATCACCGCCACGGTGACATCGCCGCGCGTGAGCATGGTCGACAGCGTGCCGCTCCAGTCGGCCTGCTGGAAGGGCAGCAGCTTCTTGATCTCGACGAAGGCGCGGTCGATGGCGTCCTGCGAGCCGCCGTAGATCTTGGCGGTCATCAGCAGGAACAGCATGGCCGCCGTGTTGCCGATCTGGTAGAGGCCGATCTTTCCCTTGAACTCGGGGTTGTTCCAGAGATCGGCCCACGATTTGGGCGGCGTCTTGACCAGGTCCTTGCGGTAGCCGATGCCGATGGTCGAGACGATGCCGCGCACGCCGTTGTCACCCGGGTTGCGCAGGTTGGGATACACATGGGCCAGGTTGGGCACCTTGGCCGCCGGAATGGGTTCGAAGTAGCCCTCGGCCCGCACCACGCTGGCGATGTTCTCGTTGACCATCAGCACGCTGTAGGGCGGCTTCTCGATGCCGGCGGCGCGCAGGTTGGCGATGAAGTTCTTGCCCAGGCCCACGTCCAGCGTGGGCTTGACGCCGCTGATCTTCTCGAAGGCCGGCATCAGGTCGGTGCGCCAGAACTTCTCCCAGCGGCCGCCGTAGGTGTTGATCACCAGCGGCGCGGCCGCCAGCGAAGGCAGGGCGGGCAGGCCGAGGGCGGCGGCGGTACCCAGGCCACGGGCCAGCAGGTCGCGGCGGTTGAGCGGAAAGGTCATGACAGCACTCCGGAAGGTTGAAGAGGAAGGGGCCGCGGTTTCAGGCCACGGGGGCAGGCTCGCTGGGCTTGCGGTAGTCGTAGTTGCGGTTGAGCCGCTCGAGCAGGTAGTCGCCATAGCGCACCGGCGGGTGCTGCGGCGGATGGGCCGCATCGGTGCAGGTGGGCAGGCATTCGATGAGCGTGTCCATCGAGGGGTCGAGGAAGTAGGGCAGCGAGTAGCGGTCGCCGCCGGAGCGGTTGATGACGCGGTGCGGCGTGGAGACCAGGCGCCCGTTGGTCCAGCGCGCCAGCATGTCGCCCACGTTGAGCACGTAGGTGTCGGGGATGGGTGGCGCTTCGATCCAGTCGCCGCCGCGCGGACGCACCTGCAGGCCGCCGGAGTCGTCCTGGGCCAGCAGCGTGATGATCCCGTAGTCGGTGTGGGGGGCGGAGCCGATCTGCTCGTCCTCGGCAGGCGGCTGCGGCGGATAGTGCAGCGCGCGCAGGAAGGTGGTGGGGTGGTCGAAGTGGTGGTCCAGCGCGGTGGCCGGCAGGCCCAGCGCCAGCGCGATCAGGCGCACGATGTGGCGGCCCAGCGCATCCACCTCGCGCACGTAGGCCAGCATGGCGGGCTTGAAGCCCGGCAGCCAGTCGGGCCACTGGTTGGGGCCCTGCATGGGCAGGCCGGCGAGCAGGCCGGGGTCGTCGGGCGGCAGCTCGTGCATGAGCATCAGCGATTCGCTCATGTTCGGCCGCGTCACCTTCGCCACCGTGGAGGTGACGATGGTGGAGCTGGCCATGCCCATGTAGCCGCGGTGGGAGGCGTTGATGGCCAGCGACTGCTTCTGCGCCAGCGTCGAGGCATGGAAGTCGCGCGACGCGGCGAAGGCGGCCTCGCGCGTGGCGGGCGCCACGTTGTGGCCGGCGATGTAGGCGAAGCCGATCTGGCTCAGGGCCTCGAACAGCGCGCCGGCGTTGTGCTGCGCCAGGGGTGCGTCGGCGTCCAGGCTGCCCTGCAGGTCGACGATGGGGATGTGCTTCATTTCAGAGTTCTTTCGATGTTTGGAGAACGCGCTGGCGCCACGTGGCCAGCAGGTCGGCCGAGCTCATCACCAGCCCCAGGTGCAGCGACACCATGGCCAGCGCGGCCTGTTCCAGCGCCTCGTCGGTGCCGCGCACCAGGTCCTGCAGCACGATGACGCGGTAGTTGCGGTTGCTGGCGTCGAAGGCGGTGTTGAGCACGCAGCAGTCGGTGAAGCCGCCGTCCAGCACCACGGTCTCGATGCGCTGGTTGCGCAGCAGGAAGTCCAGGTCGGTGGGATAGAAGGCCGACAGGCGGCGCTTGTTCTCCACCTTCAGGTCGCCGGGCTCGACGCGCGTGACCCATTCGGTCCAGCGAGTGCCTTCGATGGCATGCGCATCGGCATTGGGGATCGGGCCGACGTGCAGCGGAAAGGTGCGCCGCCATGCCGACGGGATGCCGCCGATGTCGTCGGCGCCGCCCTCGCGCAGCACCGACTTGACGTGCACGATGCGCCCGCCGAGCGCCCGCACCTGGTCGTGGAAGGCGTCGATGGGGGCGACCACGTCGCGCGCCCGGGGCGCCGGGCAGGGGCAGTCGGGCGAGTCGTCCAGGTGGCCGCGGTGCATGTCGATGGAGAGCACGGCGGTGCGGGACAGGTCCAGGTAGTCGGCGAACCGGGCCGGGTCGAGCTCGCGCGGCTGGTTGTAGACGTAGGCGCGCATCAGCGTCGCTCCTCTCGCAGGTAGGGTTGGCCGAGGGCGCCGGGCTCGTCGTGCACGGCCTGGCCGCCGCGGCGCGCCAGGGCCACCCACACCATCACGCCGAGCGTGACGACGTAGGGCGTCATCAGCACGAAGTACTGGGGCAGTTGCACGCCGGCCGCGGCCAGCTGGGGGATCAGCGCCTCGATGCAGCCGAAGAGCAGCGCGCCCGCCAGCGCCCGCCAGGGCGACCAGCGCGCGAAGATCACCAGCGCCACCGCGATCCAGCCGCGCCCGCCGGTCATCCCCGCGATCCACAGCTTGGTGCCCACCACCGAGATGTAGGCCCCCGCCAGGCCGACCAGCGCCGAGCCGGCCACCACCGCGCCGAAGCGCCACAGCGGCACCGAGATGCCGGCCGCATCGGCCGCCTGTGGGTTCTCGCCCACCGCGCGCAGACGCAGGCCGGGCGTGCTGCGGTTGAGCCAGTGCACCGCGGCCCAGAACAGCAGCGGCACCAGGTACACGATCAGGTTCTGGTTGAAAAGGCGGCCCACCAGCGGCAGCTCCGACAAGAGCGGAATCGGCAGCGCGCCGAAGCTGCTGACGGGCTTGTTGGTCCAGTCCAGCACCGTGCCCAGCAGGCCGGTCAGGCCCTGGCAGAAGAAGACCAGCGCCAGGCCCGCGATCACCTGCTGGATGCGCAGCACGATCACCATGAAGGCGAAGAGCAGGGACACCACGGCCGCGGCCAGCATGGCCAGCGGCAGCGCGACGGCGGCGTCGTTGAAGGTCAGCATGGCGCCGATGCCGGCCAGCGCGCCCACCAGCATCAGGCCCTCGGCGCCCAGCGACAGCACGCCCGCGCGTTCGCTCAGGATCAGGCCCAGCGCGGCCAGCGCATAGGGCACGGCGAAGTCGGGCGCATTGCCCAGCCAGTTGGTGGCGATGGCGAGCAGGTCCATGTCAGCCTTCCATGGCACCGCGGGACACGCGTCGCAGGCGATGGCGGATGAAGAAGTCCGACGAGGCGACGCAGATGACCAGGATGGCCTGGATCAGCTGCACCATCGCGAAGGGGATCTGGTAGAAGACCTGCAGGTTGCGGCCCGCCACGAAGAGCATGGCGATCAGCACCGCCACCACGCTGGCCGCCAGCGGGTTGTTGCGCGCCAGGAAGGCGATCAGGACGCCCGAGAAGCCGTAGCCCACGTAGAAGGCCTGCGTCAGCCGCCCCTCCTGCCCTGTCACCACCACGAAGCCCGCCAGCCCCGACAGCGCGCCCGACAGCAGCACCGCCGTGAGCACCATGCGCCCCACCGGCACGCCCAGGGCGCGGGCCACGCGCGGGTTGGCATCGACGAAGCGCAGATACAGGCCGGCACGGCTCAGTCCAGTGAACCAGGTGGCCAGCAATGCGGCCAGCACGGCCAGGCCGATGGCCGCCGTGCCCGGATTGCCGAGCCATTCGGGCAGCCGCTCGAAGGCGCGGAACTGCGGCGAATAGGGGAAGGAATCCTTCGGGTCCTTCCACGCGCCATAGACCAGGTGCAGCAGGACGTTGCCCGCCACGTAGTTGAGCATCAGCGAGGCGATGATCTCGTTGACCGCGAGCCGCAGCTTGAGCAGTGCCGGTATCAGGGCCCAGGCCATGCCCATCGCGACGGCCACCGCGCCCATCAGCGGCAGTCGCAGCGCGGGCGGGCCGACGTCGAACATCGACACGGCGGTCGCGCCGATGGCGCCGAAGATCATCTGGCCTTCCAGCCCCAGGTTCCAGAAGCGGGCGCGAAAGGCGAGGGCGGCGCCGATGCCCACCAGGATCATGGGTGCGGCCTGGAACAGCACGGCCTGGAGGCTCTGCCGGTCCACCAGCGTCTGCATCACGAATTCGTTGAGCAGCTCATGGGCCGGCACGCCCGCCGCCACCAGGATCGCGGCCGAGATCGCGAGACCGGCCACGATCGCCAGCGCCAGGATCAGCGCCTGCGTCGGCACGGCCATCTGCTGTCGCAGCTCCAGCGTGTAGCGGCGCGAGAAAAGCGGCACGGGCCTGGCATGCACCGGTGCAGCGGGGGCGTGGATCGCGGTGTCAGTCATGCGCGACCATGGCCTGCCCGACCTGCTGGCGGTCGGCGGGTTGATCGAACTCGGCCACGATGCGTCCGCGCGCCATCACGCCCACGCGGTCGGCCAGGGCCAGCACCTCGTCCAGGTCCTCGCTGATGAGCAGCACGGCAGCGCCGGCATCGCGCGCGGCGCGCAGCCGGGCATGCACCTCGGCCCCGGCGCGCACGTCCAGGCCACGGCTGGGGCTGTGGGCCAGCACCAGCCGCGGCGCACGGCCGAACTCGCGGGCCAGCACCAGCTTCTGGGCATTGCCGCCCGAGAGCAGCGCGGCCTTCTGGTTCAGGTGGCGCACACCCTGCACGTCGAAGGCCTTCACGGCCTCGCGCGCCTCGGCGGCCATGCGGGCGCGGTCCAGTCGCCAGGCGGGGCCGTAGCGGCCGGCCTGCACCTGGCCGATGCCGAAGTTCTCCACCACCGACAGGCCGCCCGCGAGCGCGAGGCCGTAGCGGTCTGCCGGGATGGCAGCGAAATGCGGCAGCCGCCGGCCGGCTTCGGGCGCGTCGTCGTCGGCCGGAGCGACCGTGCCTTGCAGTCCGTCGGCCATGCCCA
>JAVHYA010000113.1 GCA_031119395.1 Pseudomonadota bacterium
GGGGGTGCCTCAATAGTGCGGCGGCAACTCGTCGCGCAGGCTGCGTGGGCCACCCGGACCGGCCTGCGGCAACTGCTGCTTCAGTTCGGCCAGCTGGCGCAGCAGCCCGTCGATCTGCTGCTGTTGCCGGAAGACGGTGAGGTTCAGCTGCTCGAGCAGGTCCTCGGTGAAGCTGGCCTTGATCTCGAGTTCGGTGAGGCGGTGGTCGGTCGCTTGGGCGGGGTCCATGCGACCGATTGTCGCGGCCGCCCCGATCGACGGATCAGCCCGCCGACACCATGCGGCCGAGCTGGAACACCGAATTCGGCGCGTTCGGCAGCAGTGGCTTCACCGGGCCCGGCAGCGGCTTCTTGACCGGCTTGGCCGCCTCGGCATGCAATTGCACCCCCGCAGCCACCTGGTCTTCCACCAGCTTCTGCAGCGTGACCGAATCGAGGAACTCGACGACCTTCTGGCTCAGCGAAGCCCACAGTTCGGGTGCCGCGCAGCGCATGGGGTCGTCGCTCTGGTGCCCGGCGGGCAGCGGCGGCACGCCGGTGGTCTCGAGCGCGTCGACGGCATAGAGGATGTCGGCCACCGTGATGTCCTTGGCAGCGCGAGCCAGCGAATAGCCGCCGCCGGGCCCGCGCGTGGAAGCCACCAGGCCGTGACGGCGCAGGTTGGTGAACATCTGCTCCAGGTACGACAGCGAGATGCGCTGGCGGCGGCTCAGCACCGCCAGCGACAGCGGCCCCGTCTTGCGGTGCAGCGCCACATCGATCATGGCCACGACGGCTTGGCGGCCCTTGGTACTCAGTCGCATGGGGTTCTCCTGTGTCGTTGTCTGCGTGTGGATGAAAGAGAGGTGCGGGGCAATCCGTTACTCGTCGCGGCCGCCGCCCAGGCCCAGCAGCATCAGGATGGACTGGAAGACGTTGTACAGGCTCAGGTACACGCCCAGCGTGGCGCTGATGTAGTTGTCTTCGTAGCCATCCTTGACGCGCTTGAGGTCGTGCAGGATGAAGGCCGAGAAGATGCCGATGGCCATCACCGACAGGGTGATCATCAGCGCGCCCGACTGGATGAAGAAGTTGGCGATGCCGGCCACGAGCAGGAGGATGGCGCCGATGAAGAGCCATTTGCCCATGGCGGAGAGGTCGCGCTTGATCACCGAGGACAGCGAGGCCATGCCCAGGAACACCGCGCCGGTGCCGGCGAATGCGGTCATCACCAGGCTCGCGCCGTTGGCCATGCCCAGCACCGTGCCCACGAGGCGCGAGAGCATCACGCCCATGAAGAAGGTGAAGGCCAGCAGCACCGGCACACCGGCGGCGGAGTTCTTCGTCTTCTCGATGGCGAACATGAAGCCGAAGGCGCCCGCGAGGAAGACCACCAGGCCGATGCCCGGCGACATGGCGCGCGCGATGCCGGTTTCCACGCCGATCCACGCGCCGAGCACGGTCGGAATCATCGACAGCGCAAGCAGCCAGTACGTGTTGCGCAGCACGCGGTTGCGCTCGGCACCGCTGGCGAGCGTGCCGGCGTGGTCGAAGGTGGGCAGTGTCTGGTTCATGAAAGTCCTTTTCAGACCATCGAAGGGTCCGGGAGTTCCGGCCGAGGCGGCCGGACAAAAGAGAAAGCCTCGGGTTGGAATGTAGGGATGATGATGCTTCGATAAAAGTCGTTTTTTTGGCATCATCCATTCGTCTTTTATTGATCTTCGACAAACCTTCCCCTCTGACGGTCGCGCGGGTTTTCCCTGATTCGTTGGCGAGCAAGGTCTTCACCTACAGGCCGGCGGCACCATGAACTACAAGCACCTGCACTACTTCTGGGCGGCCGCGAAGGCGGGCGGCATCGTGCGCGCCGGCGAGCAGTTGCACATCACACCGCAGACCCTGTCGGCCCAGATCAAGCTGCTGGAGGAATCGCTCGGCTGCCAGCTCTTTCGCAAGACCGGCCGCAACGTCGAGCTGACGGCCGAGGGTCGCACCGCACTGGTGTACGCCGACCAGATCTTCGCCCTCGGCACGGAGCTGGAGGCCGCGGTGGGCAGCAAGCGCGGCGAGGCCCGCACCCTGAACTTCCGCGTCGGCATCGCCGATGCGGTGCCCAAGGCGATCGCCTACCGCCTGCTGGAGCCGGCGCTGGGCATCGACGAGCAGGTGCACCTGATCTGCCACGAGGGGCATTTCCGCGACCTGCTGGGCCAGTTGTCGGTGCACCGGCTCGACCTGGTCATCGCCAACGAGCCGATGGGCCGGCAGACCAGCGTCAAGGCCTTCAACCACCCCCTGGGCACCACGGGCATGGCCTTCTTTGCGGCGCCGGTCCTGCGGCGCGAGCTGCAAGGCCGCTTTCCCGCCTGCCTCGACGGCATGCCCATGCTCATGCAGGGCTCCGCCTCGGCAATGCGCCAGCGCCTGGACGTCTGGCTGGCCGAGCAGAGCCTGCGGCCGCAGCTGATCGGCGAGTTCGACGATGCGGCGCTGCTCAAGGCCTTCGGCGGCGAGGGCCGCGGCGTGTTCATGTCGCCTGCGGTGCTGGAGGACGAAACCTGCTCGCAGTACGGCGTCGAGGTGGTCGGCCGCGCGCCGGAGCTCGAGGAGGAGTTCTTCGCCATCTCCGTCGAGCGGCGCATCACCCACCCCTGCGTGGCGGCCATCACGCGCGCGGCGCGGGGGCACTTCCTGCGGGTGGGCTGAGGGACTGCGTCAGTAGCCGCTCTCGATCAGGCGGCCGCGCAGCGCCTGCAGCGACTTGCGCACGCGCGCGATCTCGGCCGGCGTGCACACCGAAAGGATGTCGTCGGTGAGCGCATCCACCGCCGCCTCGGCCTTCTCGTAGACCCTGCGCCCCTTCGGGGCCAGGCGCACCACCACGGAGCGCCCGTCCTGGTCGGAGCCGGTGCGTTCGACCCAGCCGCGCTCTTCCATGCTGTGCAGCATGCGGGTGAGGCGGGTGCGCTCGTAGGCCGTCCACTGCGCGAGTTCCTGCATCGACAGCGGCCCCTTGCGCAGCAGCGTCCCGAGCGTGCGCCACTCGGTGTTGAGCAGCCCCAAGGGCTTGAGCGCGTCGCCGATGGCGCGGTCGCGCCGGTACACCACCTGGGTGCACAGGAAAAAGATGTGGTCTTCCAGCTCCATCGCGGCCCCTCCTGCCTCCAAATTCGCCGACTGCTGTCCCTGCGCCGCAAGCACCATGCCATGGCGCCCGCCCTCCGATGCGTGCATTTTCACGCACAGGCATGCTCCTTGCAATGCGGTTCCGGACGACGTGACGAGCCCAGGGTTCGTGCACGACGGCGGCGCTCGAGGCCGCCGTCGCGCACGACGTCCGCCCCGCAGCGACGGCGCCACAACCCCTCTTGTGGAGAACCTGCGCATGAACGACACCGCTGCCTTCCTCGCCGCGCTGGGCGACGTCCCGGCCATCGCCGACCCCGACATCGTCCGTCGCAAGAGCCGCGACATGACGGCCAATTTCAGCCCCGTGATGAAGGACGACGCGCTCGGCCACGTCGCCGACCTGATCGTGCAGCCGCGCGACAAGGCCGACGTGCTGCGCATCGCCTCGGCCGCGGCGCGCACCCGCATGCCGCTGGTGATGCGCGGCGCCGGCACCTGCAACTTCGGCCAGGGCATTCCGCTGGCAGGCGGCGCGATGGTGGACATGACCGGCCTGGACCGGGTGCTGCACACCGGCGCCGGCCGGGTGCGCGCCGAGGCCGGCGCCCGGCTCGCGGCCATCGACGAGGCCACGCGGCCCACCGGCTGGGAGCTGCGCATCCACTCGTCCACCAGGAAGGTCGCCACGCTGGGCGGCTTCGTGGGTGGCGGACACGCCGGCGTGGGCAGCTGCGCCTGGGGCATCCTGCGCGACCGCGGCAACATCCTCGGCCTGGAGGTGGTGAGCGTCGAGGAAACGCCGCGCGTGGTGCAGCTCAGCGGCGACCGCGTCAATCGGGTGCACCACGCCTACGGCAGCAACGGCATCATCACCGAGCTGGAGATGCCGCTGGCACCGGCCTGGGACTGGCGCGAGGCGATCGTCGTCTTCCCCGAGTTCATGACCTCGGTCGAGTTCGCCCATGCGCTGGCCACGTCCGACGGCATCGAGAAGAAGCTGGTGTCGGTGATCGGCGGCCCGATCTGGCGCCTGATGCGCGTGCTGCGCCCCTATGGACGGGACGGCACCGAGGGCATGGTGCTGGCGATGGTGGCCGAGCCCTTCCTCGAATCCTTTCACGCGCTGGTGCACGAGTTCGGCGGCACCGTCACCTCCGAGGCGCCCGAGGGCCGCGGGCCCTACCGCATCCCGCTGTACGAGATGTCCTGGGGCCACACGCGCATGCACGTGAACCGGGAGCATCCCGAGATCGTGAGCAACGTGGGGCTGTACCTGGACCCCGACCTGGTGGGCGCCATCCGGCGCAGCCACCGCCGCTTCGCACACCTTTGCGGCATGCACTTCGAGGCCAAGCGCTTCGACGGGCGCCTGAGTTTCCAGGGCTCGCCCTTCTTCCGCTACGAAGGCGATGCGCAACTGGCCGAGATCATGCGCGGCATGGCCGAGGACGGCGCGATGGTGGCCAACAACCACACCTTCCTGGTCAAGGAAGGCGGCATGAAGTCCGTCGACGGCGATGACGCCGCCTTCAAGCACGCGATGGACCCGCACGGCCTGATGAACCCCGGGAAGCTGCGCTTCGACGCCGCGGCGCCGAAGGAGAGCACGGGCGGCGACCTGCCCAGCGCCGGCTGGCGCTTCCGCGATGCCGGCACCCGCGAAACCACCGAAGCCTCCGCCTGACCCGCCCCACCACCGAAAGGACCCGCCATGACCGACGTCTCCGCGCCCCGCCCCGCCGCCCTCACCCGCCGCAAGGCCCTCGCCGCCCTCGGCGGTGCCGCGGTGGTCTCGCACCTGCCCGCCTTCCTGCCCCGCGCCACGGCGCAGGGCCTCACCAAGGTCAGCGTCCAGACCGGCTGGCTGGCCCAGGCCGAGCATGGCGGGCTGTACCAGGCGCTGGCCACCGGCATCTACAAGGAGCACGGCCTGGAGGTCGAGATCCGCCCCGGCGGCCCGCAGGTCAACGTGGTGCAGCTCTTCCTGGCCGGCAGCTGCGATTTCGCCGACGCCGACAGCTTCCGCGCCTTCGCCTTCGCGCAGGACAAGCTGCCCGCGATCGCGGTGGCCTCCTTCTTCCAGAAGGACCCGCGCGTGCTGATGTCGCACCCCGGCACCGGCAACGACACGCTGGCCGCCCTCAAGGGCAAGCCGCTGATGGTCGCGACCACCGGACGGCAGACCTACTGGCTGTGGCTCAAGGCCAAGTACGGCATGACCGACGACCAGCTGCGCCCCTACGCCTTCAGCCTCGCGCCGTGGCTGGTCGACAAGCAGGTGACCGTGCAGGGCTACCTCACCAGCGAGCCCTTCAATGCCCGCAAGTCGGGCGTCGAGCCCGTGGTGCACCTGCTGGCCGACCAGGGCTTCGACAACTACGCCAACGTGACCATCGCCAGCCCGAAGCTGGTCAAGGAGAAGCCGGAGCTGGTGCAGCACTTCGTGGACGCCACGGCCAAGGGCTGGTCGAGCTACCTCAACGGCGACGCCTCGGCGGCCAACGCCATGATCCAGAAGCACAACCCGCAGATGGCCAGCGACACCATCGCCTACGCGATCGACGCGATGAAGAAGTACAACATCGTCGAGACCGCCGAGACGAAGGCCAAGGGCATCGGCACGATGAGCGAGGCGCGCTGGAAGAACTTCTACGATGCGATGGTGGCCGCCGGCGCGCAGGCGCCAGGCCTGGACGTGAAGCAGGTCTACACCCTGCAGTTCCTTGGCCGCAAGACGGCCTGAACCCCCGAACGACACCGCCGATGACCCACGCCTTCTTCGCCCCGCCCGCCACCGGCCGCTATGCGCTGCGCAACGCCCGCGCGCCGCGCTGCCTGATCGACACCCCTGATGCCGGGGCGCTGGCGCCCGCGGGCGACGGCGACCTGGTGGCCATCGACCTGCAGGTCGCCGACGGCCGCGTCGAGGCCATCGCGCCGGGCGGCAGTTTCGCGGCCGACCACGGCCCCGATCTCGACGCATCGCTGGTGCTGCCCGGCTTCGTCGACGTGCACACGCACCTCGACAAGGGCCACATCTGGCCGCGGCAGGCCAATGCCACCGGCGACGGGGCCGGCGCCGCGGCCGCGACGCAGCGCGACCGCACCGCGAACTGGCATGCCGAGGATGTGCGCCGCCGGATGGACTTCGCGCTGCGCACCGCGTACGCCAGGGGCGTGGTGGCCATCCGTACGCACCTCGACTCGCTGGCGCCGCAGGCCTCGATCTCGTTCCCCGTGTTCCGCGAGATGCGCGCACGGTGGGCCGGGCGCATCGACCTGCAGGTGTCCTCCATCGCGCCGCTGGACATCTTCCTGGGCGACGAGGGCGTGCAGCTGGCCGACATCGTGGCAGAGAGCGGCGGCAACCTCGGCTGCGTGACCAAGTCGCAGCGTTTCCCCGGCGATCCGATGCCGCCCGACCTGGACGACGCGCTGGCACGGGTGTTCCAGCTGGCGACCGAGCGCGGGCTGGACGTGGACCTGCACGTGGACGAATCGACCGATCCGCGGGCGCGCTCGCTGATCCGCGTGGCACGCACCGCCATCGCGCAGCGCTTCAAGGGACGCATCCTCTGCGGCCACTGCACCTCGCTGGCGCTGCAGACCGACGAATTCATCGAGGAGACCATCGCCGCCTGCCGCGAGGCCGGCATCGCGATCGTCAGCCTGCCGACCGTCAACATGTACCTGCAGGACCGCAGCACCGACGCCACGCGCACCCCGCGCTGGCGCGGCGTGACGGTGCTGCACGAGCTGAAGGCGCGCGGCGTGCAGGTGGCGGTGGCCGGCGACAACTGCCGCGACCCCTTCTACGCCTACGGCGACCACGACATGCTGGACACCTACACCCAGGCCGTGAAGATCCTGCACCTGGACCACCCGTTTGGCGACTGGATCCGCGCGGCGAGCGCCACGCCCGCCGCCATCATGGGCCTGCCCGAGCGCGGCGTGCTGCGCGCCGGCGGGCCGGCCGACCTCATGGTGCTGCGCGCCCGCAGCTATTCGGAGATGCTGGCGCGCCACCAGTTCGACCGCACCGTGCTGCGCGCGGGCCGCGCCATCGACACGACGCTGCCCGACCACCGGGAGCTGGACGACCTGGTGATGGGACGTTGAGCGCCTCGGCGCTTCAAGCCAAATCGGCCTGCAGCGCCCGCGGGACGGGCGCGAGCAGCTATCAATTCAGTAGCAAATTGGTTCAGCCGCGCGCCAGCGGGTTGGGCGTGGGCTCGGCCACCTTGCGCAGCAGGTTGCGGTCGGTGTGGTGGAAGGGCTCGGCCTGGCCGAGGATCTGCATCACCGTGTCTTCCTCGTAGCCCCAGGTGCCGTCGTCGTGGATCGTCACGGTGATGCGGAACTCGGTGGTGCGGAAGGCCTCGTGCAGGAAGGCGGCCGAGCAGATGCCGTAGGTGTCGGCGCCCTGGGTGGCGACCAGCTCGAAGCGCTTCGCATCCGGCGCGACCACGCCGGCCGCCATGGCGATCTGCGCCCGCGGGATGGTGAGCGTGTGGATCACCGTCGAGGTGGCGGGCTCCCAGAGCCAGAAGCCGACCTGCTCATGGTAGGTCTTGACCTGGTCCGGCTTGGTGATGTGCGTGTGGTAGCGCAGGCCGTAGAGCAGTTGCGGGCCGTTGGTCGTGGGGTCGATCGGCTGCAGCTCGATGCGCTCGACGTAGGCCTGCTTCTTCGGCCCTTCGGCCTTGGGCTTGACGTCCAGGCCGCGCTCGCCCTGCCAGATCCCGGCCATGCCGGTGAGCGGTCCGAGGTGGGCCAGGGTGTTGTAGTCGACGTCCTTGGGTTCGGTGTAGATGTCGCGCGCGGGGGCGGGGCTGCTGCTCATGGTGGTGCGTGGGAGTGGGGGCGGCGGCACTGTAGCGCGCGCCATGCCAGCCCCGGGGCACCACCGTGCCCCGATCAGATCGCCGCCACGCTCCCCGTCACCGGCAGCACGATGCCGGTGATGTAGCCCGCGCACACCGGCGAGGCCAGGAACACGTAGGCGGGCGACAGCTCCTCCGGCTGTGCCACGCGCTTGAAGTCCGTCTCCTTGCCGAATTGGCGCACGTCGGCCGGCTTCTTGTCGGCCGGATTCAGCGGCGTCCACACCGGGCCGGGCGCCACCGCGTTGACGCGGATGCCGCGGTCGATCACGTTCAGCGCCAGCGCCTTGGTGAAGGCGTGGATCGCCCCCTTGGTCGCCGAGTAGTCGATCAGGTTCTTGCTGCCCTGCAGCCCCGTGCGCGAGCCCGTGTTGATGATCGACGCGCCGGCTTGCAGATGCGGCAGCGCCGCGCGCGCCATGCGCAGGTAGCCGCCGATGTTGGTCTGCAGCGTGAGGTCGATGCGCTCGTCGTCGATGTCCTCCAGGCGGTCGGCATGCAGTTGGAAGGCCGCGTTGTTCACCAGGATGTCGAGCCGGCCGAAGGCCTTCACCGTCTGCTGCACCGCCTTCTCGCAGAAGGCGCGCTTGCGCACGTCGCCCTTGATGAGCAGGCAGCGCCGGCCCTCGGCCTCGACGTGCGCGCGCGTTTCTTCCGCGTCGGCGGTCTCGCTCAGGTAGACGATCGCCACGTCGGCACCCTCGCGCGCGAACAGCACGGCCACGGCACGGCCGATGCCCGAATCGCCCCCGGTGACGATCGCCGCCATGCCGGCGAGCTTGCCGCTGCCGACATAGCCGGGCGCAGTGAAGCGCGGTCGAAGGCTCATGTCCTTCTCGCGCCCGGGCTTGGCGAGCTGCTGGCCCGGCAGCGCTTCGGGCTGGCGCCGTCCCGACACCTGCACGGCGCCGCCCGCGGCGGGCGTCTTCGGTGCCCGCGCCTCGCGCGACTTCTGGCGGCGCTGGGCGGCGCGGTGGCGTTCGGGGAGCGAATCGGCGCTCTTGCGGGGTGCGGAAGCAGGGGTCTTGGCCATCTCAAATCCTGGTCTTGCGTAAGGGAATGCAGCCGCTTTGCAACAGGCTGGAGGGCCCTGGCTGCGTCGTGGGCATCCACTGTGCGTTCCCGAGTGAGCGGGGACTGTCGTCCTGCGCCGCGTGGCGGGCGACGGGCAGGCCGACGGTCGATGCCGCCGAGCCGCCGGGCAAGGACGTGTCAGGGCAATCCGCTATGGGTCAGCGCCCTGTCAGCCGATAAGATCGCGCACCCTTTTCGGCCGCGGGGCTGTCCCGCTGCCAGAGGCATCCCTCGAGGCCGGGCCGCGTCCTGCGGCCGGCCGGGGGCCTTTCACACACGACCTGCACTCGCGGAGAGACCATGAAGAAACTGTTCGCCCTTGCGGCGATTGCCGTTGCCGCCACCGGCGTCCAAGCCCAGGATTTCCCGGCGGGCAAGCCCGTCACCCTGGTGGTGCCCTTCGCCGCCGGCGGCCCGACCGACAAGGTCGCGCGCGACCTCGCCGAGGCGCTGCAGAAGCCGCTGGGCACGACGGTGATCGTCGACAACACGGCCGGCGCCGGCAGCACCATCGGCAACGCCAAGGTGGCCCGCGCCCGGAACGACGGCTACACCCTGCTGCTCACCCACGTGGGCATGGCCACCACGCCGGTGCTGTACCGCAAGCTGCCCTACAACTGGGAAACCGACTTCGAGTACCTGGGCATGATCAACGACGTGCCCATGACGCTGATCGGCAAGCCGCAGCTGGAAGCCAAGAACTTCAAGGAGCTGCGCGACTGGATCAGCAAGGCCGGCGGCAAGGTGAACCTGGGCAACGCCGGCATCGGTTCGGCCTCGCACCTGTGCGGCCTGCTCTTCCAGAGCGAGCTGAAGGCCGAGATGACCACCGTGCCCTACAAGGGCACCGCGCCGGCCATCGCCGACCTGATGGGCGGCCAGATCGACCTGCTGTGCGACCAGACCACCAACACCACCAGCCAGATCGAGGCCGGCAAGGTGAAGGCCTACGGCGTGACGACGGCCAAGCGCCTGACCACGCCCGCACTGAAGAACATCCCGACCCTGGACGAGTCGGGCCTGAAGAACTTCCAGGTCACGATCTGGCACGGCCTGTACGCGCCCAAGGGCACGCCCGCGCCCGTGCTCAAGAAGATCAACGACGCGCTCAAGGTGGCGCTGAAGGACCCGGACTTCATCAAGCGTGAAGAGGCGCTGGGTGCGGTGGTGATCAACGACAAGCGCGTCGAGCCGGCGGAGCACAAGAAGTTCGTGCAGGCCGAGGTGGCGCGCTTCGGGCCGGTGATCAAGGCGGCTGGGGTGTACGCCGACTGATTCTTTTCGCAGCATTCCTGTTGCGCGGGCCGTTGCCTCTTTTGGGGGCAACGGCCTTTTTTTGGTTTTTTTGGCCTTGCTGCTCAGCTGATGCAGGAGCCGGGATGTGCGCCCGGCGGCGCAGTCACTTTCTCTTGTCTCGCCAAGAGAAAGTAACCAAAGAGAAGGCGACCCCACTGTCTGCGTCCCTCCGCTTCGCTGCGGGCAACCTGCGGTGCT
>JAVHYA010000114.1 GCA_031119395.1 Pseudomonadota bacterium
CGGGCGGCACGCCGGACTTGTTGGCGCCGCCATCCACATTCACCTGCAGGCACACCTGCAACGGCGGCAGCGCGGCCGGGCGCTGCTCCGACAGCCGCTGCGCGATCTTCAGCCGGTCCACGCTGTGCACCCAGTCGAAGTGCTCGGCCACCGCGCGCGTCTTGTTGCTCTGCAGCGGACCGATGCAATGCCATTCCAGTTCGGCGCGCAGATCGGCCAGGGCCTCGATCTTGCTGAGAGCTTCCTGCACGTAGTTCTCGCCGAAGGCGCGTTGCCCGGCCGCATGGGCTTCGCGGACGGCCTCGGGGCCGAAGGTCTTGGAAACCGCCAACAGTTGCACGCCGGCTGCATCCCGGCCCGCGGTCGTGCAGGCTTTCACGACGCGAGCGCGTACTTGCTGGAGGTTGTCGGCGATCGTCGTCATAATCTTTCAAAAGCGTATCAAAACGTCACGGAGCTGGATTTCAGCCGGTTCGGACGTCTAGCCAACCGAGGAACCGCGCGTGGACATCACCCAACTGCTGGCCTTCAGCGTCAAGAACAAGGCGTCGGACTTGCACCTGTCGGCCGGCCTGCCGCCCATGATCCGGGTGCACGGCGACGTGCGGCGCATCAACGTCGACGCGCTCGACCACAAGGCGGTGCACGCCATGGTGTACGACATCATGAGCGACGGCCAGCGCAAGCACTACGAAGAATTCCTGGAGGTCGACTTCTCCTTCGAGATCGAGGGCCTGGCGCGCTTTCGCGTCAACGCCTTCAACCAGAACCGTGGCGCGGCGGCCGTGTTCCGGACCATCCCGTCGAAGATCCTGACGCTGGAGCAGCTCAACGCGCCCAAGATTTTCGGCGAACTGGCGCTCAAGCCGCGCGGGCTGGTGTTGGTCACGGGCCCCACGGGCTCGGGCAAGTCGACCACGCTGGCGGCCATGATCAACTACCTGAACGAGACGGAGTACGGCCACATCCTCACGGTGGAAGACCCGATCGAGTTCGTGCACGAGTCGAAGAAGTGCCTGATCAACCAGCGCGAGGTCGGGCCGATGACGCTGTCCTTCGCCAACGCGCTGCGCTCCGCACTGCGTGAAGACCCGGACGCGATCCTGGTGGGCGAAATGCGCGACCTCGAAACCATCCGCCTGGCGATGACCGCGGCGGAAACGGGCCACCTGGTCTTCGGCACGCTGCACACCTCGTCGGCCGCCAAGACGATCGACCGGATCATCGACGTGTTCCCGGGCGAGGAGAAGGAGATGATCCGCGCCATGCTGTCCGAATCGCTGCAGGCCGTGATCTCGCAGACGCTGTGCAAGACCAAGGACGGCTCGGGCCGCGTGGCGGCGCACGAGATCATGCTGGGCACGCCCGCGATCCGGAACCTGATCCGCGAAGCCAAGGTGGCGCAGATGTACTCGTCCATCCAGACCGGGCAGAACGCCGGGATGCAGACGCTGGACCAGAACCTGACGGACCTCGTTCGCCGCGGCGTGATCTCTGCCGCCGAAGCGCGCGGCAAGGCCAAGATCCCGGAAAACTTCCCAGGCTGACCCCAGGAGCCACCATGGAACGCGATCAAGCCAGCCAGTTCATCACCGACCTGCTCAAGCTCATGGTCAGCCGCAACGGCTCCGACCTGTTCATCACGGCCGACTTCCCGCCGGCCATCAAGATCGATGGCAAGGTGACCAAGGTGTCGCAGCAGGCGCTGTCGGGGCAGCACACGCTGGCGCTCACGCGTTCGGTGATGAACGACCGGCAGACGGCGGAGTTCGAGCGCACCAAGGAATGCAACTTCGCCATCTCGCCTTCGGGCGTCGGGCGCTTCCGGGTCAACGCCTTCGTGCAGCAGGGCAAGGTGGGCATGGTGCTGCGGACCATCCCGGCCAAGCTGCCGACCATCGACGGCCTGAACATGCCGCAGGTGCTCAAGGACGTGGCCATGACCAAGCGCGGCCTGGTGATCCTGGTGGGCGCGACGGGCTCGGGCAAGTCGACCACGCTGGCCGCCATGATCGACTGGCGCAACGAGAACTCGCAGGGCCACATCGTCACTGTCGAAGACCCGGTGGAGTTCGTGCACCCGCACAAGAACTGCGTGGTGACGCAGCGCGAGGTGGGCATCGACACCGACTCGTGGGAGGCTGCGCTCAAGAACACGCTGCGCCAGGCGCCCGACGTGATCCTGATGGGCGAGATCCGCGACCGCGAGACGATGGAACATGCCGTCGCCTTCGCCGAGACCGGCCACCTGTGCATGGCCACGCTGCACGCCAACAGCGCCAACCAGGCGCTCGACCGCATCATCAACTTCTTCCCCGAAGAGCGGCGCGCCCAGCTGCTGATGGACCTGTCGCTCAACCTGCGCAGCCTGATCTCGCAGCGGCTGGTGCCGACCGAGGACGGCCGTGGCCGCGCCGCCGCGGTCGAGATCCTGCTGAACACGCCGCTGATCTCCGACCTCATCTTCAAGGGCGAGGTGGGCGAGATCAAGGAGATCATGAAGAAGAGCCGCAACCTCGGCATGCAGACCTTCGACCAGGCGCTGTTCGACCTGTTCGAGCAGCACACCATCTCCTTCGACGATGCGTTGCGCAACGCCGACTCGGCCAACGACCTGCGCCTGCAGATCAAGCTGGGCAGCCAGCGCGCCCGTTCGACCGACCTGGCGGCCGGCACCGAGCACATGTCGATTGTCTGAGCGCCGACTCGCCGGTCTTTTCTATCTCGCGTACGCCTTGCGCGACCCGTCCTCGAAGACCTCGTCGTCGCGCTGCAACTGCCCGTCGTCGCCCCAGGTGCGTTCGCGCGTCACGCGGCCCCTGGCGTCGAAGGTCGACTCGGCCACCAGCCGGCCCTGTTCGTTGAAGCGCTGGTGCGTGCCGGTGGGCAACTGGCGGCCGCGGCCCACGGCGGTGTAGCGGCCCTGTGCGGCGCGCTGGCCGTTGTCGAAGTATTCCGTCACCTCGCGCACGCGCGCGTCACCGCTGCCGCTGTAGACCGCCTTGCTGCGCGGCTGACCGTTCAGGTAGTAGCTGTCGTCGCCCATCGGTTCGCCTTCGGGCGTCCACCGCTGCTCGCGCACCAGCGTGCCGCGTTCGGAAAACTCCGCCTCGCGCTGGCGCACGGCGCCGCGCTCCGCCAGCAGCGACACCACCTCGCGGCGCTTGACACCCTCGCTCGAGAAGCGGCGCTCGATGCGCTGGTTGCCCGACTGTTCCATCTGCGCCGAGGGCTGGCCGTTGTCGTAGAACTCCTCGGCCCGCACGCGCTTGCCTGCGGTGAAGCCCAGGCGCGAGCGCAACTGGCCCTTGCCGTCGAAGAGCTCGACCGCCGACGGCGTGTTGCCCGCATGGCCGCAGGCCCGCGTATCGTCGAAGGCGGGCGCCAGCACGGGCTTGTCGGCGCAGCGCAGTGCAGCGAGCTGGCCGCCTTCGGTGAACTCGGCCACCGCACGTTCGCCGCCCGGTTCTTCGTGGAAGGACACGCGCCGCAGCTGTCCCGCCGGATAGAAGCTGCGCACCAGCCCCACGGTGCGTCCGTTGTCGTAGGTCGCCTCGCGCACCACCTGGCCCGAAGGCGCGAACTCGCGGGCCAGGCCGTCCATGTTCCCCTTGGCGTTCACGCTGTGCTCCTTGGCGAGCTTGCCCTGCTCGTAGAAGCGCACCAGGCCCATGAAGACGCCGTTCTTCAGCTCCTGCTCGCGCTGGATGACGCCGCTGTCGCGGTCCTTGCAGCGCATCAGGCCGGTCTTGCCGGCCGTCGTGTTGCCGTTGGCCGGATTCACGCCCACGCCGTTCAGTTCGCAGTCCTGCACGGCGTGGGCCGCACCCGCCCAGCCGAGCACCGCACCGAACAGGGCTGTTCGTGCGTGGTGCCGCGACAGGGCGAGCAGGTTGTTCCGCCGGGCCGCCCCGAGCAAGAACGCGCCCCCTCCGGGAGCAGTGGACCCCTTGAAACGGGGGAGCGCGGGGAACGAGCGCTCGATCATTTCTCGTACACCGTGGCCAGCGACCGGAAGCCCTTGACCTCGATCGGATTGCCGAAGGGGTCGCAGAAGAACATCGTCCACTGCTCGCCGGGCTGCCCCTCGAAGCGCACCTGCGGCTTCAGCACGAAGTCCGCGCCGGCCGCCTCCAGCCGCTTCGCCAGCGCCTGCCAGTCGTCCAGCTGCAGGATCAGGCCGAAGTGCGGCATCGGCACCAGCACGTCGCCCACATGGCCGGTGCGCGCGGTGGCGAAGGGCTCGCCCAGGTGCAGCGAGATCTGGTGGCCGAAGAAGTCGAAGTCGACCCAGGTGCCGGTGCTGCGTCCCTCCGCGCAGCCGAGCACGCCGCCGTAGAAGCGGCGCGCCGCATCGAGGTCGCGGACGTTGAAGGCGAGGTGGAAGATGCTGTGCATGGCGCGATGATAGGCAGCGCCCCGCCGCACGAGAATCGCGCCACCGCCGCCCGGCGTTCCCGGTCCTGATCCATGTCGCCCTGCCTGACGATCCTGAAGACGCTCGCTGCCTGCGCCGCGCGCGCTGCGGCTTGCGGACTCGTACTCGCCGGCGCTGCGCGCGCGGCGCAGCCTGCCGCGCCGGCCTGCCCGCCCAGCGCCGAAGCGCGCCTCACGCCGCAGGTGCTCGAGCAGGCCCGCCGCCGGCCGGTCGACCGCGGCTACCTCTGGCGCATCGAGAAGGACGGGCGCACCTCCTGGCTCTACGGCACCCTGCACCTGGGCCGCGCCGCCTGGGTGGTGCCGGGGCCGCGCATCGCGCAGGCGCTGCGGCAGAGCGACACCGTCGCGCTCGAACTCGACCCGCTCGACACCGAGGCCATGCAGCCCCTGTTCGCGCCCGGCGACCCGGTGCGGCGCGCCGAGGTGATGACGCCGGCGCGGGTCGAGCGCCTCAACCGCCAGTGGGCCGCCGCCTGCGCGCGCGAGCCCGGCGATCCGCAACTCAAGCTCCAGCCCATCCTGCAGACCACCGCGCTCGCCGGCTACGTTGCGCGCGCCGACGGCCTCTACACCGACTTCGCCATCGATACCGTGCTGGCCGGCTACGCGCGCCGCGCCCAGCTGCCCGTGGTGGCGCTCGAGAGCGTTCAAGCGCAGCTCGCGCTCTTCACCGCCGACAGCGCCCGCGAAGAGATCGAGCAGGTCGACGACGCGCTCGACGAGCTCGACAACGGCAAGCTGCGCCAGCGCATGCTCGAGCTGGCCGACATGTGGTCGCGCGGCGACCTGCCACGCCTGGCGGATTACGCGCGCTGGTGCGAATGCATGCAGACCCCGGCCGAGCGGGCGATGATGAAGAAGCTGCTCGACGACCGCAACCCGCACCTGGCCGACGGCATCGCGGCCGTGCACGACCGGGGCCGGCGCGTCTTCGCCGCCGTGGGCGCGCTGCACATGGTGGGGCCGCAGGGGCTGGTCGCGCTGCTGGCTGCGCGCGGCTTCACCGTCGTGCAGGTCGTGCCGGCGGCCCGCTGAGACGCTTCGGGGGACATGCGATGGACGCCCACGAACTCCGGCACGCCGACGAGGCGGACCGTGACTTCCTCTTCGACGTGTACGCGCAGACGATGCGCGGCCATGTCGAATGGGCCTGGGGTTGGGACGAGGCCGTCCAACGGCGCAACCTGACCGCTGCCCTTCCTCTGCGCGACTGGCGCATCGTCAGCGCCGGCGCTCGACCGGCGGGCGCGCTGCATGTGCAGGAGCGCCCGCACACCCACCACATCCACCTGCTGCTCCTGCTGCCGGAATTCCAGCGGCGCGGCGTGGGAACGCAGCTCCTGCGCGATGAGATCGAGCGTGCCCGGGTGCAGACCAAAGGCCTGACGCTTCAGGTCATCAAGAGCAATCCCGCGAGGCGTCTGTACGACCGGCTCGGCTTCACCGTGTACGCCGAGGACGCGGTGAGTTGGCAGATGGTGATCGGAGGCGGCGTACTTTCGGCCTGAGCGGAGAGGCGGCTACCTGTGCGCATCCCGGGACCGCCACCGTCCTGACGCCATAATCTCGCGTCCATGCCCGCGTTCCACCGACTTCGCCTGCAAGGCGGCCACCTTCTCGGCCGCCTCGTGCTGCTGTGGTTCGTGCTGTCGCTGGGTGCCGCGATCGCCTCGCCGGTGATCAACCCGCAGGCCATGGAAGTGGTGTGCTCCAGCGCCGGCGCCGTCAAGGTGGTCGTCAAGACCGACGACGGCGCGCAGGAGATGGGCGCCTCGCACCTCGACTGCCCGCTGTGCGTGCTGACCGGCGCGCCGCCGCCCGCACCGCCGGTGGTGCAGTTGCCGCAGCCGCAGCCGCTCGGGCATGCGCTGCAGTCGATCCCCGCCGCGCGCATTGCCGCGGCCACCGCCGCGCCGCTGCCGGCGCGCGGGCCTCCCGCCCTCTGATTTGCTATTGATTTCGTAGCGCCTCGCGCCCGATCCACGGGCGCTGCGGCGCGATTTCATTCGCAAGTCGCGGCCCGCATGCATCGGGCCGCAGAGGGTTCATCCATGAAGAGATCCGTGCTGTCGCGCGCCATCGGCGCCGCTGCAGTCCCCGTCGTCGCCTGCGGCTGGAGCTTGGCCACCGCCCAGCAGGGCATCCCCGCCGACGACGCGCCCGAGCGCACCCGGTCGCTGGGCATCGTCACGGTCACCGGCGGTCAGCCGACCTCGCTGCCGACCCAGATCCCCACCACCATCGAGGGCATGACGCGCGAGGAGATCGACACGCGCATCAACGCGACCGACAGCGAGGACGCGCTCAAGTACCTGCCCAGCCTGCTGGTGCGCAAGCGCTACATCGGCGACTACAACCACGCCATCCTGTCCACCCGCGCCTCGGGCACCGGCAACAGCGCGCGCTCGGCGGTGTATGCCGACGGCATCCTGCTGTCCAACTACCTGGGCAACGGCATCGCGAACGGCACCAACTACGCGCCGCGCTGGGGGCTGGTGTCGCCCGAGGAGATCGAGCGCGTCGACGTGATGTACGGCCCCTTCTCCGCCGCGTACCCGGGCAACTCGGCAGGCGCGGTGGTCGACTACGTGACGCGCATGCCGACGAAGTTCGAGGCGCACGTCAGCGCCGGCTATTCCTCGCAGCCCAACGACCTGTACAACACCCGCCAGACCTTCAACAGCTGGCAGACCAGCGCCTCGCTGGGCAGCAAGGTCGGCGACTGGTCGTGGTGGCTGCACCTGTCGCGCACCGACAGCGAGGGCCAGCCGCTCACCTTCACCACCGCGACGGCCGCCTCGGGCCGCGCGGGCTCGGCCGGCACGCCGGTGGCGGGCTACGTGGGCGGGCTCAACACCACCCGCACGCCCTGGTACATCCTGGGCACCGGCACGCAGTACCGCACGGTGCAGGACCAGGCCAAGCTCAGGCTGGCCTACGACTTCTCGCCCACCGTGCGCGCCACCTACACGCTGGGCTGGTGGCAGAACACCGGCGAGGGCCGACCCGCGAGCTACCTCACGGGCGCCAACGGCCTGCCGGTCTACAGCGGCAACGTGAACATCCTCGGGCGCAGCTACACGCTCGCGCCCACCGCCTTCCCGCTCACCAACGACGACCAGGTGCACGTGATGCACGGCCTGTCGGTCAAGAGCCGCACCCAGGGCGTCTTCGACTGGGAGGTCGCCGCGAGCCTCTACGATTACCGCCGGGACCAGCAGCGCGCGCCCACCGTGGCGCTGCCGCTCGCGGCCTTCGGCGGCGCCGGCACGCTGCAGGACCAGGACGGCACCGGCTGGAACACGCTGGCGCTCAAGGGCACCTGGCGGCCGGATGGGCCGCACGGCGCGCACATCGTCGACTTCGGCATCGGCCGCGACAGCTACAAGCTCGCGATCGACAAGAACAACGTGGTCGGCAGCTGGCTCACCGGGCCGGCCAATCCGCTGTCGGTCGTGAGTGACGTGGGCGGCCGCAGCCGGACCACCAGCGCCTGGGTGCAGGACGCCTGGCGCTTCGCCCCCGACTGGAAGGCCGTGCTCGGCCTGCGCTGGGAAGACTGGAAGGCCTCGAGCGGCTTCACCGCCACGGCCAGCAGCTCGCAGCGCTATGGCGAGCGCAGCGAGTCGCACCTGTCGCCCAAGGCGGCGCTGGCGTGGCAACTCGCATCCGACACGGTGCTCAAGGCCTCGGTCGGCCGCGCGGTGCGCTTCCCCACCGTGGGCGAGCTGTACGGCGCCACGTCGGGCGGTGCGCTGTCCTTCATCAACGATCCGACGCTCAAGCCGGAGAAGTCGTGGACGGGCGAGCTGAGCCTGGAGAAGGACCTCGCGAATTGGGGAATGGGTGGCCTCGCCCGCGCCACCCTCTTCCACGAGACGACCAAGGACGCGCTCTACAGCCAGCTGATCCCCAACAGCACCGTCTCGCGCGTGCAGAACGTCGACAAGGTGCGCACCACCGGCATCGAACTGGCCTACACCGGCACGGATGTGTTCGCGGCCTGGGGCTTCAAGGGCATGGACCTGGGCGCGAGCCTCACGTACGCCGACTCGAAGACCGTGGCCAACGCCAACAACCCGGCCAGCGTCGGCAAGTGGCAGCCGCGCGTGCCGCGCTGGCGCTCCACGGTCTACGCGACCTACAGGCCGGACGACCGCTGGGCCTTCACCGTGGCCGCGCGCTACAGCGGCCGGCAGTACTCGAACCTGGACAACAGCGACGTCAACGCCAACGCCTACTTCGGCGCCAGCAAGTACTTCACCGTCGACCTGCGCGTGCGCTACCAGATCACGCGCCAGTGGTCGGCGTCCTTCGGCATCGACAACGCCAACAACGACCAGTACTGGAACTTCCATCCCTACCCGCAGCGGACCTACACCGCCTCGCTGAAGTGGGACCTCTGACCCGAACCCCAGGAGCCGACGTGATGAAATTTGCTCTCAAGACCATGGCTGCTCTCGCACTGCTGACGGGCGCTGCAGCCTCTTTGGCCCATGTGGTCCTGCAGCCCGGACCGGCCGTGGCCGGCAGCACCTACGACGCCGCCTTCAAGGTCGGCCATGCCTGCAAGGACGCGCGCAGCACCACCGGCCTCACGGTGCGGCTGCCACGCGGCTTCGTGCTGCAGGACGTGCCGGCCCGCACGGGCTGGAAGGTCGACATCGACCGCTCCGGCACCGGCGCCGTGCGCTGGACCGCCGACACCCCCGCGCAGGCCCTGCCCGGCGACCGGAAGAGCGAGTTCCTGCTGCGCGGCACGCTGCCGGCCGCACCCGGCCCGCTGTACTTCGCCGTGCTCCAGACCTGCGACGTCGGCAGCGCCGACTGGGCGCAGCTGCCCACCGGCGCGGCGGGCGAGAAGCTGCCCTTCCCGGCCGCGCGCCTCAACGTGGTCGCACCGGGCAGCGCGCTGGTCGACGCCAGCGGCGTCTGGGTGCGCGCCGCGGTGCCGGGCCAGAGCGGCACCGGCGGCTTCATGACGCTGGCAGCCGGCGCGCCGCTCAAGCTGGTGGGCGTGGCCACGCCCGCGGCCGGCGTCGCCGAAGTGCACGAGATGAAGATGGAAGGCGACACCATGAGGATGCGGGCCGTCCCCGCGCTCGCGCTTCCGGCGCGGCAGGCCGTGGAACTCAAGCCGGGCGGCTATCACCTGATGCTGATGGACCTGAAGCAGCCCATCGCGGCCGGCAGCGTCATCCCGCTCACGCTGAGCTTCGAGGATGCGGCGGGCGCGAAGAGCACGCTCGTCGTGCAGGCGCCGGTGCTGGCGGCGCCGGCAGGGGGCGCGGGCGGCGAGGGCCACAAGCATTGACGCGCCCCGCGCTGCCATGGACAGTGGCCGAATGACCCCGCCTCCCGACGCCTCGCCCGCTGCGGCCGCGCGTTCGCGCCCGCGCCGGTGGCGTGCCGTGCGCGCCATCGCCGTTCTGGCCGTGGTCTCGGTCGTCGGCACCGCGCTCGGCCTGGCGGCCCTGCGCTTCGTGACCGAGACCGACGGCTCCACTGACCGCGCGCTCACGCGCTGGGTCGAGGTCTGCACGCAGACCGGCAGCTACCTCATCAGCGTGGCCGTCGGCCGTCCGCCGCCGGCCAGGGATTGATCCTCCTCCGTTTCCCGAGAACCCCTCATGACCTCTTCGTTTGCTATCAAATTCGTAGCTGCCTGCGCCCTGTGCATGGGCGCTGCCGCCGCTTTTTCCCAGAATGCCGCGCCCGTCGAAGCGAGCGGCGCCTGGGTACGTGCCGCCGTGCCGGGTCAGAGCGGCACCGGCGCCTTCATGAAGCTCACGGCGCAGACGCCGCTCAAGCTGGTCGGCGTCGCCACCCCTGTGGCCGGCGTGGCCGAGGTGCACGAGATGAAGCTGGAAGGCGACACCATGAAGATGCGTGGCGTGCCCGCGCTCGACCTGCCCGCCCGCCAGGCCGTCGAGCTCAAGCCCGGCGGCTACCACGTCATGCTGATGGACCTGCAGCAGCCCATCCGGGCCGGCGGCAGCATTCCGCTCACGCTCACCTTCGAGGATGCGAAGGGCGTGAAGAGCACGCTGGCGCTGCAGGTGCCCGTGCAGGCCGGCGCGCCGGGCATGGTCGGGCACAAGCACTGA
>JAVHYA010000167.1 GCA_031119395.1 Pseudomonadota bacterium
GCCGAGTCGGTCTTGTTGATGTGCTGGCCGCCGGCGCCGCTGGCGCGGAAGGTGTCGATGCGCAGGTCGGCCGGGTTCAGGGTGATGGCCTGCGCCTCGTCGGGCTCGGGCATCACGGCCACGGTGCAGGCGCTGGTGTGGATGCGGCCCTGCGTCTCGGTGGCCGGCACGCGCTGCACGCGGTGGCCGCCCGACTCGAAGCGCAGGGCGCCGTAGACATCGTCGCCCTCGACGCGCAGCACGATCTCCTTGTAGCCGCCGATCTCGTTGGGCGATTCGCTCATCACCTCCACCTTCCAGCCCCGGTTGGCGGCATGGCGGGTGTACATGCGGGTGAGGTCGCCGGCGAAGAGGGCGGATTCGTCGCCGCCCGTGCCGGCGCGGATCTCGACGAAGGCGTTGCGGGCGTCGTCGGGGTCCTTGGGCAGCAGCAGGCGCTGCAGTTCGTCCTCCAGCTGCAGCAGCTCGGCCTCGGCCGCGGCGATCTCCTCGCGCGCCATCTCGGCCATGTCCGCGTCCTCCAGCATCTCCCGCGCCCCGGCCAGGTCGGCCTCGCGCTGCTGGTAGCGCGCCCAGCGGCCGGCCACGGCCGTGACCTCGGCATGCTCCTTGGCCAGCGGCCGGTACTTGGCCATGTCGCCCATCACGTCCTCGCGCGAGAGCAGGAAGTCGAGCTCCTCGAGGCGCTGGGCGTGGCGGGCGAGCTGGTGACGGAGGAAGGGTTTCATCGGGATGGGGGTCGGGAACAGAACGCGAAGGCCGCGAAGGTTTCGCGAAGGACGCGAAAAGAAAACCTTGAAAAAAGGATTTCAGGTCTTCCGTTGGCGACTTTCGCGAAACCTTCGCGCTCTTCGCGTCCGGAAGTCCGGGTTCGTACCTGCTTCGCTAACGCTCTTTGCGCAGGAACAGGCGCGAGACGGCCTGCGCGGTCTGCTGACGCGCTTCGGCATCGCCGGCATGCAGCTCGGCGAGGGTGCCGTGCAGCATCTTCTGCGTGAGGCCGCGCGCCAGGGCCTCGAGCACGGCATCGACGGATTCGCCCCGGGCCAGCAGCTTGCGGGCGCGCGCCAGCTCGGCGTTGCGCCAGTCCTCGGCCTGCGCGTTGAGCTGCTGGATCAGCGGCACGGTGCCGCGCTGGTCCAGCCAGTGCATGAAGCCCTGCACGCCGGCGTCGATGATGGTCTCGGCCTGGGCCACGGCCGCCTGGCGGCTGGCCTCGCCCTGGCGCACCACGTGGGCCAGGTCGTCGACGGTGTAGAGGTAGACGTCTTCCAGCGCCTTGACCTCGGGCTCGATGTCGCGCGGCACGGCCAGGTCGACCATGAACATCGGGCGGTGCTTGCGCGCCTTGAGCGCGCGTTCGACGGCGCCCAGGCCGATCAGCGGCAGCGTGCTGGCGGTGCAGCTGACCACGATGTCGAACTCCGCCAGCCGCGCAGGCAGGTCGGCCAGGCGCATGGCCTCGGCACCGAAGCGCGTGGCCAGCTTCTCGCCGCGCTCCAGCGTGCGGTTGGCAATGACGATCCTGCTCGGCTGCCGCGCCGCGAAGTGCGTGGCGGCCAGGTCGATCATCTCGCCGGCGCCGACGAAGAGCACGCGCGTGGTCTTCAGGTCCTCGAAGAGCTGGCTGGCCAGGCGCACCGCCGCGGCGGCCATGCTGATGGAATGCGCACCGATCTCGGTGGCGGTGCGCACTTCCTTGGCCACCGCGAAGGAGCGCTGGAACAGCTGGTTGAGCGTGCTGCCCAGCGCGCCGGCGGTTTCGGCGGCGCGCACCGCGTCCTTCATCTGGCCGAGGATCTGCGCCTCGCCCAGCACCATCGAGTCGAGCCCGCTGGCCACGCGGAAGGCATGGCGCGCCGCCTGGTCGCCCGTCAGCGTGTAGGCATGCGAGCGCAGCAGCGCGGGCGAGACGCCGCCGCTCTCGGCCAGCCAGCCGACCGTGTGGTCGAGCGCGGCATGCTCGGCGGCGCAGTAGATCTCGGTGCGGTTGCAGGTGGACAGGATGGCCGCTTCCACCTCCGGGTGGTGCGGCGCGCCGACCGAGCGGCGCAGGCTCTGCAGCGTCGGGGCGATCTGGTCGAGGGCGAACGCGAAACGACCGCGCAGATCGAGCGGCGCGGTCGTGTGGTTCAAGCCGAGGGCCCAGACTGCCATAGACCGCGATTATAAAATTCGGCGCCGCGATTGGCCTGTGCGCCGCAGCATGACCCCGGGCCGGCGCTGCGCCCCATGGCGCGGCGGACCCTTTCACCATGTCCGCCTTCCAACTCCTGAACCACCTCTTCAACTTCGTGCTGCCTGCGCTGGCCGTGGCGCTGATGCTTGCGCTCGGCGCTCGGCTCCTGATGAAGAAAGGGGCTGGAGCGCCCGGGCTGTGGGCGCAGGTAGCTATCAATTTCGTAGCAGGGGTGATCGTGCTGCTGGCGGGGCTGGTGGTCGCGGGACGCGATGGGCGGGTGGTGACCTATGCGGCGCTGGTGGTGGTGTGCGGGACGGTGCAGTGGGGGGTGGTTCGGGGGTGGAGGCGGTAGGTTTTTTT
>JAVHYA010000050.1:0-31266 GCA_031119395.1 Pseudomonadota bacterium
TCCTGGCCGGCATCGCCTGCCTGCTCGCCGCCTGCGACGACAAGCCCAAGCCGGGCGGCCCCATGCCCAAGGCCGAGCAGGTGGTTCCGCTCACCAGCGCCTGAGCCGATGTCCTCGCTCGACCTGCAGCGCTTCGTCGACGCGCAGGCGCCCGTGTACGAGCAGGTGCGTGCCGAGCTGGCCTCGGGCCGCAAGCGCACGCACTGGATGTGGTTCGTGTTCCCGCAGGTCGAAGGCCTGGGTCGCAGCGCGATGGCACAGCGCTACGCGATCGCCTCGCGCGAGGAGGCCGCGGCCTACCTGGCGCATCCGGTGCTGGGCGCGCGCCTGCGCGAATGCAGTGCGCTGGTGCTGTCGGCGCATGGCCCGGCCATCGGCGACATCCTGGGCCCACCGGACGATCTCAAGTTCAAGTCCTGCATGACGCTGTTCGACGCCGTAGCGTCTCCGGGCGAGACACTGTTTGCGCAGTGCCTGCAGCGCTTCTTCGGCGGGACGCGCGACGCGGCGACGCTCGAGCGCCTGCGTTGACGCGCCCGTGGCGGCGGGCGTTCAGTCGGCGCGAATGCGCAGTTGCTGCGCCAGACCGCCCAGCCGCCGGTTCTCATCGTCGATGAAGCGCGTGAATGCGGCGCGGTCGCCCAGCATCGGCTCGCTGTTGCGCTGCGCGACGAACTGCCGCTGCTCGGGCGTCGAAATGAACTTCTGCACCGCCGCATTGATGCGGTCCAGCACCACGGGCGGCGTGCCCTTGGGCGCCATGAGGCCCAGCCAGTGCGTCATGCGGATGGTGGGAAAGCCCGCCTCCACCGTCGTCGGCACCTCGGGCAGGGCGGCCAGGCGGTGGTCGGAGGCCACGGCCAGCGCGCGCATCTTGCCCGCCTTGACCAGCGCGACCAGCGAGGCCGAGGGCACTTCCGACAGCATCTGCACCTGGCCCGAATGCAGCGCGGCGCTGCTCTCGCCGCCGCTCTTGTACTGCACGAAGGTCAGCGGCGCGCCCAACGCCGCCTTGATGAGCTCGCCCGAGAAATGGCTGGTGCTGCCGATGCCGGTGGTCGCGAAGAAGAGGCCGCGCGGCTCGGCGCGCGCCAGGGCCTGCAGCTCCTTCATGTTCGTCGCCTGGAGCGAGGGGTCCACCACCAGCAAGGAGGGCGAGGCCGACACGCCCGTCACCGGCACGAGGTCGCCGGCCGCGTAGGGCATCTTGCCGCGGATCAGGCTGTTGATCAGCGTGCCGTTGGCGGCAGCCAGCAGCGTGTAGCCATCGGCCGGCGCCTTGGCCACCAGGTCGGCGCCGATGATGCCGCCGGCGCCGGGCTTGTTGTCGACGATGACCGGCTGGCCCAGCGCCTTGGCCAGGCCGTCGGCCACCATGCGGGCGGTGTCGTCGCCCGGGCCGCCGGCGGCGTACGGCGTGACGATGCGGATCGGCTTGGTGGGCCAGGCGGGCGATTGGGCGGACGCGGCGCCGGCCGCCAGGGCCAGGGCGAGCGCCACCAACGCAGTGCGAGCGAGCGGCTTCATCGTTGTCTCCTTGCTATTGAATTCATAGCTGCTTGCGCCCATGGGGCGCGCGCTGCAGCCCGATCTGGCTGGAAAAATCTCAGTCGAAGGCCGCGCGCGTGGGCGGGGCCAGCAGCGCGAGCAACTCGCGCATGTCGTCCACGGCGTCAAGCCGGCGCACCATCGCCTCGATCGCCTGCTGCCGCGGCGCGTCGATCAGCGCTTCGGTCAGCGTGCGGTACTTGGCCGCGACCTCGTCGCTGCTCTGCGGCGATTCGATGGCGCGCGAGGCATTGCGCTCCACCACCAGGCGCTGCCCGTCGGTGAAGCTCACCGCCACCCGCGTGCGGCCGCGGCGCTGCATGCCGCCGGCGTCGAAGTCCGGGTCGTGCCGCACCTCGATGCGCGGCAGCAGCGCCCACACGTCGTCGGCGTCGATGCGCCCGGGTGCGAACTGGGCCACCATCGCCGCGCCGTCGAGCACCGCCACCGCCAGCGCGTAGCCGATGTTCATCTGCGCGCCGATCGGCGTCAGCGGCCGCTGCGGCGTCCACCAGCCGTGGTGGTAGACCGCATGCGACACGTCGCATTCGATGCGCGCGATCTCGGCGGCGCGCAGCGGGCGCTGGCGGCCGATGTCGAACAGCGCGTCCAGCGGCGAGTGGATGCCGCCCATCGCAGCGTAGGGCTTGATGACGATGCGCTCCACCTCCCAGCGCCTGCCCAGACCGTCGGTGATCTGCGAGGCGTCGGGGTCGTGTCCTTCGCCGAAGGTGGACAGGAAGCCGCCGTACTCGCGCTCGAACACGCGCTTGATGCCGGTGTAGCCGCCCTCGGCCAGCACCGCGGCGTACAGGCCGTTGCGTGCCGAGAAGCCGTGGTGCATGCGCTTGCACATCGCCTCGTACTGCGCCGCCATGAGCCCGGCGGACTGCGTGCCGGCCAGGCCCAGCGCGTCCTCGAAGCGCGCCGCGTCCAGGCCCAGCAGCTTGCCGACGGCGGCCGCGGCGGCATGGGTGCCGAAGACCGAGCCCGAGTGCCAGCCGCGCGAGAGCATCTGCGCGCCGTGCAGCGCCATGCCGACGCGTGGTCCGACCTCGTAGCCGACCATGGCGGCCTCGAGGAACCGGCGCCCCGAAACCGGCGCAGCCGCGCTCTCCACGGCCGCCCACAGCGCGGGCAGCACGATCGAGGCGCTGTGCAGCGGCCCCAGCGGGTGGTAGTCGTCCAGTTCGAAGCCCTGGATGAAGGTGCCGTTGAGCAGCGCCGCCGCCGGCGCGCTGGTGCCCGCGCCCCAGCCGACGATCGTGTGCGTGCCGGCACCTTCGAAGCGCCGCACGATGTCCACTGCCGTGCGCGACCACGGCAGCTGGGCGCCCACGATCGCGCAGGCGATGCCGTCGAGCGTGAGCATCCGGGCGCGCTCGCGGGCCGATGCGGGTGCGTCGTCGAGCGAGAAGCCGGCGAGCCAGTCGCACAGCTGGCCGGTGGGCGCGGCCGGATCGGTGGGGCGTGCCGGGGCGGCGGCGGCAACAGGTCGGGATTCGGTCATGTGTACCCCTTCAGGCCGGAGCCGCCTCTGGCAGCGTGTGGCCGCGCAGGTCCTCGCGCAGCTTCGTCTTGAGGATCTTCCCGGTGGCGCCGAGCGGAATGGCGTCCACGAAGACCACGTCGTCGGGCACCTGCCACCGCGCGGTCCGGCCTTCGTAGAAGGCCAGCAGCTCCTCGCGTTCGAGCCGGGCGCCGGGCTTGCGCGCGACGACGACGATGGGCCGCTCGTCCCATTTGGGATGCGGGACGCCGATGCAGGCCGCCATCGCCACGGCAGGGTGCGCCATGGCGATGTTCTCGATGTCGATCGAGCTGATCCATTCGCCGCCGGACTTGATCACGTCCTTGCTGCGGTCGGTGATCTGCAGGTAGCCCTCGGCGTCGATGGTGGCCACGTCGCCGGTGGGGAACCAGCCGTCCACCAGCGGGTCGCCGCCCTCGCCCTTGAAGTAGGCCCGCACGATCCAGGGGCCGCGCACCAGCAGGTCGCCGGCGGCCTTGCCATCCCAGGGCAGTTCGTGGCCGTCGCCGTCGACGATCTTCATGTCGACGCCGTACACCGCGCGGCCCTGCTTCTCGAGCACGCGCAGCTGCGCCTCGCGCGGCAGGGCGTCGTGCGCCTGCTTGAGCGAGCACACCGTGCCCAGCGGGCTCATCTCGGTCATGCCCCAGCCGTGCAGCACGCGCACGTCGTGCCGCTCCTCGAACTCGCGCAGCATCGCCGGCGGGCAGGCGGCGCCGCCGATCACCGTGCGCCGGAGCGTGGAGAAGGTCAGGTCACCGGCCTGCATGTGGCCCAGCAGCATCTGCCACACGGTGGGCACGCCGGCCGCGAAGGTCACCTTCTCGGCTTCGATGAGCGCGTAGACCGACTTGCCGTCCAGCGCCGGCCCCGGAAACACCAGCTTGCAGCCCACCAGCGCCGCCGAGTACGGGATGCCCCAGGCATTGACGTGGAACATCGGCACCACGGGCAGGACCGAGTCGCGCGCCGACAGGCGCATCACGTCGGGCAGCGCGGCCGCGTAGGCGTGCAGCGTGGTCGAGCGGTGGCTGTACAGCGCGGCCTTCGGGTTGCCGGTGGTGCCGCTCGTGTAGCACATGCTCGAGGCCGAGTTCTCGTCGAACACCGGCCAGTCGTAGGCGGCGGGCTGGTCGGCGATCCAGGCCTCGTAGCTCACCAGGTGGGGGATGCCGCTGTCGGCCGGCAGCCTGTCGGCATCGCACAGGGCCACGTACTTGCGGATCGTCGGGCAGCGCGCGTGCACCGCCTGCACCAGCGGCAGGAAGCTCAGGTCGAAGCACAGGACCTGGTCCTCGGCATGGTTGGCGATCCACGCGATCTGGTCCGGGTGCAGGCGCGGGTTGATGGTGTGCAGCACCCGGCCCGAGCCGCTCACGCCGTAGTACAGCTCCAGGTGGCGGTAGCCGTTCCAGGCCAGGGTGGCGACGCGGTCCGAGAAGAGCAGCTTCTCGCCGTCCAGCGCGTTGGCCACCTGGCGTGAGCGCGCGGCGCAGTCGCGCCAGGTGTAGCGGTGGATGTCGCCCTCGACGCGGCGCGAGACGATCTCGGCATCGCCGTTGTGGCGCTCCACGAAATCGATCAGGTTCGAGATCAGCAGGGGACGGTCCTGCATCAGGCCTTGCAACATGGCAGCTTCGGGAATGAGGGGTTGAACGAGGGGCAGGCGGGCGGTGCTTCAGCCTTCGATGACGAGCTTGCGCTCGGCGACCAGCTGCTTCCAGGTGGCGAGTTCCGCCGAGATCACGCCGCGCACGTCCTGGCCGGCCGGCGGCAGGGTCTGGCCCAGCGCCTCGAGGCGGCCGACGACCGCGGGCGTGGCGAGCACCTGTGCCACCGAGCGGCGCAGCGTCGAGACGATCGGCTCGGGCAGCCCGGCGGGGCCGACCAGCGCGAACCAGCCCGGCGCCTCGAAGCCCGGGATGGCCGACTCGGCGATCGTCGGCACGCCCGGCAGGGAGGCCACGCGGGTGCGCGAGCTCACGCCCAGCGCCTTGAGCTTGCCGGCCTGGATGAAGCCCTGCGTGGCCGTCGGCGTGAGGAAGGCGAACTGCACCTCGCCCGCGAGCAGGGCGTTGATGGCGGGCGCGCCGCCGCGGTAGGGCACGTGCAGCGCGTAGGTGCCGGTGCGCGACTTGAAGAGCTCCGTCGTGAGGTGCCCGACGCTGCCTGCCCCGCCGGAGGCGTAGCTGAACCTGCCGGGCGACTTGCGCATCGCCTCGATCAGCTCGCGCAGGCTGCCGACGCCGGCGGAGGCCGAGGCCACCAGCACCTGCGGCACGTGCGACACCATGATGATGGGCGTGAAGGACGACAGCGGGTCGTAGCCCGCGTTGCGCAGGGTCGGCACGATGGTGAGCGGCGCGTTGTCCAGCAGGCCGAGCGTGTAGCCGTCGGGTGCGGCGCGCGCGACCTCCGCGCCGGCGATCGCGCCGCTGGCGCCGGCCTTGTAGTCCACCACCAGCGGCTGGCCCAGCGCGGCCGTCAGCGGCACGGTGAGTTCGCGCGCCGTGGTGTCGGCCGAGCCGCCGGGCGTGTAGCCCAGCACCACGCGCAGGGGGCGCGCCGGCCAGGCCTGCGCGCGGGCCGGCAGCCCGAGCACCAGTGCGCCGGCGGCCCCGGCCAGGCGGCCGAGGCAGGCACGCCGGGCGAGGTCGGCACCGCCAGACGGAGTGCGGACGCGCTTCATTGCACGCCCTGCAGTGCAAATTCGTTCAGGTGGCCCGACGGCAGCGCCTCGACGCCCGGGTCTTCGGGCAGGTCGACGCCGAACCATCGCTTGAGCACCCCGGAAATCAGCTCGTAGCACGCACCCATGCGGATGACCTGCAGGGTGTCGAAGTTGATCAGCGTGCCCGCGCGGCGGTACACGTGGTAGCGGCGCAGGCCGTAGTCGATGGTGATGTCGGCGATGGCGCGCAGCTCGGGCTGGATGTCTTCCACGCGAAAGCGCGTGCCGGTGCCGGTGAGGTTGGCCGACGAGCCGAACAGCGGCACCACCTCCTCGCGGCTGAGCCGGGTCAGCGCCCGGTGGAAGGGGCCGGCGTTGAGCAGGATGCCGATGGTGCCCACGGCGGAGCTGGCGCGCACCGCCTCGTCGCCGAGCTGGCGCAGCAGCGGGTGGTCGGGCCGGAAACCGCCGATCACGCCCAGCGGCAGGTCGTGGTCGACGACCAGCGCCTCCACCATCTCCTGCGCGCGGGGGCTGAGGGTCTGCAGCTCGCGCTGGGTCTCCAGGTCGGCGGCCATGGCGTTGCGCTTGTGGCCGCCGCGCTGCTTGGTGGCGTAGATCTTCTGCAGCGGGTCCATCGAGCCGCCGCAGCAGGCGTAGCCCGTGTCGTTGGGCACGATGGCGACGCCGCCGCTCTTGATGATGTCGAGGGTGCGGCGGGCGTCGCCGGCAATGTCGATGCTGGGCATGGGAATGTCTCCGGGTCGATGGTGGAAATGGAAGGGGGGCGCGCGGCGTCAGTCCACCTGCACGCCGGCATCGTTCACCGCCTGGCCCCACTTGCGGATCTCGCTGGAGAGAAAGCGGCCGAAGTCGGCCGGTGAGGTGATGGCCAGCTCGCTGCCCGTGGCACGGATGGATTCCTGGATCTCGGGGCTGGCCGACGCACGCTGGATGGCCGCGTGCAGCGCATTCACCGTGGCGGGCGGCGTGCCGGCGGGCGCCAGGAAGCCCACCCAGGAGCTGATGTCGAAGCCCTGGAGCCCCTGCTCGTCGGCCGTGGGCACCTCCGGCAGCTGCGGGTTGCGCTTCAGGCTCGAAATGGCGAGCGCCTTCAGCTTGCCGGCCTTGACCTGCGGCAGGGTGGAGGCGAGCGCGTCGAACATGATCGGCACCTGCCCGGCCATCACGTCGTTGATGGCGGCCGGCGAGCCCTTGTAGGGGATGTGGTTGAGCTGCAGGCCGGCCTGGCGCTCGAGCACCACCATGGCGAGGTGGGCCGTGATGCCGTTGCCGCCGGAGGCGAAGTCCACCTTGCCGGGCCGCTGCTTCGCGTAGGCGATCAGCTCCCTGAGGTTGTTGGGCCCGAAGGAGGGCGTCGCCACCAGCAGCAGCGCGCCGGTGCTGACCTGCGCGATCGGCGCGAAGTCCTTGAGCGTGTCGTAGGGCAGCTTCTTGTACAGCGTCGGGTTGATGGTCATCTGCCCCAGCGTGCCGAGCAGGATCGTGGTGCCGTCGGCGGCGCTCTTCTTCACCTCCTGCGCGCCCAGGCTGCCGTTGGCGCCGGGGCGGTTGTCGACGATCACCGGCTGGCCGATCTCCTTGGTAAGCGCAGCGGCGAAATTGCGCGCCACGATGTCGACGGTCTGGCCGGCCGGATAGCCGACGACGATGCGCATCGGCCGGGCAGGCAGGCCCTGGGCGAGTGCGGGGCCGGCGAACGCCAGGCCGGCCAGGGCGGCCAGCGCGTGTCGGCGCGAGAGGGGGATCGGCATGTCTGTCTCCGTGGTTCCGAATGCGAGAAGGTCGCGGCGCGCCTCAGAGCGCGTCGCGCGGCACGTACACCGTGCCGGCCATGAGGCGGCGTGCCGTGCGCTGCAGGCCCAGTGCGGCAAAGCGCGTGTCGGCCGGTGTGGCACCCGGCCGGGCGACGACCTTCACGGTCATCACGCCCAGCGGGTGGCCGATGCGCAGCGTGTCGGAACCGGCGCGCTCGCCCACCGCGGCATTCACCAGCGAGCCCGGCACACGCGAGGCGGCGGCCGTGCACATCGAGCCGGTGCCCGCCATGCTGTCGTGGCACTTGCCGAGGAACACCAGGCGCGCGCGCAGGTCGCAGTCGGCCGCCTGCACGGTGGCATGGTTGGTGTCGACATAGTCGGCCGGCGGCGCGACCAGCACGGCCAGCGGCAGGCCGGGCAGGTGCACGTCCTGCCAGCGGGTGTACAGGCCGATGCGTTCGCCCGCCTTGGCCTGCAGTTCCCCGATGGCCTCGATCAGGGCGCGGTCGGCGCCGATGTCGGGCGGCAGCTCGCTGCCCATGAGGCCCAGCGACCCCGCGGCGATGAAGACGCAGGGCGTGGCCGCGTCCACGATCGAGACCTCGATGCGGCGGCCGTCCTCCAGCGCGATGGTGTCCACCGCCCGGCCGGTGGGCAGCAGCCGCCCGGTCTTGGCGCCGAGCGTGTCGGTGTAGTCCATCAGGATCTCGGCGCCCGTGCCGGGCACGCCGGCGATGGCGCAGTCGCCCTGCACGCGCGCCTTGCCGTTCCTCACCTGCACCTTCGAGACGAACACGGTGCCGGTGTTGGTGTTGTGGATGCGTACGGTGGTGACGGGCTCCACCGCCTCGACCAGGCCCTCGTCGATGGCGAAGGGCGCCACGGCCGAGGAGATGTTGCCGCAGTTGGCGTCGTAGCCGATCAGGTCGCGCTCGACGTCGGCCTGCGCGAAGGTGTAGTCCACGTCGGCGCCGGGCCGCGCCGAGCGCTTGATCATCGCGATCTTGGACGTGACCAGGCGCGATCCGCCCAGGCCGTCGATCTGCAGCACGTCGGGCGTGCCCATCGCGCGCTTGAGCAGGCGGTCGCGTGCAGGGCCGGGCGCGGGCACGTCGGCTTCGTGGAAGAACAGCGCCTTGCTGGTGCCGCCGCGCATCAGCACGCAGCGGACTTCGACCTGTTCGTCGTCGGTGGAACGGATAGGGGCATTCATCGGGCAGGGCTCCTGCGATGGGAGGTCATTCCAGCGGGTAGCGCTTGACGAGCGCTCCCAGGCGCTCGTCCTCGGCGCGCACCTGGGCCGCGAAGGCGGCGGGTTCGTTCACCACCGGCTCGGCGCCCGCGGCGGCGATGGTCTGGCGCACGTCGTTGTCCTTCACCGCCTCGCGCAGCGCGGCGACGATGCCCTGCTGCACCGGCGCCGGCGTGCCCTTGGGCGCGAAGAGGCCGAACCAGGTCACCGACTGGAACTGCGGGAAGCCGGCCTCGGCGGTGGTCGGCACGTCGGGCAGCGCGGCGGCGCGCGAGCGCCCTTGCGTGGCCAGGATGCGCAGGGTGCCCGCCTTGTGGTGCGGCAGCGCGGCCGTGATGCCGGTGAAGGCGAAGTTCACGTTGTTGGCGATCATGTCCGTCACGATCGCGCCGGTGCCGCGGTAGTTGACGGTGATGAGCCCCGGGAGCGGCACCTCGGCGGCAATCTGCCTGGCGCTGACCCTGGCCAGCGTCTCGCCGCTGGCGATCGAGCACGGCTGCGGCGCCTTCTGGCAGTACTGGAAGAGCTCGGGCAGCGTCTTGACCGGCAGCCGGGCGCTGGCCACGATCGCGGCCGGCGACTGCGACACCGCCGTCACCGGCGCGAGCTGTGCCAGCGGGTCGATGCCCTTGAGCCCCGGCGTGTACTTGGTCAGCACGATGGCCGGCACCTGCAGCAGCAGGGTGTAGCCGTCGGGCTTGGCTTCCATCACGCGGCGCGTGCCGATGAGCCCGTCGGCGCCGGGCAGGTTCTCGACCACCACCGCCTGCTTCCACAGCACGCCCAACTGCTTGGCCACCGCGCGCGCGGTCGCGTCGGTGCCGCCGCCGGCCGAGTAGGGGACGATCAGCGTCACCGGCCGCTCGGGGTGCCACGCTGCGGGCTGCGCCGACACGGTGCTTGCTATCAAAAATGTAGCTGCTGCCGCAAGCAGGGCGGGCGCTGCAGCCCGATTTCGCTTGTATTCCTGTGGCATGTTGTCTCCGAGGGCGGTGCCCGTGTCCTTGTTGTTGTTGCCGGCGTTGCGAGGCGCGGCGGCTACGGGCGCGGCCGCGCCGCGGGCCAGGCCCACGGGCGCCGCTGCCGGTCGGCGGCCTGCCAGGCGCGGATCAGCGCGTCGTCCTTGAGGGTGAGGCCGATGTCGTCCAGACCGTGCAGCAGCGCCTCGCGGCGCAGCGGGTCGATCGTGAAGGCGATGGCCTGCCCATCCGGCGCCGCCACGGTGCAGGCCTGCAGGTCGACCGTCACGGGCGCGCCGCCCTCGCATTGCGCGGCCAGCGCCTGCACCTGCGCGAGGGGCAGCGTGATCGGCAGCACGCCGTTCTGGAAGCAGTTGCTCCAGAAGATGTCGCCGTAGCTCGGCGCGATCACGCAGCGCACGCCGATACCCTGGAGCGCCCACACGGCGCCCTCGCGCGAGGAGCCGCAGCCGAAGTTCTCGGCGGCCAGCAGCACCGGCGCGCCCTGGAAGCGCGGCGCGTTCAGCACGCAGTCGGCGTCCTCGCTGCCGTCGGGTCGGCGGCGCAGCGCCTCGAAGGCGTAGGGGCCCAGCTCCGTCTTGCCCAGCGTCGTCAGGCGCTCGATGCGGATGATGACGTCGGTGTCGACGTTCGGCCGCATCAGCGGCACGGCCGGGCCGGTGAGGGTGGTGAAGGGATGGTTCATGCCAGTGCCGCCCGGCCGCCCGAAGGCACTGAGCCCCCTCGGGGGGCAGCGATACGCGAAGCGATGAGCGTGGGGGTCATACCAGTGCCGCCCGGCCGCCCGAAGGCACTGAGCCCCCTCGGGGGGCAGCGATACGCGAAGCGATGAGCGTGGGGGTCATACGATCGTCCGTACGTCGGTGATGCGGCCGGTCACGGCGGCGGCGGCGGCCATCGCGGGGCTCGCCAGGTGGGTGCGCGCGCCCGGGCCCTGGCGCCCGACGAAGTTGCGGTTGGAGGTGGAGACCGAGCGCTGCTGCGGCGGCACCTGTTCGCCGTTGGCGGCCACGCACATGCTGCAGCCGGGCTCGCGCCACTCGAAGCCCGCGGCGAGGAAGACGTCGTGCAGGCCCTCGGCTTCGGCGGCGCGCTTGACGTTCTCGGAGCCCGGCACCACCCAGGCGCGCACGCCGGCGGCGACCTGCCGGCCGCGCGCCACCTCGGCCGCGGCGCGCAGGTCGTTCAGGCGCGAGTTGGCGCAGGAGCCGATGAACACCCAGTCCACCGCCGTGCCGGCGATGGGTTCGTTGGCCCGCAGGCCCATGTACGCGAGCGCGGCGCCCCAGGCGTCGCGGTCGCCGGCGGTGGCGGCGCGCAGCGGGTCGGGCACCGCGCCGTCGATGGCGATCGCATGCTCGGGGCTGGTGCCCCAGGTGATCGTCGGCGCCACGGCGCTGGCGTCGAAGGTCTCCTCGCGGTCGAACACCGCATCGGCATCGCTGGCCAGCGTGCGCCAGTGGGCCGCCGCGGCCTCGAAGGCCTCGCCCTGCGGCGCATAGGGGCGGCCGCGCAGCCAGTCGATGGTGGCCTCGTCGGGGGCGACCATGCCGAAGCGTGCGCCCAGTTCCACGCTGAGGTTGCACAGGGTGAGGCGGCCCTCGACGTCCAGCGCCTCGATGGCCGGGCCGGCGAACTCGATGGCGTACCCCACGCCCGCGGCGGCGCCCAGGCGGCCGATGAGGTGCAGCGCCAGGTCCTTGGCCGTCACCCCGGGGGCCAGGCGCCCGTCGCAGCGGATGCGCATGCGCCGCGGCTTCTGCTGGCGCAGCGTCTGCGTGGCCAGCGCATGCGTGCTCTCGGACGAACCCACGCCGAAGGCCATGGCACCCAGGCCGCCGTTGGTGCAGGTGTGGCTGTCGCCGCAGATCACCGTGAGGCCGGGCAGCACGATGCCCATCTCGGGGCCCATCACGTGCACGATGCCCTGGCCGGGCTCGCCGAGGTCGAACAGCTGCACGCCCATCGCGCCCGTGAGCTGCTTGAGGCCCGCATGCAGCTTGCCGCCCAGCGGGAAGGTCGTGGCCACGCGGCCGGGTTGGCTCGACACGGCATGGTCGGGCGTGGCGAAGACGAGCGCGGGGTCGTGCAGCGCCAGGCCGCGCGCGCGCACGTCGCTCAATGCGGGCGGGCCCGACAGGTCGTGCAGCAGGTGGCGGTCGATGTGCAGCAGCGCCCAGCCGTCACCCAGCTCGCGGATGACGTGCGCGTCCCACAGCTTGTCGAAGAGGGTGCGGGGCTGCATGTCAGGCGCCCATCGTCGCGCCGGCATTGAAGCGCGTGCGCAGTGCGTCCCACTCGTCGGCGCCGAAGCGGCGGAAGGTCTGGGCCACGGTGGCGCTGGTGGTGGGGGCGCGCATCGTCGCCTTGACCTCGGCGAGCGCGGCATCGCCGGCCTCGATGGCGGCCTTGAGCATCAGGCCGGGCAGGATCGCGAGCTTGTAGCCCATCTCCTCGGCCTGGCGCAGGTCGTGCACCGGCGTGCGGCCGCCCGGCACCACGTTCAGCAGGCACGCGCCCTTCACGCGGCGCGGCACCAGCGCGGCTTCCTCGACCGACTGGGTGGCCTCGACGAAGGCCATGTCGGCACCGGCGTCGAGCGCGGCCTCGGCGCGCCACAACGCCTCCTCCAGGCCCAGCATGGCGCGTGCGTCGGTGCGGGCGATGAGGAAGAAGTCGGGCGTGCGGCGTGCCTCGACGGCGGCGCGGATCTTGGAGACGAACTCGTCACGCGAGATGACCTCCTTGCCGTCGAGGTGGCCGCAGCGCTTGGGCGAGACCTGGTCCTCGATGTGGACGGCGGCCACGCCGCGCGCCTCGTACTCGCGCACCGTGCGCGTCATGTTCAGCTCGTTGCCGTAGCCGGTGTCGGCGTCGGCGATGAGCGGGATCTGCACCGACCGGGCCATCACGGCGGCGTTCTCCACCATCTCGCTCATCGTGAGCAGGCCGAAGTCGGGGAAGCCGCGCGCGGCCGAGGTGCCTGCGCCCGTCATGTAGCAGGCGCCGAAGCCGGCCTGTTCGATCAGGCGCGCGCCGATGCCGTCGTAGGCGCCGGGGGCGATGCGCATGCCCGGCGCGGCGAGCTGCTGCCGCAGGCGGGCGCCGGCGCTGGCGGGTGGAAGGGGGGTGCTCATCGGACGCTGTCTCCTGGATGGGGCCGACCCGGATCGGGCCCAGGCCTGCTTGTGTTGTCTTATTATTATGACAACATCAACACAAGTCAACCGGCTATGCTCCGACGCCTGTCCGACCCGTCCCGCCGACCTTGATGAAGCCTGCGAATGCCCTGCCCGACACCGATGCCGCGCCCGTGGGCCGCACCCCGGGCACGGCGCTGCACCGGCAGCTCTTCATGGTGCTGCGCGACGAGATCGTGCGGGGCGAATACGCGTCGGGCCTGCTGCCCAAGGAAGAGGCGCTGTGCGAGCGCTTCGGCGTGTCGCGCATCACGGTGCGCCGGGCGCTGGCGGACCTCGCGGCCCAGGGCCTGGTCGAGCGTCGGCACGGCCGCGGCACCTTCGTGCGCAGCGACCGGCTCCCGCTGGCGCGCGCGCGCCCCAGCCTCTCCCTGATCGACAGCCTGCGCCAGGCCGCGATCGACACGCAGGTGCAGGTGCTGAAGGTCGAGCAGACCGAGCCGCCGCTGGACGTGGCCGCGCTGCTGCAGCTCGCGCCGGGCGAGAAGGCGGTGCATGCGCTGCGCCTGCGCAGCATCGACGGCACGCCGGTGATGCTGACCGACGCCTGGGTGCCGGCGCGCCTGGGCAGGCAGGTGACGGCCGCCACGCTGCGCAAGCAGGCGCTCTACGAGATCCTGCTCGCGCAGGGCGTGAAGTTCGGCCGCGTCATCCAGGAGATCACGGCGGAGGTGAGCGACCCGGTGCGCGCCCGCCTGATGCAGACCGAGGTGGGCATGCCGCTGCTGAAGATCGTGCGCGTGATCCACGACCCGCAGGCGCGGCCGGTGCAGTACATCACCGTGACGATGACGCCCGAGCGCAGCCGCATCCTCATGGACATCCCGGGCGAGACGGTGAACACGCTCAGCGCCGGCCACTTCGTCCACGAGGTGCCGCCCGGGCGCTGAGCGCAGGCGCCGGGCGTCCGCAGGGCGCCGCGTGCAAGGCCCATCGGCCAGGCGCTGTCAGGCCAGGTCGGCGGTGCTGCCGCTGCTGCGCAGCGTGTCGGCCGCCTGGCGCGCGTAGCGGCCGGGCGGCATGCCCACATGCCGCGTGAAGGCCACGCCGAAGGTGCTCACCGAGCTGTAGCCCACGCGCTCGGCCACCTCGGCCATGGCCAGTCCGCGTTGCGCGAGCAGCTGCCGCGCCAGGGCCATGCGCCAGGTCAGCAGGTAGGCCATCGGCGCCACGCCCACGGCGCGCTGGAAGCGCTCGAAGAAGGCCGAGCGCGACATGGCCGCCTCGCGCGCCAGGCCGGCGACGGTCCAGGCCTGCGCGGGCCGCCCGTGCAGGGCGCGCAGCGCCAGCGCCAGGCGCGCGTCGGCGAGGCCGCGCACCAGGCCCGGCGATGCGGCCGTGCCGGCGGTGGAGCGCAGCGCCTCGATCAGCAGGACCTCCAGCAGGCGCGCCATGACGATCTCGCGGGCCGGCCGTTCGGCGCGCGACTCGTCGCCCACCAGCTGCATCAGCGTGGCCAGGCGCGGGTCGCCACGCACATGCAGCCAGCGCGGCAGCAGGGGCACCAGGAGCGCCGCGTCCGCCGAAGCGAAGACGCAATGGCCCACGAGCATGCGCAGGTCGACCGCGCCCTCGGGGTCGCCCACGCGCGCGCCGCCCGGCATCGCCGTGATGGGGGTGGTGACGGCCTCGTCCTCGCGCGGCGGCGCGCGATCGAGGCTGGAGGTCGCGAAGGCGCGCGCCGCCGGGACGAGCGCGAAATCGCCGGCCTGGAGCGTGAGCGTCTCGCTCTCGACCGTGAGCTGGCAGGCACCGTGCAGCACGGCGAAGTAGAAGGGGCGGTCCAGCGCGCTGCGGCGCACCGCCCAGGGCGCGGAGGCAACCACGAGCTTGGAGAACGGCGTGCGGGGCTGCAGCAGCGACACCACGTCGGCCAGCGGATCGACCATGGACGAATTCGACAAAAAGCAGGACGCCGCAGCGTAGCAAGTCCGGCCTCGCGTGCCTATCGTGAGGGCATTCCCCACACCACGGAGCCCCCGCCCATGTCTTCCCCGCCTTCCACCGTGCTCGTCACCGGCTGTTCCTCGGGCTTCGGCCTGGAGATCGCCCGGCTCTTCCTGGCCCGCGGCTGGCGCGTCGTCGCCACGATGCGCCAGCCGCGCAGCGACCTGCTGCCGCCGTCGCAGCGCCTGCAGCTGCTGCCGCTGGACGTGACCGACGCCGGCAGCATCGACCGCTGCATGGAGGCCGCCGGGCCGATCGACGCGCTGGTCAACAACGCCGGCATCGGCCTGCTGGCACCGCTGGAAGGCATCGCCCAGGCCAGTGCGCGCGAGGTCTTCGAAACCAACACGCTGGGCACGATCGCGATGACCCGGGCCGTGCTGCCGCAGTTCAGGCAGCGGCGGGCGGGCGTGGTGGTGAACGTGAGCTCCAGCGTGACGCTCCTGCCGCTGCCGCTGCTGTCGGTCTACACGGGCAGCAAGGCCGCGGTGAACGCCTTCACCGAATCGCTGGCGCTGGAGCTCGCGCCCTTCGACGTGCGCGTGCGGCTGGTGCTGCCCGGCCGCGCGCCGGGCACGCGTTTCGGCGAGAACGCCGCCCCGCGCATGCAGGACAGCGTGCCGGCGGCGTACGCCGGGTTCCGCGAGCGCGTGTTCGCGGCCGTGCGCGACACGGCCACGCCCGTCACCCACGCGCACGACGTGGCCGAAGCGGTCTGGCGTGCCGTGACCGACCCCGCGGCGCCGATGCGCCTGCCCGCCGGCGCGGACGCGGTGGCGCTGGCGGCGGCGTGAACGTTGTCAGGGGTTGCTGATCCCGCTGGCCACATGCCCTGCCGGCACGTGCAGCGCGGCCGAGCGCACGTGGCCGGTCTGGTCGTCGAAGAAGAAGTCGGGCTCGAACTCGCGCAGGAAGCCGCCCTTGTCCAGGCCGGCGAGGAACATCGCCTCGTCGACGCGGATGTTCCAGCTCATGAGGGTCTGGATCGCGCGCCGGTGTGCCGGCGCACCGCGCGCGGTGACCAGCGCCGTGCGGATGCGCATGCCCGTGCTGGCGGCCGCCTGCTGCAGGCGGTGCAGCGCGACGAGGAAGGGCGCCAGCGGCCCGGCGCCCAGGGGCACGGCGGCCTTGTCGGTCTCGTGCGCCTGGAAGGCCGCCAGGCCCTGGGCCTGGTAGACGCGCTCGGCCTCGTCGGAGAACAGCACGGCGTCGCCGTCGAAGGCGATGCGCACTTCATCGGGATGCAGGCTGCTCGCCAGCGCCGCCTCGACATTCACATGGGCCGCGGCGAAGCCCGCGCGCAGCGCCTCGCGCACGTCGTCGGCGTTGGCCGAGAGGAACAGGTCGGCGTTGAGCGGCGTGAGGTAGCGAAAGGGCGAGCGCCCCTGCGTGAACACGCCGCGCTGGATCTGCAGCTCGGCCGCCGCGCCCGAGTTGAAGATGCGCATGCCCGAGGCCGGGTCGTTGCGCGACAGGATCACCACCTCCACCCGCTGCACGCCGTCGTCGTTGAAGCGCAGCAGCTTGCGCACCAGCGAGTAGGCGATGCCCGGCGAGGCGGGCACGTCGAGCCGCTCGAGCTGCAGCCGCATGTAGGCGTCGGGGTCGCCATGCTCGAAGAGGCGGTTCTCCTCCTCGAGGTTGAACAGGGCGCGCGAGGAGATCGCGACCACGAGCTTGTCGTCCAGGGTGACGGGCATTGGCGGGCGGTGGAACGTGAAAGGCCGGCCGCGATTGTCGTGCGTGGCGCCACGCCCGTGTCCGGCCCCGGCGGCCGTCCGGCATGCAGGTCGTCACGAACGTGACGAGTTCGGCGCCAGCGCCCGCCCGGCGAGCGCTGGCGGCCGATTGCACTTTTGGGTCCGGCAGCGCTTGAACTGCGCCGTCGCGCTAGTTCATCCGCGTCAGCACGAAGGGCTGGTTGAACAGCGTGCCTTCCAGCGTGTTCGCGCCCTGGGGCCTCAGGCGCATCGTGTTGTCCTGGCAGCCGGCCAGCGTCTTGGAACGCGCGACCTTGAACACCAGCTGCTCGGCCGTCGCGACCTGGACTTCGATGGGGTAGGCCCGGCCTGCGCAGGGGTCGTTGCGCTGCACCACGTTCAGGTCCCAGGTGCCGCCCTCGCCGGCCACCGTCACGGTGCCGTCGCGGGGCGTGCCGCGCTCGGTCCTGAAGTCGACCTTCCACTTGCCGTCCCACGGGTTGGGCGCCTGCGCTGCACATGCGAGCGGAAGACACAGGCCGAGGGCGATCCATGCAGACGTCATCGCAGGCTCCGGAAGGGTGTCGTGAAATTCTAGGAAGCGGCGCCGCCCGCCCGCAACTGGCTGTTCGGCCAGGGTCGTCCCCGTTCGTGGGCCCGGCCGCCAGGCGCATGAGTGACAGCCCGGCCGCAGGCGATGCGTCACCATCGCAGGCCGCGCGGCGCTGCGACCCTCCGCGTCGCGCGGCCTCCGCCTTCAATGCCGCGAACCGCATGACCTCTCCCTTCACCTCGACACCGATGCTCTGTGGCGCCCTGCGCCAGCCGCGCCAGATGCTGGCCGACCAGAAGTACGACGGCCACAAATCCATCCACGACGACGCCATGGCCGAGGGCCTGGGCTTGCGCGCCGGCCCCATCGAAGGGCCGACGCACTTCAGCCAGTTCGATCCGCTGCTGTTCCAGCTCTTCGGTGCGGCCTGGTTCGAGACCGGCTGCATCAGCGCCCACTACCAGACCATGGTGGTGGAGGGCGAGTCGGTGCGCGCCTTCGTCGAGGTGCCCGCGCCCGGCGCGACCTTCGTGCGCATCCATGCCGAGAAGGCCGACGGCACCCCGGTGCTGATCGGATCCGCCTCCGTCGGCGAGCCCACGCAGCCGCACGAGCTGGAGCAGCGCATGGCCAAGCTGCGTCCGCCCACGGGGCTGGTGATCAACCGCGACCTGAAGGTGGGCCAGCGCGGCGCAGCCCCCGAGACGATCCGCATGGGGTTCGACCAGCACATGGGCGACCACTACCCCTTCACGCTCGCCGACAAGCTCGCGGTGATCACCGAGCCCTGCGCCTGGTACACGCCCGAAGGCGGCGCGAGCTCGCCCTGGGGCCGGCCGATCATCCCGACCGAGATGATCAGCGTGCTGCTGGGCTCGACCATTGCCGATGCACAGCTGGGCGGCCGCAAGCCGGCCGTCGGCCTGTTCGCGGGGCAGCAGATCCGCCGCATCGCCGGGCCGCTGTTCGTCGACCAGGACTACGCGCTCGAGCGCGAGATCGTCGCGCTGAGCGAGAGCGCGCGCACCGAGTCGGTGTGGGTGCGGACGAAGGTCTACGAAGCCGGCTCGCGCAAGCTGGTGGCCGAGATGATCCTCAACGGCGCCACGATGAAGGCCTCGTACCCGCACTACGAGGCCGAGGCGCGCGAACTGGGCCTTGTCACGACCTGAGCATGGATGCCTTTCCCATGAACGACAGCACATCCCTCGACACCGGCACGCCGGACCTGCTCGCCACGCTCGACGCCGGCGTGCTCACCCTCACGTTGAACCGCCCCGATGCGCGCAACGCCATGTCGCGCGCCATGAACCAGGCGCTGGCGCAGCAGCTGGCCGCCGCCGAGCTCGACCCGGCCGTGAAGTGCATCGTGCTCACGGGCGCGGGCAAGGGCTTCTGTGCCGGCGGCGACGTCAAGGGCATGGCCGCCGCGGGCGACGGCACGGTGGGCGCACTCACCATCGACGAGGCGATCCACGTGCAGCGCGTGAACCAGCGCGCCACCGCGGGCAAGCTGTTCAAGATGCCCAAGCCCACGATCGCCGCACTGCCCGGCCCGGCGGCCGGCGCGGGGCTGGCGCTCGCGCTGGCCTGCGACCTGCGCATCATGGCCAGCACGGCGATCCTCACCACCGCCTTCGCGCGTGTCGGCTTCTCGGGCGACTACGGCGGCACCTACTTCATGACCCAGCTCGTGGGCGCGGCCAAGGCGCGCGAGCTGTACCTGCTGTCCGAGCGCGTGGGCGCCGACGAGGCGCTGCGCCTGGGCCTGGCGAACTGGGTCTGCGCGCCCGACGAGCTGCAGGCGCGCACGCGTGAGATCGCCCGCCGCCTGGCCGGCGGCCCCACCGTGGCCTACCGCTACATGAAGGAAAACCTGAACCGCGCGCTGGCCGGCGGCGACATCGACGACTGCCTGGACCTCGAGGCCACGCACCACATCCATTGCGGCCAGACCGAGGACCACCGCGAGGCCGCGCAGGCGTTCGTGGAGAAGCGGGAGCCCGTGTTCAAGGGCCGGTAGCCGGCCTCGCGCGGGCCCGGCGCGCCTTCAGGCGCTGGCTCCCACCTGCTGCAGCGCGTCCATCGCGTGCTGCGGCAATTCGAGCCGGCCTGCGGCCAGGTTCTCCTGCAGATGCGCCACCGACGAGGTGCCCGGAATCAGCAGGATGTTGGGGGCGCGTCGCAGCAGCCACGCCAGGGCCACCTGCATCGGCGTGGCGTCCAGTTCGCGTGCCACGTTCGAGAGCGCGGCGGATTGCAGCGGCGAGAAGCCCCCGAGCGGGAAGAAGGGCACGTAGGGCACGCCGTCCCTGGCCAGCGCGTCGATCAGGGCGTCGTCGTTCCGGTGCACGAGGTTGTACTGGTTCTGCACGCAGGCGATGCGGCAGATGCGCCGGGCGTCCGCGACCTGGCGCGCCGTGACGTTGCTCAGGCCGATGTGGCGGATCAGCCCTTGCTGCTGCAGCTCGGCGAGCGTGGCGAGCGCTTCGTCCAGCGGGCCCTCGGCGGGGCCGTGCACGTCGAACATGGCCCGCAGGTTGACCACCTCCAGCCGCTCCAGGCCCAGGTTGCGCAGGTTGTCGTGCACCGCCTGGCGCAGTTGGGCTGCCGACAGGGCCGGGTTCCAGGAGGCGTCCGCGCCGCGCACGGCCCCCACCTTGGTCACGATCACGAGGTCGTCGGCATAGGGGTGCAGCGCTTCGCGGATCAGCTGGTTGGTGATGTGCGGGCCGTAGAAGTCGCTGGTGTCGATGTGGTTCACGCCGGCTTCGACGGCGGCCCTCAGCACCGCCAGCGCGCCCTGGCGGTCGCGCGGCGGGCCGAAGACCCCCGGGCCGGCCAGTTGCATGGCGCCATAGCCCAGGCGGCGCACGGGGCGGTCGCCCAGCACGAAGGTGTCGGCGGGGGATGCGGGGCTGGTGTTCGTCATGTGCGGGGTTCCTTCTGAATGGATGAGGGGCAGTCTAGGCAGCGGGTCGGTGACTGATAAGTCGGCACAGTGCGCACGGGTTGTGCAGAATCCGAAACAATGAAAAGCGATCTTGGCGACCTCCATGCGTTCCTGGCGGTGGCGCGCACCCGGGGTTTCCGGGAAGGCGCCCGGCTCAGCGGCGGCAGCGCCTCGGCCCTGAGCCAGGCCGTGCGCCGGCTGGAAGCCCAGCTGGGCGTGCGGCTGCTGCACCGCACGACGCGCAGCGTGGTGCCGACCGAGGCCGGGCAGCGCCTGCTGGAGCGCCTGGGCCCGGCCATCGGCGAGGTGGAGGCGGCGCTGGACGTCGTCAACGGCTTTCGCGACACGCCCGCCGGCACGCTGCGACTGAACGTGCCGATGAGCGCATCGCGCCTGGTCCTGCCGGCGCTGGTGCCCGGGTTCCTGGCGGCCTTTCCCGACATCCGGCTCGACGTCATCGCCGAGGACGGCTTCGTGGACCTCGTGGCCAGCGGCTGCGATGCCGGCATCCGCTACGACGAGCGGCTGGAGCAGGACATGGTGGCCGTGCCCATCGGCCCGCGCACGCAGCGCTTCGCGGCGGCCGCGTCGCCCGCGTACCTGGACCGCCACGGCCGCCCGGAGCATCCGAGCGACCTGCTGCACCATGCCTGCCTGCGCGGCCGCTTCGCGAGCGGCACCGTGCCGCCCTGGGACTTCGAGCGTGCCGGCGAGTCGGTGCGGGTGGATCCGGCGCCCCGCATGGTGGTGCGGCTCGGCGCCGCTGCCGATCTGGCGGTCGATGCCGCCATCGCGGGCACGGGGGTGGTCTACCTGTTCGAGGACTGGCTGCGGCCGCATCTGGACAGCGGTGCGCTGGAGCCGGTGTTGCCGCAGTGGTGGCCCAGCTTCCCGGGTCCCTTCCTCTACTACCCCGGCCGCAAGCTCCTGCCGGCGCCGCTGCGGGCCTTCGTCGACTTCATCCGCAGGCGAAGCGAGGCCGGCACCTGCGGCCCGTGAGCGCGACGGCCCGGGCCGCCGCCTACTTCACGAACTGGTTGAGCTGGATGATCGGCAGCAGCACCGCCAGCACGATCATCATCACGATGCCGCCCATGGCGACGATGAGCAGCGGCTCCAGGATGGTGGCCAGGTGCATGGCGCGGCGCTGCACTTCGGCGCCGAGCTGCTGCGAGGCGCGCTGCAGCATCGCCGGCAGCTGGCCGGTCTGCTCGCCCAGGCGCGCGAACATCGAGACGATGCCGGGGAAGCGCTTCTTCTGCGCCAGGGCCGAGGCCAGCGGCGCACCCTCGCGCACCAGCACCAGCGCATCGAAGGCATCGGCGCGCATGGCACGGTTGCCCAGCGTTTCGGCCGCGGCCTGCAGCGCGCGCAGGATGGGCACGCCCGCGGCGGCCAGCATGGCCAGGGTGCCGGCGAAGCGCGCGGCGTTGTAGCCGCGCGAGAGCCGGCCCACCAGCGGCAGGCGCAGCCAGGCGGCGTCGAAGGCCTCGCGCCAGGCCGGGCGCGCGAGCGCGGCACGGCCCAGGACGAACAGCCCCACGATGCCGCCGAGCAGCAGCCAGCCGTGGTTGCGGATGAAGGCGCTCAGGCCGAGCATGATCTGCGTGAGGATCGGCAGCGCGCGCTTGGTGCCGGCGAACACGTTGGCCACCTGCGGCACCACGTAGCTCACCAGGAAGATCACGATGACGATCGCGATCACCGTGACGATGGCCGGGTACAGCGTGGCGCCGACCAGCTTCTGCTGCAGCGCCTGGCGCTGCTCCAGGTCGTCGGCCAGGCGGTCGAGCACCAGGCCCAGGTTGCCGCTGTGCTCGCCCGCGCCGATCACGGCGGTGTAGATGGGCGAGAACTCGCGCGGGTGCTGGCTCAGTGCGCGTGCGAAGGTCGAGCCGCCGTTGACCTCGGAGCGCAGCCCGGCCACCAGCTCGCGCTGGGCGGCGTTCTCGGACTCCTCGGTCAGCGCCGTGAGCGCGCGCTCGAGCGGCAGGCCCGAGGACACGAGGCCTGCGAGCTGCCGGGTCCAGACGGCCAGGGCCGTGGCGTTGAACACGCGGCGCCGGCCCAGCGCACCCCAGCCGTTGCCGCTGCCGGTCCCTGTGCCCTCGGACTGGCCGACCGGGCTGACCGACAGCGGGATCAGCGCCTGCGCACGCAGCAGGCCGCGCGCGCTGCGCGCGGTGTCGGCTTCGAGCACGCCCTTGCGGGGGCGGCCTTCCTGGTCGATGGCTTCAAAGGAATAGGCGGGCATGGGGGCAGGCGGCGGTGGGCGCGTCGGCGCATTGTCGGGCGTTCGTGCGGCGGCAGCGGCGCCGCGCGGCGCGAGGGCGAAGGGTCCGGGCGGGCACGGGTCAGCGCCGCAGGATGCCCGAGATCTCGACCGGCTCGCGGTCGAAGGCCGCCGTGGCCTTGGCGCGCAGCGACGCGTGCTCCAGCGCCAGGCTGGTGAGCAGGCGGCCCTGGTAGCGGCCGTTCAGGCGCGCATCCTGGCAGGCGCTGAGGTCGAGCTGCAGCTCGGCATGCGCCGTGGAGCGAAAGTCGGTCGCCGTGCCGGCGATGGTGCAGCGCACGGCCGGCAACTGGCCCGACACAGCGCCGTCGGCGGCGATCTGCAGCCGTGCCGGCGAGCTGGCATGGCGCGTCACCTGGAAGCCGCCCTTGTCGAGCGAGGAGAAGAGCAGCGTGCCCTGCCAGGCGCCGTGGTAGTCGGCATAGCCCTGGGCGTGCGCGCCGGCGGCCAGGCAGCCGGCCGTCGCCAGGGCGAGGATCGGGCGTCGCATGTCGCCATGGTCGCCGACGCGGCGACGGCTCATTCGCGCGTGACGCGCAGCAGTTCGGCCCGCGACGTGACGCCGGCCGCGACGAGGCGCTCGCCGTCCTCGCGCATCGAGCGCAGGCCGTTGCGCTCGGCGGCCACGAAGAGCTGGCTTTCCGGTGCCCGGCTGTGGATCAGCGAGCGCACCGCGTCGTCGACCGTGAACATCTCGAAGATGCCGGTGCGGCCCTGGTAGCCGGTCTGGCCGCAGGCCTCGCAGCCCACGGGTTCGCGGCCCGATTCACCGTTGACCGCGCACACCGGGCACAGCTTGCGCACCAGCCGCTGCGCCAGCACACCCAGCAGCGAACTGCTGAGCAGGAAGGGCTCGACGCCCATGTCCGTCAGGCGCGTGACGGCGCTGACGGAATCGTTGGTGTGCAGCGTGGCCAGCACCAGGTGGCCGGTGAGCGAGGCCTGGATGGCGATCTGCGCGGTCTCGTAGTCGCGGATCTCGCCGATCATGATCACGTCCGGGTCCTGGCGCAGGATCGCGCGCAGCGCCTTGGCGAAGGTGAGGTCGATCTTGGCGTTCACCTGCGTCTGGCCGACGCCGGGCAGCTCGTACTCGATCGGGTCTTCCACCGTCATGATGTTGCTGCGGGCCGCGTCGAGCTCGCCCAGCGCGGCATACAGCGTGGTCGTCTTCCCCGAGCCGGTGGGTCCGGTCACGAGGATGATGCCGTGCGGCTGCGTGACCATGTGCCGAAAGCGCGCCAGCGTGTCGCCCTGCATGCCGACGGCCTCGAGCGTGAGGCGGCTCTCGGACTTGTCGAGCAGGCGCAGCACCGCGCGCTCGCCGTGCGCCGAGGGCAGGGTGGAGACGCGCACGTCGACCGCGCGCGTGCCGATGCGCAGCGAGATGCGCCCGTCCTGCGGCAGGCGCTTCTCGGCGATGTCCAGGTCGGCCATGATCTTCAGGCGCGAGATCAGCGCGGCATGCAGCGCGCGGTTGGGCTGCACCACCTCGCGCAGCGTGCCGTCGATGCGAAAGCGCACCGACGACGTGCGCTCGTAGGGCTCGATGTGGATGTCGCTCGCGCCGTCGCGCGCCGCCTGCGTGAGCAGCGCGTTGAGCATGCGGATGATCGGTGCGTCGCCGGCCGACTCCAGCAGGTCTTCCACCGCCGGCAGTTCCTGCATCATGCGCGAGAGGTCCGCGTCGCTCTGCACTTCGCTGACGACCGCGGCGGCATTCGACTCGCCCTGCGCGTAGGCGGCGCTGATGCGCTGCGCCAGCTCCAAGGCCGGCAGGGCCTGGAAGGCGGTGACCCGGTGCTTGCGCAGCACCTCGCCGATGGCCGCGGGTGGCGTGCCCACGGGCATCCAGAGGGTGAGCGCGTCGTCGTCCGACTGCTCCAGGAGCAACTGCTGGCCGCGCGCGAAGGCGTAGGGCAGCGGGTAGCGGGCGCTGGACATCAGGGCAGTTCGTGGCGGGTGGCCGGGTCGGCGGTCGGCGGCGGGGCGCCCTTCATGTCGCTGTTGGACCAGGGGCCCATGGGCAGCGGGCCCTGTTGCGCCGGGGGCAGCGGCGGCGGGATCAGCCGCGTGCCCTGGATGCGGCGCGACGGATCGCCGGCGCCCGTGGTCTCGGTCAGCGGGGGCAGGATGGCCGAGTCGCGCACCGTGTTGAGCATCGGGTTGTCGGTGGCCGGCTGGCTGGCCTGCTGCAGTGCACGCAGCTGCTCGTAGCGGTCTGCGGTGACGGCGTCGCCGGAGAGCTGGTCGCGGATGATGGTGGGCCGCAGGAAGACCATCAGGTTGGTCTTGTTGCGGGTGCGCACCTCGTTCTTGAACAGGTTGCCGAGCACCGGCACGTCGCCCAGGCCGGGCACCTTCTCCTGGTTGGAGGAGTACTCGTCGGACAGCAGCCCGCCCAGCAGCATCACGTTGCCGTCGTCCACCAGCACGCTGGACTCGATCGCGCGCTTGGTGGTGGTGGGACCGTTGAGGGCGTTCTCGGTGCCGGCCAGCACGGCCGAGACTTCCTGGAAGATGGTCAGCTTCACCGTGCCGGTCTCGCTGATCTGCGGGCGCACGCGCAGCGTCAGGCCCACGTCCTTGCGCTCGATGGTCTGGAAGGGGTTGACCGTGGTGGTCGTGCTGCCGGTGTTGGTGTACTGGCCGGTGATGAAGGGCACGTTCTGGCCGACGACGATCTTGGCTTCCTCGTTGTCCAGCGTCATCAGGTTGGGCGTGGAGAGCACGTTGCCCTCGCCGTTGCTGGCCAGGAAGTTGGCGATGAAGCCCAGCACGTACTGGCCGCCGATCCTGTGGCCGATGCCGATGTTGAACCCGCTGTTGATGTTGGAACGCGCACCGGCCGCGTTCCGGGTCGCCAGCGCCGTGGCCAGGTCGATGATGTTGCCGCCGTTCAGGCTGGAGTTGTTGCCGATGACGCCGACGTTGCTGCCGCTGCGGCCCAGCGCGCTTTGCCACTGCACGCCGAACTCGGCTGCCTTCTTGGCGTTGACCTCGACGATCAGGCCCTCGATCAGCACCTGCGCGCGGCGGCTGTCCAGGCGCTCGACCACCGCCCGGATCTGCCGGTATTGCGGCTCGGGCGCGGTGATGATGAGCGAGTTGGTCGACGGGTCGGCCTGGATCTGGCCGCCGGTCGAGGGCTGGTTGGCATTGTTGACCGGCGTGGTGGCCGCCGAGGACGACAGGCCCTGCTGCTGGTTGAACTGCGACTGGGTGTTGACCGGCGCGACCTGTGACGCCGCGCCGCCGCCGGTACCGCCCGCGCCGCCCTGCACACCGAGCGTGCCGCTGGCGATGGCGGCGCGCAGCGTGGTCGCGAGCCGCACCGCGTCGGCGTTCTTCAGGTAGACGACGTAGATGTTGCCGGCCGCGCCGTTGCCGTTGTCGATGGGCGCGCGGTCCAGCTTGTCGATCAGGGTGCGGATGAGCTGCACGCGTGCCGGGTTGGCGGCGCGCACGATGATCGAGTTGCTGCGCGGATCGGCCAGCAGCGAGGTGCGGAAGGAGGCGTCGGCGCCGCCCGCGTTCGCCACGGCGGGCGCTCCCGGCGTGCTGGCGCCGCCGCCCTCGACCAGGCGCTGCACCAGCGGCACCATGTCGGTGGCGATCGAGTGCTTGAGCGGAATGACCTCGATGTCGGACGCGTTGGGCACGTCCAGCGAGGCGACGATGCGCGCCAGGCGCCGCATGTTGTCGGCATAGTCGGTGACGACCAGCGAGTTGTTGCCCGGGTTGACGTTGATCGTGTTGTTCGGCGCGATCAGCGGGCGCAGCACCGGCAGCAGGTTGGCCGCCGATTCGTAGTTGAGCCGGAAGATCTGCGTCACGATCTGGTTGCCGCCCACGCTGCCGGCGCCGCCGACGGAGGTGGCGACCGTGCCGGTCTGCAGCTTGGCGTCGGCCTCGGGCAGCACCTTGTACAGGCCGTCGGACTGCACGATCGCGAAGCCCTGCAGGCGCAGCGCGGCCGAGAACTGGTCGAAGGCGGCGCCGGGCGACACCGGCCGCTCGGTCTGCAGGTTCATCGTGCCCTTCACGCGCGGGTCGACCACCACGTCGCGGCCGGTGATGACGGCCATCGTGCGCGCCACGGCCTCGATCTCGGCATTGGTGAAGTTGAGCGTGATCGGCTCGCCGCGGCGCGGTGCGTCGCCGACGGCCTGCGCCAGCGCGCTGCCGGGCAGCGCCGCTGCGAGCAGGGCCTGGATCGCCAGCGCGAGGAGCGCGGGGCGCAGGCCGGTGGGAGAGGGGAACTTCATGGTCAGCCCAGGGTGATGATCGAGCGCGCGCCGTCGCGCCGCCCGATGATGTTCAGGAGATTCGAGAGCGCGTCCTCGCGCCCCGGCGCGGCCGTGGCCTCGCCGGTGAAGCGAAAGGCCGTGCCGGTCCAGCGGCCGCTGCCGCCGAGCTGCAGGCTGCCCTGCGTGGTCGTCACGAGCAGGCTGGCGGCCGGGCCGCCCTCGAGCGCCACGCGATAGCTGCCCATGGGACGCAGCGTCGAGAGGCTGGAGGAGATGTCCACCGCGTCGAGCGTGGCCTGGCCCTGGAAGGCCAGCTGCGGGCCCTGCCACTGCATCGAGAAGTTGTGCAGCCGCAGGTCGAGCGTGCCCTCGGGCTTGAGCGTGTTCCACGGCGCGCCCAGGCCCGTGAGCATGGCCGCGGGCCAGCGCGACTGGCTGTCCTGCCACGCCAGCAGCAGGCCGTCGCCGCCGGGGCGGGCGCGAAAGCCCAGCGGCTGCGCGGCGCAGCAGGGCAGATCGAGCAGGCCGTGGATGCCGTTCCAGCCGGGCCGCAGGCGCCAGGCCAGTTGGCCGGGCAGCGACACCGTGTCGGCGCCGCCGGTGCCGCTGGCCAGCACGATGCCGGCCTGCCCGTTCCACACCGTGCCGCGGGGGTTGACGAGTTGCAGGCGGCCGCCGGTCCAGCCTGTGAGCGCATCGGCCAGCCAGCGCGCGGGCGCCCAGACCGCGACCGCCACCAAGATGCCCATCAGGGCACCGAGCACGGCCCAGCGCCAGCCGGTGGCGGCTGGGGGAACGAGGGCGCTGCGCGTGGCCATGGGGGTGGTGGGCGTCGGCCGCTCAGCGGCTCGCGGGCAGGCCCATGACGAGCGTGCCGTCCCAGCGGACGGTCGGGCCCGTGGCGCTGTCGGCGGCCGCCGCGCTGCCGCGCGTCGGCGCCGGAGCTGCCGTGGCGGCGGCCTGGCTGCGGGTGAGGTGCACTTCGCGCGGAATGGCCCGGGCGTTGCTGCGCGCCTGCGCGAGCCAGTCGCCCAGCGTCGCGGCAGGGGCGCCGCGCACCGACAGGCCGACCGCATCGCCGCCGCCGGCCGGCTGCAATTGCGCATCGGCGCCGAAGCTCTGCCGCACCGAGCTTTCGAGTGCGCGCACGGCGTCGTCGCGGTTGGCACGGGGCTGCGACTGCAGCGCACGGGCCTGCGTCTGCAGCGCCTGCATCTGCTGCAGCTGTGCGTCGAGTCGGGCGTGTTCGGCGGGGGCCGCCGACAGCGTGCGCAGGGCTGGCGCCAGGGCGATCCACCACACCAGCGCGAGGGCGATGACCGCGGCCGCGCCGCCGATCAGGCGCTGTTCGCGCGGCGCGAGTTCGGGCCACCAGGCCTGCCAGCGCGCTTCGAGTTGCTGCACGAGGGTCACGCCGGCCTCCGCGGGACGCGCTGTGGCGCGCCGGTCATCGTGCGGCCTCCGCCTGCACCAGCAGCAGGTCGCCTTCGCCGCGCGCGTTGTAGCCGCGGGCCGCGAGCTGCGTGCCCAGGCTGCCGATCTCGCTCAGTGACAGGCCCAGGCCGCGCAGGCGCAGCTGGCCGGCGCTGTAGTCGATGGCCGTCGGCACGCGGCCCGCAGGCAGGCTGGCGGCCAGCGCGCCCAGCATGGGTTCGAGGTCGGCCGGCGTCACGCCGCCGGTGGCCTGCTGCAGCAGGGCCACTTCGCGCGACATCTGCAGCGCGGGCTGGTCGCTGACGTAGGTCACCGAGGGAAAGGTCTGCGTGAGGGTCTGGCCGATGGCCGCGCGTTTGGTTTCGAGCGCCTGGCGCTCCTTCCAGGCCCAGGCGTTCACGCCGACGAGCTGCGCCGCCACCAGCACGCCGGCGCCCCAGCGTGCGGCACGCCAGCGCGGGGCGCGCCACAGTGCCTGGCCGAAGGCCGCGAGCTGCTTGCCGGCCCGCGCGCGGCCGCTGGTCGCGAAGTCGAACTGCGCCAGGTCCCAGGGCAGCTGGCTCGCTTCCAGCCAGCGCGTGGGTGCCGGCACGATGGCGAGCGAGCGGCCGAGCAGGCCCTCGGCAAGCTCGGCGACCGCCGGCTCGGTGGTGGCGATGGCCGTCTCGGGCAGCGGGCCGGCCAGCGAGAGGCCGGCGGCCGTGAGCGGCAGGCTCAGCACGCCGCGTTCGTCGCACAGGGTGAGCTGGCCGGCGTCGGGTTCGCCGGTGGCACACAGCAGGGGCGGCGAGCCGGCCGGGCGCGGCGTGAACTCGGGCACCAGCCGCGCGATCCGGCGGCCCGCCCCTTCCAGCGCCTGCACCACGCTGCGCAGCCAGGCCTTGTGGCAGATGGCGACCCACACCGGCACGCCGGTCTTGGCGCCGGGTTCGAGGGCGAAGTGCAGTTGCTCCGGCTCGTCCAGGAGGCGGTCTTCCAGCATGCCGCCGAGCACGGAGCGCAACCGCGCCGCGCCGGCCGTGCTGCCCTGCGGCAGCGTGACCTGCTGCCAGGACAGGGCCGCCGCCGGCAGCACGACGATCACTTCGCCCTGCCCCGGCAGCAGGGCAGGCGGCGCGATCCCTTGCCTGCGCAGGCGCTTGCCGTCGTTGGACCAGCCCGCCCATGCGAAGTCCGCGCCGGCGGGTGCCGACGGGAGCGGGGGCTGGACGAAGATCAGGGCCATGCGGGAGTACGAAAAAAGCTTGGCATTGTAGGAGTGGGCCGACGGCAATCACTCCGAATTTGATAGCGCTTCGCGCAGGAACGACGGGCGCTCAGGCCCATTTTTATCTGAGATTTGCTACAGACTCTTACGAACCTGCGGCTTTGGTGGCCACGTCCGTGGTGCCGGCGCCACGCTGGCGCCACACCACGTTCAGGACCATCCCGTTGCGAAAGAGCAAGGAGCGTTCCTCGACCCAGGTGCGCTCCAGCCGCAGCCGGCCGCGCACCTCGAAGTAGTTCGTGCTGACCGACTGCTCGCCCGGCACGAACTGGATGCTGCAATTCTGGTTGGCCTCGGCCGCTTCCTGGAGCTGGGCGAAGAACTTGCGCTGGCGCTGTTCCACCAGCCGGCGCGCGCAGGCCAGGTCGAGCTCGGGCACGCTGGCCGAGAGCGCCTCGGCGCTGGCGGTGTTGATGTTGAGCGGCGTCTCGGTCGGCAGCACCGTCACGTAGGGTTCGATCGCCGCGACGGTCGACGCCGGCAGTCCCAGCCACACGAGTTCGGCCACGCGCTGCGGCATCAGGGGGGCGCCCTCGATGCCGGCGGTCGCGGCCAGGCCGGTCACGCCGGTGCTGCCGCCGCCGTCCGCGCCGGTCGGCGCGGCCTGGGGGCTGGCACGGCGCAACGCGTTCGTCAGCGTGGTGACCTGGCCGGTCGGCAGGCCCAGCAGCTGGAACAGCTTCTGGAACGCGGCGACGGCGCCGGGCACCGGCTGGCCCCCCTTGACCAGGTTGCGCACATTCAGCTTGGCCTGGGCGTCGAGGATCCGGCCGGAGAGAAAGGCTTCCGGCAGGCCTTCGAGCGCGTCGCTGGCGATGTTCCTGTCGGCGGCCAGGAAGGTGGTGAGCTTGGCTTCCTCCAGCGGCACCGCCCAGGGTTCGGCCAGGTGATCGGCGGGCGCGGCACCCCCGGCACGGGCGTCCTCGCGCAGGATCAGGCGCGACCAGTCGAGTGCGCCGATCAGCACCCAGGCCGACTGCACGCGCGCGCGTTCGGCGGCCTCGATCTCGGTCATGCGCCACTGCTGCCACAGGGCGGTGGCGGCGAAGGTGGCGATCAATGTCACGGTCAGCAGCGCGATGAGCAGCGCGGCGCCGCGCTGGCGGGCGCCAGCGGGACGAACAGGCGGACGCGAGCGACTCATGATCCGCGCTGCACAGTGAAGGTGGGCCGCACCCAGTCGCGGCTGACCTGCCCGATCAGGCCCGCGCCGGGCGGCAGGTCGAGCACCAGGCGCACGCCGTCGGGCAGCGGCGTGTTCAGGCCCAGGGCCGCGGCGCCGACCGGCTGGGTCCAGGTGTTGTTGCGGAAATAGGCGAGCGTCCAGCCGGCGAGCGGCAGCACCGCGACGGCGGCGGCGTCGACCTCGCGCGTGCCGTCCTGCGCCCAGTTGGCGGCGAGCTGCCAGGCCTGCTGCCACTGGTCCTGCGTGGCCAGCGGCGGCGACTGCCAGCGCATCCAGCGCAGGCCCTCGGCGCTCGGGCGCAGTGTCCAGGCGACCACGGCGGCGGCGGGCAGGCCAGTGCCGTCGCTGCTGCGCCGGGTCAGGCGCAGCACGCGGCCGTCCCAGTCCATCGCCGGCAGCGTGCCGAAGGCCGTGGCGGCGTCGAGGTCGGCCGTCCACTGCGCCATGGCGGTCTGCAGCACCAGCACCGCGTCGTCGCGCTCGCGGTGGCCCGACTGCGCGCGCGCCATCGCCTCCAGGCCGCGCCAGCTCACCAGCGCGAGCAGCGCCATGACCGCCAGCGCCACCAGCAGCTCGACGAGGGTGAAGCCGCGTGCGCGCCGCGCCTGGCACCCCGGCCGCCGCCCGGCCGCTCCGAAGGCGGCCGAGGCACCCCCTCGGGGGGCGGCGTTACAGGAGGCGAAGCCGAGTGAAAAGCTGGGGGGCCCCATTCAATACCTC
>JAVHYA010000050.1:31366-35032 GCA_031119395.1 Pseudomonadota bacterium
GGCGTTACAGGAGGCGAAGCCGAGTGAAAAGCTGGGGGGCCCCATTCAATACCTCCCGACCACGGTGGACAGCCGCAGGATCGGCCATTGCGCCTCGTCGCGCACCTGCACGTCGACGCGGCGGAAGTTGGGATTGAGCGTGGGCGTGGTCGACACGGTGACGTTGAAGATCGTGTTGGCCTGCACGCAGGTCAGGCCCGCGTCGCCGACCGCGGGCATCTGCGGCGCGAGCCGTGCCTTGACCATCTCGTTCTCGGCGCACAGCTGCGCCAGCATCAGGTCGGACTGCCGCTGCGCGTTGCGCGTGAGGGCGTTGGTGGCCTGCGTGCCCGCGGCCAGCGCAATGGCGACGATCGCCAAGGCGACCAGCACCTCGATGAGGGTGAAGCCGCGGGCGCGGCGCGGGCGATCGCGCGCCACTGGCGTACGTTTGGCTTCGCCTGCGGCGCAGGCCCCCTTCCCAACGGCCGCGCGCGGGCTCATGGCACCGGCTGCACGGTGAACGGGCGCAGGCCGTCGGTGGCGATGCGCAGGCTGCGGGCGGGCGGCCCCTCGGTGCTCAGCAGCACCTGCTGCGCGGCAATGATGGGCTCCGGCCCCAGTTGCAGCACGGGGAGGGCGCGGCCGTTGCCGTCCAGCGCCAGTGCCGCGAAGCCGGGCTGCTGCCATTGCGTGGGCAGCGCCTGCGGTGGCAGGCCGTCGAAGGCGAAGCCGTCCGCCGTCAGGCGCCAGCGCACGGCGACGCCGCTGGCGCGCGACTGGGCCCGTGCCGCCTCGAACAGCGCAGCGAGCCGTTCGGCTTCCCGGTCGAGCGCGGACTGGCTGGTGTCACGGATCGCGAAGCTCACGCCGGCGGTGGCAAAGGCGATGATCGCGATCACCACCAGCAGCTCGATCAGCGTGAAGCCGACAGGCCGCTGCTTGAAAGAAAAAGGGCTGCAGCGCCCGCCCCGCTTGCGCGAGGCGCTATGAATTTTGTAGCGACTTGGGTGCGGGGCGTTGGATGCGCCGGGCCTGCTACTGCCAGCTGCCGATGTCGGCATTCTTGCCCTCGCCGCCGGCCTGGCCATCGGCGCCCAGCGACAGCACGTCGATCTCGCCCTTGATGCCGGGGTTCATGTACTGGTACGGGCGGCCCCAGGGGTCGTTGGGCAGCTTGTCGACGTAGGGTTTCCAGTTCGGCGCCGCGGGGCCGACCGTGGGCCGCTGCACGAGGGCCTGCAGGCCCTGTTCGGCCGTCGGGTAGCGCTGGTTGTCGAGCCGGTACATCTTCAGCGCATTCATCAGGTTGTTGACGTCGGTGCGCGCGGCGGTGGTGCGGGCGTCGTCGGCACGGTCGATCACGTTCGGCACGATCAGCGCGGCCAGCACGCCGATGATGACCAGCACCACCATCAGCTCGATGAGCGTGAAGCCGCGCTGCAGGACGGGGCGCAAGGAACGGGGGAAGAGGGGCATCGGCGACTCGAAAAGGCCATCAACACGGAGGTGCGCCGCATGATAATCCGCGCCCATGACGCTTCCGTACGCCCCCGCCCGCTGGCCGTCGGTCACGGCCACCGTCGTGCTGTGGGCGGCCGCGGCCGCCAGCATCGTGTTCTGGGGGCTGCGGATGGCCGCGCCGGCCGATGGCGTGCGCCCGCCCGCGGTGTCGACCGTCGCGGCATTGAACGTCGATACGGCCGCGGTGTCGCGCGCGCTCGGCGCGCAGCCCGTGGTCGAGCGCGTGGCGGCGGCGCCCGATGCCGCCAGCCGCTTCGTGCTGCTGGGCGTCGTGGCCGACGACACCGGCCGCGGCGCGGCGTTGATCGCCGTGGATGGGAAGCCGCCGCGCCCGTACCGCGTGGGTGCGACCCTGGCCGAGGGCTATGTGCTGCAGTCGCTCGATGCGCGGGCCGTGAACATCGGCGGCGCGCGCGGTGGCTCGGCGGTGTTCTCGCTCAAGCTGCCGGCGCAGCCGTTGGCCGTCAATGGCCCGATGCGTCCGCCGCCGGTGATGCCGCGCGACTGAAGTCCCGGAACGTTCCGCTCAGTTCTGCAGGAACAGGCGGTAGGCCGGGTTCGCCGTCTCTTCGATGTAGGGATAGCCCAGCGTGTCGAGGAACTCGGCGAAGGCCGCGTCGTCCGCGTCCGGCACCTGAAGGCCGACCAGGATGCGGCCATAGTCCGCGCCCTGGTTGCGGTAGTGGAAGAGGCTGATGTTCCAGTTGGGCCGCATGAGGCTCAGGAACTTGAGCAGGGCGCCCGGCCGCTCGGGAAAGACGACGCGCAGCAGGCGCTCGTCGTGCGCCAGGCCCGAGCGCCCGCCGACCATGTAGCGCACATGCTCCTTGGCCAGCTCGTCGTGGGTGAGGTCCAGTGCGCCGAAACCGTGTGCGCGGAAGGTCTCGGCGATCGTGGTCGACTCGCCGCGGCGCGTGGTCGTCAGCCCCACGAACACATGCGCCTCGCGCGCGTCGCTGATGCGGTAGTTGAACTCGGTCACGTTGCGCGTGGCCCCCGGCAACTGTCCGACCAGCTCGCAGAAGCGGCGGAAGCTGCCCCGCTCCTCGGGAATGGTGATGGCGAACAGGGCCTCGCGCTCCTCGCCGACCTCCGCGCGCTCGGCGACGAAGCGCAGGCGGTCGAAGTTCATGTTGGCGCCGCACAGGATGGCGGCGTAGGTCTCGCCTTGCGTGCCGTGCGCCTCGACGTACTGCTTGATGGCGGCCACGGCCAGCGCGCCCGCAGGTTCGACGATGCTGCGCGTGTCGATGAACACGTCCTTGATACCGGCGCAGACCGCGTCGGTGTCGACGGTGACGAACTCGTCGACCAGCGCACGCGAGATGCGGAAGGTTTCCTCGCCCACCAGCTTGACGGCGGTGCCGTCGGAGAACAGGCCCACATCGGGCAGCGTGACCCGCTGCTGCGCTGCGACGGACTGCGCCATCGCGTCGGAGTCGTTCATCTGCACGCCGATCACGCGGATCTCGGGCCGCACGGCCTTGATGTAGTTGGCCACGCCGGATATCAGGCCGCCACCGCCGATGGCGACGAACACCGCATCGAGGCGGCCCTGGTGCTGGCGCAGGATCTCCATCGCGATCGTGCCCTGGCCGGCGATGACTTCGGGGTCGTCGAAAGGATGGACGAAGGTCAGGCCCTCGCGCTTCTGCAGTTCGGTGGCGAAAAGGTAGGCGTCCGAATAGCTGTCGCCGTGCAGCTGCACCTCGCCGCCCAGGGCGCGCACCGCGTCGATCTTGAGTTGCGGCGTGGTGACGGGCATGACGATCACCGCCCGCGTCCCCAGCTTGCGCGCCCCCAGCGCGACGCCCTGCGCATGGTTGCCGGCCGAAGCGCAGATCACACCACGCGCGAGCTGTTCGGGCGACAGGTGCGCCATCTTGTTGTAGGCGCCGCGCAGCTTGAAGCTGAAGACGGGCTGTTGGTCTTCGCGCTTGAGCAGCACGGTGTTGCCGATGCGTGCGCTCAGCACTTTTGCGGGCTCCAGCGCGGACTCAACTGCGACGTCGTACACGCGCGCGTTGAGGATTTTTATGAGGTAGTCGGCTGGTTGCAACACCGGGCCGGGGCTCTGAGGCATGGGGTGAGAAACTGGAGGTAGAAGAAGAAATGATAAGCGGCACCCTTCTTGCTGCTTCAGAGGGAGATGGACATGTTTGT
>JAVHYA010000005.1:0-11928 GCA_031119395.1 Pseudomonadota bacterium
GGCCCTCGCCAAACCATCGAAGAAGGACAAGGCTGCGCAGCAGCCTTGTTGACCCGGGTCCCCTCTGTATGCGCCGAGGAGCGCAGCGGCTGGCGGAAAGAGGGCCGCGCATGTTTGAGCGAAGCGAGTTTGCGCGGACCCCGCCAGTCGCGAGCACCGCAGGTTGCCCGCAGCGAAGCGGAGGGACGCAGACAGTGGGGTCGCCTTTTCTTTGCTGACTTTCTTTTGGCGAAGCAAAAGAAAGTTAGGCCGCCGCCGGGCGGCACTCCCGGCTCCTGCCTTGGAAAAGGCACACCGCAAGCCAAGCAAACGAACACAGGAGCAGGCCCATGAACCTCTCCTACATCTTCGTCAAACGCCCCATCGCCACCGTCCTCCTGACGATCGGCATCGCCCTGGCCGGCATCATGGCCTTCTTCGTCCTGCCGGTCTCGCCGCTGCCGCAGGTCGACTTCCCGGTGATCTCGGTGTCGGCCAGCCTGCCGGGCGCCAGCCCGAGCACGATGGCCTCGAGCGTCGCGACGCCGCTGGAGCGGCGCCTGGGCGTGATCCCCGGCGTCAACGAGCTGACGTCCAACAGCTCCACCGGCTCGACCCGCGTCACGCTGCAGTTCGACCTCAGCCGCAACATCGACTCCGCCGCCCGCGAGGTGCAGGCCGCGATCAATGCCGCGCGGGCCGACCTGCCGAGCACGCTGCGCAGCAACCCGACCTACCGCAAGGCCAACCCCACGGCGGCGCCGGTGATGATCCTCGCGCTGACCTCGAAGACGCGCACGCCGGGGCAGATCTACGACGCGGTGTCCAACATCGTCAGCCAGCGCCTGTCGCAGGTCGACGGCGTGGGCGATGTGGAGATCGGCGGCGGCTCGCTGCCGGCGGTGCGCGTGGAGCTCGATCCGTTCCCGCTCAACCGCATGGGCATCAGCACCGAGGACGTGCGCGCCGCCATCCAGGCCAACAACGCCAACCGCCCCAAGGGCACGATCCAGAGCGACGACCGGCGGCTGCAGATCTACACGCCCGCGCCGGGCCTGCGCGCGGCCGACTACCGCGACCTGGTGATCGCCTGGCGCAACAACGCGCCGGTGCGGCTGTCGGACGTCGCGCGGGTGACCGACAGCGTGGAGAACACCCGCACCGTGGGCCTGTTCAACGGCGAGCCGGCGGTGATCGTGCTGGTCACGCAGGAGCCGGGCGCCAACATCATCGAGACGGTGGACGGCGTGCGCAAGCTCCTGCCCGAGCTGCGCGAGCAACTGCCGCAGGACATCTCGGTGCAGGTGGCCTCTGACCGCACCAACTCGATCCGCGCCTCGCTGCGCGAGGTCGAGGTCACGCTGGTGATCTCGGTGATGCTGGTGGTCTTCGTCGTGGGTGTGTTCCTGCGCCGTGCGCGCGCCACCATCATCCCGGCGGTGGCCACGGTGGTGTCGCTGCTGGGCACCTTCGGCGTCATGTACCTGCTGGGCTTCTCGCTCAACAACCTGTCGCTGATGGCGCTCACCGTGGCCACCGGCTTCGTGGTCGACGACGCCATCGTGGTGCTGGAGAACACGCAGCGCCACATCGAGGCCGGCATGGGCCGGCTCGAGGCCGCGCTCAAGGGCGCGCGCGAGGTCGGCTTCACGGTGCTGTCGATCAGCCTGTCGCTGGTGGCGGTGTTCATTCCGCTGCTGTTCATGGGCGGGCAGGTGGGGCGCCTGTTCAAGGAGTTCGCGGTCACGCTGTCGGCCTCGGTGCTGATCTCGCTGGTGATCTCGCTCACCACCACGCCGATGCTGTGCGCCACGCTGCTGCGCGCCGAGTCGTACTACGCGCGCAGGAAGCCGGGGCGCATCTCGGCGCCCTTCCTGCGCGCGACCGAGCGGCTGTGGCAGTGGAGCCTGCGCACCTATGCCCACAGCCTGGACTGGGCGCTGGCGAGCAAGGCGCTGGTGATGCTCTCGCTGGTGGTGGTCGTGGGGCTGAACGTGTACCTGTTCGCGCACATCCCCAAGGGCTTCTTCCCGCAGCAGGACAACGGCCAGCTCAACGCCGGCATCCGCGCGGACCAGAGCATCTCGTCGACCGCGCTCAAGGCCAAGCTGCAACAGGCGGTGGCCATCATCCACGCCGACCCGGCGGTGGACACGGTGGTGGCCTTCGGCGGCGGTTCGCGCGCGGGCGGCGGCTTCATGTTCGTCAACCTCAAGCCCTACGGCTCGGTGCGCACCGAGAAGACGCAGGCGGTGATCGACCGGCTGCGCCCCCAGCTCAACCAGCTCACCGGCCTGCGCGTGTTCCTCGGCCCGGTGCAGGACCTGCGCATGGGCGGGCGGCAGAGCAATTCGACCTACCAGTACACGCTCAAGAGCGATTCGCTGGCCGACCTGCGCACCTGGTCGAAGAAGCTGGCCGACCGCATGCAGGAACTGCCGCAGCTGACGGACGTGGACGGCGAGTCGTCGGACAACGGCGTCGAGACCTTCGTGCAGGTCGACCGCGACGCCGCGGCCCGCCTGGGCGTGAACACCTCGGCCATCAACACCGCGCTCTACAACGCCTATGGCCAGCGCTCGGTGGCGACGATCTACAACGACCTCAACCAGTACTCGGTCATCATGGAATGGTCGCCGCGCTTCCAGCAGTCGCCCATCGTGCTGAAGGACCTGTACGTGCCCTCGACGCTGAACACCAGCACCAACGCCGCCACCGGCGCCACCACGGTGAGCAGCGTCCAGGCCAACACCGATGCGAGCACGGGCACCTCCACCGTGACCTCGGCCAACCCGGCGTCGCGCACCTCGTCGGCCGGGCAGGCCATCGCGTCGACCACCACGGCGATGGTGCCGCTCTCGGCCTTCGCGCGGCTGGCCGAGCGGGCGGTGCCCAGTTCCATCAGCCACGAGGACACCGAGCTGGCGAGCACCGTCTCCTTCAGCCTGGCCGACGGCGTGACGCTCGCCGAGGCGCAGCGCCTGGTCAAGCAGGCCGAGAACGACATCGCCATGCCCATCAACGTGCGCGGCAGCTTCTCGGGCACGGCGCGCGCGGCGCAGGACTCGAACTCGCAGCAGGCCGTGCTGATCCTGGCCGCCATCGTGGTGATCTACATCGTGCTGGGCATCCTGTACGAGAGCCTGATCCACCCGATCACGGTGCTCACCACGCTGCCCTCGGCCGGCGTCGGCGCCGTGCTGGCGCTGCTGCTGTTCCGCATGGAGCTGTCGATCATCGCGCTCATCGGGCTGTTCCTGCTGATCGGCATCGTGAAGAAGAACGCCATCATGATCATCGACTTCGCGCTGGAGGCCGAGCGCTCGCGCGGGCTCACGGCGCTCGAAGCCGTGCGCGAAGCCAGCCTGCTGCGCTTCCGCCCCATCCTCATGACCACGCTGGCCGCCGCGCTGGGTGCGCTGCCGCTGGCCATCGGCTTCGGCCAGGGGGCCGAGCTGCGCCAGCCGCTGGGGGTGACCATCATCGGCGGCCTGATCGCGAGCCAGCTGCTGACCCTGCTGACGGTGCCCGTGGTCTACGTGCTGCTCGACAAGCTGCGCCGCCGGCCCGCGAACGAACGCCACCTGGCGAGGGCCTGACCCCATGACCAACTTTCTCCCCGAACGCCATCGAATTCATCGCAGCCTGCGCCCGTCCGGCGGGCGCAGCGGGCGCTTCCTGCCTGCAGGCGTGGCCCTGGCCGCGGCGCTGGCGCTCGGCGGCTGCGCGGTCGGCCCGCGCTACGAGCGGCCCCTCGCGCCCACGGCCACGGCCTTCAAGGAGGCCCCCGCGGCCGAGGGCTGGGTGCCGGCGCAGCCCGGCGATGCGCTGGACCGCGGCGAGTGGTGGACGCGCTTTCGCGATCCGGAGCTCGACGCGCTGGCCGCGCGCGTGCAGATCTCGAACCAGAACATCGCCGCCGCCGTGGCCGCCTACACCCAGGCCCAGGCCCTGGTGCGCCAGCAGCGCGCGGCGCTGTTCCCCAGCGTGGGCCTGGACGGCAGCGGGCGCCGTACGGGCGCGGTGCGCAACGACGGCACGGGCTCGCCCGCCAACAGCTTCTCGGCCAGCCTGGCGGCGGACTGGTCGCCCGACCTGTGGGGCCGGCTGCGCGAGGCCGTCGGCAGCGCGCAGGCCAACGCGCAGGCCAGCGAGGCCGACCTGGCGTCGGCGCGGCTGTCGGCGGTCGGCGACCTGGTCACCAACTACTTCTCGCTGCGCGAGGCCGACACCGAGCTGCGCCTGCTGAACGAAACCATCGAGGGCTACGAGCGCGCCCTCGCCATCACGCGCAACCGCTACGAAGCCGGGATCGCGGCGCAGACCGACGTGCTGCAGGCACAGACCCAGCTCGTGAGCGCGCAGGCCGAGCGCGTGGCGCTGCGCCGCACACGCGCCACCTACGAGCACGCCATCGCCGTGCTCGTGGGCGCCGTGCCGGCGGACTTCTCCATCGCCGTGGCCGAGTGGAAGCCCACGGTGCCGGCCGTGCCCACCGGCGTGCCCTCGCTGCTGCTGCAGCGCCGGCCCGACATCGCGGCGGCCGAGCGTGCCGTGGCATCGGCCAATGCGCAGATCGGCATCGCGCGCGCTGCGTACTTCCCGAACATCGGCCTCACGGCCTCGCTCAACAGCAGCACCAGCCGCGTGCGCGACCTGTTCGACGCGTCGAACATGCTGTGGGCGCTGGGCCTGTCGGTGGCGCAGACGGTGTTCGACGCGGGCGCCATCGGTGCCGGCGTCGATGCGGCCAGGGCCGCGCACGAGGCCAGCGTGGCGCGCTACCGGCAGACCGTGCTGGCCGCCTTCCAGAGCGTGGAGGACCAGCTCACCGCCACCGCCGCGCTGGCCGAGCAGGAGGGCCTGCGCCGCACCGCCTCCCTCGCGGCCGACCGCACCGAGCAGCAGTTGCTCAACCGCTACCGCGCCGGGCAGGTGAACTACACCGACGTCGTCAGCGCGCAGGCCTCGGCCCTGAGCGCGCGGCGCAGCCTGGTCCAGGTGCAGCTCGCGCGGCAGACCGCGGCGGTGGGGCTGATCCAGTCGCTCGGCGGCGGGTGGGAGGCGGCCTGGTTGCGCGACGCCGCGCCCACGGTCGATCCCGCTCGAAGCCCGGGCTGAGCGGCCTGGGAAGCACGCCGGGCGGCAAGCCCGAAATTTTTGTGGACGGCGTCCACTTCATCGCCTAAAGTCCGAGCTCGCACCGGCCGCGGTGCCGCTTCAGCAAGGACACCATGGGCAAGGTTTTCGTCAACATTGGCCTCAGCCTCGACGGCTACATGGCCCCCGAGGGCATGCGGATGGACCGGCCCGAGCACATGGGCTGGGGCGCGAAATGGGGCGCGATGATGGGCTGGCTGCTGCGCCAGCAGCACTTCCGCGAGCACGTGCTCAAGGCCGGGCCGGGCGGCGAGACCGGCCCCATCAACGACCATGTGCGCAGCACCTTCGCGCGCATCGGCGCCAACATCATGGGCAAGCGCATGTTCGACCAGGGCGAGGCCGCCTGGCCGGAGGAGGCCCCCTTCCACACGCCCGTCTACGTGCTGACGCATGAGCGACGCGAGCCCTGGGTGCGCCCGGGCGGCACGGTCTTCCACTTCGTCAACGACGGGCCGCAGCGCGCGCTGGAACTCGCGCGCGCCGCCGCCGGCGACCGCGACGTGCGCATCTCGGGGGGCGCCGACGTGATCCAGCAGTACCTGAACCTGGGCGTCGTCGACGAACTCGAGATCGCCCTGGCGCCGGTGCTGTTCGGCAGCGGCAGGCGCCTGTTCGAGCACCTGCACGAGCCCGCACCGGCGTGGCGCATCGACCGTGTGCTCGACGGGCCGGGGGCCACGCACCTGCGCTACGTGCGCGCCTGAACGGCCCGGCGGCTGCGCGGGTGCTGCCCGGCCAATCACGGCTGTTGCCCGCAGAAACAGGCCGCGGACGGGCGCGCCGAGAATGGGCGCATGCATCGGTTCCTTCTTCCGTTCCCTCGAGCACTTGCGTGCGCCCCGGCCGCCCTCGGCCTGACCGTCTGGGTCGCGGGATGTGCCTCCTCCTCACCGCCTGCTGCGCCGCCGGTTCCGCCGGTCGCCGCGGCGCCCGCGCCGACGCCGACGCCGAGTCCGCCAGCCGCGCCGCCGGCCGGTCCCGCGGTGCCGCCGCAGGACGTCGCCCTGCAACAGCGCTTCGCCGCCTGGCTCGCCGACTACCGCGCCTTTGCCCGCGCCGGCGGCGTGAGCGATGCCACGCTGCAGGCCGCGCTCGATGGCGCCCAGTACCTGCCGCGCGTCGTGGAGCTCGACCGCGCGCAGCCCGAGTTCACGCGTGCCGTGTGGGACTACCTCGACACCGCAGCCAGCCCCGAGCGCGTCGCGCGCGGCCAGCAGCAGGGTGCCGTGGCCCGGGCCGACATCGACGCCGCGTCCGCGCGCTACGGCGTGCCCGCCGAGGTGCTGCTCGCGATCTGGGGCATGGAGAGCAACTTCGGCAGCAACTACGGCAGCACGCCCACCGTCGATGCGCTGGCGACGCTGGGCTTCGACGGCCGCCGCGGTGACTGGGCGCGCAAGGAGTTGCTCGCGGCCCTGCAGATCCTCGAGCGGCGCGACATCGACCGTGCGCACATGATCGGCTCCTGGGCCGGGGCGATGGGCCAGACGCAGTTCATGCCCTCGACCTTCCTGAGCTACGCGGTGGATGCCGATGGCGATGGCCGCCGCGACATCTGGGGCAGCATGGCCGACGTCATGGCCTCGACCGCCAACTTCATGGCGCGCTCGGGCTGGCGCAGCGGGCAGCCCTGGGGCCTGGAGGTGAGCCTGCCCGCGGGTTTCGATCCCGCGCGCGCCGACCCTGCCGTGCGCCAGCTGGCCAGCCAATGGGCGGCCGAGGGCGTGCGTACCGCCGACGGCCGGCCGCTGCCCGAACTGCCCGAGGCCGAATTGCTGCTGCCTGCCGGCGCGCGTGGCCCGGCCTTCCTCGTCGGCCCGAACTTCCGCGCGCTCCTGCGCTACAACAACTCGACCAGCTACGCGCTCGGCGTCGGCCTGCTGGCGCAGCGCCTGGCCGGCGGGCCCGGCGTGCAGGCCGCGTGGCCGCGCGACCTGGCGCCGCTGTCGCGCAGCCAGGTGACCGCCTTGCAGACGGCCTTGAACACGCGGGGCTTCGGCACCGGAACACCCGATGGCGTGATGGGCCCGGCCACGCGCCGCGGCCTGCGTGACTGGCAGCGCAGCGCGGGCCTGCCCGCCGACGGCTTCCCGACCACCGAACTGCTGCAACGGTTGCAGGCCCCCTGAGACGGGTCGGCTGCCCGGCGCAGCCGATACTTCCTGCATGCGCATCGCCCTGATCCACGCCCTGGCCCATTCGGTGGCCCCCATCAACGAGGCCTTCGAGCGCGACTGGCCCGAGGCGCGGCGCATGAACCTGCTGGACGACAGCCTGTCGGCCGATCTGGCGGCGAGCGGGCGCGGGCTGGACGCGGCGATGCACGCGCGCTTCCTGCGCCTGGCCGGGTACGCGGTCGACACCGGTGCCGACGGCATCCTCTTCACCTGCTCGGCCTTCGGGCCGTGCATCGAGGCGGTCGCGCGCGCCCATGCGCCGATGCCGGTGCTCAAGCCCAACGAGGCCATGATCGAGGAGGCTGCGCAGGGCGAGGGGCCGCTGGGCCTCATCGCCACCTTCGCCGCCACGCTGCAGTCGATGCCACCGGAGTTCCCGCCGGGCGTCACGTTGCAGGCGGCGCTGGCCGCGGGGGCGCTGGAGGCGCTCGACGCCGGCGACACGGCGCGGCACGACGCGCTCATCGCGCAGCAGGCCGCCGCGCTGGCTGCACGCGGCTGCACGCGCATCGCGCTGGCCCAGTTCAGCATGGCACGGGCGCGCGCGGCCTGCGAGGCCTCCAGCGGGCTGCCGGTGCTCACGACCGTCGACAGCGCGGTACGCGCACTCAGGCGAAGGCTGAAGCCGAACTGACTTGCGCCCTCGCGATAATCGGCGCTCGCCTTGCGGCGCCCGGTGCGGCGCGCCGGGGCCCTCGAACAAGGAGCGTCAGTTTGGACATCGTTTTGCTGGTCAAGGCCGCGATCATGGGCATCGTGGAGGGGCTGACCGAATTCCTCCCGATCTCCTCGACCGGCCACCTCATCCTCGCGGGCGCGCTGCTGGGTTTCGACGACGGCAAGGCCAAGGTCTTCGACATCGCGATCCAGACCGGCGCCATCTTCGCGGTCATCCTCGTGTACTGGCAGAAGATCCATGGCACCGTGGTCGCGCTGCCGCGCCAGGCCAAGGCGCGGCGCTTCGCGCTCAACGTGCTGATCGCCTTCCTGCCCGCGGTGGTGCTGGGCCTGCTCTTCGGCAAGGCGATCAAGGCCCACCTGTTCACGCCCGTGGTGGTGGCCACCACCTTCATCGTCGGCGGCTTCATCATCCTGTGGGCCGAGAAGCGGCCGCCCGGCGCGGTGCGCATCGAGAACGTGGACGACATGACGCCCCTGGACGCGCTCAAGGTGGGCCTGGTGCAGTGCTTCGCGATGATCCCGGGCACCAGCCGCAGCGGCTCGACCATCATCGGCGGCATGCTGCTGGGCCTGTCGCGCAAGGCGGCCACGGACTTCTCGTTCTTCCTGGCCATCCCCACGCTCATCGGCGCAGGCGCCTACAGCCTCTACAAGGAGCGCGCGCTGCTGTCGGCGGCCGACATCCCGCTCTTCGCCGTCGGGCTGGTGTTCTCGTTCCTCAGCGCCTGGCTGTGCGTGCGCTGGCTGCTGCGCTACATCTCCACCCACAGCTTCGTGCCCTTCGCCTGGTACCGCATCGTGTTCGGCATCGTCGTGCTGGCCACGGCATGGAGCGGGCTGGTCACCTGGGCCGACTGAGCCGGCCCGGGGTCGCCGGGCAAAAAAGGTTCGCAACGCCCGCCGAACCTGCGTGGGCTGCCATCAGGATGAGAGCAGATCCACCAGCAGGCTGACGGTGGTGCGCCCGGGTTCGGACTGCCACTGCACCTGCGCGCCGAGCCGCTCGGCCCGCGTGCGCATGTTGCGCAGGCCGTTGCCGGCATGCGCGCCCAGCGCCGCCTCCTGGAAGCCCCGCCCGTCGTCCCGCACGTCCAGGCGCAGGTGGGTGCGGGTGCGCTGGATGTAGACATCGACCTGCCGCGCGCCGCTGTGCTTGAGGGCGTTGGTCAATGCTTCCTGCAGGAAGCGCAGCACGCCGATGTTGAGCGATGCGTCCAGCGTGAGGTCGTCCACCCCCGACAGGTGCCAGCGGCAGTGGATGCCGCTGGCCTCGAACAGTTCGGTGATGCGATGGCGCAGCGGCGCGATCACTTCGCCCAGCACCTGCAGCCCGGTCTGCTGTCCGGTGGCGTCGATGATCAGCCGCAGGTCGTCGCGCAGGCTCTTGAGCATCGCGAGCATCTGCGCCTGCGGCACCGGCGCCGCCGCATGCTCCAGCGTGGCGATGCTGCCCACCAGCATGCCGCCCAGCCCGTCGTGCAGGTCGCTCGCGAGGTTGACCCGTTCGTGCGCGCGGGCGTGCAGCAGCTTGAGCGCGTGTTCGCGCTCCAGGCTGTCGCGCAGCTGCGCCTTGGCGCCCTCGACCTGGGCGAGCAGCCTGGCGTTGAAGGTCTCGGTGTGCTCCAGCGCATGGTTGAAGCGCCGCGCCAGCAGCAGCGCGACGCCCACGAGCAGCGCATGGGATGCGATCCCCGAGTAGTAGATGGTGCTGTCGACGACCTGCAGGAAGACCAGCAGGTCGCGGACCGTGACCCCCACGATCAGCAGCAGGATCGGCACCAGCGCGCGCTGGGGGTGCGAGGCGCTCAGCAGGTTGGCGACGATGGACAGCAGCGCGGCGCCGATCACGACCAGCGCGGCCACGCCGGTCCAGAGGTCGCGCCGCAGCGCCATGTGCGTGCGGTCGACCGTCCACAGGTCGATGCAGCCCAGCGCGATCACGGCGAACAGGGCCAACTCGGCGCGGGGCAGCCGGCGGTGCCGATAGCGCAGCACGAACAGCACGAAGCAGCCGGCGAACGCCAGCAGCGCCGAGGTGTTGGCGGCCTGCCAGGCATCGGTGCTCGGCAGCGGCCAGGTCTCGGTCGCGACGTGGTTGTATTCGAAGAGCAGCCAGAAGAAGGTCATCAGGCTGAACCAGCCGTAGGCCTTCTCGCGGGGCCGCATCGCCCAGAGCGCGCCGAAGAAGAGGGCGATCACCGAGGCCACGGTGACGCCCACGAGCTGCAGGTCCTGGCGCACCAGGTGCTCGACGCGGTAGCGCGCGTGGACCCGCCCGGGATCGCCCACGGTGACCGCCGACAGGCCGCCCTGGTAGGCCGCCATGCCCGACACGCGGACCAGCACGGTGTTCTCGCCGGGCTGCAGCAGCGGCGGCACCAGCCGGCGGTACAGCGGGGTGTGCCAGGCGCGCGACAGCGGGTCGGTCAGGTGCGCATCGCGATGCACCTCGACGCCGTTGATCCACACGGCGCTGGCCATGTTGCTCCAGGGCAGCAGCAGGCCGACCGGCCCCGGCGGGTCGGGCTGTTCCCAGCGCAGGCGATACCACACCACCCCGTCGTGCTGCGGCCACCGATGGGCCCAGTCGTCGGGCAGGGCGACCGGTGTCCAGCCGTCCTCGGGCGGCGCGGCATCGGCCCAGTCGCCGCGCACCGCCTCGGCCTGGCGCAGCGTCAGCGGCGAGGGCGCCGACGCCGCATCGGCCAGCGCCGCGACCGCCAGCAGCAGGCAGCCGGCGATCAGGACAGCAAGCCGTGCCGCCGCGCCTGGAAGACGGCTTCGGTGCGCGAGCCCACCACCAGCTTGCGGTAGATGTTCTTGGTGTGGCATTCGACGGTGAGCCGGGAGATCGAGAGCATTTCGGCCATTTCGCGGTTGCTCAGGCCCTGCGCGACCAGGCGCAGGATTTCCTTTTCGCGCCCGCTCAGCGACGGGGGCGGCGTGGATTCCGCCGGCGCGGTGGGCGTTGCCGCGGGGGCTGCTCCGGTGGCCGCCGGCGGCAGCAGCGCCAGGATGCGCCGCGCGATGAAGGGGTCGATGGGTGCGCCGCCGCGCTCGATGCTGCGCAGGGCCAGCGCGAGTTCGAGGTCGTCGCGCTCCTTGAGCAGGTAGCCGATGGCGCCCGCCCGCAGTGCGCCCACGATCACCTCCTCGGTGCGCCAGGCCGACACCACCACGGCGGGCACCTGCGGGCGGTGCGTGCGCATCCATCCGATCAGCTCGGTGCCGCTGCCATCGGGCAGCCCGATGTCCACCAGCACCACCCCGAAGCGACGGTCGGCGATGCGGTCGCGGGCCTGCGTCACCGAATGGGCGCGAACGATGTGCGTCGCCGGGCAGCCCACCGACTCGAGCACGGCGCCCAGGCGGCGCTGCATCGCCTCCTCGTCGTCGACCACCAGCGCGGGACTGAGGGACACAGGTTCCAACTCTTCCAACATTGCCGTCCTCTCCATGGACCGCATCCGCCACATGGCGTACACGAATACCTAAGGATTACCAGTTTTCGGGGATTGGTGCGAAAGACTTCATTTTGTATCTTTATCGCCCTTCATGTAGTGTTCCCGTAACGAATTTCGGTCGAATTTTGGGAACTCTTTCTCTTGACACACGGCGGCGGTCCCGAAGTACACCATGAAATTGTTACTGGATATCCATCAACTGCGACCGAACCGCTACGCCTACTCGATCAAGACCGACGGGCGCCAGTCCGACGGCGCCGAGTACTACGAAAGCGCTTTCGACTCGCTGGAAACGTGCCTGCGCGATGCCGGCGATTCGATCGGCCACTATTTCCCGAGCGTGCACATGCGCTACGAAGGGCGCGTCGTGGGTGCTTGCGCGACCGAATCGCTGCGTCGCAATCCCAAGGGGCTGGCCGAACGCTTCCTGGCCGCGCTCACCGGCCGGGCCTGACATTGCCGCC
>JAVHYA010000005.1:12028-26670 GCA_031119395.1 Pseudomonadota bacterium
CCCTGACGCTCAGATCAGCTTCTCGTCCGGCGTCGAGATCTTGCGCAGCACGTCGTGCCGCACGGCCGGCATCTTGAGCGGGTGGTCGGTGGCGGCGTCGTCCCAGACCGGGTCCTCCAGGCTGTCGAACACCTCGCGCAGCTTCTGGCCCCAGCCGTTGTGGATCATGCGGTAGTAGGGGTTCTCGGCGTCGATGCAGACGATCTTGTCGGTGTGCAGGCTGCCGGCCTCGTACACCACCAGGTCCAGCGGCAGCCCGACCGAGAGGTTGGACTTCATCGTCGAATCCATCGACACCAGGGCGCACTTGGCCGCCTCGTCCAGGGGCGTGTCGGGCGTGAGCACCCGGTCGAGCACCGGCTTGCCGTACTTCGATTCGCCGATCTGGAAGTAGGGCGTCTCGGTCGTCGCCTCGATGAAGTTGCCGGCCGAGTAGACGAGGAACAGGCGCATGCCCTCGCCCTTGACCTGCCCGCCGAAGATGAAGGTGACGTTGAAGTCGACACCCGCATGCTTGAGCGCCTCGGCATCGCGGTCGTACACATGGCGCACCGCCGATCCCAGCACGCGCGCCGCATCGAACATGCTCTTGGCGTTCCAGATCGTGATCGGCGTGTCGCTGCCCGCTTCCTTGAGCTCCTCGATCTGCAGGATCTCGCGCACCGACTGCGAGATGCTGAGGTTGCCCGCCGACAGCAGCACCATGGTGCGCTCGCCCGACTGCTCGTAGACGATCATCTTGCGGAAGGTGCTGATGTGGTCGACGCCCGCGTTGGTGCGCGAGTCGGACAGGAACACGAGCCCGGCGTTGAGTTTGATGCCTACGCAATATGTCATCTTGGCTTCGCCGTGCGCGGCGTCCTCAGGCCCGCTCGCGGGTGTGCAGTTTCTTGAGTGTGTACAGCGCGTCCAGCGCCTCCCGGGGGCTCATCGCATCGGGATCGAGCGCAGCCAGCGCCGATTCTACGGGGCTGTCCGCCGGCGTCTGGGCCACGGGCGGCGGCGCGAACAGGTCGACCTGCGCACGCGTCTCGTTCTGCTGCGCCTCCAGGGCCTCCAGCGCCTGGCGCGCGTGGTTCACCACCGCCGCCGGCATGCCCGCGAGGCGCGCCACCTGGATGCCGTAGCTGCGGCTGGCCGGCCCCGGCTGCACCTCGTGCAGGAAGACGATGTCGCGGCCCGACTCGGTGGCGCTCACGTGCATGTTCACCGCACCGTGGTGGCTGGCCGGGAATTCCGTCAGTTCGAAGTAGTGCGTCGCGAACAGCGTGAAGGCCTTGGTGCGGTCGTGCAACTGCGCCGCGATGCCCGCGGCCAGGGCCAGGCCGTCGAAGGTGCTGGTGCCGCGGCCGATCTCGTCCATCAGCACGAGCGAGTGCGCCGAGGCCGCGTGAAGGATCTGCGCCGCCTCCGTCATCTCCAGCATGAAGGTCGACTGCGCGTTGGCCAGGTCGTCGGCCGCGCCGATGCGGGTGTGGATGGCGTCGATGGGCCCGAGCCGGCAGCTGCGTGCCGGCACGAAGGAGCCGATCGAGGCCAGCAGCACGATGATCGCCACCTGCCGCATGTAGGTCGACTTGCCGCCCATGTTGGGGCCGGTGATGACCTGCATGCGCTGCGTCGGGCCCAGGCGCGTGTCGTTGGCGATGAAGGTGCCCATCGAGCGCTCGGCCAGCCGCGCCTCCACCACCGGATGGCGGCCCTGCTCGATCTCGATGCACGGATGGGCGACGAAGCCGGGCGCGTTCCAGCCCAGCGTCAGGGCGCGCTCGGTCAGCGCGCACAGCGCATCGAGCGTGGCCAGGGCGCTCGCCATGCGCGTGAGCGCGGGCACGTGCGCCTGCAGCGCATCGAGCAGTTGCTCGTAGAGCCACTTCTCGCGCGCCAGCGCGCGGTCCTGCGCGCTCAGGGCCTTGTCCTCGAAGGCCTTGAGTTCGGGCGTGATGAAGCGCTCGGCGTTCTTGAGCGTCTGGCGGCGGCGGTAGTGCTCGGGCACCTTCGAGAGCGCGCTCTGCGTCACCTCGATGTAGAAGCCGTGCACGCGGTTGAACTGCACCTTGAGGTTGGCGATGCCCGTGAGGTTGCGCTCGCGCGCCTCCAGCTCGACCAGGAAGCCGTCGGCGTTCTCGCTGATGGCGCGCAGCTCGTCCAGTTCGGCGTCGTGGCCGGGTGCGATCACGCCGCCGTCGCGCACCAGGGCGGCGGGCTCGGCGTCGATCGCCGCGCTGAGCAGTTCGGCGCAGCCCGGCGGCGCTTCCAGTTCCTCGGAAATATGGGTCAGAAGTGCCGCCGACGCAGGCAGGACGGGCGCGAGCTGCTTCGATTTCTGTAGCGCCAGGCACAGGGCCAGCAGTTCGCGCGGGCGCACCTGCCGCAGCGCGATGCGGGCCGCGATGCGTTCGACGTCGCTGGTGTTCTTCAGCTGCTCGCGCAGCAGCTTGAAGGGCGCGGCGGTCTGGCCGGGCGCGGGTGCCTGCAGCGCGGCGATGGCTTCGAGCCGCAGCTGCGCCTCGCTGCGCTCGCGCCGCGGCGTCAGCAGCCAGCGCTTGAGCGCGCGGCTGCCCATGCCGGTCATGCAGGTGTCCAGCAGCGAGAAGAGGGTGGGCGCGTCCTCGCCGCGCAGCGTCTGCACCAGCTCCAGGTTGCGCCGCGTGGTCGGCGGCAGCTCGATCAGCTCGCCGTCGCGCTCGACCACGATGCGCTGCAGGTGCGACAGCGCGCGGCCCTGCGTGTGCTCGGCATAGCCCAGCAGCGCCGCCGCGGCCGCGTGGGCGTTCTCCAGGCCATCGGCGCCCCAGGCCTGCAGGCTGGCCGCGCCCATCTGCTCGAGCAGCTTGCGTTCGCCCAGCGCGGGGCCGAACTGCCAGGCCGGCCGGATCGAGAGCGTGAAGGCGCCGCTGGCCGCGCGCGCGGCCTTCAGGCGCTGCTCGAAGGTCGGCGTCACCTCGGCGCTGTAGAGCAGCTCGCTGGCGCCGATGCGCGCCAGCCAGGCCTCCAGCGCGTCGGCCGGGCATTCCGCCAGGTGCAGCTCCGCGCCCGTCACGCTCAGCCAGGCCAGGCCCAGCGTGTTGCGCGAGCCCGCATGCACCGCCAGCAGCAGCGATTCGCTCTTGTCCTGCAGCAGCTCGGCATCGGTCAGCGTGCCGGGCGTGACCACGCGCACCACCTTGCGCTCCACCGGCCCCTTGGCCGCGCCCACTTCGCCGACCTGCTCGCAGATCGCCACCGATTCGCCCAGCTTGATCAGGCGGCCGAGGTAGGTGTCCACCGCATGGAAGGGCACGCCGCACATCGTCACCGGCGCACCGGCCGACTGGCCGCGCTGCGTGAGCGTGATGTCGAGCAGGCGCGCGGCCTTCTCGGCGTCGGCGTAGAAGAGCTCGTAGAAGTCGCCCATCCGGTAGAACAGCAGCGTGTCCGGGTGGTCGGCTTTGAGGCGCAGGTACTGCGCCATCATGGGGGTGTGGGCGGAGAGGTCCAATCTGGGGTCCAGGCGTGAGCGGTGCGAGGGCGCTGCGGCATCGGGCCGCGGCCGGCCAGCGGGCCGGTGCCGTTCGCAGCGCGCATTATCCGAAGGCCGGTGAGCGCTTCCGCGCGCCCAATGAAAACAGGCCGCTGATGCGGCCTGTGCGGGGGGGGCGGCGACGCCGTTTCAGGCCAGCGCGCCCATCTGCGATTCCTCGTGCATCTCGCGCTTGCGGCGTGCCACGCGCACCGCGTCGACCCACAGGCCGATGTTGAACGGCTTGCCCGAGACGGCGTTGCGCGCGGCGGCGATGCGCTCGAGCGGGAAGATCTTCGGGTCGTGCAGGGCGTCGCCCTTGGCGATGATGGCCTGGCGATGCAGGTCGAGGCGCTCGACATGGATCGTGCGCTCGGCGTACTTGCCGTAGATGTCGAGGTAGCGGATGTGGATGCGCGGCTGCTCGTCGACCACCATGGCATCGCCGCCCTGCGAATCGCCCAGCTGGTCCCACAGCGTCGCCGGCTCGCTGGCACGCGCCAGGCTGCCGCGCGTGGTCGGAATCTCGAGCGGCACGTGGCCCGAGCGCACGCGCGCGGCCACGATGCGCCGGCGCTGCTGGCGCCGGCTCAGCAGCCGGTCCACCAGGCGGTAGACGAGCGCCAGGGCCCCCAGCGCCCCCAGGGCGATCAGCATGAATTGCTGCCAACTGTCGAGATCGATTTTCATGTCGGCGACATCCCTTCCGCGATGACGGGGACCGGCCCCGCCGGCCAGCCCCCTGCTCAAACCGGATGTAATTCTTTGGTATTCAGAGGCGCGAATTGTGAACTTATGTCCTCATCTCGTCAATGCGCCGGATGGCCAAAGGGGCGCCGCCGGGGGCGGGGTCAGCCGTCGTGCGAATCGTGCGTGCCGGCGGCGCCGCGCCGCCAGTAGCCCGACGCGCGGATCCACTTCGGGTTGGCCTTGCACTCGTTCACCAGGTGGGCGCGCAGGGCCTTGGCGGCGGCCGACTCGCAGCCGATCCAGGCGTGGAAGTCGCCGGTGGGCAGCAGGGTCTCGCGCAGCGCGGCGAGCAGCGGGGGCTCCGACGCGCCCGCCGGCGTGCGGCCCCGATGCACCCAGACGATCCGCGCCTGCGCGGCGGTGGGCAGGGCGATCTCGTCGTCGGGGCCATCGACCTCGGCCAGCACGACGGCCCGGGCGCCGGCGGGCAGCTCCTGCAGCCGGCGCGCGATGGCGGGCAGGGCGGTGTCGTCGCCGACCAGCAGGTGCCAGTCGAAGGCCGTGGGCACGATGAAGGAGCCGCGCGGGCCGCCCACGCCGAGCAGGTCGCCCGGCTCCGCGCGCTGCGCCCAGGCGGTCGCCGGGCCGGCGTCGTGCAGCGCGAAGTCGATCTGCAGCGTGCCGGCGTCCGCGTCGTGGTGGTGGGGCGTGTAGTCGCGCATCACCGGCCTGCTGCCTTCGGGCCAGGCCATGCCCTCGGGCGTGGCGGTGGGCAGCGCCAGCCGGCCGGTGGCCGGGTCGGGGAAGAACAGCTTCACGTGGTCGTCGAAGCCGGGGCTGGTGAAGCCGTCCATCTCGGCGCCGCCGAGCGTGATGCGGATGAGGTGCGGCGTGAGGCGCTCGGTGCGCTGCACCGTCAGGCGCCGGAAGCGCAGCGTGTGGCGCACGCGCTGCGGCGTGCGTTCGGGGTGCGGCGCGGCGGCCGCGGCGAGGTCGGTGGTGGTGTTCATGACAAGTTTTTTAAGCAGATCGGCTTTGCGCCGGCGGCCTGAGCGCGCTCCTGATCAAGGGCCGCGGAGCAGGCCATGCGCGCGACATCCGCGGAACCGGCTTTGCCGGGCCGCAGGATGTGCCCCCTTGCAGGGGGTTGGCGTAGCGGAACGAAGTCCGCGGAGACTGGGGGTGGTCAGATTCTTTCGATTTGTTGCGCGGCATGGTCCAGCACGGCCGCGAAGGCGTGCGCCTGTTCATCGTCGAGGGGTTGGCGCGCGAGCCGCATGCGCATCGCGAGCTTGAGGTTCTCGATGGCCCGCATCACCTGCGGCGGCCGGCCGGCGCGCAGGCCCGCGCCGTCCACCCCCGCCTGCATGCGGGCCATGAGTTCATCGGTGAGGGCGCGGTTGGCCTCCAGGTGCGCCTGCCCGGCAGGCGTGACCGTGTAGCGCTTGCGGCCGCCCGCGTCGGGGGCATCGACCTGCACCAGTCCCATCTCCTCGAGCAGGGTGAGCGTGGGGTACACCACGCCCGGGCTCGGGCTGTAGCGCCCACCCAGGCGTTCCTCGATGGCCTTGATGAGCTCGTAGCCATGGCGGGGCGCGTCGGCCACGAGCTGCAGCAGCACGAGGCGCAGCCCGCCGCGGCCGAAGACGCGGTGGCCGCCCCCGTGTTCGCCGTGGCCGTGGCCATGGCGTCCGCGGCCGGTGCCGCGCTCGGGGCGAGGGGTGTCGTCGGAAGAGGTCATGTGTTTTCGATTTATATCGTGAACAATAAAGATATATCGAAAACTCGAGCGACGCAAGCGCCCGCGCCGGCCTGCACCAGGGGGTGCGGCCGGATGCCGGATCAGGTTTGCTATGGATTCAGGAGCTGGCAGCGACCACTGGGCGGGCGCTGGCGGCCTGTTTCATTCAAGGAATTGCTCAGCGCGGTGTGGGCAATTCCGGTCGCGCGCTCAGCGCTGCGGCATGTCCTTGGCCGAGTAGCCGAGGCTGACCGTGGCGTCCTCGGGGATGGCGGGCATCGTCGCGTTCCAGTCCTCCCAGGCCTGGCGCATGCGCACGAGCCGCTCGGGCTCCTTCTTGCCCTGGTTGGCGCGCTCGCGCTCGTCGCCCGGGATGTTGAAGAGGTAGTCGTTGCCGTCCACCCGCAGGTACTTCCAGTCGCCCTCGCGCAGCGCGCGCTGGCCGCGGTGGTTCATGCGCCAGTGCAGCGGGCGATCGAAGGTGTGGCCGGCGTCGCGCAGCACGGGCAGCAGCGACCGGCCATCGAGCGGGTAGTCCGGGTGCGCCGCCACGCCGGCGGCATCGAGCATGGTGGCCGACCAGTCCATGGTCATGCACAGCTGGCGGCTCTGCGAGCCCGGCGCGATCACGGCCGGCCAGTGCGCGATCCACGGCACGCGGATGCCGCCTTCGGTCAGGTCCATCTTGCCGCCCACCAGCGGCCAGTTGTCGGAGAAGCGCTCGCCGCCGTTGTCGCTGGTGAAGACGATCAGCGTGTTGTCGAGCTGGCCGTTCCTGCGCAGTGCCTCGGCGATCCAGCCGATGCCCTCGTCCATGTGGTGGATCATGCGCCGGTAGACGTGGATGTTGCCGCCGGCCAGGTCGAAGAGGTTGTCCTTCACGGCCGGCGCGCGGTCCGCGTCCTCGCGCGTTTCCCAGGGCCAGTGCGGCGCGGTGTAGTGCAGGCTGAGGAAGAAGGGCGCGTCGCCCCGGGCCATGCGGTCCACGTAGTCGACCGCGCGGCGCGAGAGCAGGTCGGTCAGGTAGCCCTCGGCCTTCGATGCCTCGGCGCCTTCGTACAGGTCGTGCGTGCCGCGCGAGTCGCAATGGGTGAAGTAGTCCACCCCGCCCGCCATCGGCCCGAAGAACTCCTCGTAGCCCGAGCGCAGCGGCCCGAAGTGCGGCGGATGGCCCAGGTGCCACTTGCCGATGAGTGCGGTGCGGTAGCCGGCATCCTTGAGCAGCGAGGGCAGCGTGGGGTGGTCGGGCGGCATGCCCAGTGTGTCGCTGCCGCGGCTCCTGCTGTTGATCGGCTCCTCGGCCGCGCCGCGCAGCCGGTACTGGTAGCGCGCGGTGATCATGCCGAAGCGCGTGGGCGAGCACACGGGCGAGTTGGCGTAGCCCTGGGTGAAGAGCGCGCCCTGTGCCGCCAGGCGGTCGAGCACCGGCGAGACCGGGCCGAAGGCCGCCTCGCGGCCGCCGTAGCAGCCGAGGTCGGCGTAGCCCAGGTCGTCGGCGACGATGAAGATGATGTTGGGACGGGTCGTCGTGTTCATGGGAAAAGCTTCTTCTTGATGCGCATGGCGGTGCGCCCGCCCGTCGCAGCGGCCGGGCGTGCGTTCATGGGTTGTAGCCCGAGGTCTTGACCACCGGCGCCCACTGCGCGCGGTAGGCCTGGAGCATGGCCTCGGTCTGCGCGCGCGTCGCGACCACCGGCACCAGCTTGTTGTCGGTGAAGCGGCGCTGCACCTCGGGCTCCTGCATGACCTCGCGGATCTCGCGCGCCAGGCGCTCGACCTTCTCGCGCGGCATCGAGGCCGGCGCGAAGAAGGTATTCCAGCCCGAGGCGGCCAGGTCCAGTCCGGCCTCCTTGAAGGTCGGCACGTCCGGCGCGAAGGGCGAGCGCTGGGTGCCCGACATCGCGAGGATGCGCATCTTGCCCGCCTGGTACTGCGGCAGCTGCACGTCGAAGGTGTCGACGGCGATCGGCACCTGGCCGCCGATGAGGTCGGTGATCACCGAGGCCGAGCCCTTGTAGCCCACCACCTCGGTCGGCACCTTGGCCTTCTGGCCCAGCATCAGCGCGAAGAAGTGCGGCAGGCTGCCGGTGGCGGGCACGCCGACGTTCGCCTGCGCCGGGTTGGCGCGCATCCAGTCGAAGAGCTGCTTCAGGTCCCTGGCCGGCACCTGCGGGCCCACCGCCAGGCCGAAGTCGTAGTCGTTGACGTGCGCGACGGGCTGGAAGTCCTTCTCGGGGTCGTAGCCGTTGTCCTTGAAGACCAGCGGCGCCACCACCATCACGGCCGGGTTGGCGACCATCAGCACGTTCTGCCCGGCCGGCGCGGCCTTGACCTGCTGGGCCGCCAGCCGGCCGCCCGCGCCGGGCTTGTTGTCGACCAGCACCGGCACGCCGAGCTTCTGCGCCAGCCGGTCGCCCACGAAGCGCGCCACCATGTCGGTGGCGCCGCCGGGCGCGTAGCCGACGACCACGCGCAGCGGGCCGTCCAGCGGCTGGGCCTGCACGGCCGCGGCGGCCAGCAGGGCGAGCGCCGCGGCCAGGCGCGGCAGGGCATGGAAACGGGATGGCATGGCGCTGTCCTCAGTCGTTGGCCTGGAAATTCACGGCCTTCATGATCGCGCCCCAGCGCGCGGTGTCCTCGCGCATGGTCTTCACGAGCGTGTCGGCGTCGTCGGCCGCAGGGTACATGCCGTTGGCCAGCAACTGCTGGCGCACCTCGCGCGAGTTGACGGCCCGCGTGAACTCGGCACGCAGCTTGTCGACCACCGGCTTGGGCGTCTTCAGCGGCGCGTAGTAGGCGAACCAGGCGGTGGCGACCACGTCCTTGTAGCCGCCCTCGACGAAGCTGGGCAGCGCGGGCATGAGCGGCGAGCGCTTTTCGCCGCTGGTGGCCAGCACCTTGACGCGGCCGGAGGGCAGCATCTGCTGCGCCCCGCCCACGGTGTCGAAGTAGACCGGGATCTGCCCGCCCATCACGTCCTGCCGCGCCGGCGTGGAGCCGCGGTAGGGCACGTGCACCATCCTCAGGCCGGCCGCGCGGTTGAGCATCTCGCCCAGGAAGTGCGAGGGCGTGCCCGCGCCGTACGAGGCGAAGCTGACCTTGTCGCCCTGCGCCTTGGCCCAGGCGACGAACTCGGGCAGCGTGTTGGCCGGCACGTCCTTGTGGACCACCAGCGCGAGCTCGAAGCGGGCGGCGTTGACGATCGGCTGGAAGTCCTTGATCGGGTCGTACGACAGGTTCTTGTAGGCGCTCGGGAACATGGTCATCATGCCCGCGGTGCCCAGCAGCAGCGTGTGGCCGTCGGGGGCCGCGGTCTTCACCGCCTCGACGGCGATGCGGCCGGCTGCGCCCGATCGGTTGTCGATGATCAGTGGCCCGAGCGAGTCGCGCACCTCGTGCGCGATGGCGCGCGTGAGCACGTCCTGCGTGCCGCCGGCCGGCACGCCGATCAGCACCTTGATCGGCTGGCCGTTGGCGAAGGCCTGGGCGTGCGCGGACGCGGCGGGCAGGGCGCACAGCGCCAGTGCGCCGATGGTGGCCAGGGCGCCGCGGCGGCGCAGGGAAGCGGAATGCATGCGTTGTCTCCGTCGAAAAGGGGCGGGCGCCCGTGCCGGGCGTCTGCCGGCGATTCTGGAAGTTCCACAATCGATTGTTCAAATCAACTGTCTTGCGGACTTTCCCCATGTCCTCTCCTTCCGCGTCCGGCGCTGGCGGCGCCCGCCCGCTGGACGACCTGCTGCTGTACCGGCTGAGCCGCCTGCTGTCCGTGGCCGGCGGCATGGTGATCCGCCTGTGCGAGGGCCGCTTCGGCATCACGCGCCGCGAATGGCGCCTGATCGCCACCCTGGCCAGCCGGGGCGAGCTGGGCTCGTCGCAACTGGCCGAGCATGCGCAGCTGGACCGGGCCCGCACCTCCAAGGCGGTGAGTTCGCTCGTGGGCAAGCAACTGGTGTCGCGCACGCAGGCGGACAGCGACCGCCGCCACGTGGCGCTGCGCCTCACGCCGGCGGGGCAGGGGGTGTACGAGGCGCTGTTCCCGCTCGTGTCGCAGATCAATGCGGACTTGATGGCCGTGCTCGGGCCGCAGCGCGAACGGGACTTCGACGCGATGATGGCCGAGCTCCAGGCGCGTGCCGAGCGGATGGTGGCGCAGGCGGCGCTGCCGAAGGCCGACCGGCGCAGGGGCAAGGGCTGAGCCGGCGCGTCGGCAGCAGGCTTTGCGCTAAGGTCCGGCCATGCCTTCCTTCGACGACGCCGGTCCCCCGCTCCCGCCGCTGCTGCCGCTGCCCGTGCAGGTCGTCGGCGAAGCCGGCCTGCCGCCCGGCGGCGAGCGGCGCACCGACATCCTCGCGGCGGAGGTGCCGGTGGCGCTGGTGTTCAACGGCATCTCGCACGCCGTCATGATGGCCACGCCGCAGGACATCGAGGACTTCGCCCTCGGCTTCGCGCTGTCCGAGGGCATCCTCGACACGCCGCAGGACTGCCGCGGCATCGACGTCGACGCCGTGTCCGCCATCGACGCCGGCCTGCCCGAGGGCATGCCGGGCCTGGAGGTGCGGCTCGACATCTCGACCCGCGCCTTCGAGCGCCTCAAGGGCCGGCGCCGCAGCCTGGCCGGCCGCACGGGTTGCGGCGTGTGCGGCGTCGAGAGCTTCGCGGCGCTCGACCTCTCGCCCGTCCCCGTGCCGCCGCGCGACTGGATCGGCCGCGTCGACCTGCCCACGGTGCTGCGCGGCTTCGAGCAGCTCAGGCCGCTGCAGGTGCTCAACGCCGAGGCCGGCGCCATCCATGCCGCCGGCTGGGCCACCATCGACGGCACGGTGAGCGACGTGCTCGAGGACGTCGGCCGCCACAACGCACTCGACAAGCTGCTGGGCCGCCTCGCGCGCGGGGGGCGCCTGTCCGAGCCGGGCTTCGTGCTGCTCTCCAGCCGCGGCAGCCACGAGCTGGTGCGCAAGTGCGCGCGCCTGGGCGTCGCGGCGATGGCGACCATCTCGGCGCCCACGGCGATGGGCGTGCGCATGGCCGAGCTGTGCGGGCTCACGCTGTGGGGGCTGTGCCGGGCGCCGCGCGGGGTGCTGTACGCCTCCCCGCTGCTATCGAAAAGATAGCTGACTGCGCAAGCGGGGTGGGCGCTGGAGCCCGATTCGGCTTGAAATCCGCAGGGCGGGCACAAAGCCCTTCGCCGAGTGGCCCTGCGCCGCTGCGGCCGGGGCGTCCTCGGCTATCGTCGCCGCATGACCGCCTCCCTCCGCCTGGGTTGGCGCACGCTCTGGCGCGACCTGCGCGCCGGCGAGCTGCGCCTGTTGATCGTCGCCGTGCTGCTGGCCGTGGCCGCGCTCACGGCGGTCGGCTTCTTCGCCGACCGGCTCAAGGGCGGCCTGCAGCGCGACGCGCGCCAGCTGCTGGGCGGCGATGCCGTGCTGGTCACGGACAACCCGACGCCGCAGGCGTATGTCGACCGCGCGGCGCAACTGGGCCTGCAGGGCAACACCACCTACAGCTTTCCGACCATGGCCCGCGCCACCGACGCGCAGGGCGGCGCCAGCCGGCTGGTGGCCTTCAAGGCGGTGACCGCCGGCTACCCGCTGCGCGGCAGCGTGCAGGTGGCGGCGAGCCCCGAGGGCGCCGGCGAGGCCACGCGCGAGGTGCCGGCGCCGGGGCAGGTGTGGGTCGACCCGTCGCTGCTCGGCGCGCTGGAGCTGAAGGTCGGCGACCCGCTGCTGCTGGGCGATGCGCAGCTCACGATCTCGCGCGTGATCACGCTCGAGCCCGACCGCGGCGGCGGCTTCCAGAGCTTCTCGCCGCGGGTGATGGTCAACCAGGCCGACGTGGCGCGCACGGCGCTCGTGCAGCCGGCCAGCCGCGTGACCTACCGCTTCGCCGTCGCCGGGCCGGAGCGTGCGGTCAAGGCCTTCTCCGACGGCACCGACGCGGAGCTGAAGAAGAACACGCTGCGCGGCGCGCGGCTCGAGTCCTTCGAGAGCGGCCGGCCCGAGATGCGCCAGACGCTGGACCGCGCCGAGAAATTCCTCAACCTCGTGGCGCTGCTGGCGGCGCTGCTGTCGGCCGTGGCGGTGGCCCTGGCGGCGCGCGGCTTCGCGGCCCGCCACCTGGACGACTGCGCCATGCTGCGCGTGCTGGGCCAGAGCCAGCGCACCATCGCCGGCGCCTACGGCTTCGAGTTCGCCGTCATCGGCCTGGCGGCCAGCCTGCTGGGCACGGCGGTGGGCTTCGGCGTGCACTACGCCTTCGTGCTGCTGCTGGCGGGCCTGGTCGAGACCGCGCTGCCCGCGCCCACGCTGTGGCCGGTGGCCTTCGGCGTCGGCATGGGGCTGACGCTGCTCTTCGCCTTCGGGCTGCCGCCCGTGCTGCAGCTGGCCAAGGTGCCGCCGCTGCGCGTGATCCGGCGCGACGTGGGCGGCCTCAAGCCGGCCTCGCTGGCGGTGCTGGGCGTGGGCATCCTGGGCTTCGCGGCGCTGCTGCTCGCGGCGAGCAGCGACGTCAAGCTCGGGCTGATCGCCGTGGGCGGCTTCGCCGGCGCGGTGGTGGTGTTCGCGGCGCTGGCCTGGGTGGCGGTGAAGGTGCTGCGGCGCAGCGTCAACGAAGCCACCGCGCCGCGCTGGCTGGTGCTGGCCACGCGGCAGATCTCGGCGCGGCCGGTGTACGCGGTGGTGCAGGTCAGCAGCCTGTCGGTGGGCCTGCTGGCGCTGGTGCTGCTGGTGCTGCTGCGCACCGACCTGGTGTCGAGCTGGCGCCGCGCGACGCCGCCCGATGCGCCCAACCGCTTCGTCATCAACGTCATGCCCGACCAGGAGCAGGCCTTCCGCGATGCGCTGCGCAAGGACGGGGTGGCGAACTACGACTGGTACCCCATGTTCCGCGGCCGGCTGGTGTCGGTGAACGGCAAGCCGGTCTCGCCCGACGACTACACGGAAGACCGCGCCAAGCGCCTGGTCGACCGCGAGTTCAACCTCAGCAACGCCGCCGACCGGCCGCCGCACAACGAGGTGGTGCAGGGCGCCTGGAAGGAGGGCGAAGCGAATGCCGTGAGCGTCGAAGAGGGGCTGATGGACACGCTGGGCCTGAAGCTGGGCGACACGCTGGGCTTCGATGTCGGCGGCATCCCGAGCGAGGCGCGCATCACCTCCACCCGCAAGGTGGACTGGGGTTCGCTGCATGCCAACTTCTTCGTGATGTACCCCGTGGCCGCGATGCCGCCCGAGCTGCCCGTCACCTACATGGGCGCCTTCCGCGCGCCCGACAAGGCGGGCTTCGACAACGCGCTGGTCAGGCAATTCCCGAACGTCACCAATGTCGACATGAGCGCCACGCTGAACCAGGTGCAGCGCGTGCTCGACCAGGTGATCCGCGCGGTGGAGTTCCTCTTCGGCTTCACGCTCGCGGCCGGGCTGGTGGTGCTGTTCGCGGCCGTCACGGCCACGCGCGAGGAGCGCGCCAAGGAGTTCGCCGTCATGCGTGCCGTCGGCGCCCGCGCCAGCCTGCTGCGCCAGGTGCAGCGCGCCGAGCTGGTCGGCGTGGGCCTGCTGGCCGGCCTGCTGGCGAGCGTGGTGGCCTCGGTCATCGGCTGGGGCCTGGCGCGCTACGTGTTCGACTTCACCTGGACCGCCTCGCCGCTGGTGCCGCTGGCCGGTGCCGCGGCTGGCGCGGTGCTGGCGCTGGCGGCCGGCTGGTGGGGGCTGCGCGAGGTGCTGCGCCGGCCGGTGGTGGCGACGCTGCGGCAGGCGGCGGAATGACGCAGCGCAAGGCCTGCGCGGCCTGCCCGGCGTAAGCTGGCGCGGCCGCGCAGCCTCGTGGTGGGCCGCTGCCGAACCTTTGGAGAACCCATGCCCGCACTCGACACCGCCCAGCGCCAGCAACTGCGCAGCGCCCTGGCGCAACGCGAGACCGAACTGCTGCAGGACCTGCAAGGCGCCCAGCGCGAACAGCTCGGCGCCGAGCCGCTCGACGGCAGCCACGAGGTGATCGACCCGACCGAGCTGGCCTACCGCCACGAGCAGCAGGAGATCGACGACGACGAGGCCACGCGCGAGCACGGCGAACTGCGCACCGTGCGCGCGGCGCTCGCCCGCATGGACGACGGCAGCTACGGCGCGTGCATCGACTGCGGCGTGGACATCCCCTTCGCACGGCTGCAGGCCCAGCCCGCGGCACTGCGCTGTGTGCCCTGCCAGGAGAAGACGGAGCAGGGCGGGCAGAGCGCCTGACACGGCAGCGCCGCACCTTATGCTATCGATTCCGTAGCAGCCTGCGCACGGCTGGCGGGCGTTGCAGCCATTTTTCTATCTGAAGTCGGCGTCGTCGACGAGTCCCGCGACGAAGCGGCACGCGAGGGCGGCCAGCGTTGCCGCCACACACAGCGTCAGCGCCAGCCGGCGGCCGTGCCGGAGCCTGCCGAGCCAGTCGTCCAGGCGCGCGATCAGCAGCGTGCCCTGGCCGCCCACGCGCTCGATCTGCTGTGCCTGCCAGCCGGTGGCGCCGCCCGGGTCCGCGAAGGTCCGGCCACCCACCACGCTGTAGGTTGCCGACCGCGCGGGGCCGTCCGGTGCGGTGGCGTACACGGCGGCGGCCGCGACCCAGCCCAGTGCCAGCAGCACCCAGCCGGCAAGGCGCCAGCGGCGCGCGGGAGAAGCGCCCGTGTCGGTCATCGGCCGAGCATCGCACTGCGGCCCGCACACCACCTGACCG
>JAVHYA010000005.1:26770-31931 GCA_031119395.1 Pseudomonadota bacterium
GCCCGTGTCGGTCATCGGCCGAGCATCGCACTGCGGCCCGCACACCACCTGACCGGCGTTGCGCCCGGGCCCGCCGGCCCGCAGAATGACCGCGCTGGAGGCTGCCCATGATCCGCATCGGAACCCTGTGCTACGTCGTCGAGAGCTGCACCGCCAGCCCGGCCACCGCGCGGGCGGTCGGCCGCATCGTCGAGGTCTGCTCCGCGCCCTACGAGGCGCCCAACCCCTGGCAGTACCTGCCCGGCACCTACTACGACGTGCTGTTCGAGGGCTGGACCTTCTATTGCCATGCGGACAAGCTGCGGCCGATCTCGGACCCCGACGCCGACATGGCGGCCGACGCAGCGTCGCCGCTGCCCGCGGAACTTCAGAGCACCGCGTCGCGCAGTTGCGGGAACACCTTCGACACCTTGGCCAGCAGGTAGTCGCCGTAGCGGCCGCTGAAGGCGTGCACGTTGGCGCGGTCCCAGCGCAGGGCGCTGTCGTCCAGTGCCCGGGCACCGGCCAGTCCCTCGATGCGCTGCACGCGCGCCTCGAAGTTGGGGTCGAAGAAGAGCGGGAAGGACAGCCGGTCGCGACCCGAGGTGTTGCGCCTCACGCGGTGCGGCGTGGACTTGTAGAGCCCGCCGGTCATGCGATCGAGCATGTCGCCGATGTTGCAGACGAAGGTGCCGGGCACGGGCGGCGCGTCGATCCAGCCCGCGGGCGTGTGCACGGCCAGGCCGCCGATGTCGTCCTGGTGCAGCAGGGTGAGCAGGCCGTAGTCCGTGTGCTCGCCCACACCCCACTGCACGTCCAGGCCCTCGGGCACCGGCTGGCTCGGGTAGTTGAAGAGCCGGAAGAGGATCAGCGGATCGGCCGTGTAGCGATCGGCGAAGTACGTGGCGGGCAGGCCCAGGCTGAGCGCGATGCCTTCCATCAGGCGATGGCCCAGCTGCGTCACTGCCGCCATGTGGTCGAGGATGGTCTGGCGGAACTCCTCGAGGCCCGGCGCGTCGGGGAACAGGTTGGCGCCGTGCACCGGCCAGCCGGCCGCCACGCGCGGGTCGTCGGGCGGCAGCTCGGTGCCGAGGTACAGGCCCTCCTTCCAGTCGGGCCGGCCCGAGGTCAGCTCGCCGCCGAGCGGGAAATAGCCGCGCCAGGCGCGCCCGCCCAGGGCCATGCGCCATTGCATCTTGGTCGCTTCCGGGAGGGCGAAGAAGCGGTGGCTCAGCGTCTCGAGCCGCTGCACCCGGGCCGCGTCGACGCCGTGGTGGGCCACATAGAAGAAGCCGTGCGCACGGCAGGCCTCGCCGATCTGCGCGGCGACGGCCTCGCGGCCCGGCCCGCCGGCCACCAGCGGCGCGACGTCGATGACGGGGAGTGCGGATGCAGGCATGGCGGGTGTCCTAGACGGCGCGCGCAAAAGGCGAGCGGATGTCCGACAGGAACTGCTGCGCCCGCGGATGCTGCGGCCGGTTGAAGAAGTCGTCGGGCGTGGCGCGTTCGAGCACGCGGCCCTGGTCCATGAAGAGCACGCGGTCGGCCACTTCGCGTGCGAAGCCCATCTCGTGGGTCACGCACACCATGGTCATGCCGCCCTCGGCCAGGTCGCGCATGACCAGCAGCACCTCGCCGACCATTTCGGGGTCGAGTGCGCTGGTGGGTTCGTCGAAGAGCATCAGGGGCGGTTCCATGGCCAGCGCACGGGCAATCGCCACGCGTTGCTGTTGCCCGCCCGAGAGTTCGCTGGGCCAGGCGTCGGCCTTGTTCGCCAGGCCCACGCGCTCGAGCAGCGCCAGGGCGCGCTCCTGGGCCTCGCGCCGGCTCAGGCCGCGCAGCTGGATCGGTGCCAGCGTGCAGTTCTGCATCACCGTCAGGTGGGGGAACAGGTTGAACTGCTGGAACACGAAGCCGATGCGCGAACGGAACGCGTTGACGTCGACGCCCGCGGCGTGGATGTCCTGGCCGTCGATGCGGATGTGGCCGGACTGGATCGGCTCCAGGCGGTTGAGCGTGCGGATCAGCGTGGACTTGCCCGAGCCCGAGGGGCCGCAGACCACGACCACCTCGCCGGCGGGGATGGATTCGGTCACGTCGACCAGCGCGTGGTAGTCGGCGTACCACTTGTTGACGTTCTGCAGTTCGATCATGCGGTGCCTCCGGCGGCGGGCGCGGTGCGGGCGGACGTGCGGCGTGCCAGCCGGCGTTCCAGCCAGTAGGCGAAGCGCGACAGGCCGAAGCACATCGCGAAGTAGGTCAGGCCCAGGATGGCGTACACCTGCGCCGGCTGGGTGAACACCTGGGTGTTGATCTGCGTGGTGATGAAGGACAGCTCCGCCAGGCCGATGATGTAGCCCAGCGAGGTCTCCTTGATGGTGGAGACGAACTGGTTCACCAGCGAGGGCAGCATGCTGCGCAGCGCCTGCGGCAGTACCACGAAGCGCATCGCCCGGCCGTAGCCCAGCCCCAGCGCACGCGCGCATTCCATCTGCCCCCTGGGCAGGCCCTGGATGCCGGCGCGCACGATCTCGGCCAGGTAGGCCGCATCGAACACCACGAGCGCGATCAGCATGGTGGTGAACTGGTCCGTCTTCACGCCCGTGACGCTGGGCAGGAAGAAGTAGGCCCAGAACACCACCATCAGCAGCGGCACGCCGCGCACCACGAAGACGAATGCCGTCACCGGCCAGCGCAGCCAGCGCCACGGGCTCACGCGCGCCAGGCCGAAGGCGATGCCCAGCGGCAGCGCCAGCACGAGCCCGCAGGCCGCGAGGATCAGCGTGAGCGCCAGGCCGCCCAGCGGGCCGTTGGGATACTGGCCGATGAGGAAGTAGAGCCAGTAGGTCTGGACGATCTCGAGCATCGCGGGCCTTCAGGCGGTGCGCACGGGCCAGCGGTGGTGGTACCACGCCGCCAGCCCCGTGATGGCGAGCGACACGCTCAGGTAGGCCGCGGTGGCGAAGGCGAAGGACTCGAAGCTGCGGAAGGTGGCGCTCTCCACCTGGCCGGCCTGGTACATCATCTCGGCCACGCCGACCACGGTGGCGATCGAGGTGTTCTTCCACAGGTTGAGCGTCTGCGAGATGAGCGGCGGCACCGTCACGCGCAGCGCCTGCGGCAGGATCACGCGCCGCATCGTCGCCAGGAAGCCGAAGCCCAGCGCGCGCCCGGCTTCCATCTGCACGGCGGGAATGGCGCGGATGCCGCTGCGGATGTCCTCGGCCATGTAGGCGGCCGTGTAGAGCGCGAGCGCGATGACGGCGCTGATGGCTTCCACCTTGCCGGCGTAGAGCCGCTCCTTCAGTGCGTCGGGCAGCAGCTCGGGCGCGCCGAAATACCAGAACAGCATGTGCGCCAGCAGCGGGATGTTGCGGATCAGTTCGACGTAGCCGAAGCCGATGGCGCGCAGGATGCGCACCGGCGACAGGCGCAGCAGCGCGACGACGACGCCCAGGGGCAGCGCGATCACGAAGGCGGCCGCCAGCAGTTGCAGCGAGAGCAGCAGACCGGCCACGAGCATGTCGTGGTACTGGCCGTGCAGCAGCAGGGAGAAATCGAAGACGGGCATGGAAGCGAGGCGCTGGCGGCCGATGGTAGGCCCATCGGCGCGCTGCAGCGCCGGAGATCAGGCCTTCCGCACGCCCGTGTGCGGGCCGCCCGGATGCGACGGGATCAGCCGTCGATCTTGTCGCTCTCGAGCTTGAAGCTGCGCTTCTCGAAGCCCGAGGCGGTCTTCGGGCCGTACCACTTGAGGAAGATCCTGTCGGCCTCGCCCGACTTCTCCAGCTCGCGCAGCGTGTCGTCGACCACGGCCTTGAGCGCCGGTTCGCCTTTCTTGATGCCGATGGCCAGGGCCTCGGTGCTGAGGTTCTGCGGCAGGACCGTGTAGCGCGCCTTCTGCGGGCCCAGCTTGGCGTAGCTGCGCAGCAGCGCGGCCTCGTCGTCGACGTAGCCCACGCCCTTGCCCTGCTGCAGCGCCTGGAAGGCCTGCTGGCTCGTGTCGAAGGTGACGACCTCGACGTTCGGCACCGCCTTGCGGATGTTGGGCTCCTGCGTGCCGCCGCGAATGGTCAGCACCTTCTTGCCCGCCAGGCCCGCCACATCGGCGATGCCGCTGTCCTTCTTGACGATGGCCTTCTGGCCGGTGACGAAGGTGGTGAGCGAGAAGTCGATCTGGGCCTCGCGTTCCTTGTTGTGCGTGAGGCCGGCCGCGATCAGGTCCACATGGCCCTGCTGCAGCTCGGGAATGCGCGCGGCCACGGCGATCTGCTTGAGCACCGGCTTGACGCCGATCTTCTTCGCGATGGCGTTCACCAGGTCGACCTCGTAGCCGACGATCTCGCGCGTCTTGGGGTCGATGAAGGTGGCGGGCTCGTCGGTGCCGAGCACGCCGACGACCAGTTCGCCTTTCTTCTTGATGTCGGCCAGCTGGTCGGCCTGGGCGGCGCTGGCCCACAGCAGCGAGGTGGCCACGACGGTGGCTGCGAGGATGGCATGGCGCATGGCCTTCTCCTTTGGAATGCGTTCGAACGGGGGCGCAGCGTAGCGCCTCGGACCGAAGTCATGAAATAGAACTTTCGAATATGCAAATCCGTACGAACGCTGCGCACAGCAGTATGGGGCGAGCACCGCGGACAATCGCCCCATGCAGATCCAGGACAAGCCTCCCTTCGACACGCCCTTCGAGTGGATCGGCGGCGAGGACAAGGTGCACCAGCTCACCGAGCGCTTCTACGACCTGATGGACCTCGAACCCGCCTATGCGGCCCTGCGCGCCGCCCATGGGCCGAGCCTGGACAACGCTCGCCAGCGGCTGTTCTGGTTCCTGTGCGGCTGGCTCGGCGGTCCGCAGCACTACACCGACCGCTTCGGCCATCCCATGCTGCGCGCCCGACACATGCCCTTTCCCATCGGCATCGCCGAGCGCGACCAGTGGCTGGCCTGCATGGACCAGGCGATGGGCGAGACCGGCGTGCCGGAAGACCTGCGCGCGCGGCTTCGCCAGTCCTTCTTCCAGACCGCGGACTGGATGCGCAACAAGGGCGCGTGAAGCGGGCGGCGGGCCCGTCGCTGCGTGCCGCCGAGCCGTCTTTCTGCTACAAGATTCATAGCTGTCTGCGCAAGCGGGACGGGCATTTCGGCCCGTTCTTGTTTGAAACCGGTGCCCATGCCATGGTGC
>JAVHYA010000005.1:32031-112005 GCA_031119395.1 Pseudomonadota bacterium
CGGGACGGGCATTTCGGCCCGTTCTTGTTTGAAACCGGTGCCCATGCCATGGTGCGCCACGCGTTCCCGACACGCTGCCGCTGCGTGCAGCGACGCAGGGCGATGGCGCAGACGGACGTCGGCACCGGCCCGGCTCGCGCACCGACCGCGCGGCGGACCGTTGCACCGATGCGATCGACTGCGCCGACCTGCTGCCCGTCGTGTCCTGCAGCGACCTGCCTCGCGACGCGCCCTGCGACTGTTCGTTCCGAGGCCGGCGCGCGCTCGGCGGCCCCCCTCAGCGTCCCGCCGGCGCCAGCAGCACCACCAGCGCCCCCGCGCCACCTTCGGCCGGCTTGGCCTGCACGAAGGCCAGCACCTCCTTCTTCTGGATCAGCCAGCGCTGTGCCTTGGTCTTGAGCACGGGCTGCTTGCCGGGTGACCCCAGGCCCTTGCCGTGCACCACGCGCACGCAGCGCACGCCCTGGCGGTGCGCGGTACGGATGAAGCCGGCCAGCGCCTCGCGCGCCTCGTCGCTGCGCAGGCCGTGCAGGTCGACCTCGCGCTGGATGGACCAGTCGCCGGCGCGCAGCCGGCGCGTCACGTCCGTTCCCACGCCGGGGCGGCGGAAGCTCATCTGGTCGTCGGCGTCGAGCAGGGTGGTGACGTCGAACTCGTCGGACAGCGCTTCGCGCAGCGCCTGCGCCTCGTCGCGCTGGTGCTGCACGGCCACCGGGGCGGGCGGCGTGGGCGCCAGGTGCACGATGGGCTTGCTGCGCAGCGGGCGGGTGGCGCCGGTGTCGGCGCCCACGGCGCGGGCGAAGAGGTTCTGCTCGGCCTGCCGCTGCCTGTCGGCGGCGGCGCGCGCGGCGGCTTCGGCCTGTTCGCGGGCGCGCGTCTCGCTCAGGGCACGCTGCACCTGCTTGAGGTCGGCCAGGCTCTTGAGGGGGGTGTTGGGGCGGGGCATGGGACGGGCCGGACAGGGGTCGTTGCTGCGGCGCCGCCGGCGGGCAGGCCGGGGCGCGTTCGCCGGGGCGGCGCGCTGCCGGCCAGCGTAACCCAAGTCGGCGCGGCTCACACCAGCCCGCGCTCGGCCATGGACAGGGCTTGGCCGGGGCCGACGATGATGTGGTCGAGCACGCGCACATCGACCAGCGCCAGTGCCGCCTTCAGCGTCTGGGTGAGCGCCTCGTCGGCGCGCGAGGGCTCGACGCTGCCGCTGGGATGGTTGTGCGCCAGCACCACGGCGGCGGCGTGGTGGTGCAGGGCGCGCTGCACCACCTCGCGCGGGTAGACGCTGGTCTGGTTGAGGGTGCCGCGGAACAGTTCCTCGAGCGCGACGAGTCGGTGCTGGCTGTCGAGGAAGAGGGCGGCGAAGACCTCGTGCGGCCGGCCGGCCAGGTGCAGCTGCAGGTAGCGCTTGACGGCATCGGGCGCTTCGAAGGCCGCGCGTTCGGCCAGTTGCTCGGCCATGGCGCGGCGGGCCAGCTCCAGCACCGCCACCAGTTGGGCACGCTTGGCGCTGCCGCCCAGCCCCTTGACGCGCTGGAGATCGTCGGCGCCGGCCTGCAGCAGCCCGGCCAGTCCGCCGAAGGTGTCGAGCAAATGCTGCGCGAGCTGCAGCACGTTGGTGCCGGCCACGCCGGTGCGCAGCAGCAGCGCCAGCAGCTCGGCGTCGCCCAGCGCGGCGGCCCCGCGCGCCAGCAGCTTCTCGCGCGGACGCAGGTCCGCCGGCAGGTCCTTGAATGCCATGGTGATCCTCCCTGGGAGCACCGTTCCTCGGCCCAAACCCCCTCGGTCGGCCCGGCGGCACCCCTCTTCTAAAATCACGGACCAGTTTATCGGGGCGATCCCTTGTCTTTGAACACCACCGCTGCCGTGGTGCAGCCCGGCTCCTTCCTCACGCTGCACTACCGCCTGGCCGGCCCGGCCGGCGACATCATCAACACCTTCGCCGACAAGCCGGCCACGCTGTCGCTGGGCACCGGCGAGCTCTCGCCGGCCGTCGAGCAGCGCCTGCTGGGCCTGGAGGAGGGCACGCACGCCACCTTCGAGCTGCCGGCCGGCGAGGCCTTCGGCGAGCGCAACCCCGAGATGCAGCAGTGGGTGGCACGTGCGCTGCTGGCGCAGCTGGGCGACCCCGACGAGCAGTACCAGCCCGGCGACGTGGTGCAGTTCCCCACGCCCGACGGCACGGGCAGCTACGCGGGCGCAGTCATGGAAACGAGCGACACCGCGGTGCGCTTCGACTTCAACCACCCGCTCGCGGGGCAGCCCGTGACCTTCGAGGTGCGCCTCATCGGCGTGCTTTGACGGCCCCCTCCATGCAAAACGTCCAGGACATCCTCCTTGCCGAGCCGCGCGGCTTCTGCGCCGGGGTGGACCGCGCGATCGAGATCGTCGAGCGCGCCATCGCCAAGTTCGGTGCGCCCATCTACGTGCGCCACGAGATCGTGCACAACACCTACGTGGTCGAGACGCTGCGCGCCAAGGGCGCCGTCTTCATCGAGGACCTGGCCGAGGTGCCGCCCGGCGCCACGCTGGTCTTCAGCGCGCACGGCGTGAGCAAGGCGGTGGAGGCCGAGGCGCACGCGCGCGGCTTCTCGGTGTTCGACGCCACCTGCCCGCTGGTGACCAAGGTGCACGTCGAGGTGGCCAAGCTCGCGAAGGAGGGCTACGAGTTCATCATGATCGGCCACAAGGGGCACCCCGAGGTCGAGGGCACGATGGGCCAGCTCGACCACGGCATCCACCTGGTCGAGGACGTGGCCGACGTGGCGCGCGTGCAGCCCGGCCAGACCGAGAAGCTCGCCGTCGTGACGCAGACCACGCTCTCGGTCGACGACGCCGCCGAGATCGCCGCCGCGGTGCGCGCGCGCTTTCCGGCCGTGCGAGAACCCAAGCAGCAGGACATCTGCTACGCCACGCAGAACCGGCAGGATGCCGTCAAGGTGATGAGCCCGCAGGTCGACCTGGTCATCGTGGTGGGCAGCCCGACCAGTTCCAACAGCAACCGCCTGCGCGAACTGGCGCAGCGCCTGGGCACGCCGGCCCACATGGTCGATTCGGCGGCCGAGCTCGAGCCCGAGTGGTTCGAGGGCAAGGCCCGCGTGGGCCTCACGGCCGGCGCCTCGGCGCCCGAGGTGCTGGTGCGCGAGGTGATCGAACGCATCAAGGCGCTGGGCGCCGTGTCGGTGCGCAGCCTGCAGGGCATCGAGGAGACGATCAAGTTCCCGCTGCCCAAGGGGCTGAAGCTCGACGACATCCCGCCGCCGCAGCACATCTCATGAATCGCATGCAAGACATCGACTGGCGCTGCGAAATCGATAGCGCCTCCCGCAGGCTGGGCGCGCAGTTCGGGCACTTTTTGCGTGAAACACCGCTGTGGCGTCTGCCGGCTTCCGCCGTCGGCGTGGCCGCGCCCGAGGCCGAGGTCTGGCTCAAGCTGGAGCACCTGCAGGTCAGCGGCAGCTTCAAGGCCCGCGGCATGATGAACCGGCTGCTGGCCAACGAGATTCCGACTGCCGGCGTGGTCGTCGCCTCGGGCGGCAACGCCGGCATCGCGACCGCCGCGGCGGCCCAGGCCCTCGGCGTGCGCTGCGAGGTCTACCTCCCCGGCGTCGCGCCCGAGGCCAAGCGGGCGCGCCTGCGTGCCCTGGGGGCCGACGTGCGCGTGGTCGGCGAGTTCTACCCCGATGCGCTGGCGGCCTGCCTGGCGCGGCAGCAGGAGACCGGTGCCCTGCTCACGCACGCCTACGACCAGCCCGAAGTGGTGGCCGGTGCCGGCACGCTGGGCGTGGAGATCGAGCGCCAGGGTGGCCTGCCCGACGCGGTGCTGGTCAGCGTGGGCGGTGGCGGGCTCATCGGCGGCCTGGCGGGCTGGTTCCAGCAGCGCAGCCGCGTGGTGGCGCTGGAGCCCGAGGCCTGCCCGACGCTGCATGCCGCGCGTGCCGCCGGCGAGCCGGTCGACGTCGTCGTGGGCGGCGTGGCGGCCGACTCGCTGGGTGCCAAGCGCATCGGCGCCATCGCGTGGGAGATCACGCGGCAGCACGTGCGCGATTCGCTGCTGCTGCCCGACGACGCCATCCGCGCCGCCCAGCGGTGGCTGTGGAAGGAGATGAAGCTGGCCGTCGAGCCCGCGGCCGCGCTGCCGCTGGCCGCCCTGCAGACCGGTGCCTACGTGCCGCGCGTGGGCGAGAAGGTCTGCCTGATCGTCTGCGGCGCCAACGTCGACCCCGCGACGCTGGCCTGACGCGCTGGTGGCGCTGCGGGGCGCCGCGGGGCGCCACTGAGGATGCGCTTCACGAATGCCCGCGCCGTGTGCATCTGCGGGCTCGGGCGATCTGCTTCGTTGCAAATGCTCGCAATGGCCGGGCTATTGCTGCGCTTTGCGCCTCGCATCTCATCCCGGTCCGCAGCGCCCCCTTGCCGCGTGATTCGTAAGGAGCATCCTTAAAATCGCCCGATGCTCGACATCACACTGCTACGCAAGGACCTCGACTCGGTCGTGGCCCGCCTCGAAACCCGCAAGAAGAACCAGCCGTATCTCGACGTGGCGAGCTTCACCGCGCTGGAGGCCGAGCGCAAGCAGCTGCAGACGCGCACCGAGGAGATCCAGGCCCGGCGCAATGCGCTGAACAAGCAGATCGGCCCGCTCAAGGCCAAGGGCGAGCCGGTCGATGCGCTGATGGCCGAGGTGGGCGCGCTGAAGGCCGAGCAGGAGGCGTCCGCCACGCGCCTGGAGGCGCTGCAGCCCGAGCTGCAGGCCCTGCTGCTGGCCGTGCCCAACCTGCCGCATGCGAGCGTGCCGGTGGGCGAGGACGAACACGCCAACCTCGAGGTGCGGCGCTGGAGCCCGCAGGGCGGCGAGGGCGGCAGCGCCCTGCCGCTGGGCTTCACGCCGCGGGACCATGTCGACCTGGGCGCACCGTTGGGTCTGGATTTCGAGATGGGCGTCAAGCTCGCGGGGTCCCGGTTCACCGTCATGAAGGGGCCGATCGCGCGCCTGCACCGTGCGCTCGCCCAGTTCATGCTCGACGTGCAGACGCAGCAGCACGGCTACAGCGAGTGTTACGTGCCCTACATCGTCAACGCCGACACGCTGCGCGGCACCGGCCAGCTGCCCAAGTTCGAGGGCGACCTGTTCGCCGCCAGGAAAGGTGGCCAGGAAGGCGAGCCGGCGCCCGACCACGCGGCGCTGTACCTCATCCCCACCAGCGAGGTGCCGCTGACGAACTTCGTGCGCGACACCGTCGTGCCCGAATCGCAGCTGCCGATCCGCCTGACCGCCCACACCCCCTGCTTCCGTTCCGAGGCGGGCAGCGCCGGGCGCGACACGCGCGGCATGATCCGCCAGCACCAGTTCGACAAGGTCGAGATGGTGCAGATCGTGCACCCCGAGAAGAGCTACGACGCGCTCGAGGACATGACGCGCCACGCCGAGGCCGTGCTGCAGGCGCTCGAGCTGCCCTACCGCGTGGTGCTGCTGTGCACGGGCGACATGGGCTTCGGCTCGTCCAAGACCTACGACCTGGAGGTGTGGCTGCCGGCGCAGGACACCTACCGCGAGATCAGCTCGGTGTCGAACTGCGAGGCCTTCCAGGCGCGGCGCCTGCAGGCGCGCTTCAAGAACGCGCAGGGCAAGAACGAGCTGCTGCACACGCTCAACGGTTCCGGCCTGGCCGTGGGCCGAGCGCTGGTCGCGGTGCTGGAAAACCACCAGCGCGAGGACGGCGCCATCGCCGTGCCCAAGGCGCTGCAGCCCTACCTGGGCGGCCTCGAGGTGCTGAGCGCCTGATCTTGCCGACGCGGGCCGGAACCGGCCCGAAGTCCTGCTAGAATCGCAGGCTTCGACAAATTTGCGTCTTGTGGAGAGGTGGCAGAGTGGTCGAATGTACCTGACTCGAAATCAGGCGTACGGTTTCCCCGTACCGTGGGTTCGAATCCCACCCTCTCCGCCACACAACAAAGCGCCATGCGGGTTCCGACCCCATGGCGCTTTCTTATTCCCTTTTTGTGCGGGGCCGGCCGACCTTGGGCGGGCGGCTGAAAAAAGGGGGCGCGGGGCGGCGGTGCGGCGCGGCAGCAATCGCGCACGACAGGCTGCACTATCCAGGAATGCCCCAGGAAGACGCCGCCGAGGCATCCGCCACACCGTCGGACGGCTTACGCCGACAACGCCAGCTCCCTGAAGGCCCCAGCTGCTTCTGAGTACGAGGACGAGCGCGTCAGTGCCGATGCCGCCGAGCACCCGGCCGGTTGCTGGCCGAGCCAGGGCGACGTCTGCGCTCGTGATCCGCTTGGCCAGAACATGCGCGGCCATGCCAGAGCAACCGGCGCGCTGCGGGCCGCACCCCGGCCCAGGTTGCCAGGTCCCGAGCGCCGAGGGTGATGTGCTCAGGCGTCCAGCACCAATCGCGCCGTGAGACTGCCGGAGCAGCACACCATGATCGATCGGTTGCTCGCCTTCTCCTCGTTCGAGAGGTAGTCGTCGCGATGGTCGGGCGTGCCTTCCAGTACCGGGGTGCAGCATGTGCCGCAAACGCCTTGCGAGCAGGAATACTGGACGGGGACGCCGGCATCGAGCAGCGTGTCCAGCAGCGTCCTGCCCGCTTCGACGCGCAAGGTCTTGCCACTGCGGGCGAGGTGCACCTCGTAGCCACCGGTGGTCGCCGCCTGCTGGCTGGCACTGAAGCGCTCGAGGTGCACGCGCTGTGGCGGCAGGCCGCTGCAGGCGCTGGCGAATGCGTCCAGCATGCTGCCCGGCCCGCAGCAGTACACGTGCGAACCGGCCGGTGCTTCGCGGACGATCGCGGCGATGTCCGGCCGCTCCATGTCCTCGCCGGTGCAGTGGAGGTTCACCCCGTCGCCGCTGCCGCCCAGCGCGTTCAATTCCTGCAGGTACGCCGCGCGTTGTCGCGAGCGGATGGCGTAGTGCAGACGCCAGGTGCGTCCCAGTGCATTGAGACGCGCGGCCATCGACATGAAGGGTGTGATGCCGATCCCGCCCGCGATGAAGATCGACAGTGGCGCATCCTCGTACAGCGGGAAATCGTTGACCGGCAGGCTGCTCCTGAATCGATCGCCGGGCCGCGGCGTGCTGTGCATCCAGGCTGAGCCGCCCCGGCTCTCGGCGGCGCGATCGACAGCCACGACGTAGCGGTGGCGTTCCGCCGGATCGTTCACCAGGGAGTAGCTGCGCAGCAGGCCTTCAGGCAATTCGAGGTCGATGTGTGCACCGGCGGTGAAGGAGGGAAGCGGTGCGTCGGTGGCGGAAACGAACTCGTACGACACGATGCCCTCCGCCTCGCGTCGAAGCTGCCGCAACACGAGTTGCGGACCGTTCACGGCGTGTAGCCGAAACCGGCATCCAGGCGCGCGGTCATGTGCTCGGCGTGATCCTGCCACTGCACGCCGGCAGGCAGCGTGAGCGACACCGCGCGCACCATGAATGTCGAAGGGTCGCCGACACCTTGGGGTTGAACGCCGCTGCCGTGCAGGTTGCGAACCGTGTCCAGCAGCAGGCGCCGTGTCATCGCCACGCCCGTGTCGCTGATGCCGAGGTTTTCCTTGCTGCGATCGTAGATCGCAGCCACGCCTGACTGGCAGGCCGCATCCTGCACCCAGAGCCCCGGCAGGCCGGAAAACCAGGTCTTCGTCTGCGCGTCATAGTTGAAGAGATAGCCGTTCTGGCGGGTGTACTTGGTCCAGTACTTGGCAAACGGCTCGGTGGCCGGCCGCGGGGCGAAGGCGTCCTTGCTGGCATGCCCGGTCTCACGGCCCGCATGGCCGTTCTCGAACAGCGCGCGCGACTTGTCGTAGAGCTTCTCCGAGGGGTGATAGGAGAACATGATGCACAGCGTGTTGTAGTCGTCGAGCGGCACCCAGGCATGGCCTGACAGTTCCGGGTACTGCGACTGCGGTGGCACCAGTGTCCAGAAGGGCAGCAGGAACTGGTTGACCCGCCAGTAGCTCGTCTCGTCGTCCAGTTTGCGGCGCGAGGCGATGCTCATGCCGAAGGATTGGCGCTGGCACTGGAACGTGGGGCGCAGGTCACGCTTGGCGATCCAGTCGCTGATGGCGCCTTGCGCATCGATGCGGCCGTGCAGGATGGGCGCGTGCGCAGAGTCGATTTCTCCCTCCACCGCCTGCAGCCAGTTGCATTCCTGCACGCGGAAGCTGACGTGTACGCGCTCCGCGGGCACGAGGTTCCATTCCATCTCCGGCAGCGGCGGCGGGTCGTCCTGTTGCGCACCCATGTACGCCCAGGCAATGCCGTTGCGCTCGCGGCAGGCGTAGGCCTTCAGGCGGACCTTGTCCTTCAGCCGGCTCTCCGGCAGTTCGGCCGGCAGGTCCTGCACGTGTCCGTCGGTGCCGAACTTCCACCCGTGGTAGACGCATCGCAGCCCGCAGTCCTCGTTGCGCCCGAACACCAGGGGCGCACCCCGGTGCGGGCAGGCATGGTCCACGAGGCCGAGCCTGCCTTCGCTGTCGCGAAAGGCAATGAGGTCCTCGCCCAGCAGGCGCACCCGCTGCGGCATGCCACCCGCCGTCAAATCGCTCGAAGGAAGGAAGGGAATCCAGTACAGGCGCATCAGGCCGCCCATGGCGGTACCGGGGCCGACGCGCACAAGGGTTTCGTTGTCTTCAGGAGAGAGCATGAGGGGCTCCGAAAATGTCCACGAAAATCTATTGGTTAAACCATTGTAAATGACCGAGCGCGTTGGCGAAAGCCTGCGGAGAGGGTTGCACTCGGGGTATTACCGAAGAATGATTGATTGGTCAGTCCATTATCCTTTCGGTCGATTCGTTTTCCCAGGAGTTCCGTCATGCCCATGCAAAGCAGCGGCCGCCGCACCGCCCTCGTCCGGATTGCCGCGGGTGCAGGCGCTCTGGCCCTGTCTTCCGGCCGCCTGCTTGCGCAGGGGACCACCTGGCCCGATAGGCCCATCACCTTGATCACGCCCTTCGGCGGCGCCGTCGACGTGCTGGCGCGACTGATCGCCGCCGACCTGGGCAGCCGCCTGGGGCAGACGGTGATCGTGGAGCAGAAGATCGGAGGCTCGGGAACCATCGGCATGGCGGCGGTGGCCCGCGCGCGTCCAGACGGCTACACGATCGGCATGGGCACGACCACGTCGCTGACTTCCGCGCCGCACCTCATCAAGAACCCGGGCTACGACGTCGAGAAATCCTTCACCTATCTCGGTCTGATCCAGACCTCGCGCCAGGTCCTGACGGTGTCGCCCAAGCTGGGCGTGGACACGTTGCAGGACTTCATCGCTCTCGCCAAGTCCAGGCCCGGCACGCTCAACTTCGGATCGAGCGGCGTCGGCAACAGCATTCACCTGGCGGTGGAGCAGTTCAACGCGGCCGTCGGCATCAAGGCGGTGCACGTGCCGTTCAAGACGGGCAACGAGACCGACACCGCCATGATTGCCGGTCAAGTGCAGTACACGATCGCGTCGCTCGCCACGTCGCTGCCGCTCATCCAGGCCGGGCGCATCAAGGCGCTGGCGGTGACGGGAGAGGGCCGTGATCCGGCGCTGCCGAACGTGCCCAACCTCGGCGAATCCGGCCTGCCGGTGCGGATTCCGGACCAGCTGTTCGGCATGGTCGGGCCGGCCAGCATGCCGGCGCCGGTGACGTCGAAACTCCTGAAGGCCGTCGCGGACATGCAGGCCGACCCCGCGTTCCAGGAGTCCGTGCGCCGCACCGGCGGCGTGCCTTCGCTGGTGCATGGAGAGGCCTTCCGCAAGCTGGCGCTGGGCGACAGCCAGACATGGGGCGATCTCATCAAGCGACTGGGCATCACGCTCAGCAGTTGAGGCTGTCCGCATGCAAGAGAAAAAGACCGCGCTGATCGCCGGCGCCAGCGGCATCGTGGGACGCGGCATCGCCGAGCGCCTGGTGGGCGACGGCTGGCGCGTGCTGTGCGCGAGCCGCTCGGGTGGCGGCAACCTGCCCGGGACGGACGGTGTGGCGGTGGACCTTCTGGACGCCCATGCGTGCGCGAAGGCCGTGGCGTCGCACACGGGCATCACGCATGTGTTCCATGCGGCCTTCCAGCCGGCACCCAGCCGCGCCGCCGAAGTGGCGCCGAACCTGGCGATGCTGCGCCATGTGGTCCAGGCGGTGCAACAGGCCTCGCCCGTGTTGAGCAAGGTGGTGCTCGTCACGGGCGCGAAGTTCTACGGCATCCAGTGGGGCGCGAGCCCGACGCCCTGCCGCGAGAGCGACCCGAGACAACTGCCGCCGAACTTCTACTACGACCAGGAAGACTGGCTGCGCGAAGCCAGTCGCGGCGCGCGCTGGCGCTGGGTCAACCTGATTCCGCCTTTCGTGTCCGGCTATGCAGTGGGCAATCCGATGAATCTGGTGCTGGGCCTCGGGCTCTATGCCGCGGTGTGCAAGGAGCTTGGCATGCCGCTGCGCTTTCCCGGCAGTGCGGGCGCCTACGAGGCCCTGCACCAGATCGCGGACGCGCGGCAAATCGCCGCCGCAGCGGCATGGGCCGCGAACGCGCCGGCAGCCGAGGACGAGGCCTTCAACGTCACGAACGGCGACCCGGCGCGCTGGCGTCATACGTGGCCTGTGCTCGCAGACGCACTCGGCATGGCCTTCGCCGAGCCGAAGACGCTGCCCCTCGCGGACCTGATGCCGGCGCAGCAAGCCGTGTGGGACCGCATTGCGCGCCGGCATGGCCTGCGCACCATCGACATCGGCAAGATCGTCGACTGGCGGTGGATGGACTACATGCTGCGCCAGTCGCACGACATCGTGCTGGCGACAGCGAAGATCCGGCGCGCCGGATTCCACGACTGCATCGACACCGATGCGACGCTGGTCCAGCGACTGCGCGAACTACAGGCCAGCGAGGTGCTGCCGACATGAGCGGCAATCCACGTCGGCGCGAAGTGCGCGCGCTCACGCTCGGCTTTCTTTCTCTCGGTGCCAACGCGGCACCGCTCGATGTGCTCGCGGCAGCAGCCGAAGCGGGCTTCGGCGCCGCGGGCTTGCGTGTCAGCGGTCGCAAACTCGGTGACCCGTGGCCCCAGCCGAATGCCGAGGGCGATGGCTTCGAGCAGATCCGCGCTCGCGCCGAGGCGCTCTCGATCCGCATCTCCAGCATCGCTGGCTACTACCTGTCGGAGACGACGGGCCTGTCGCACCTGCTCGCCAACGTGGAAGCCGCACGCCGCGTCGGTGCGCCGCTGATCTCGCAGGGCTGTTTCGATCCTGATCTGTCGCGCGTGACCGAACTGCTGCGTGACTATGCGCGCGCGGCAGCCGATGCCGGCGTGCGCATTGCACTCGAGTTCATGCCCATGAGTTCGCTCAAGACGATCGCCGATGCGCAGCGCGTGATCGCCGACAGCGGTGCGCGCAACGTGGGCCTGCTGATCGACTCCCTCCATCTCGCGCGCTCGGGTGCCGGCAGCGCGGACGTGCGAGCGCTCGACGCCCGATGCATCTATCTGACGCAACTCTGTGATGCGCCCGCCGTGCGAGCGGCTGGAACGACCCTGTTCGACGAGGCGATGTCGGGCCGCATGTACCTCGGCGACGGCGGCCTCGATCTGAAAGGGCTGGTGGACGCCCTGTGGCCCGACGCGGAGATCGAGCTGGAAACCCCCGTCATCGCCGACGCGGCGCTGCCACCCGGCGAGCGCGCGCGACGTGCAGCACAGAAGGCCACGGCCTTCTTCGCATCGCACTTCGGCTGAGGGCCTCAGCCTCGCGCGGACTTCAGGCCGCTGAAGGCCGGACGCTGCTTTCCGAGGATCGCTTCGACCTGCGCGGCCGGTTCCGGCGCCGCGAAGGCGGCGGCCTGGCTCGCAGCTTCCAGCGCGAAGGCACTCTGCCTGTCGCTGTCGAGCGAGGCATTCAGCATGGCCTTGGAAAGCGCGACTGCGGTCGGCGCGGCGCGGGCCATGCGCTCGGCCATCTCGCGCGCTCGGGCTTCGAGCGCTTCGCTGGCGTGCACTTCCATCACGATGCCGAGTTCCCGGGCTTCGTCGACGCTGACATCTCGGGTGGAGAACACCAGTTCCTTCGCCCGCTGGAGGCCCACGACACGCGGCAGAAGATAGAGCGCGCCCAGGTCGGGCACGAGCCCGAGCCGCAAGTGGGCCATGGCGAATTTCGCGCGCGGACTCGCGATGATCATGTCCGCGCACAGAGCCAGCGCGAAGCCGGCGCCGATGGCGGGGCCGTCGATCGCGGCGATCACGGGGCAGCCCACGTTCAGCAGATCGTCGGTGAGGCGAAGTCCCGCGTTGATGCGGCGCTGCCAGTAGGCCGGGCCCGCGTGCGCATGCTCCTGCAATGCATGGAGGTTGCCCCCCGCGCAAAAGGCGCCCGCGCCGCCGGTCAGAACGAGCACGCGCACGGCAGGGTCGTTGCGCACCTGCTCCAGCACCGCCATGAGGTCGGTGCGCAGCGGCACATCCAGCGGGTTGTGGATCTCGGGCCGGGTGAGCCGAATCCAGCCGACTGCGCTCTGCACGGAGTAGTCGAGGGTCTGCATCTGCACTGCGCTCAGGCCGGCTTGAACATCGGTACCATCGCGCCGCCCTCTGCCGGCTTGAAGGAAACCTGGACGCGCTGCCCGATCTTCAGGTCGTCGAGATCGCAGTCGACGATGTTGGTGAGCATGGTGATGCCCTCATCGAGTGCGACGTAGGCGATGGCGTAGGGAATGGGGCCGGCGCGGCGCGTGACGCTCACGCTGTAGATCGTGCCCAGCCCCGAGAGGCTGCACCACTCGGTTTCGCCCATGCAGAAGGGGCAGAGCGCGCGCGGATACCAGTGGGCCTTTGCGCAACGGGTGCAGCGCCGCGTGCAGAGAAGGCCTTCCTTGGCCTGTGTCCAGAAATGCTCGGTGGCGGCGTCGACGGTCACGGGTGCCAGAGGGCGATCGGTGTAGGGAGTGGTCATCGCTTATTGCCTTTCCATGATCAGGGTGGCGCTGCCGTGGCGCGAGCCCAGCAGGCCGCCGGTGCCTTGGGCCAGGGCCAGGGTGCAATCGGGCACCTGAACCTTCGGGTGCGCCTCACCGCGCAACTGGCGGACGGCCTCGATGACCTTCGTGATGCCGCCGCGATTGGCCGGGTGGTTGTTGCACAGGCCACCGCCATCGGTATTGAAGGGCAGCTTGCCGACGCCCGAGATCAGGTTGCCGTCGGCCACGAAGCGACCGCCATCCCCCTTCTTGCAGAAGCCGAGGTCTTCCAGCTGCATCAGCACGGTGATGGTGAAGCTGTCGTAGATCGATGCGTACTGGATGTCGGCGGGGCTCACGCCCGCTTCCTCGAACGCGATCGGGCCGGAGATCGCCGCGCCGGACCAGGTCAGGTCAACCTGCCCGCCGAGCTGGCCCTTGATGGTCTCGCCCGCGCCCAGAATGTGGATGACCGGGCGCTTCAGACGCGCAGCGATCTCGGGTCGCACCACCACCAGGGCGCCGCCGCCGTCGCTCACCACGCAGCAGTCCAGCTTGTGCAACGGGTCGGAAATCATGGGCGAGGCGAGCACTTCTTCCACCGTGACCGGTTCGCGCAGCATCGCGTTCGGGTTGTGCTGCGCATGGGCAGCGGCTGCCACCTTGATCCATGCGAGTTGCTCGCTGGTGGTGCCGTACTCGTGCATGTGGCGGGCGGCCGCCAGCGCGTACATGTTGACCGTGACGGGACTGTAGGGCATCTCCCAGGGCACGTCCGGCGTGTTGGCCGTGACCAGCCGGGGCGCCACGCCGCTCGATCCTTCGCTGCGCGGACGGCCCGCGAGGGTCACCAGCGCGACATCGCACTTGCCGGCCGCGATGGCCTGTGCGGCATGCGACACATGGATCAGGTAGGCCGAGCCGCCGGTGTCGGTGCTGTCGACATGGCGCAGTCGGGTCAGGCCCAGGTAGTCGGCCATGTTGTTGGCACCCAGGCCGGGCGCATCGCCGGCGCAGAAGTAGCCGTCGACATCCTGCAGGGTGAGCCCGGCGTCCGCCAACGCGCCGCGGGCGCATTCGGCGTGCAGTTGCGCCACGGTCTTGTCGGGGGCCTTGCGGGTCGGGTGCTCGTAGGCGCCTGCGATGCAGGCCTTGCGTCTGATGGTCATGTGTTTGCTCCAGCCACTGTTCGCAGGTAGGATATCATTGGTTCAACCATCGAACAAGCCAACAAGGAGCATCGAAGTGGATCCCATCGTCAGCCTGCAAGGGCGCACCATCGTCGTCACCGGGGCCGGCCAGGGCATCGGCAAGGGCGTTGCTGAACTGGCCATCGAACTCGGCGCCAACGTGGTGGCGGTCGACCTCAATGGTCAAACGCTCGACGCTGCGGTCTCCGCGCTGCCGCAGACGCGCGTGCTCGCGGTGCAGGGCAGCGTGGCCGACCCGGCCCTGGCCGATCGCGCGGTGAACGAAGCGGTCGCCAGGTTCGGCGCGGTGCACGGCCTCGTCAACAACGCCGGCATCATCCGCCCCGCCATGATCGACAAGATGACCGACCAGCAATGGCAGGAAGTGATCGATGTGCACCTCACCGGTTCCTTCTACTGGATGCGTGCCACGGGTCGCCACATGGTCGAACGGGCCAAGGGCGGCGACAAGACGGGCGGCTCGATCGTCAACATCTCGTCCGACGCCGGTCGCAAGGGCTCGATCGGCCAGATCAACTACGCGGCAGCCAAGGCCGGCATGCTCGGCATGACGATGACTGCAGCGCGCGAATGGGGGCGCCACAACATCCGCACCAACTCGATCTGCTTCGGCGTGGTCGAAACGCCGATGACCGAAGTCGTGCGCGGCGAGAAGTTCCGCGACGGCATGCTCGCGCAGATTCCGTTGGGCCGCTGGTCCACGCCGGGTGAGGTCGTGAAGAGCGTCTGTTTCCTGCTGTCGGACGGAGCCAGCTACGTCACGGGCCAGCATCTGGGCGTGAACGGCGGCTTCCACATCAGCCTCTGACATGGCGGGCGACAGCATCCTGCTGGAGCGCACGGACGGCGTGGCCGTCATCACGCTGAACCGGCCGTCGGCCAAGAATGCGATCGACATCCCGACCACGGACGCGCTCGTGGCCGCCTTGCGCGCGCTGCGTGCGGACGACGACATCCGCGCAGTCGTCCTGACGGGTGCGGGCGGCGACTTCTGCGCGGGCGGCGACGTCAAGGGCATGGCCGATGGCGGCTCGCGCACGGTCGAGCAGCGCCGCACGGGCATGGCACGCTATGCCGAACTGGCGCGCGCGCTGGCGTCGCTGGACAAGCCCCTGATCGCCGCGGTCGACGGCGTCGCCTTCGGCGCGGGCCTCAGCATGGCGCTCTACGCCGACATCGTCCTGGTGAGCACGCGCGCGCGGCTGGCCATGGTGTTCCATCGCATCGGCCTCGTGCCCGATGTGGGCGCCTGGTACCAATTGCCCCGTGTGGTGGGATTGCAGCGTGCCAAGGAACTGATCTATTCGGCCCGCGAGTTCGGTGCCGACGAGGCGGTGCGGATCGGCATCGCGCTGGAGGTTCTCGCGTCGCACGCCCTGATGCCGCGCGCAATGGAACTGGCCCGCAGTCTCGCAGGTGCATCGCCGACGGCATTCAGCCTTTCCAAGCGCGCGCTGGCTGCGACGCTGCAGAGCGATCTGGACACCATGCTGGACATGGAAGCGTCGTCGCAGGCGATTGCATCGTCCAGCGCGTACTTCCGCGAAGCGATCCGCCGCTTCGCTGCCAAGGAGCCGGCGCAGTTCCGCTGGCCGAACAAGGATTGAAAGCATGATCGACTACGAGAAGACCAAGGCCTGGCGTTCCGATCCGGTGCGCCATACCTACACGGATCGCGAGACCATCCTCTATGCCCTCGGCGTGGGTTTCGCGTCCGATCCGCTGGTGCTGGAGGAACTGCGCTTCGTCTATGAGAAGGAACTCCAGGCCGTGCCCACGATGGCGGCGGTCCTGGCGTCGCCCGGCTTCTGGATGCGCGATCGCAAGGAACTCGGCATCGACTACCTGAAGCTGGTGCATGGCGAACAGGGCGTCACGATCCATTCGCCATTGCCCGCATCCGGCACGTTGGTCGGCGAGAGCCGCGTCACCCGCATCGTCGACAAGGGCGAGGGCAAGGGTGCGACGATGCATGTGGAGAAGACCCTCACCGATGAGGCGACCGGCCGGCGGGTCGCTACCTCGGAGATGGTGCTCTTCCTGCGTGGCGATGGCGGCTTCTCGAAGAACGGCGGCGGCGACGAACCCGCACCCGCCGCGCCTGCAGCACCCGACGCGGCGCCCGAGCTGACGATCGAACTGCCGACCCGTGCGGATGCGGCAGTGCTGTACCGCCTCTGCGGCGACATCAACCCGCTGCACATCGATCCCGCCGTGGCGGCCAAGGCGGGCTTTCCGCGGCCGATCCTTCACGGGCTCGCAACCTATGGGAACGCATGTCGCGGCATCCTGGCGGCCTTCTGCGGCCACGATGCCTCGCGCATGAAGTCGATCCGGGCGCGGCTGACGTCCCCGGTCTATCCCGGCGAGACGCTCGTGCTCGATTGCTGGCGCCTGGGCTCCGAGGAGGTCGCCTTCCGTGCCAGCGTGAAGGAGCGCGGGGTGCAGGTGCTTGCCAACGGGCGCGCAGTCCTCGGGGCCTGACGGTCATGCCGGCCGCGCACAGCGTGCCGAACCTGCGCGACCTGGGCGGCATCGCCACCGCGTCGGGCCATGTGATTGCACCGGGCCGACTCTGGCGTTCCAGTCACTTCGGTTCGGTGTCGGACGGCGACCTGGATGCGCTGCGCGCCATCGGACTGCAGTCGGCGATCGATCTGCGCGGCGCCAACGAGCGGGCGCGCGCGCCGTCGCGCCTGGCGCAATTCGGGATTCGCGAGCTGCATCTGCCGATCGAGCCGCGCGCGATGGGCGCGCTGCGCGAGCTGCGCGAGGCGGGTGAACCCGACGAGTCCGCGCTGGCCGCCATCATGTTCGAGGTCTATCGGCGCTTCGCGAACGAGCACGCGCCGATCTTCGCCTCGCTCCTGCGCCTGGTGGCCGACGAGGCGACGGCGCTGCCGCTGGTGATCCACTGCACCGCCGGAAAGGACCGCACCGGCTGGGCTGCGGCATTGCTGCTGCGTGCGCTCGGGGTGCAGCGCGAAGCCGTGCTCGACGACTTTCTGGAGAGCAACGCCCACTGGTCCATGCAGGGTGTTTCCGCCGACTGGGCACTGCTGGCGACGGTGCGCGCCGACTACCTGCAATGCGCGTTCGATGCCATCGACGAGCGCTGGGGCTCGTTCGACGCGTACCTGGAAGGACCGCTCGGCCTCGATCGGCAGGCGCGCGAGCGCCTCCACGGGCGCCTGCTGATCAGGCGCTGAGGACTAGAGCTTCACGCGCCCTGCGTCGACCAGCTTCTGCGTGAGCGCAAGCTGGTCTTTCATGAAGCGCTGCGTCTTGTCGGCGCCCCATGGTGCCGGGTCGAAGCCCAGCTCCAGCAGTTTCGCGCGCACGTCCGGCATCACCAGGATGCGGCCCATCTCCGCGTTGAGCCTGTCGACGATCGCCTTCGGCGTCTTCGCGGGCACGAAGGCAGCGCCCCAGCCGGGCATGTCGACTGCCGGATAGCCGAGCTCAGCGAAGGTCGGCACGTCGGGATACGCGGGAAAGCGCGTGCCACTGGCGACGGCGAGCGGCCTGATCTTGCCGGGGTAGCGATTCACGCCGCCGACCGACGTCACCGCCGCATCGATCTGGCCGCCAATCAGGTCCTGCAGCGCGGGGGTCTCACCCTTGTAGGGCACGTGGACGGTGTCGATGCCGGCCGCCATGTTGAACAGTTCGCCGACGAAGTGGCCGCCCGAACCCGGGCCATAGGAGCCGTAGGAGAGCTTTCCCGGCCGCGTCTTGGCGAGGGCCACGTACTGCTGGAGCGTGGAGACCGGCAGGCTGTCGCGGACCCCGAGCGCGATCGGCGTGAGCGCCAGCATGCCCACCGGCTGGAGGTCTTCGAGGCGGTAGCCCGGCTTCGGCATCAGGACGGTGTTGCTCAGGAGCGCGCTGTAGCCGATGAGTACCGTGTATCCGTCGGGCGGCGCCTGCGACACCGCAGCCGCGGCGATGGCGCCACTGGCGCCGGCCCTGGATTCGACGATGCAAGGCTGGCTCCAGGCATCGGTCAGCTTCTGGCCAATGATCCGCATCATGGTGTCGTGCCCCCCGCCCGCCGGCGTGGGGATCACGAACTTGATGACCTGCGAAGGGAAGGCCTGCGGCTGCGCCTGTGCGAGCGGCAGGACGCCCGAACCGAGCGAGCCGAGCGCAGCTGCAAGCGTCTGGCGTCGGGTGAAGTTCATTGCGATGTCTCCTTGTGTGATGGATTCGGCTGCTATACGATTCCTCGGCCGATCATTGGTTCAACCATAGATTAAACGACAAAGTGAACAATTCATCCACCCCAAGATGCACGGCGGCAAGCAGCTTCGATGGGGCGCAGACGAGCGCGCTCGACGGATTGATCCGCCGCGAGATCGGGGCCTTCGATGGCGCGCTGCGCGTGCAACAGGTCGAAGGTGGGCAATCGAATCCGACCTTCATCGTCGATGCGGGCGCGCGGCGGCTGGTGCTGCGACGCAAGCCGCCGGGCGTGCTGCTGCCCTCGGCGCACGCGGTGGAACGGGAGTTCCGCGTGCTGCGCGCGCTTGAGGGTTCGGACGTGCCGGTGCCGCGGGCACGCGTCCTGTGCGAGGACCCCGAGGTGCTGGGCAGCACCTTCTACCTGATGGACTTCGTGCAGGGGCGCATCCTCACCGATCAGACCCTGCCCGGCATGGCACCCGCCGAGCGCCGTGCTCACTACGCCGAGATGGCCCGTGTGATGGCGGCGCTGCACGCGGTCGACTGGCGTGCGCGGGGGCTGGCGGACTATGGCCGCGATGGCCGCTATGTCGAGCGCCAGATCGAGCGCTGGAGCCGCCAGTACCGCGCGAGCGAGACCGCCCGCATCGAGGCGATGGAGCGCCTGATCGATTGGCTGCCCGCCCATGTGCCGCCGCAGGAAAGCACCTCGCTCGTGCACGGCGACTTCCGGCTCGACAACCTCGTGTTCCATCCGAGCGAGCCGCGCATCGTCGCGGTGCTCGACTGGGAACTCTCGACGCTGGGCGATCCGCTGGTCGACTTCGCATACCACTGCCTCGCCTGGCGCCTGCAGCTCGGAACCCATCGCACGTTGGCCGGCCTCGATGCCTTGCCCGAAGGCATTCCGGCCGAGGCGCAGCATGTGGCCGACTACTGCCGCGCAAGCGGGCGCGCCGACGCACGCCTTGCACATTGGCACTACCACCTTGCATTCAACATGTTCCGCCTTGCCGCCATTCAGCAGGGCGTGGCCCGTCGCGCGCTGGACGGCAACGCCGCCAACAGCCGCGCGGCCGCCGTGGCCGCGCGGGTCCAGGCAACCGCTGAAGCCGGCTGGGCGGCAGTGAAGGCGGCCCAATGACGACCGGCCTGCCAAAGACCATGCGCGCTTGGCGCGTCGAGGAGATCACCGAGCGCGGCGAGATGCACCTGCGAGACGTGGAGGTCCCGCAACCCGGACCCGACCAATACCTGGTGCGCGTCGAGGCTGCAGGCCTGGCCTTCGGCGATACGTTGATCGTGCGCGGCAAGTACCAGATCAAGCCGCCGCTGCCCTTCACGCCGGGCTCGGAGGTGCTGGGCACCATCGTGGCGGGCGAGGGCGGCGACCTGTCCGTGGGTACGCGCATCGCGAGTTCCTCCAGGCAGGGCGGCTTCGCGCAGTACGCCCTGGTGCCGCGCAGCGAGGCCGTCGTGATCCCGCAGGACATCGACCCGGGCGATGCGCTCGCCCTGCGCAGCAACTACCCCACCTCGCTGTTTGCCTTGCGCATGGCGGGGCGCCTGCAGCATGGCGAGACGCTCCTCGTGCACGCCGGGGCGGGTGGCGTCGGGAGCGCCGCGCTGCAGCTGGGCAAGGCGATGGGCGCGCGCGTGATCGCCACCGCGGGCGGTGCGCGCAAGGTGCAGGCCTGTCTCGACGCAGGCGCGGATGGCGCGCTGGACTACGGCGATCCATCCTGGGTCGATGCCTTCCGCAAGCTCGCCCCCGGCGGCGCCGATGTGATCTACGACCCCGTGGGGGGAGAGGTCGGCGCGCAGAGCCTGCGCTGCCTGGCCTTCGGCGCGCGCTACCTCGTCATCGGCTTCGCGGCCGGCACGCTCACGCAACTGCCGGCCAATCGGCTGCTGCTGCACAACGCCAGTGCGGTGGGCGTGCTGTGGGGCGAGGTGCGCAAGCGCGACCTCGCCCTGGCCGCGCAGCTGACGCGCGAGGTCTACGCCTGGCATGCGCACGGCCGTGTCCGGCCCCTGCCCGGGCCGTCGTTCGACTTGGAGGACGCGCGCGCAGCCCTCGCAGCGCTCGAAGGCCGCTCCACGATGGGCAAGGCCTGGCTTCGCGTGCGGCACTAGGCACGGCGCTCGGTACTTTCCCCGATGCGCCAGGGAAGCGCGGGGACTTTAATGGTAGAACCATTAAGGAGACATGCATCATGCGCAGAATTCTGTCCTCCGCCGTGCGCGGCCTCGCAGGCGCAGGTGTTGTCGCCGCCCTGCTCGCGAGCGCGCCCGCGCTTGCGCAGGAGATCAAGATCGGCGTGCTCTATCCGATCAAGACCATGCTCGGCCAGCAGGGTCGCAATGGCGCGGAGATTGCCGCCGAGATGATCAACGCCGGCGGCGGTGCGTTGAACGGGCGGCCGCTCAAGCTGGTGGTGTACGACGACAACTACCAGCCCGCCGATGCCGTGGCCGCAGCGCGCAAGCTGTTGAGCGAGGACAAGGTGCCGGTGATCGTGGGCGCGATCAACACCGCCGTCTCACTCGGCGTGACGCAGGTCGCGCAGCAGGGCGGGGCGATGTTCCTGGCCGCGGTGACGAAGGCCCCGCAGGTCACCGAGTACGACCGCGCGTTCCGCTTCAATCCGCTGGTGTCCACCGATGGCGAGGTCTTCAACCAGTACCTCAAGGACAAGGTGAAGCCGCAGCGCATGGCGGTGGTGGTGGAAAACGGCGACTACGGCCGTTCGATCATCGCCAGCATGAAGGGCAGCTTCGGCAATGCGGTCGTGGCGACCGAGCTGTACGAGATCCTGAAGCAGACCGACTTCAGCACGATCGCCGCACGCGTGAAGGCAGCCAGTCCGGACGTGGTGTGCATGGCCTTCTCCGCGCCGGAGCAGGGCGGCAGCCTGCTGCGCACGCTGGCCGAGGCGGGTGTCAAGGCGAAGCGCTGCATCCTGCCCGGATCGGTGACGCCCGCGTTGCTGCAGGTCGCCGGGCCGGCGGCGGAGGGTGCGTTCACGCTGGACATCTGGGCGCCGACGATGACCACCGAGACCAACCGCAAGTTCGTCGATGCCTACCAGGCCAAGTACAAGGCGATGCCCGGCAAGGTGGACTTTCTGGGCTTCGAGAGCATGTGGATCCTCGGCCAGGCGATCCGATCGGCCGGCACCGTGACCGACACTGCCAAGCTGGCAAGCACCCTGCGCGAAGGCACCTGGGACTCCCCACGCGGCAAGGTTCGCTTCCCGGGCAACCAGGCGACCTCCGACAAGTGGGTGGTCCTGGAGGTCAAGGACGGAAAGATCGCGGCCGGCGACTGATGGAAGCGACGCCGAAGCCATGACCGACGCGCTGCTTCAGCAACTGCTCAACGGGCTCTCCATCGGCTTCGGCTACGCGTTGATCGCGCTGGGGCTCACGCTGGCCTTCGGCGTGCTGCACATCATCAACTTCGGCCACGGCGAAGTGGTGATGCTGGGCGCCCTCACGGTGGTCCTGGCGAACAAGCTGCTGGGACTGCCCTATCTCGCCGCGCTGCCGCTCGCCATGCTGGTGGGTGCCCTCGTCGGCTGGATCTTCGATGCGCTCGCCGTGTCGCCGCTGCTGCGTCGCGCGGAGGGCCGCACCGACATCCTCCTCACCACCTTCGCCGTGGGCGTGCTGTTCAACCAGGCCGTCCTGTCGGTGTGGGGGCCGGCGCCGGCGCGCGTCGACGGGTTGCAGGGCCGTATCGAACTGGCCGGCGTGGGGCTCAGTGCGCAGCGCCTGTTCGTGATCGTGGCCAGCATCGTCGCGCTGGTGCTGCTGGACCTGCTCGCGCGCCGCACCCGCTTCGGCGTGGAGATGCGCGCGCTCGCGCAGAGCGAGCATGCCGCGCGCGTGGTGGGGATCGACGTCAAGTCGGTCGGCACGCGCGCCTTCCTGCTGGCAGCCGTGGTCGGCGGCCTCGGCGGCGCGCTGCTGGCGCCGATCACCGCCTACTCGCCGATGCTCGGGCAGGCGGTGCTGGTCAAGGCCTTCGTGATCGTGGTGCTCGGCGGGCTCGGCAGCGCCGGCGGCGCGGTGCTGTGCGCGCTGGCCGTGGGCGTGCTCGAGGCCATGCTGGGCCTGGTGATGGAAGAGGGCCTCGCCGCGGCGACGGTGTATTCGCTGATGCTGGTGGTGCTGCTGGTGCGCCCACACGGCCTCGCAGGGGCGGCGCGATGATCCGCAGCTTGCGCGACATGTTGATCGGCATCGCCGCCGCGGCGCTGCTGGCGGGCGTGATCCGCTCGCCCTATCTGCTGGACGTCGCGGCCTACGCAGGCGTGCTCGCGATCTTCGTGCTCGGCGTGTCGGTCACCTTCGGCCAACTGGGCTATGTGAGCTTCGGGCACGCGGCCTTCCTGGGCCTGGGTGCGTATACCGTCGGCCTCCTGGTCTCGCGACTCGGGTGGAACTACTGGCTGGCGGTGCCGCTGGGCGTGCTGCCCGGCCTGCTGCTCGGCGGGCTGGTGGGCATCGTGTCGGCGCGCCTGAGCGGTGCCTACTTCGCCATCGCGACGCTGGTGGTGGCCGAGATCCTCGTGCTGCTGGTGGTCAACTGGGTGGACCTCACGCGCGGCCCCATGGGGCTGATGGTGACGGCCTCGCCACTGCCGCTCGTGCAGGGCCTGGGGTGGACTGCGCAGCAGGGCTATCTGTTCGCGGTGGTTGCGGCGCTCGCCGTCGCGCTCGTCCTGCTGCGCAATCTGCGCGGGAGCGCCACCGGGCGCGGCTGGATCGCGATCCGCGAGGCGCCGGCGCTTGCCGAGTCGCTCGGCATCGCAACCGCTCGCGCGCGGGTGCTGAACGTCGCGCTGTCGGGCGGTCTTGCCGCGCTGGCCGGTGCGCTGCTCATTCCCAAGGTGTTCGTGCTCTCGCCCTCGCTGCTTGGCGTGAGCTACTCGGCCACCGGCATCCTGGGCGTGATCCTCGGTGGCAAGGCCACGCTGGTGGGCCCTGTGCTGGGTGGGGCGCTGTTCGCGATCGTTCCCGAAGGGCTGCGCTTTCTGGGCGATCTCAACTTCGCGGCCTTCGCGCTCGTCCTGCTGCTCGCGGTGCGCTTGCTGCCGGGTGGGCTGGTGGGTTGGATGGCCGCGCGGCCGCCCTTCATGCGATGGCGCACCGCGCGCGCGGCCCGGGTAGCGGATGAGGCGCCGCCTGCGCCTCTTGCGGCCCGGCCGCATCGCGAAGGCACGGTGCTCGAGGTCGCGGGCGTGAGTCGTCATTTCAAGGGACTCAGGGCCGTGCAGGATGTGTCGTTCGACGTGCGCGCGGGCGAAATCCTGGGCCTCATCGGGCCCAACGGTGCCGGCAAGACCACCCTGCTGAGCATGCTGTCGGGCTTCCTCCCCGTCAGCACCGGCGCGATCCGCGTGCGTGGGCAGGACATCGCGGGCCGGCCCGCCCATCGCGTCGCGCGGCTGGGCGTGGTGCGCAGCTTCCAGCACACCGCGCTTTGTGGGGGGCAGACGGTGGCCGCCAACATGGCGATCGCCAGCCACATGTACCGACCCGGTGGATTCTGGGGCGCGCTGCTGCGCGCGCCACGCTGGCGCAAGCATGAGCGGGAGCGAACGGCTCATGCACTGGCCTGCTTGGCCGAAGTGGGCTTGCTGGCGCGTCGCGACGACCTGGCGGGCAGCCTGCCCTACGGCGAACAGAAGTTGCTGGGTGTGGCAATGGCGCTGGCGACACAGCCCGAACTGTTGCTGCTCGACGAGCCGGCTGCCGGCCTCAACCAGGTCGAGGCGACGCGCCTGGCCCGGGTGCTGCGCGGCCTGCGCGACAAGGGCATGACGCTGATCGTGGTCGACCACAACCTGAAGATGCTGATGTCGTTCGTCGACCGGGTGGTGGTGCTGCACCATGGCGTGAAGATCGCCGACGGCGCGCCCGGCGCGGTGACGCGCATGCCGGAGGTGGTGTCGGCCTACCTGGGCAGCACACCCGCACCGCTCGAGGAGCTGGCCGCATGACGGCGCCGCTGCTGCAGGTCGAGGAACTCGGCGTGCGCTATGGCGAGACGCGGGCCCTCATCGACGTGAACCTGACGCTCGGCGCGCGCGAGGTCGTGGCGCTGGTCGGGGCCAACGGCGCGGGCAAGTCCTCGCTGCTCAACGCGCTGCTGGGCCTGGTGCCGCACGCCGGCGGCGCGGTGGCGCTGTCGGGCAAGCGCATCGAGACGCTGCCCACGCGCCAGCGCATCGCCGCCGGGCTGGCCTTGTCCCCCGAGGGCCGGCGCGTGTTTCCGGACCTGTCGGTCGAGGAGAACCTGGACCTGGGCGACCTGGGCCGCGATCCGGGTGCGCGGCGCGAACGACGCGAGAGCGTGTGCCGCTGGTTCCCGCGGCTGCGCGAGCGTCGGCTGCAGATGGCCGGCACGCTGTCTGGTGGCGAACAGCAGATGCTGGCCATCGGCCGTGCCCTGATGGCGCAGCCCCGCGTGCTGATGCTGGACGAACCCACGCTGGGCCTGGCGCCGCTGATCGTGCAGGAGATCGCCGCCTTCATCCGCCATGTCCGCTCCACGGGCATCTCGGTGCTGCTGGCCGAGCAGAACGCCGAGATGGCGCTGGCCGTGGCCGACCGCGCCTACGTGCTCCAGAACGGCGAGGTGGTGATGCACGGCAGCGCCCGTGAGTTGGCGGCGCACCCGGATGTGCGCGCCGCCTACCTGGGCCTGTAGATGCGCAGCACGAGGAGCCGCCGATGAGGATCGTTGCAGACAACCTGGACTTCCCCGAGGGGCCCGTGATGCTGGCGGATGGCTCGCTCCTCGTCGTGGAGATCAGGTCGGGATGCCTGACCCGCGTGTTCGCCGACGGCCGGCGCAGCGTGGTCGCGAAGACCGGCGGTGGCCCGAATGGTGCCGCGGTGGGTCCGGACGGTGCGTGCTATGTGTGCGACGGTGGCGGCTTCGAATGGCATCGCCATGGAGACGGGACCCGGACGCCGGGGCTGCAGCCGCCGGACTATGCCGGCGGCCGCATCCAGCGGGTGGACCTGCGCAGCGGCCGGGTCGAGGTCCTCTACACGCACAGCGACAAGGCGCCGCTCAAGGGCCCCAACGACATCGTCTTCGGCGACGACGGCGGCTTCTGGTTCAGCGACCTGGGCAAGCGCCGCCAGCGCGACATGGACCACGGTGCGATCTGCTGGGCGCGGCCCGATGGCAGCGAATGCCGGGAGGTGATCTTCCCGATGAACACCCCCAACGGCGTGGGCCTGTCGCCAGACGGCAGGCGGCTGTATGTGGCGGAAACCGCGCCCGGCCGCCTGTGGGCCTTCGACGTGGTCGAGCCGGGGCGCATCGAGCGCGCGCCGGACTCGCTCGCGCCGCATGGCGGCACGCTCGTCGCGGGGCTGCCCGGCTACCAGCTCTTCGATTCGCTGGCGGTGGAGGCGGACGGTCGCATCTGCGTGGCCACGCTCTTCAACGGCGGCATCACCGTCATTGCGCCCGATGGCAGCACGATCGAACACGTGCCGCTGCCGGACCGCTTCACCACCAACCTGTGCTTCGGCGGGCCCGACATGAAGACTGCGTACGTCACGCTGTCGTCCACCGGCCGGCTTGCCGCCCTCGACTGGCCGCGCCCCGGATTGCGGCCGCACTTCTTCGAACGCGATGGACTTTGAACACAGCCCCCGTACCACCGAGCTGCGCGAGCGGCTTGCCGCCTTCATGGATGCGCATGTCTACCCGGCCGAGCGCGTCGTGCAGGAGCTGGCACAGGCTTCGAGCCATGCCGGGCTGCCGCCCGTCATCGAGGAACTCAAGGCGAAGGCGAAATCGCAGGGGTTGTGGAACCTCTTCCTGCCGGACAGCGGGCACGGCGCCGGCCTGAACAACCGGGACTATGCACCGCTGGCGGAGCTGATGGGGCGCTCCCCGATCGGGCCCGAAGTGTTCAACTGCTCCGCGCCGGACAGCGGCAACATGGAGATCCTGGCCCGCTACGGGACCGAGGCACAGAAGGCGCGCTGGCTCGTGCCGCTGCTGGAAGGCCGCATCCGCTCGTGCTTCTCGATGACCGAGCCCGCTGTCGCGTCCTCGGACGCCACCAACATCGAGGCCGAGATCCGGCGTGACGGCGATCACTACGTGGTCAACGGGCGCAAGTGGTGGACCTCCGGCATCACCGATCCGCGCTGCGAGCTCATCATCTTCATGGGCAAGACCAACGCGGCGAGCGAGGACAAGCACCGCCAGCAATCCATGCTGCTGATTCCGCGCGATGCGCCGGGCGTGCGCGTCGTGCGCAACCTGCAGGTCTTCGGCTGGGACGATGCGCCGCACGGCCACTCCGAAGTGGTGTACGACAACGTGCGCGTGCCGCTGGAGAACATCCTGCTGGGCGAGGACCGCGGCTTCGAGATCGCCCAGGGCCGGCTCGGCCCGGGGCGCATCCACCACTGCATGCGCCTCGTGGGTCGCGCCGAGCGCTGCCTCGAGCTCATGTGCGCCCGCTCGAAGGAGCGCGTCGCATTCGGCCGTCCGATCGCGAACCAGACCGTGACCATGGAACGCATCGCGCAGGCACGCGTGCTGATCGATCAGACCCGCCTGCTGACGCTGCATGCCGCATGGAAGATGGACACGGTGGGCATCAAGGGCGCGCGCAAGGAGATCGCCATGATCAAGGTCGCCGCGCCCTCCATGGCCTGCCAGGTGATCGACTGGGCCATCCAGGCGCATGGCGCGGCGGGCCTGTCCCAGGACTTCATTCTTGCGCGCTCGTATGCGCAGGCGCGCGGCCTTCGCATCGCCGACGGACCCGACGAAGTGCATCGCAACCAGATCGCCCGCCTCGAGCTGGCGAGCCATTGAAAGGATCCCCTCATGTACATGCCGCCCGATACCCGGCTCAAGCTGGACCCACGCGACGAATACACGCACCCGCCCGAGCCGGTGGGCAACTACAACGAGAGCATGTATTTCAATGCCTTCGATTCCGCGCGGCGCATCGGCGCATGGGTTCGCGTCGGCAACCGGCCCAACGAGGGCCATGCAGAGATGACCTGCTGCGTGTACCTGCCCGACGGCCGGGTGGGCTTCATGTTTGCCCGCCCCGCCATCACCGGCAACGAACGGATGGAAGCCGCGGGCATGGGCTTCGAGGTGATCGAGCCGTTCAAGCGGCATCGCGTACGCTACGAAGGCGACCTGCTGGTGATGGACGATCCGCTGGCCATGGCCGATCCGGGCGCCGCGTTCAAGCGCTATCCCAAGCGGCCCGCTTCGATTGCGCTGGACTTCGAAGGCGTCTCGCCCATGCACGGTGGCGAGATCGTCGACATGCAGGGGCGACCGATCGAACTCGACCCCGAGCACGCGGTGTATCGCGGGCATACGGAGCAGAACATGGCGGTGAACGGATACATCACCGTGGACGGCGTGAAGCACGATCTGGTCGGCGGCACCGGCTATCGCGACAAGTCCTGGGGTCCCCGGCATTGGCACAGCTTCTTTTGGTACAAGTGGCTGCCTGTCACCTTCTCGCGCGACTTCGGCATCCTGCTGTCCATCAAGGGGCGCCCCGAGGGTGGGCCCCACCGCATCAGCGGCAACGTGCTTCGCGACGGCGTGTACGAGCCGGTGATCGACGGACGCATCGAGACCGAGTACGACGAGGCTTGGATTCCGAAGGGCCTCACGGCTTGGGTCACGACCGAGCGCAAGACCTACGTGATGAAAGGCCGGATCGTGACCACCGTGCCGCTGCGGCACCGGAAGGTCGGTGCCAGCGACTTCAAGACCTACACGCGGATCACGGAAAGCATGACGGAGTACACCTGCGAGGGCCACACCGTGCTGGGAATGACGGAGTACTGCGACCTGATGAACGATGGCGTGCCGATCTCGGAGCAGCGGGCGGACGCACTGCAATGAGCGTGTTCAACGGCCTCAGGGTCCTGGACGTCGCGAGTTTCATCGCCGGCCCCGCGGCGGCAACGATCCTCGCGGACTTCGGCGCCGATGTGATCAAGATCGAGGTGCCCGAGGGCGATGGCTTTCGCAAGATGGTCCTCAATCCGAACCTCGCATACTCCGAGCACAACTATCTCTGGATGCAGGGAGCGCGCAGCCGGAGGGCCATCGCGCTGGACCTCAAGAAACCCGAGGGGCAGGCCGTGCTGCATCGCCTCGTGCGCGAGGCCGACGTGCTCATCACCAACTACCCGCTGCCGGTGCGGGCCCGCCTGGGCCTGGCGTGGGAGGCGATTCGCGAACTCAATCCGCGACTCGTGTACGCATCGCTCACCGGCTACGGAGAGGCCGGCCCCGAGGCAGGAAAGCCGGGCTTCGACGCCACCACCTACTGGGCGCGCAGCGGTCTGGCAGACCTGACACGGCCCGACCCCGAGGGGCCGCCCGCGAATCCAGCCAATGGGCTGGGCGACCAGCCCACCGCGGTCACCTTGTTCGCGGCGATCGCCACCGGCCTCTATGCGCGCGAGCGCACCGGCAAGGGCGGCATGGTGAGCACCTCGCTGCTGGCCAACGGCGCGTGGGCCAATGCGATGGCGATCCAGGGCATGCTGGTCGGCGGACGGCTGGTGTATCGGCAACCGCGCAGTCAGCCGCGCAATGCGCTCACCAACTTCTATCGCTGCCGCGACGGCCGCTGGTTCATCCTCAGCCTCGTGACCGAGGAGCGCGACTGGGCGGCCTTCCTGCGTGCCATCGAGCGTCCCGCGCTCGCGCAAGACCCGCGCTTCGCCGCGACGCCGGCGCGACGCGAGAACGCACCGACGCTCGCTGCGCTGCTGGACGAGGTCTTTCTGGAGCGCGACAGCGCGCAGTGGACCTCGCGCTTCGACGACGAAGGGCTCACGGTCGGCGTGGTCGCGCGAAGCGGGGATGCGCCCGGCGACGAGCAGATGCGCCTTTGCGGCGCACTGGTGCCGGGCGAAGGCATTCCGGGCACCGGGCTGACCGTCAGCAGCCCCTTCCTGGTCGAGGGTGCGGACAAGACCTATCCCCGCCATGCGCCCGGGATCGGCGAGCACACCGACGAGGTGCTGCGCCAAGCCGGCTATGCGGATGAAGAGATCGCGCAGCTGCGCACGGGCGGGGCGGTGAAATGAGCGTGGTGCTTCGCGAGGACCACGACGGCGTCGCGCTCATCACGATCAACCGGCCGCAGGCGCGAAACGCAATCGATGCCGAGGCGTCGCTCGCGCTCGCCGGCATCGTGGCCCGGGTCGAGCGCGACGCTTCGGTGCAGGTGGCGATCCTGACGGGTGCCGGGGACAAGGCCTTCTGCGCCGGTGCCGATCTCAAGGAACTGGCGAGCGGCTCCGCGCCCGGCGGGCGCGCCACATCCGAAGGCGGCTTCGCCGGCTTCGTGCATGCCCCGCGCCGGAAGCTGTGGATCGCGGCGGTGAACGGCGCGGCGGTCGCGGGTGGCCTGGAGCTCGTACTGGCCTGCGACTTCGCGATCGCATCGGCCGGTGCAGTGTTCGCCCTCCCGGAGGTCAAGCGCGGCCTGGCTGCGACCGCGGGCGGGGTGTGGCGGCTGCCGCGCAGCATGGCGCGAGGCGCCGCGCTGGAGATGATCGCCACCGGCGAGCCGATCGATGCCGCCGAGGCACTGCGTCTCGGCCTGGTCAATCGCGTGGTGGCGCCCGGGCACCTGATCCCCGAGGCGATGCGTGTCGCCGCGCTCGCGGCAGCCAATGCGCCGCTGGCGCTGCGCGCGAGCCTGGCGATCGCCCGCCGCGCGTTCGACCTGGACGATGCCGCGTTGCGGGCCGAGGCCGATGCGGCGGGCCGCCGCGTCATGGCGAGTGCCGACGCGCACGAAGGGCCGCGTGCATTCGCCGAGCACCGGCCAGCGCGCTGGACCGGCGCATGAAGGAGCAGGCGCATGGATGAAGAACTGAGGATCCTGGCCACCGGCCTGATGTTTCCAGAAGGGCCGGTGGTCCTCGACGACGGCTCGGTGCTGTTCGTGGAAATCGCCGCCGGCCGCCTGAGCCGCCTGCGGCCCGACGGCTGCGTGGAGACCGTTGCCACGCCCGGCGGCGGCCCCAACGGCGCGGCGATCGGGCCGGACGGCGCCTGCTACGTCTGCAACAACGGTGGCATGCAATGGCACACCGATCCCAGCGGTGGCCTCTACCCGCACGGGCGCGCGGCCGACTACGGCAGCGGACGCATCGAGCGCATCGACCTGGCGAGCGGACGCGTCGAGCGCTTGTACGACCGCACCGCCAACGGCCCGCTGCAAAGCCCCAACGACATCGTGTTCGATGCGCACGGCGGCTTCTGGTTCACCGATCTCGGGTCCATGGGACATGACGCGCTGCATCGCGGCCGCGTCTGCTATGCGCGAGCCGATGGTTCGTCGATCCGCGAGGTGGTGTTTCCCATGCTCACACCCAACGGCATCGGGTTGTCGCCTGATGGCCGGTGGCTGTATGTCGCAGAGACCGTCACCGCGCGCGTGTGGCGCTTCGCGGTCAGCGCGCCGGGTGAGCTGGCGCTGCACGGCTGGCCGGCGCTGACGCCGGGTGACATGCTGTTCGCGTCGCCCGTCTACTGCATGTTCGATTCGCTCGCGGTGGAGGCGGGCGGCAATGTCTGCGTGGCCACCATCGGTGCACCCGGCATCGCGGGCATCACGGTGATCGACCCGAATGGCGCATTTGTCGAGCGGGTGCCGATGCCGGACCGCTCCACCACCAACATCTGCTTCGGCGGAGCCGACCGGCGCGACGCCTACATCACCTTGTCGCGCTCGGGGCGCCTGGCCGGCAGACGCTGGGCCCGGGAGGGCCTCCTCACTACTCCATCGTGATGCCGGTGGCCTTGATGGCGTCGGTCCAGCGGGCCGTCTCCGTCTGCACGAAGCGGCGGGCGGCATCGGAGGTGCCGCCTTCGGGCTGGAATCCGTAGGCGAAGATCCGCGCCGATATCTCGGGTGTCTGAACGATGCGCGTGATCTCGGCCGACAGCCGGTCCACGATCGGCTTGGGCGTGCCCGCGGGGACCGCCATCAACGACCAGCCCGAAAGGCTCACTGCGGGAAAGCCCAGCTCGCCGAACGTGGGCACGTCCGGAAAGTCCTTCAGCCGGTTGGGCAGCGCGACGGCCAGCAGCTTCATCTGACCCGCCTGTGCCTGTGCGGCGAGGGTGCCGGCGGCGCCGACCACCACCGCGATCTGTCCGCCGAGGGCCGCCTGCACGGCCGGCGCCTCGCCCTTGAAGGGAACATGGACCATGTCGATGCCGGCCTGCTGCGCGAACATGCTGCCCAGGATGTTGGCAGAGCTGCCCGGGCCGCTGGTGCCGTAGGCCACGCCGCCCTTGCGGTTGCGGGCCCATGCGATGAACTCGCGAAGGTTGCTGGCGGGCACATGCCTGGCGACGGCGAAGCTGTTGGGCAGCATCGCCACCAGCGACACCGGGGTGAGTTCCTGGAGCGTGTAGCCCGGCGCCTTCACCATCAGGCTCGTGAGCACGAGGCTGCTGAGCGTCAGCACCATCGTGTAGCCGTCCGGGGGCGCCTTGGCGACCAGGCCATAGGCGATGGCGCCGTTGGCGCCGGCACGGTTGTCCACCATGACCGGCTGGCCGAGCGAGGCTGCGAGGCGCTCGGCGACCAGGCGGGCGGTGCCGTCCAGTGCGCCGCCCGGCGGCGTGGGAATGACGATGCGCAGCGGCCTGTCGGGCCAGCGCGCGCTGTCCTGGGCACTGGCGGCGCCGGCCAATGCGAGCGAGGCGGCGGCCAGGGCACACAGGGCCCTGCGTCGGCTGGTATCGGGCATGCGATGTCTCCTCGGCGTTCAGGCGCGATCGGCGGTCCACACGGGGTTGTCGATCGCCAATGCGTCGCGCAGGCTTTCGCGCAGGTGGCGGACCAGCGCTCCGTCATCGAGGTCGACGGCGCCGGACTCGATGCGCCGTGCGAGTTCCGTGCGCAGCGCCGGCAGGTCGTCGTCGTCCGTGTCGAGCAGCGCCTGCAGCCGCGCGTGCTCGGCTGCATCGGCCGCATGGCCCAGCGCGAGCTCGCGCGTCAGCAGGCGCAGCACGTTCACGATGACGCGGGTACGAAAGCGCGGGAATCCGGCGAGCGCGGGCAGCACGTCGCGCTCCAGGTCGTCGGCTGCGGCCTGCAGCAACGTCGAGGCGGGTGGGACGAAGGCGGGCATCGGGTCGTTCTCCTCAGTCCTTGGCGGTGGCGAGCGTCATGAAGTCCCACAGCGGCTCTTCCAGGCGCCGTCCGATGGCGGCGAGTTCGCTGCTTGCCGGTCGGCCGTCGGCACCGCGCGCCAGTCCACGCCGCACGCACGAGATGGCCCACTTGACGTTGGACATGGCCTCCCAGAAGCGCACGCGCCGTGGGTCGACCGATACCCCCGAAGCACGCTCGTACGCCGTGTACAGATCCTCGCGCGAGCCGAAGCCGCCGGCTTCGCCCTTGCCGCCGAAGCGCCAGCTGCGCATGCACAGCACCCCCAGGTCGTGCATCGGATCGCCGATGCGCGCGATCTCCCAGTCGAGCACGCAGCGAACGCCGACGGCCGGATCGACGATCAGGTTGCCGGTGCGGAAGTCGCCGTGCACCACGCACGCCTGGTCGTCCGGCGGGAGGCGTTCGCCGATCCAGCGCAGCGCGTACGAAAGCGCGGGATGCACGAAGGCATGTTCCTGGAGCAAGCCGGAATAGATCGCGAGCTCGTCGGTCGGGCTCAGGCGCGACAGGAAAGGGAGCCTGTCCGCGGGCATGCGATGGATCGACGCGAGGATTTCGCCGCACTGTGCGGCGAGCCGCGTGCGCACGCCGTCGAACGCGGCGTCGGCGACGATGCGCTTGCCGAGCGCCTCGCCTTCGATGCGTTCGGTGATGTAGCCGCCGCCCAGTCCGTCCGTGGCCGCAAGCACATGGATGACGCGGGGTGCCGCCACGCCTGCTTCCCGCGCGACGATCATCAATGCGGCGTCTTCGTCGCCCGAGAGCTTGGGCGGCCGGCGCGCGGGTGTTTCCGCATCCTGCATGCGCGGGGGCGTCTGCTGAAGGATGAGCGGATGACGGCCTTGGTCGTCGACCCAGTCGAAAGACCATGTCGTCTTGGTCGCGCCGCCGGTCAGCCGCGTCAGCGACTGCACTTCGCCGCGCCGGCCGTTGCGCGCGAGCACTGCCGCGAGGGCATCGCGCGTCTGCTCAGGGGTCATGCCGCTACCAGGGCCGCGGCAGCCGCGAGCCGCGCGCGGCACTGCGCGACCATGCGCTCGATCAGCTCGCCGCACGAGGGAATGTCGTCGATCAGGCCCGCCACCATGCCGGCCCAGATCACGCCGTTCGTGATGTCGCCGCTTTCCAGCGCCGCACGTCCCCGCTGCCCGTTGACCAGCGGCCGGAGCACCTCGAAAGCCGCACCTCCCGGACGATGCTCCAGCTCGAGCACTTCCTCCGACACGGGGTTGAGCAGCACGCGCGAGCTGTTGCGCAGGGTGCGCATGATCAGCCGGGTCTCGTTCTCGTGCGCCTTGACCAGCGCCTGCTTGACGTTCTCGTGCACCGGCGCCTCGCGCGTGGCGACGAAGCGTGTGCCCATGTTCACGCCCTGCGCGCCCAGCGAGAGGGCGGCCGCCATGCCGCGCCCATCGGCGATCCCCCCGGAGGCGATCACCGGAACGTCCAGCGCCGACACCGCTGCGGGAATCAGCACGAGGCCGGGCACGTCCTCTTCGCCCGGATGGCCGGCGCATTCGAAGCCGTCGATGCTCACGATGTGCACCCCGCGCTTCTGCGCCGCCAGCGCGTGGCGCACCGAGGTGCACTTGTGCACGATCACGATGCCGGCACCACGCAGCCGATCGAACACCTCTGCGGGCACGTTGCCGGCCGTCTCGACGATGCGGATGCCACTGTCCACGATCACGTCGAAGATGCGCCCGTAGGGCGGGGGGTTCACCGTCGGCAGCATGGTGACGTTCACGCCGAAGGGCTTGTCGGTCATCGCGCGGCAGCGCTCGATCTCGAGGGCGAGGTCCTCGGGCGTGGGCTGGGTCAGTGCGCCCAGCGTGCCCAATCCGCCCGCGTTGGAGACGGCCGCCGCCATCTCGGCACGGCCGACCCATTGCATGCCGCCCTGAATGATCGGATAGCGGATGCCCAGCAGTTCGGTGATGCGGTTGTTCATGTGCTGTCAATCCAGGCGAATGTCGTTCTCGCGCGCGATCCGGGTCCAGCGCTTCAGGTCGTCCTGGAGGAACTGCGCGAACTCGGTGTTGGTGTTGGCCACCGGCTCGTAGCCGAGCTGATAGATCTTTGCCTGGACGTCGGGCATGGCCGTGATGCGGCGAATCTCCTGCACGTACTTGTCCACGATCGGCGCCGGTGTGCCGGCCGGCAGGAACATCGCGCCCCAGCCGGGCAGGTTGATGTCCGGGTAGCCGAGTTCGGCGAAGGTGGGCAGGTCGGGAAAGGTCTTCAGGCGATTGGGCGAGGCCACCGCGATCAGCTTGACCTTGCCGGTGGTGATCTGATTGGCATAGAAGCCGACCGAGCCATAGGCCAATGCGATCTCGCCGCTCGCCACGTCGGTGAAGGACGCCGCCTCGCCCTTGTACGCGCCGTGTTTGATGCGAATGCCTGCCGCCTTGTTGAGGCCCTCGCCGATGAGGTGCGCGCCGGAGCCTACGCCGTAGCTGCCGAAGGTGTACTTCTCAGGGGCCTGCTTGGCGAGGCGGATGACGCCCGCCAGGTCGTTGGCCGGCAGCGCCGCGTTGGCCGCGAGTGCGATCGGGAAGCTCGCCACCAGGGAGACGGGCGCGAGGTCGCCCATCTTGTACTGCGGGTTTGACTGCAGCACCAGGTTCTGGATGAAGCCGCTGATCGTGAAGAGCGCGGTGTAGCCGTCGGCGGGCGACTTGGCGACGTGCGACGTTGCGAGGATGGTGTTGGCGCCGGGCTTCGGATCGACGATGACCTGCTGCCCCCATGCCTCGGTGAGCTTGGCCGCATACAGGCGCGCCAGCGCGTCCATGTTGCCGCCCGGCGCCGTGGGGATCACGATGCGGATCGGCTTGGCCGGGAAGGGCGCGTTCTGCGCCCCCGCGGGCAACGCCGCACCCAGCGTCAGGATGGCGGCCAGGACCGCGCGTCTTGCGCGCGTGAATTGCTTCTGCATGCTTGTCTCCTAGTAGGACCGGGGAAATTCACCAGCTCGGCCGGGCCACGCCGTCGCCGAAAGGCTCGTCGCGCTTGCGCACGGCGGCCTTGAAGCCGAGTGCTGCGACCTCGGCATCGAAATCCTTCTTGGCGCGAGAGAGGTGTGCGCGTGCATCCATCTCGGCCGCCAGGCGCGGCAGGGTTGCGGCACCCGCCAGCTCGAGCGCGAGGTTGACGATGCGCTTCTGGGTCGCAAGCAGTTCCGGGTCGACGGTGGCAAGGCGACACGCGAGCGTCGCTACCTCTTCCTCCAGCCGATCGGCCGGCGCGCTCGCCACCACCAGGCCGATGCGAGCCGCGTCGGCGCCGCTCACCACGTCGCCGGTCAACAGCAGGCGCTTGGCCCACTGCGGGCCGACGTTGTAGATCCACATGTGATTGGGCGGCGAACCCATGGCGCGCGTCGCGGGAAAGCCGATGCGCGCGTCGTCGGCCGCGATGACCATGTCGCAGTAGAGCGCGAGGTCCGTCCCGCCGGCCACGCAGTGGCCGTGCACCTTGGCGATCACCGGCTTGTGCACCACGAAGACGGTGCGCAACAGCTCCTGGAAGCGCTCGAGCTTCCACACGTCGTCGTCGAAGGAGCCGCTGCCGCTGCGGTAGTCGAGCGCGGCATCGCCCTCGGCGGCGTAGCGCGCGTAGGCCGACTTCATGTCGTAGCCCGCGCAGAAATCCGGGCCTGCACCTTCGAGCACGATCACGCTCACGCTGCGCAGGTCGTCGGCTTCCAGGAGCGCGGCGCGCAGCTCGGAGAGCATTTCCCACGACAGCGCATTTCGCCGCTCCGGCCGGTTGAGGGTGATCCGCGCGACGCGCTCTCGCACCTCGAGGGTGAGGTGGTCATCGGATTGCAGCCACTTGCCCATGCGCCGCCCCTCAGATCCTGCGCCCAGCGTTCTGCCAGAACGGGTCGCGCAAGCGGCGCTTGAAGATCTTGCCGCTGTCCTCGCGCGGCAGCGATTCGTGGAAGTCGATCCGCTTGGGCACCTTGAACGTCGCGAGACGCTCCAGCAGGTAGGCCCGGATCTCCTCCGGCGTGACTTGCGACCCGGGCATGCGTTCGACGGCGGCGGCGAGCGATTCGCCGAAGTCGTCGTCGGGAATGCCGAACACCGCGCAGTCCTTCACGCCGGGGCACTGCGTCAGCACCATCTCGATCTCGGCGGGGTAGATGTTGGTGCCGCCGAAGATCACCATGTCGGAGCGGCGGTCGCAGAGGTACAGGCGTCCCTCCTTCATGTAGCCCACATCGCCCAGACTGATGAGGCCGTCGCGCTCCACGCTCCTTCTCTTCTCTTCGTGGTTGAGGTACGTGAAGTCGGCGTAGGCGGGAACGCGGGCGAAGATTTCGCCGATCTCGCCTTCGGGCAGACGATTGCCCTCTTCGTCGTAGAAGGCCATGCGCGTGCCGGGGGTGGGCACGCCGACGCAACCGGGATGCTCCAGCCAGTCCTGCGGCGTGGCGAGCGTGGCCGTGCCCACCTCGGTGCCGCCGTAGGTTTCGTACACCGCCGGGCCCCACCAATCCATCAGGTCCTTCTTCACTTCGCGCGGGCACGGTGCGCCCGTGTGCGTCACCCAGCGCAGCGAACGCACGTCGTATCGGTTGCGCACCGCCGGCGGCAGCTTGAGCATCCGAATGAACATCGTCGGCACCATCACTGCGTTGTCGATGCGGTGCTTCTCGATCAGCGAGAGCGTTTCTTCCGGATCGAACTTGGACTGCAGCACCAGCACGTCGGCCATCATCAGCGCCTGTCGGCCGTACGCGTTGGGCGAGGCGTGGTAGAGCGGCCCGCTCACCAGCGCACGCACGCCCGGCTTCAGCCCGTACACGCTGGCAAACAACTCGACGTAGGCCTTGCTTTCCTCCGGCGTCGCGGGTTGGCGCTTCACGCCCTTGGGATGTCCGGTGGTGCCGGAGGTGTAGATCATGGTCGCGCGGGCGCGGCGCGGCGGCGCCCGCAGCGGCTCGAAGCGTTCGGCCCAGTCGCGCCACACCGTGTCGCCCGGCAAGGGCCGCGCGCGTTCGGCCGGGACGCCGTAGCGCTGCTGGATCTCCGGCGGGGTCGGCACCACGAAGACGCGGATGCCCGCGGGCACGAGCGCGCGGATCGGCGCGAGCAGATCGGCATGCGCGACCAGCACCTTGGGCTTCGCGTCTTCGAGCACGTAGATCACTTCTTCCGTGCGGCCGTGCCAGTTGAGCGGCACGCCATAGGCGCCCACCGCGGCGGCCGCCTGCTGCACCTCGAGGAAGGCGAAGTCGTTGCGCAGCAGCAAGGCGACGGTGTCGCCCTCGCTCACGCCGTGTTGCTCGAACCCGGTGGCTGCCTGCTGCGCCACGCGCAGCACCTCGTCGCGCGTCACGCCGCGGCCGTCGAGGTAGATCATGGGGGTGATGCTCATCGGTGTAGGTCTCAAGGAAGGGCCGCCGCGAGGCGCGCGGCATGAGCGTCGGCGTCGCCGAACAGCTGGTCCAGCACGTGGATTCGCCGCAGGTAGTGCCCGACGGCGTATTCCTCGGTCATGCCGATGCCGCCGTGGAGCTGGATGGCGCCGAGCGCCACGCTGCGCGCGTTGCGGGCGACGGAGAGCTTGGCGCGGTGCAGGTCGAGGGCACTGTCTTCCGCGCTGGAGTCGTCGGCCGCGACGGCGGCGGCCATGGCCATGCTGCGGGTCATCTCGAGGCTGACCAGCATCTCGGACGCGCGATGGCGCAGCGCCTGGTTCTCGCCGATCAGACGGCCGAACTGCTTGCGCGTGCGCAGGTAGTCCATCGCGAGCTCGAAGGCGGCCTGCGCGGCGCCGCTCATGTCGGCGCACACGGCAGCAATGCCGGCGGCCACGGTGCCTTCGATGGCCAGACGCGTGCGGGTCGAGTCTTCGGGTTGGGTCAATGGCTGTGCCGCAGCCTGTGTCAGGACCAGTTCGCCGGCTGCCGTGTCGTCGACCAGGCGGAATTCGCGCAGCGCCACGCCCGCGTCCTTGGCGTCGACGAGGAACAGCGCACAGCCATTCGCGTCGGCCGGCGTGCCGGTGATGCGCGCACTCACGACGAAGTACTGCGCCAGGCCGGCGGACAGCACGTTGGCCTTGATGCCGTCGAGCCGCCAGCCGCCGTCCTGGCGCTGCGCGCGCGTCTCGACCCACAGCGGTGCGTGCCGGCCGGCGGGTTCGTCGTGCGCCCAGGCCGCCACGATCTCGCCGCGGGCCATGCCCGGCAGCAGTCGGGTCTGCATCGCTTCGTCGGCACCGAGGCGCAGGGCAGCGCCTGCGAGCACCGCACTCGCCAGGAAGGGCTCCATCGAGAGCGCGCGGCCGAAGGCGTGCATCGCGGGCAGCAAGTCGCGCGCACCGCCGCCGAAGCCGCCGAGCGGCTCGGGCACCGGCAACGCGGTCAGGCCCAACTCCACCAGGCCAGCCCACGTCGTCTCGTCATGCGCTGCGCCGGCGGCAGCGAGCGCACGACGCTTCTCGAATCCATAGCGATCCGCCAGCAGGCGGGAAAGGCTCTCCGTGAGCGCCGCCTGATCCTCATTCAGTTCGAAATTCATGTTGCCTTATCCGACGATGGCCTTGGCCAGGATGTCCTTCTGCACCTCGGTCGTGCCCCCGTAGATGGACGCCGCCCGCGAGTAGAAATAGCGCGGCGTGATCGGACCGTGCGTGATTTCGTCGGGGCGGCGGCGCTCCAGGCCGCCCGGGCCGGCGATGCGTGCAAGGAGCGCATTGATCTCCTGCTGCAGCTCGGTGCCCTTGAGCTTGAGCACCGACGCGAAGGCCGGCAGGCGCTTCTGCTCGCTGTCGGTGAGCAGGAAGCGCCAATTGGTGATCTCCAGCGCGCGCGTCTCGGCCTCGAGCATCGCCATGTCTGCGCGCAGCTTGGGGTCGTCCAGCAGCGGCTTTCCGGCCTGGGTGTAGCGCCCCGCGAGCTCGCGCGCGTAGTCGAGGCGCTCGCGGCACAGACCGACGTTGGCGATGCCCGTGCGTTCGTTCGACAGCAGGAACTTGGCGCAATCCCAGCCCTTGTTCTCCTGGCCGACGAGATTGGTTGCGGGCACGCGCACGTCGTCGAAGAAGACTTCGTTGAGGTGGTGCTCTCCGTCGATGGAATGGATGGGCCGGATCGTGATGCCGGGCGTGCGCAGGTCGATCAGCAGGAAGGAGATGCCTTCCTGCTTGCGCGCTTCGGGATCGGTACGCACGAGGGCGAACACCCAGTCGGCCAGATGCGCGGTGGTGGTCCAGATCTTCTGGCCGTTGACGATGTAGTGATCGCCCTCGCGGCGCGCCGCGGTGCGCAGCGACGCGAGGTCGGAGCCGGATCCGGGCTCCGAGAAGCCCTGGCAGAACCAGATGTCGAGATTGGCCAGTCGCGGCAGGAAGTGGTCGCACTGCGCGGGTGTGCCGAACTTCATCAGCACCGGGCCGAGCATGCCGACGTTGAACACCTGCGGCAGCGGGGCAGGTGCGCGGTAGGTTTCGTCGAGCAGGATCAGGCGTTCCGTCGGGCCGAGGTCGGCGCCGCCGTAGCGCTTGGGCCAGTGCGGCGCCGCCCAGCCACGCTCGTTGAGGATGCGCTGCCAGGTCACGGTGTCCTGCTTGCGCGGTGGGTGGCCGGCGCGCAGGCGTTCGCGGATTTCTGCAGGGAGTTTGTCGCGAATGAAGGTGCGCACCTCGTCACGGAAGGCACGCTGTTCGGGGGTGAGGTCCAGGTCCATGGCGAATCATCTTATGGTTCAACCAATGAATATGCAATACTGCGGAACCCTTCCAAAGGATCTTCATGACCAACGAATCGCTCTTCCAACCTGTGCGCACCCGGCGCGGCTTCGAGGCCGTGTGCGACCGCATTCGCGAACAGTTGATGAGCGGCGAGCTCAAGCCGGGCGACCAGCTGCCGGGTGAACGCGAACTGGCCGAGCGTTTCGGCATCGGGCGCGCGGCAGCACGCGACGCATTGCGCAGCCTGGAGGTCTCGGGCGTCGTGGAGGCGCGCAAGGGCATCCAGGGCGGCTTCTTCATCAGGAGCGGCGGCAGCGGCGGCCTGGCGCAGACGGTGCAGGACATGGTGTCCCTGGCGCAGGCGTCGCTGGAGAACGTGATGGAGGCGCGGACCGAGATCATCTGCGTGGCGATCCGCCTCGCCTGCCCGCGCGCCACGGACGAGGAGTTCGACGTGATCCAGCGCGACATCGATCTGCATGCCGATCTGTTCCGCCTGGGGCGGGCGTCGCGCAACACGCAGTCGGTGATCGAGTTCTACCGGCTCATCGCCCAGGCGACGCACAACCCGCTGGTGCTGATGATGGTGGATGCGCTGTCGGAGGTGTACCGGGGCATGCTCGCCACCGTGGACCCGCGGCCCAACAAGGACATCATGGTGGTGCGCCAGCGCGTGCTCGACCTGATGCGCGAGCGCAATGCCCAGGCGGCTTCCGACGCCATGGCAGAGCACTTGCGGCGGGTGACGGAATACCTCATCAGCGAACGCGACAAGAAACCCAAGCGGTCCTCGGCGCGATCGGCCAAATAGCGCTCAGCCGGTGACGAGCACCACCTTGCCCGTGGTGCCGCGCGAGGTGATGCTGCGCATGGCGTCCACGGCGCGTCGCAGTGGGTAGCTGCCCGAGACGAGCGGGCGCACGCTGCCCTGCCCGTAGTAGTCCAGCACCTGCTGCAGGTTGGCGCGCGCATCGGGCCAGCTGCCGTCGCGCCACACGTCGTAGCGCACGCCCAGGATGTCGAAGCCCTTGACCAGCGGGTAGTTCACCTTGATGTCGGGGATGCGGCCAGAAGTGAAGCCAATCACGAGGTAGCGCCCGTCGAAGGCCATGCAGCGCACCGCCTCGTCGAAGGCATCGCCTCCCACCGGGTCGTAGGCCACGTCCACGCCGCGGCCCCCGGTGAGCGCCTTGACCTCGTCGCGCCAGCCGGGCCGTGTGTAGTCGATGGCGTGGTCGGCGCCGTGCTCGAGACACAGGGCGCGCTTCTCGGGCGTGCTGGCAGCGGCGATCACGCGTGCGCCCATCGCCTTGCCGAGCTGCACCGTGGCAAGGCCGACACCGCCGGCCGCGCCCAGCACCAGAAGCCATTCTCCGGGGGCGAGGCGGCCGCGTTGCTTGAGTGCGTAGAGCGTGGTGCCGTACACGACCGGCGTCGCCGCCGCTTCCTCGAAGCGCATGGCGGGGGGCAGCCCGAACACGCGCGCCGCGTCGAGCACGATCTGCTCGGCAAAGCCGCCGCCGCGTGCGTCGGACACGCCCATCACCCGGTCGCCGGCCTTGACCGACCGGACCTCGGCGCCGACCGCCTCGACCACGCCGCCCGTCTCGCTGCCCGGCACCCAGGGCAGCGGCGGCTTGATCTGGTGCAGGCCTTCGACCTTCAGCGAATCGGGGAAATTGACACCCGCGGCATGCACCCGGACACGCACCTCGTGGGGCAGCAACGGGCGGGCGGGAATCTCGGCGTAGTCGAGTTGGTCGACGGATCCGAAGTTGCGGCAGACGATCGCTTTCATCACCGACATTGTGATGTAAATGGTAGAACCATACAATGGTGAGGCCACATCGGAGCGCCGGTCATGTCGACTCACATTCTTTGCCTCGCCGGCGACGCCGCTGTGCGCGCCGCCTTGCCTCTCCTGCCGGGTGCGCAGGTGCACGTCTACCGCGTGCTGCGGCACATTCCGACCGATTCGGTGACCGAGGACCAGGCGCGACGGCCGATCGTGCCGGACGCCGAGCGCATCCACACCGTCGTCGAATGCAGTTTTGCCGATCCGGCCGCGCAGGCCCGGGCTCAGGCCGGCGAGCAATGGCGTGCTTTCACGGCCGCAGTCGAGGAGTCGGGCGAGCGCCTGTATGCGTTCGACGTCTTCTCCAACGTTCCGATTGCGCCGGTGCAGGGCGCGGCCGAAGGCGGCTTCCGCCGCTGGATGCTGCTGCGCCGTGCGGCGGCCGATCCCGAGGCCTTCCGCGATGCCTGGTTCGGGCGGCATGCCGACCTGGTGAAACAACTGCCGGGGGTGGATGGGTATGTCCAGCACCTGGTGACGGCACGCTTCGGCGCGGACGGCCGGCCCGCGGATGAAGACAGCCTGCGGGTCGACGGCATCGCCGAGGTCTGCTTCGCCGACGAGCGCGCGATGCTGGAGTCCTATGCAACCGATGCGCGCTTGCCGCTTCGGGACGATGGCCGTGCGCTGCTGGCCGGCATCGTCACGCTGCTCGTGCACGGAACTCCCGCGTCATGAGTGAGCAACTGGACGAAGTGGACGTGGTGGTTGTCGGCAGTGGTGCCGGTGGCTTGGCCGCAGCCGTGGCTGCAAAGAAGCTCGGGCTGGAGGTGCTGGTCGTCGAGAAGGAGCCCTACTACGGCGGCACCACGGCGCGGTCCGGCGGTGTGCTGTGGATTCCGAACAACCCGATCTCCACCTTCAGGCCGGAGCCGGATTCGCCGGAGGACGCGCGCACGTACCTGCGTCACGAGTGCGGATCGCACTACGACGCCGCACGCATCGAGGCCTTCCTGGCGCACGGCCCGCGCATGGTGGACTTCTTCGTGCGCCACACCGACGTGCACCTGGTTCCGCTGCCCGACTACCCGGACTACCACGCCGAGAGCCCGGGCGGCCGCACGGCGGGGCGCTCGATCATGGCGGCACCGATGGACGGCCGGGAGTTGGGCGATCGCGTCCGGCAGCTGCGTCCGCCGCTGCGCGAGATCACGTTCGTCGGGATGATGTTCAACTCCAGCGCGGAGATCTCGCACTTCTTCAACGTGACCCGTTCGCTGCACTCGGCTGCGTACGTGGCCCGGCGCCTGCTCACGCATGCGAAGGAGATGCTGGTGCATGGCCGCGCGATGCGGCTCACCAATGGCAACGCGCTCGTGGCCCGTCTGGCGAAGAGCGCGTTTGCGCTGGACGTCCCGCTGTGGCTGCAATCGCCCGCCGTCGCGTTGCTTCGTGACGGCGAGCGCGTCAGCGGCGTGATGGTGGGCCGCCGCGACGGACAGCCGGTGCGGGTGCGTGCGCGCCGTGGCGTCGTGCTCGCGGCCGGCGGTTTTCCGCAAGACGTGGCGCGCCGTGCCGAGTTGTTCCCGCACGCGCCCACCGGCCACGAGCATCATTCCCCCGCACCGCCTGGCAACACCGGCGATGGCTTGCGGCTGGCCGAATCGGTCGGCGGACAGGTCGCGACGGACCTGCCGAATGCAGGGGCGTGGATTCCGGTTTCGCGGGTGCCGCACGGCAATGGCAGCACGGGCGTGTTCCCGCACCTCATCGATCGCTACAAGCCGGGCGTGATCGCGGTCAACCGCCGTGGCCAGCGCTTCGTCAACGAGGCCGACTCGTACCATGACGTGGGCGTACAGATGCAAAAGGCCTGCGCGGACAAGGCCGAGGTCCAGGCGTGGCTGATTGCGGATCACCGCACCATCCGCCGGTATGGGCTGGGCTTCGTGAAGCCTTTCCCGCTGCCGCTTGGAGGGCATCTGCGCTCGGGATATCTGATTCGCGGCGCCACGCTGGCCGAACTGGCTGCAAAGGCGGGCATCGATCCCGCGCAGTTGCGCGAGACGGTGGACACCTACAACGCCGGTGCCGTCGACGGCAAGGACCTGCAATTCCGCCGCGGCTGGCGGGTCTACAACCGTTTCCTCGGCGACCGCACGCGCGAGCCCAATCCTTGCGTGGCGCCAGTCGTGCAGGGACCGTTCTATGCCGTGAAGATCGTGATGGGCGACCTTGGCACCTTCGCCGGCATCCGCACCGACATGCATGCGCGGGTGCTCGACGGTCAGGGCCGGCCGATCGAGGGCCTGTTCGCCGCGGGCAACGACAGCGCGAGCGTGATGGGCGGCGGCTACCCCGGCGGCGGCATCACACTCGGTCCCGCGATGACCTTCGGCTTCGTCGCCGCCGAATTCATGGCGGGACGCGCCAGCGCATCGACCGCAGCGGCGCCGGCCGAGGCTGCGGTGCTCAGTCCATCGTGATGTTGTTGTCCTTCACCACCTTGGCCCACAGGGCGTGGTCGGACATGATGATGTCGCCCAGCGCCTTCGTGCCGCTCTTCGGGACCACGTAGACCTCGCGGAACTTCTGCTGGATGTCCGGCTGCGCGAGCACCCTGGCGATCGCGTCGGCCATCTTCGAGATCACTTGCGGGGGTGTGCCGGTGCGCGCGACAAGGCCGAACCAGGTCTGCGTGTCGTAGCCTGGAACCACTTCCGAAATGCTGGGCACATCGGGCAGCAGCGGACTGCGCTGGGCGGTCGACACGCCCAGGATGCGCATCTTCCCGTCCCGGACGAACCCGGCGGTCACGGACGACGGCGTCGAGAGCATGTACTTCGTCTGCCCGGCCAGCAGCGCCTGGGCGGACGGCCCCGCGCCGGGGTAGGGCACCATCACCATCTTGTGGATGCCGGCTGCATCGTGGAAGGCTTCCATGGCAAGCTGGCCGACGCCGCCGAGTGCGGCGGCGCCCCACTCGAGCGAGCCCGGGTTGGCACGAGCCTGCTGCACGAACTTCGCCAGCGTGTCGGGCATCGATGGATTCGTCATCAGCACCATCGGCGAGGTGCCGAGCAGCGTGACCGGTACGAAGTCCTTCACCGCATCGTAGCTGGGCTTGCGCTGCACGAGCGGGACCGTCACGAGGCCGCTGCCGTGCAGGAGGAAGGTGTAGCCGTCGGCCGGCTGCTGTGCGACATACTGCGAGGCGATCGCGCCGCCGGCGCCGGGCTTGTATTCGATCACCACGGGTTGGCCGAGCATCTTCTGCAGGGGCTCCTGGATGTAGCGGCCGAGCACGTCGTTGGTGCCGCCCGCAGCGGCGGGCACGATGAATTTGAGCGGGCGATCGGGCCAGCGGTCCTGGGCCAGTGCGGGGGCGCTTGCGGCCATGGCGGCGAGCAGGGCGCCCGCGATGAGGGTTCGGCGATACATGTCTCTTGTCTCCTTGTGGCGCAGGATGATCGTTCGAATTGGCCTAAATGTCTATCGGTCTTACCAAAAGACCAGGGCAGGCGTATGATCCTCCCCGATGAATACGACCCCAGCCACCCGCACCGTGGCCGAGCGCCAGTTTGATGTCGAGGACGCGCGCGGCCGGACCTACCGCGTCACCCGCTACGTGTGGGAGGAAGAGCGCGACGGCGCCTGGGTCGAGCTGTGGGACATGCTGCTCACCGCGACCGGCGGCCTCCTGGACGCGCTGCCCGGCGGCGGCTATCGCGTGGACGGCACGGGCACTTTCGTGCGCGAAGTGCCGGGCAGCACCCGCACCCGCGCGTCGCGGCAGATGGAGACCATCGTGCCGGCCGGCGCCACCGGGGTGCATTGATGGCGGCCGCGCGACAGGGTCCGCTGGCAGGCTTGCGGGTCGTGGAAATGGCGGGCCTCGCGCCCGGCCCCTTCGCCGCCATGATGCTGGCCGACATGGGCGCCGAGGTGCTGCGCATCGATCGGCCCCACCCGGCCGCCCGTCCCATGCCGCAGCAGTACTGGTTCACCGATCGCAACCGGCGCTCGATCGCGCTGAACCTCAAGACCCAGGAGGGGGCGAGCCTGGCGCGCCGGCTGATCGGCGAAGCGGATGCGCTGATCGAAGGCTTTCGCCCCGGCGTGATGGAGCGGCTGGGGCTGGGCCCCGACGAATGCCTGGCACTCAATCCGCGCCTGGTCTACGGCCGCATGACCGGATGGGGGCAGGAGGGCCCGCTCGCGCAAGCGCCGGGCCATGACATCAACTACATCGCACTGGCCGGCGTGCTCGGTGCCATCGGCCCTGCCGATGGCCCGCCCGTCCTGCCGCTCAACCTCGCGGGTGACTTCGGCGGCGGGGGCATGTACCTCGCCTTCGGCATCGCCTGCGGACTGATCGAAGCCGCGCGATCGGGCAAGGGGCAGGTCGTCGATGCCGCGATGGTCGATGGTGCCGCTTCGCTGATGACCTACTTCTACGGCTACATGGCCGGCGGCAAGTGGCCGGGCCGCGGGCGCTCCACCCTCGGCGGCGCCGCGCCGCACTACGGTGTGTACGAGACGAAGGACGGCAAGTACGTCTCCGTCGGGTCGGCCGAGCCCAAGTTCTACGCGGAACTGTTGCGCCTCACCGGCCTGGATCGCGACCCGCTGCCGGACCGCGCGGATCCTGCGAACTGGCCCGAGTTGCGCGAGCGCTTGGCCGCCATCTTCCGGGCCCGCACGCGCGACGAGTGGAGCGCGCTGCTCGAATCGGCCGAAGTCTGCTATGCGCCCGTGCTGGATCTGCGCGAGGCGGCGGCGCATCCGCACAACGTGGCGCGCCGAACCTTCATCGAGATCGATGGCCACGTGCAGCCCGCGCCCGCTCCACGCTTCTCGCGCACGCCCAGCGCGACGCCGGAGGCCGGCGTCGCGCCAGGGGTGGACGCCGCGGCTGCGCTGCAGGGATGGGGCCTGCCGTCGGAAGAGCTCGATGCGCTCGTCGCGCGCGGCGTGATTGCCTGAGGCGCGCCTCAGTCCGTGTCGAGCCAATCAGGCGTTGCTTGACGTTGGCCCTTCAGCGCCGGCGCCTGTGAGGCATCGACGGGGTCGATGCGCAGCCGGGTGAGACGCAGGAAGCTGATCTTCCATTCGCCGTCCACCTCGCGGTACTCCTCTTCGTAGTGGCCATAGCCCCGAAACCCGCGGCTGCCCGGCGCCTCCTTCACGGTGCTGCCGTCGGTCCAGTCGACGTAGTCCTCCATCGCCCAGATCACCCGCGCATGGGCGGGGCCCAGCAAGCGGATCTCCGGCATGTGGCAGTGATGCACGGAGATCGTGTTCCCGAGCCGCGTCGACACGCCCTGCACGAATGTCGCCACGTCCGCGCCGGCGGGCGCCGAGCCGAGTCCCTCGAAGCGGCAGTCGGGCATAAACAGCGAGGCGAGGCGCGACCACTGCTTGGTATCGATGTATCGGCAATAGCGCGCCTTGGTCTGCGCAATGGCCTGCGCGGCCATCAGGCTTGCAAGCGACGGATCGGTCTCTGGCATGCGTGTTCCTTCGGGGATTGCATTGACGCATTCGGAATTGCCTAAGTATAATGGTAAGACCAATGAACTTCTAGGGCCGCCCTTCATGTTCGAACGCCTCGAAAACGACTTCCCGGTGCACACGCCGCGCCCTGCCGATGCGCCCGTGGCGCTGGAGGGCATCCGCGTCATCGACTTCAGCCACTTCCTTGCCGGCCCCTTCGCCACCATGATCCTCGGGGACATGGGCGCGGACGTGATCAAGGTCGAAACACCCGGGCGCGGCGATGAATTCCGCCACTACCCGCCAGTGCCCGCCGAGGCGCCGGCGCAAGGTGCGCCCTACGCATGGGGCAACCGCAACAAGCGCAGCGTGGCGCTGAATCTCAAGAGCCCGGACGGCGTCGCGGTCGTGAAGGAGCTGATCGCGCAGGCCGACGTGCTGTGCGAGAACTTCTCCACGGGTGTGATGGAGCGCTTCGGGCTCGACTACGAGAGCGTGAAGAAGATCAATCCGCAGATCATCTATTGCTCGGTCTCGGCATATGGCCGCGAGGGGGCCTTCAGCGATCGGCTGGGATTCGATCCGATCGCGCAGGCGGAGAGCGGCTTCATCTCGATGAACGGCTATCCCGATCGTCAGGGGGTTCGCACGCTGTCGCCGGTGGTGGACATCAGCACCGCCATGATGGCGTGCAACGCCATCCTGGGTGCGCTGCTGGCCCGTGGGCGCACGGGGCAGGGGCAGAAGATCGAGGTCGCGCTGTTCGACAACGCGGTGCTGATGACGGGCTACGCCGCCCTGCAGCATCTCTACACCGGCGCGCATCCCCAGCGGCATGGCAACACCAGTCCGGACACCTGCCCGTCCGGCGTGTTCATGAGCCAGGACAAGCCCTTCTACATCAACTGCGGCAACGACAAGATCTTCCATCGCCTCGCTGGGCAGGTGCTCGAGCGGCCCGACCTGGCGAACGATCCGGTCTACTCCGATCGCAATGGCCGCATGAGCAGGCGCGACGAGATCTTCAAGCTGCTGGAGGAGCTGTTCGTGCAGCATCCCTGGTCCTACTGGCAGCCGCGCATGCGAGCCGCGCAGATTCCGTGCGGCGAGGTGCGCAGCGTCGGCGACGCGCTGCGCTCGCCTGAAGCGAAGGCGCGCGGTCTCGTCTCTCGCGTCGAGCATCCGACGCTGGGGTGGATTCCCAACGTGCGCCTGCCGATTCTCTACTCGGGCACCCCCCTGGCGGACCCGAAGGCTGCACCCGCGGTCGGCCAGCACACGAACGAGGTGCTGACCGAGGTGCTGGGCTACGACGACGCGCGCATCGCAGCGCTGCAGGCCAGCGGCGCGTTGGAGCTCGCAGCAGTGCGCCGGCCCGCCCCGGCAGCTGCGGAGGCGACGGTGGGATGAAGCAGCTCTCGCCTGCGGCGCCACGCGCACTGCTGCATACGCGGCGGGTGGAATGCACGGGGTGGGAGCGCGAGGATGGCCTCTTCGACATCGAGGGCCGGCTGTCGGACGTGCGCGCGTTCGACCTGGACGGCTCGCGCGGCAATGCGCCGCGCAAGGCGGGCGATCCGGTGCACCTCATGTCGCTGCGCATCACGCTGGACGAGCGCTTCACCATCATGGCGGCAGAAGCCTGCTCGCACCAGATTCCGTATGCGGACTGCAGCGGCATCAACGATGCCTACCAACAACTGGTGGGCCTGCAGATCAAGGGCGGGTTCACCCGGGCAGTGAAGGACCGCTTCTCGGGCGAGCAGGGCTGCACGCACCTGACCGAGCTGCTCGGACCCATGGCAACGACCGCCTTCCAGGCGATCAGCCCTGCTCTCGAACGCCGGCGCGCGCGGCGAGGCGAAGCGATCGATGACCCGAAATCCGCGGAGCGGCTGCTGGGCAGCTGCCACGGCCTGCGCCGAGGCGGCGAACCCGCGATCATTCGCTGGGGCCAGCGCGGCGCCTGAGCGCCGCGGGCCGGGGGCCTCATTCCGGCTGGATGCCCTTGGCTTGCAGCAACGCCCCGAAGCGCGCCCCTTCCTTGTCGACCAGCGCGCGAAACTGCTGCGGCGAGCTGAACTTCGGCTCGTTCCCCGAGCGTTGCAGGGCTTCGCGGACCACGGGGTCCTCCAGCGCCTTGCCCATCGTCTCGTTGAGCTTCATGACCACCGCGTGCGGCGTTCCGGGTGCCGCCACGAGGCCGAAGAACACCTCCGTCGTCATTCCGGGGTAGCCCTGCTCGGCCATGGTCGGCACTTCGGGCAGTTCCTTCTCGCGCTGGGGCCCGGTCACCGCGAGGGCCTTGAGCTTGCCGGAGCGCACGAGGGGAATGTTCGACGACAGCGCGTCGAACAGGAACTGGATGTTGCCGCCCAGGATGGCACTCGCCGATTCCGCGCCGCCCTTGTAGGGCACATGCAGCGCCTCGAAGCCGGCCTCGCTCTTGAGCAGCTCTGCCAGCAGGTGCAGGCTGCCGTTGACGCCGTTGGAGCCGAAGCTCAGTTGCCCGGGATGCGCCTTGCCGTAGGCCACCAGTTCCTTGACGCTGTTGACGCCGAGCGTCGGCGACGCGACCAGGATGAAGCCCGAGGTGGTGGCCTGTCCGACGGTGATCAGCGTCTTCACGTCGTAGCCCGGGTTCTTGTAGAGATAGGGCGAGATCGCCATCACGCTGTTGCCGACCCATACCAGCGTGTAGCCGTCGGCCGGCGCGCGCACCGCTTGCGCCACCGAGACCGTGCCGGAGGCGCCTGGCTTGTTGTCGATCACCACGGGTTGGCCGAGCAGCTTGCTCATCTTGTCGCCCACGAGGCGCGCGGTGATGTCCGTCGTGCCGCCCGCGCCGGCGCCCACCAGGATCTTGATGGGGCGCGATGGGAACGGCTCCTGCGCCGCCCAGAGCGGCTGGGCGGCGATGGCGGCGCCGGCGGCAAGCAGTGTGCGGCGGCGCAAGCGGCATTCGGTCATGGGTGTCTCCTTCGTTGAACAGGGGACCGAATCCGCCGATCACGTCGGCCGGCCCGGCTGGTTTGACTCGGCATCGAAATGTCATTATATTGGTCCTACCATTTAAATATGCAACCAATAATCGATCCCACGATGACTTCCGCTGCGGCACAAGTGCTGGATTCGCTGCTCGCACAGCGTCACAGCTGTCGCGCCTTCCTGGACAAGCCTGTGGAGCGCGCCACCATCGAATCGGTCCTGCGCACCGCGCAGCGCGCGGCCTCCTGGTGCAACTCGCAGCCCTGGCAGGTCAGCGTGACCTCGGGTGATGCGACCGAGCGCTTGCGAGCCAGGCTGATCGCGGCAGCGCGTGCGGGCGAGGGCGGTGGCACCGACTTTCCCTTTCCGCTGGAATACCGCGGCGTCTATCTGGAGCGCCGGCGCGAGTGCGGCTTCCAGCTTTACAACGCGGTCGGCGTGGAGCGCGGAGACCGGGAAGGCTATGCGCGCCAGACGCTCGAGAACTTCCGCCTTTTCGGTGCGCCGCACGTCGCCATCCTGACCAGCGATCCGGGTCTTGGCGTCTACGGTGCCGTCGATGTGGGCGGCTACGTGCAGGTGGTGTTGCTCGCCATGCAGGCGCACGGCCTCGGTGCCATTCCGCAGGCGGCGCTGGCACATCACAGTGACCTGATCAAGCAGGAGCTTGGGATTCCCAAGGAGCGCCTGATGGTGTGCGGCGTCTCCTTCGGCTACGAAGACACCGCGCATCCCGCCAACAGCTATCGCACCTCGCGCGCACCGGTCGAGCAGGCGATCCAGTTCGTGGACGCTTGACGGCATGAAGTCCCTCGCAGACCGCAGCATCGCGATCGTCGGCTATGCGGAGACCAAGCTGGTGCGCCGCAGTGGACGCACCGCGCTCTCGTTGGCCGGAGAGGCCGTCGATCGGCTGATCGCCCAAACCGGCATCGAGCGCACGGGCATCGATGGCTTCGCCACCACGCTGGCCATGAGCGAAGGCGGCAACCCGTTCTACAGCAACCTGCTGGCCGAAGGGTTGGGCCTGTCGGTCACCTGGTGCCAGGCGACGGAGATCGGCGGCGCATCTTCGGGCGGCAACATCGCGCGCGCGGCGGCCGCCATCCAGGCGGGCCTGTGCGACATCGTGCTGTGCCTGGCCTCGGATGCCGTGTCGACCGTCGACCGATCGGTCCAGTCGGGGCATCGCACCGAGTATTGCGACCCGGCGGGCTACGCGGGGCCCCTGTCGGCCTTTGCACTGCTGTCGAGCGTGTACGACCAGCGCTACGGACTGCCGCACGAGGCGTTGGCGAGACTGGCAGTGACACAGCGCGAGGGCGCGCTGCTCAACGAGAACGCGTGCGACGTGCTGCGTCGTCCGCTGACGGAAAGGGAATACCTCGACTCCAAGGTCGTGTCGGACCCGCTGCGGATTCTCGACTGCGTGATGCGCTGCGACGGCGCGAGCGCAGTGCTGGTGATGTCCACGCGCCGTGCGCGAGCGATGGGATTTCAGAAGCTGGTGCATCCGATTGCCTATGCGGAGCGCATCAACTTCGATCCGACCGAAGCGTCCGGCGACATGCTGCAGACCGGCTTCACAGACGTCGCGCCGCGCGCCTTCAGTGCCGTGGGTTGGAAGCCCGGCGACGTGAAGATGCTGCACTGGTACGACGACTTCCTGATCGCGCTGATCCTGCAGCTGGAACAGACCGGCTTCTGCGGCCCGGGCGAGGGCGGTGCCTTCGTCAAGGCGCACGACATGAGCTGGCGCGGCCAACTTCCGCTGAACACGGGCGGCGGCCAGATCTCCGCGGGGCAGCCAGGCCTGGCTGGCGGCGGGGTCAACCTCGTCGAGTGCCTGCGCCAGATGTTCGGCGAGGCTGGCGCGCGGCAGGTCCGCGATGCCGGCAACGCGATGCTCTCGGGCATCGGCGTCATCCAGTACGCCCGCACCTGGGGGACCAGCACGGTGATGCTTCTGGAGCGAAGCCAATGAGCACGACGCCCGATCTGCCCGACGTGGGCGCTCCGTTCATCGAAGGGCTGCGCGATGGCCGCCTGATGCTGCAGTTCGACCGCATCAACGGACGCGCGCAGTTCTATCCGCGTCCCCAGAGCCTCTGGAGCGAGTCCGGCACGCAATGGCGCGAGGCGAGTGGCCATGGCGCGATCGTCGCGCTCACGCTCAGCCGCGTCGGACCGGCGCATCTGGCCGACGCCGTGCCGTACCCGCTGGCGCTGGTGCAGCTGGCCGAAGGCCCGCGCATGCTCGCCCGCATCCAAGCGCGCTACGAGGACCTGGCCATCGGCCAGGCGGTGGAGGTGGACTGGAGCCACCCCGATTCGCGGCGCGCCTTCCCGGTGTTCAGGCCATCGAGCTGACCGGTGTACTGCCTTCGCGTTTCTTCACTACACGATGCCAGGAGACAACCCATGATGTTCCGACGCCAATGGCTGGCGATGTCGGCGCTCGCGCTTTCCGCGCTTGCGCTGGGCAGTGCGCAGGCCGACACCTTTCCGAGCCGGCCGATCAAGATCATCGTGCCCTTCGCCGCGGGCGGTACCGGTGACGTGCTGATCCGCACGCTGCAGGAGCCGCTGCAGCGGCGCCTCGGACAGCCGATCATCGTGGAGAACCGCCTGGGCGCGAGCGGCTCGATGGGCACGGTGTTCGTCAAGAATTCGCCGGCCGATGGCTACACGCTGCTGCAGGTGGGCAACTCGACCGTGACCACGCCGATGCTGCAGAAGACGGCCAACTACGACTCGCAGAAGGACCTTGCGCCGGTGGGCCTGATCGCCACCACGCCGATGGTGTTCCTGCTCAATCCGGTGGTGCCGGCCACCAGCATCAAGCAGCTGATCGACTACGCGAAGGCCAATCCCGGCAAGCTGGAGTTCTCGTCGGCGGGGCGCGGATCACTGGCGCATCTGGCGACCGAATCCTTCAACCAGGCGGCTGGCCTGAAGATGGTCTTCGTGCCCTACCAGGGCGCGTCGCAGGCGGTCAACGCGGTCCTTGCCGGCGACGTCAAGGTGGCGCTGACCACGCCCTCCGACGCGATCAACGCCTTCGTCAGTGCGGGCCGCGTGCGCATGCTCGCGGTGTCCAGCGAAAAGCGCAGCCCACTGCTGCCCGATGTGCCTGCCATCGCCGAGACGCTTCCCAACTTTGCGGTCAACGCCTTCTTCGGCCTGTCGGCACCGGCGGGCACGCCTCCCGCGATCGTCGCGAAGCTCAACGACGCACTGAACAAGTCCATCGCCGAGCCGGCAGTGCAGGAGAGGCTCAAGGTGCTGGGCATGTTCCCGCACCCCAACGACGCCAAGAGCTTCGGCGACATGATGACGCGCGACCATGCGCTGTGGACCGGTGTGATCGCCAGGGCCGGTATCGAGGCGGAATGACGATGAGCAGCGCCCTCGACGACTACTCGCCCGAGCGCATCGCCGATCGCATGCAGATCCATGACTGCATGTACCGCTGGTGCCGCGCGGTGGACCGGCTCGACTTCAGTGGCATTCGCGATGTCTTTCATGACGATGCGATCGACATGCACGGCGCCTACGACGGCCCGGTGGATGGCTTGATCGACTGGATCCGAAGGCGCCATGCCGACATACCCTTCTCGATGCACGCGGTGAGCAACCTGCTGATCGAGTTCGCCGGCCCCGACCTCGCGTTGGTGGAGACCTACGTTCGCACCACGCAGCGCTACCCGGCCGAGGCGCGCGCGGCGCTCGACCAGCTTGCCGGCGGCAAGGCGGGCGCCGACGGCGGCGGCATGGACCTCATGACCTGCTCGCGCTATGTCGACCGCTTCGAGCGGCGCGAGGAGCGTCGCTGGAAGATCGCGCGACGGACGCTGGTCGCCGACTGGAAGCAGTTCGTGCCGGTGCCCGCCGACCTGCCGGATCCGCCGGCTTCGCAGCAGACCGGACGCCGCAACCAGGACGACTTGATCTTCCAGGAACGCCGGGCGTTGGGGATTCGAGCATGAACCGAAAGCAGTTCCTTCGCGGCACGCTCGGCGCGCTGGCTGCAGGCGCCGCATGGCCCGCGCTGGCCGCCTATCCGGACAAGCCGGTCATGTTGGTCGTTCCCTATCCGCCGGGAGGCATGGGCAGTACCTTCGGCAACATCGTCAGCGAGGCGCTCACGCCCAAGCTGGGCCAGAACGTCGTGGTCGACTACAAGGCCGGCGCCAACGGCGCGCTCGGGGCGGCCTACGTGGCCAAGGCGCAGCCGGATGGCTACACGCTGTTGATGGCGGTCAACAGCACCATGGCCATCAACCCGCACCTGTACTCGAAGCTGCCTTTCGATCCGGTCAAGGACTTCACACCGGTGTCGATGATCTTCACCAACGCGAACGTGCTGGTGGTCAATGCGTCGAGCCCGGTGCGCTCGGTGAAGGACCTGATCGCCTACGCCAAGGCCCATCCTGGCAGGGTGAACTACGGATCGGCGGGCAATGGGTCCACGCCGCACCTGTCCGGCGAGATGTTCCGCCAACTCACGGGCGCGCCCGTGGTGCATGTGCCGTACAAGGGCAGTGGCCCGGCCATCGTGGATCTGCTCGGCGGTCAGATCGACTTCCTGTTCGTCGACACCTCGGTGCTGCCGCAGGTGCGCAGCGGCAGGCTGCGGGCGCTGGCCGTCACCGGGCGCACCCACCTCGGCGCCGCCCCCGAGTTGCGAACGATGGAGGAGGAAGGCGTGAAAGGCTTCGTGGTCGACACCTGGTACAGCATCTGCGCGCCTGCCGGCACGCCGCCCGATGCGGTGAAGCGTCTCAACACGGAAATCGCGAAGATGCTGGCTGACCCCGGGGTACGCCAGCGCATGCGCGACGTGGGCGTGGACCCGGCCGAAGACACGAGCGCGGCGTACTTGCACAAGACCATCCAGGCCGACAGCGCGCGCTGGAAGACTTTCATCAAGTCGACCGACATCCACCTCGACTGAGGCCGACGCCGGCATTCAGATCACGCCGTCGCGTTCAAGGGCACGGATCTGCGCGTTCGCATAGCCGAGCAACTCACCGAGAACGTACTCGTTGTCCTCACCATAGACGGGCGCGCCGCGCTGCGGCAGCCCGCCGACATGGCTTGGGGTCCGCGACAGCCTCGCAGGCAGCTCGGTGATCGGCCAGGTGCCGATGCGTGGCGCGGTCACCTCGGTCATCCACTGCTGCTGCGCGAGCTGCGGATCGAACTCGCAGCGGTCCTGCGCGTTCTGGCACACGCCTGCGGCGACGCCCTGCGATTGCAGCAGGGCCATGCAGGCGTAGCGCTCCTGGGTGCGGGTCCAGGCCTCGACCGCTTCGTCCAGCGTGTCCTGGTGCGCGATCCGCGAAGCGAGCGTGGCGAAGCGCGGATCGCGCAGGGCGTCGGGCTCGCCGGCGGCCCGCAGCAGCGCTTGCCAGTCCCGCTCGTCGAAGCAGGCGATCGCGATCCAGCGGTCGTCGCCCGCGCAGCGATACGCCCCGTGCGGCGCCGCAGGCACATAGGGCGATCGGTTGCCGGTGCGCGTGAAGGCCTTTCGCTGCAGTGCCCACTCCAGGCACTGCACCCCGGTGAGCATCAATCCGGACTCGCATTGCGAGGCATCGATCCACTGGCCCTCGCCGGTGCGCTCGCGGTGCAGCAGGCCGGCGAGGATGGCCTGCGCAAAGCCGTAGGCGCCCATCCAGTCGAGGTACGAATAGCCCCAGCCGGCCGGCGGTGCGGGCTCGGGCAGCCCGGACATCTCGCTGATGCCGGTGAACGCCGCGGCAATCGGCCCGACGGTGCGCATGCGGCCGTAGCGCCCGTGCGCGCCCATGCCCGACTGCTGCACGTAGATGATGTCCTTGCGGATGCGCTTCATCGCCTCGTAGCCCAGGCCCCAGCGGTCCATGACGCCCGGGGAAAAGCCCTCGGCCACGACGTCGCTGATGGCGACCAGCCTCCGCGCGATCTCCAGGCCGCGCGGGTCGCGGATGTTGAGAGACAGGCCGCGCTTGCCGGCGTTCTTGTGGTTGTAGTGGCCGCCCATCGCCGGGTCGTCGATCCCCTGCAAGGGACCGGTGGCGTGCCGGCGCGCCTCGCGGCCGCCTGCCGGGGCCATTGCGCCCAGGCGGCTGTCGAGGTGGTCCTTCCACTCGACCTTGATGCATTCCGCGCCGAGCGCGGCCACCATGCGCGTGCCGCCGGCGGAGGCGAGGAACCAGGAGAAGTCGAGGATGCGGATGCCTTGCAGCGCAAAGGGCCTGCCGCGCCCGGAGTGCGCGATCGCCGCGCCGCGCGACTTTTCTTTCGCAGCTGGCGCTTCGCCGGCGTGTGCCGCTGACTGCGGCCGCCGCTCGCCGGGTTGCGGCGCGGCGCGCTCGGCCACCCATGCGGTGGTCGAGCCGATCCATTTGCTCCGGGGATAGGGCAGCCCGTCGATCCATGCATAGGTGCCACGGGCGGCCCAGTGCGGGTCGTCGAGGTTCTCGTGCGGCTTGCGCAGCGGTGCCCACATCAGGCCGTGCGCCTGCGCCTCTTCCCACGGCAGGTCGCGAAACCGGAAGCTGCGCACGAAGCGTTGCACCACCTCGAAGACGTGGGCCTTGTGTTCGTCGAAGGCCGTGGCCCCGGGCACGTCGCGCCTGTTGGGGTCGCGCAGAGGGTCGGGGCCGGTGAGGTCGTAGGCCATGCCGCGGGACGCCAGGAACTCGACGACCTTCTTCTCATCCGCCGCGGTCACCATCCAGCCGAGGTTCCAGCGTCCGTCCTTGGTCTGCGCGAGCGGCGTCGTGATGTTGAGCAATTCTGCGGAGTGCCGGCAGGTCTGGCGCTGCTGCGTCGCCGCGCGCATCACCCACGACATCAGGTCCATCTCGGTGGAGACGGACACCGCGGTGTGGATCGCGCAGCTCACGTCCTGACCCTCTCCGGTGCGTTCGCGGTGCATCAGTGCACCGAGGATGCCGACCAGCGCCTGCTCGCACGCGATATGGCCGGCGTGGAAGGCCTGCGGCGCGATCGGGGGCAAGTCGGGACGTCCTTGGGGATCGGGGTCGTAGCCCGTGTTCATCATCACCCCGCCCAGCGCCAGGTGTACCAGGTCGCTGCCGCGAAAGTCCTTCCATGGGCCCTCGTCGCCGAACGGCGTGATGCGCGCGGTGACCAGGCGGGGAAAGCGATTGGCGAGTTCCGACAGTGCAAGACCGGTGAAGGATTCCACCTGCGCCAGGCTGCCGCACAGGAACACGTCGGCCTCTTCCAGAAGCGCCAGCAGCGACGCACGCGCGGGCGCGCTCGGCAGGTCCAGCAGCACCGAGTCCTTGTCGCGGTTGTAAGCCTGGAAATAGAGCGAACGCCCGTCCTGCGAAAGCGGCGGCATGCGCCGCGATGCAGCACCCGCGAGCGGCTCGACCTTGGTGACGCGGGCGCCGAGGCCTGCGAGCAGCAGGCCGCAGTACTCGGCCTGCTCATCGCACATCTCGACCACGCGCAAACCGTGCAGGAGACCGACGTCGCCAGAATGATTGAATGGTTGGACCATTTGTTCTATTATAGGGACGCTTGCGCCTCTCGCCAGACAGAACCCCAGGAGACATACCCATGAAGACAGCCCGCTTGCTCGCCGCCGCCGCGATGCTCGTGGCCGCCGCGACCTCGTTCGCGCAGGGCCCCGACACTTTTCCCTCCAAGCCCGTGACGATCATCGTGCCGTTCTCAGCGGGCGGCGCCACGGACCTGTCCGCACGCATGATCGCGACGCTCCTGTCCAAGCAGCTCGGGCAGCCGTTCGTGGTGGAGAACCGCGCCGGCGCCGGCGGCATGATCGGCATGGGCACCGTGGCGCGTGCCCAGCCGGACGGCTACACCTTGGGCTGGGGCGGCAACAGCCCGATGAGCGTCACGCCTCACGTCACGAGGAACCCACCCTACGACCCACGCAAGGCCTTCGCACCGGTGAGCCTGGCGGCGATCTCGTCGTGGACGCTGACATCGAGGGCCGACCTGCCGGCCAAGGACTTCGGCGAACTGGTCAAGCTCGCCAAGGCCTCGCCGGGCAAGATCAGCATCGCCTCTTCCGGCAACGGCAGCGCGCCGCACCTGCTGGCCGAGATGCTCAAGCAGTCCGCGGGGATCGATCTTCTCCATGTGCCCTACAAGGGCGAGATCGAAGGCGTCAATGCGCAGCTCGGCGGGCAGGTCGACCTGATGTTCACTTCCACCTCGGCGGCCACGCCGCAGGTGAAGGCGGGCAAGCTCAAGGGCTACGCAGTCACCACGCCCAGGCGCGAGCCGGCGCTGCCGCAGTTCCCGACGATGGCGGAGGTCGGGCAACCGGACCTCACGATCGAGATCTTCTTCGGCCTCGTCGCGCCGGCCGGCACGCCCAAGCCGATCCTGGAGAAGCTCGCGGCAGCGATGAAGGTCGCCGTGGCCGATGCGAACTATCGCGAGTCCATGGAGAAGGCCGGCGTCACCGCGACCAGCAGCACGCCCGAGGAATTCGCGGCCCTGCTGGCCCGCCACAACGAGCGCTGGCTCGCCGTCATCAAGCGCAACAACATCACGCCCGAATGAGGCCCAACACCGCTGGCGTGGAGCCGAACGCCGTTACCGCCGACACCTACGCCCTGCGCGAGCTGACCTTTCCGAAAGTGCTTGCGAGGTTCGCCGAGCGATCGCGCGACAAGGTGTTGCTCACCGAGACGGCCACCGGCCGCACCTTCACCTATGGCGAGATCGATGCATGGACCGATCGGGTCGCGCATGCGTTGCAGGGCTTCGGCGTGGGGCGCGGCGGGCACACCGGGCTGCTCATGGGCAACTCGGCGGAGCATCTGGCGGTGTTCCTCGGCATCGCCAAGATCGGCGCGGTGTCGGTGCCGGTCAACACGGCCGCCCGCGGCGAACTGCTGCGCTACTACCTTGCCCAGTCCGACTGCGAAACGGTGCTGGTCGATGCGGCGCTCGCTTCGCGGCTCCACGAGGTGCTGCCGGAACTGCCGCTTCTCAGGCGGGTGATCGTGGTGCGCACGGGCGAGGAAGGCGAGAGCGCGGTCGAATGGGCTGGCGCATTGGAGGTCGCCGACTTCCATGCACTGGTCGAGCGTGCCGCCGCCACGCCCTTCGTTCCGGCCGTCGAGCCGCGCTTCTGCGACCTGGTGCTGATCGCCTACACCTCCGGGACCACCGGTCCATCGAAGGGCAGCATGCTGTCCCAGGCTGCGGCGCTCACCTACGGCACCAGTGCGGCGGAGGCGCAGGGCTACCGCGCGTCGGACATCTTCTATGTGTGCCTGCCGCTCTTCCACAACAACGCGCTGCTGGCAGCCACCGGTGCTGCACTGGTCTGCGGTGCCTCGGTGGTGATGTCGCGGCGCTTCTCGGTGTCGAGGTTCTGGGACGAGATCCGCGAATCGAGGGCGACCATCACCAACTTCCTCGGCGCGATGTCCAGCTTCTTGTGGAGCCAGCCACCGTCGCCTGCCGATGCCGACAACTGTCTGCGGCTGGTGAGCATGGCGCCCACGCCGAAGTACGCGGCCGAATTCGAGGAGCGTTTCGGCCTGCGCGCGATGAACAACTACGGCCTGTCGGACTACGGCATGGTCACGTCCTTCACCCAGTGGGACCCGCGCGACAAGCTCGGCTCCATCGGACGGCCGCGACGCGGCGTGCAGGTCCGCATCGTCGACGATGACGATCTCGAGCTTCCGCCGGGCGAGCCGGGCGAGATGGTCCTGCGCTTCGACGAGCCTTGGCGCGGCACCATGGGCTACTACAAGATGCCCGAGGCCACGCTGGCGTCGCGCCGCAACCTGTGGTTCCACACCGGGGACCGGGGCATGTGCGACGCCGACGGCTACCTCTACTTCGTGGACCGCAAGAAGGACTGCATCCGTCGCCGCGGCGAGAACATCTCGGCCTTCGAGGTCGAGCAGATCATCGCCACGCACCCCGGCGTGGCCGATGCCGCCGTGTTCCCGGTGGCGACTGCGACCAACGACGAGGAGGTGGCCGCGGTGGTCGTCGCGAAGCCCGGCGTGCGCCTCGACGAGCTGCAACTGGTCGCGCACTGCCAGCGCAACATGGCCTACTTCATGGTGCCGCGCTACATCCAGTTCCGCGAGGCGCTGCCCACCACCATGAGCCAGAAGGTGGAGAAGTTCAGGCTGCGCCGGGAGCTGGAGGCCGCGCTTTCGCAGGCCTGGGACCGCGAGGCGGCCGGGGTGGTGCTGCAGCGGTAGCGCCCGGCGCCTCGGCATTCACCATGTAGCCGCGATGCAGCTTGGTGAGTGCCGAGCTCATCTCGGCCACAGCCTTCTCCGCGTCGCGCGCATGCAGGTGCTTGAGCAGCCGCTTGCGCGAAGGAGACGTGTAGTCCTGCTGGTCGGTCGGGCCGATCGCCTTCACGAACTGGCGGGTGATCTCCATGATCCCCTCGGTCGTCGCGATGAGGACCGGGTTGTGCGTGGTCCGTGCCAGCATCACGTGGAAGGCCTGGTGGTGCCGGGTGCGCTCCTCGAAGTCGCCAGCCTGCTTGGCCTTCGCGGCGGCTGCGACATTGGCCTCCAGCGCATCGATCTCCTCGTCGGTGATGTGCTCGCAGGCCACGCGGATCACCGCGGCGCTGACCGCGATGCGCGCCTCGGTCAGGTGCTGCGGCGTGATCGCGCCGAGGAAGTAGAGATCGCGCATGCCCGCGACCACGGCGTTCGAGCTGCCCGGCAGCACGAAGGCGCCACCGGTCGCGCCCAGCCGCAGTTCGATCAGTCCGCTGAGCTCCAGTGCGCGCAGGGCTTCGCGCATGGTGTTGCGGCTGACGCCGAAGCGCTTGGCCAGTTCGCGCTCCGGAGGAAGCTTGTCGCCGGGCCGCAGTTTCCCTTCCGAGATCAGGCGCCGCAACTGGTTGGCCACTTCCTGGAAGATGCGCTGCGGATTGATGGGGACGACGTCGAAGCCGTCGTGGTCGCGTGGACTGAGCATGGGCGGATCGTAGCGGCACCGCGCATGTCTGCGTCACATTGACCCAATGGTCCGACCACTAATATGATGGTTCGATGAGCAAGGCCACGACATCGACACTGCAGGGCCAGGTGGCCATCGTGACCGGCGCGGCGCGCGGCCTAGGCCGCGCATATGCGCTGCGGCTCGCGCAACTCGGCGCCGATGTGGTGGTCGCCGATATCGACCTCGCATCGGCACGCGAGTTCGGGGAGTCGCTGACCGCGCCTGGCGTGCCCGAGGAGATCCGCGCCCTGGGCCGCCGCAGTCTGGGCGTCGAGGGCGACCTGCGTCGGCGCGCTGGCGCGCGCGCACTCGTGCAAAGGACGCTGGCGGAGCTTGGCCGCATCGACATCCTGGTCAACAACGCGGGCGGGGCGTTCACCCCCGTCGAGCGGAGCCTGGCGTCGCAGATGCCGGACGAGGACACCGACGCGATGCTGGACGTGAACTACCGCAGTGCGCTCTTCTGCAGCCAGGAAGTGCTGCCCACGATGCGCGCGCAGGGTGGGGGCGTGATCGTGAACATCGCCACCCTGGCCGCGCTCGACCCGTCGCGCGCCGCTGGTCGGCTCGCGCCGTATGCCATCGCGAAGGGGGCGGTCACCACGCTGACACGGTACCTCGCACAGGAGTTGGGGCCGCAGGGCATTCGCGTCAATTGCATCGCGCCGGGGTCGATGATGACCGAGCGCATCCGCAAGCAGGCGGCGGAACGCGGCATGCAGAACGAGAAGGAACTCAAGCGCATTCCCCTGCGCCGCTTCGGCGAAGTCGAGGACTGTGCGAACGTGCTCGAATTCCTGGTCACGCCGTTGTCGGGCTATGTGACGGGGCAATGCATCTCGGTGTGCGGCGGGCAGGTGCTGACGCCGTCGTGAGCTCGCTCGTGAGCGGCGTCAGCCCATGAACACGCCGCCGTTCACATCGACGCAGGTGCCGGTGACGTAGGACGCCTGTTCGCTCGCGAGGAAGAGCACGGCCGCCGCGACCTCGTCGGTGTCCCCCAGGCGGCGCATCGGAATCGCGCGTGTGGCGGCGGCGATCACTTCCGGACTGGACAGCGAGGACAGTGCAGTTTCGATCCGCCCCGGTGCGACGCAGTTGACGGTGATGCCGTCCGGCGCATAGGTGCCCGCCAGGTGCCGCGTCAGGCCGATCAGCGCCGCCTTGGAGGCCGCATAGTCGGCCCCGGCCGGCGCGACGAAGGTGCGTCCGGCACGCGAGGCGATGTTGACGATGCGCCCGAATCCGCGCTGGCGCATGCCCGGGATCAGCTCGCGCGAGAGCAGGAAGGGCGCGGTGAGGTTCACGCGCAGCACGCGCTCCCAGTCGGCCATCGTCACCTCGGTGGGCGGAACCGGCTGGCCGTTGCGCTTGCTCGACATGCCGGCGCAGTTGACCAGGATGTCGCAGCCGCCGAACAGTTCGCCCGCGCGCCTGGCGACGCCCAGCACCTGCGCTTCGTCGCCAATGTCCGCCACCTGGGCATGCACCGGCGCGTCGGGCGTGGACAGCCTGTCGGCGACAGCACGAACGGATTCGCTCACGTCGGCCAACAGCACGCGGTGGCCCAGGGCGACGAAGCCGCGAGCGATGGCCAGGCCGATGCCGGCTGCGCCGCCGGTGACGAGCACTGATCTCTGGGTCGGCATGGCTTGACGGCTCCTTCTTTGAACGGGTGGATGGGGAGCGCGCAAGTATAGGCACCGTGGTAGCATTGGTCCAACCATTTGCAATGTGGATGTTTCGAGCATGAACAACCGGACACTGCGCGGTCGCGTCGCCATCGTGGGCATCGGCGAGACGACCTATTACCGTCACGGCCAGTCGCCCGATGCGGAGTTCAAGCTGGCGCTCAAGGCGATCCTTGCCGCCTGCCGGGATGCGGGGATCGACGTGCGCGACATCGATGGCTTCGCCTCGTACAGCAACGACCGCAACGATCCCTCGCGCCTGGCTGCGGCGCTGGGGATGCGGCAGCTGCGTTCGACCACCATGCAGTGGGGCGGCGGTGGCGGCGGCAATTGCGCGGCGGTAGCCAACGGCGCGGCCGCGGTGGCCTCGGGTCTGTCGGATTGCTTGGTCGCGTTCCGTGCGTTGGCGCAGGGGCAGTTCGGCCGCTTCGGGCAGGCACCCACCGGGCCGACGATCTCCGGCGACATGGCGTGGCAGGCGCCCTATGGCGTGCTGTCGCCCGGACAGAAGTTCGCGATGAAGGCGCGTCGCTTCATGCACGACCACGGTGTGAAGCAGGAGGCGCTGCGCGCGATCGCCATGGCCTCCTATGCGCATGCCCAGCGCAACCCGCGTGCAGTGATGCACGGCAAGCCGTTGACCGAGGCGCAGTACGACGATTCGCGCTGGATCGTCGAGCCCTTCCACCTCTTCGACTGCTGCATGGAGAACGACGGGGCGGCCGCCGTGATCCTCGTGCCCGCGGAGCGGGCCAAGGACTTTCCCAACAAGCCGGTGTACATCCTCGGTGCGGCCACAGGATCGGACGAGCGCGTGGCCGCGGTGCCCCACAACACGCCCAACTATGCGAGTTCCAGCTTCGCCACCGTGGCGCCCAACCTCTACCGCATGGCCGGCGTCGCTCCGAAGGACGTGGGCGTGGTGCAGAGCTACGAGAACTTCACCGGCGGCGTGCTGATGGCGCTGGCCGAGCACGGCTTCTTCCATCCGGACGAGGCCAACGACTTCCTGCGGCTCGAGAACCTGCTGGCCCCGAGCGGCAAGCTGCCGCTCAACACCAGCGGCGGCAACCTGGCCGAGTGCTACATGCATGGCTTCGAGCTCGTGCTGGAAGCGGTGCGCCAGGTGCGCGGCACTTCCACCGCGCAGGCGCCGCGAAACGACGTCGCGCTGGTCATCGGCGGGCCCATGGTCACGCCCGTCAGCAACCTGATGCTCGGATCGGAGGCCGTATTGTGAGCGCACAACCCTACCTGTCTCCGGGCCTGCCCATTCCGGTCCCCGAGGCCGATGGCCTCTCGACGCTTTACTGGAGCGGCTTGCGCGAGAACCGCCTGCGCGTGCAGCGCTGCGGCGGCTGCGGCACATGGCAGTTCGGCCCGGAATGGATCTGCCACCATTGCCATCGCTTCGACCCGGACTGGGTCGAGGTCGCACCGCGCGCTCGCATCTACAGCTGGGAGCGCGTATGGCATCCGGTGCACCCCTGCCTGAAGGGCGCGGGACCGTACCTCGTGGTTCTGGTGGAACTGCCGCAGGCCGGCGGTGTGCGCATGCTCGGCAACCTGCTCGGCGATCCGATGCAGGAGGTGGTGATCGGCGCCGAGGTGGAGGGCGTCTTCGAGCACCACCCGCAGGCCGAGCCCCCCTACACGCTGATGCAGTGGCGCTGCGTGGCCTAGGTGCTGCCGGCCTGCCGCTCGGCCTGATCGTCGCGCTCGCGATCGGGCACGCGGCGTTCGCCGGCAACCGCTTCACGATCACCCTGCACGCGGTGGCGCTGCATGCGTCACCCTTGGCGATCGGCACCCTGCTGGGGCTCGTGATGGTCGTCCCGATGCTGGCGGCGGTGAAGATCGGGCGCTGGTCCGATCGCATCGGCTACGCGCCGTTCGCGGCCGGCGGCCTGGTGCTGCTGCTCATCGGCGGCCTGCTGGTCGCCGCATGGCCTTCGATGCCTTCGCTCTATGCCGCGAGCGTCCTGACCGGCACGGGCTACATGTCGGCGCATGTCGCGATCAACCTCGCGATCGGCCGCGCCAGCGCACCGCAGCGCCGCACCGATGCCTTCTCCGCGATGGCGGTCGCCTTCTCGCTGTCCGGTCTCACCGGGCCGATGCTCGCGGGCGTCGTCATCGACCATGCCGGGCATCGCTGGGCCTTCCTGGTCTTGTGCGCCTTCGCGCTCGCGAGCATGGTGATGCTGCGCCGCGCCGCTTCGAGGTATCGCCTGACGCCGGCGGGCGATGGCGCCCCATCGCGGCCGCGCCTCGCCGATCTCCTGGGTCATCGACCGCTGCGTGCGGTGTTCCTCGTGAGCGGTCTGCTCTCGATGGGGTGGGACCTGTTCACCTTCCTGGCGCCGCTTCAAGGCGCAAGGGCAGGTTTGAGCGCGACCCGCACGGGGCTGCTGATGGGCTTCTTCGGCGCGGGCACTTTCGCGATCCGGCTGCTGCTGCCGCGCATCTCCCGCGGCGCGGGGGAATGGGCCACGATGGCGGGTGCGTTGTTCGTCACGGCGCTGGGGTACCTGGCCTTTCCGCTCTTGAGCGATTTCGGGACGCTGATGCTTGCCTCCTTCCTGCTCGGCATGAGTCTGGGCTGCGGCCAGCCTGTCTCGATGGCGCTCGTGCACAGCCACTCGCCCGAGGACCGCATCGGCGAAGCGGTCGGCGTACGCTCCACCATCACCAGCGCGAGCCAAACCTTCCTGCCGATGCTGTTCGGCGCGCTGGGTTCGGCCGTCGGATTGATCTCGGTGTTCTGGGCGGTGTCGGTGCTGTTGGCAGCGGGTGGTGCCTTCGCTATACGGCGACGCTGACACGCCGACGAAGCAGCGCGGCGAAGCCGACACCCACGATGGCGAGCGCCGCTGCAGGCAGGAGCAGCAGCGCGGCATACGCCTGCATGTCGACCGTGCCACCGTAGGCGACGACGCCGATCGACTGCCCCGCGAACAGGCTGAACGAGAACAGCGAGACGGCGCTCCCGCGCGCCTGCGGCGCCATCTGCGTGGCATGGGTCTGCAGCGTGTTGTGGTAGAGGTAGGTGCCGAAGCCGAGCAGCACCGACAGCGGCGCGGCCGCCCACCAATGCGGCAGCAGCCACAGGCCGACGAGCGCCGTGGCCATCAGCAGGCCACCGACGGCCGCCATCCGGATCTCGCCGAAAGCGCCGACCACACGGCGCGCGCAGACGGCGTAGACCAGCCCGCCCACTGCATAGAGTGCGGCGACAGCGGACGCGGCGGCAAGGCCCAGGCCTTCTCGTGCATGCAGGTAGCTCGGCAGATAGCTCAGCGTGCCGAGCAGGAACACGCCTTCGAGAAACACCGCCAACAGCACCACCCTGGCCCATGGCTGCGCGAGCACGGCGCCCATGCCGCCACGGCCTCCGGCGAGCACGGGCGTCGCCTCGGTTCGCGCGGCGTCGCGCCATAGAAGCGCGGCCACCACCCAGTAGCCGACGCTGAGGACCCAGAAGGCGCCGCGCCAGCCAAGCGCGGTTTCGGCGAACAGCCCGCCGAGCAGTTGGCCGATCACCATGCCCGACAGGGTGCCGAGGAGCAGCCGCGCCAGCGTCGCCTGTCGCGCCTCGTAGGCGACCGCATCGCCGATCCAGGCCATCGCGAGCGGCACGATGCCGGCCGCGGCCATGCCCCACAGTGCGCGCCAGGCCAGCAGCGCGTCGAAGGAGCCCGCAAGTGCCGCGGCGGCCGAGGCAACGCCGCAACCGGCAAGCGAAAGAATCATCAGGCGCTGCTTGCCGAAGCGGTCCGCGAGCGGGCCGGACAACAGCTGCATCAGCCCATAGGCGAGGGCAAAGGCGACGATCAGACGGCCCGCTTCACCCGTGCTGCGCTGGAATTCGAGCGCGAAGCGCGGCAGGAGCGAATCGCACACCCGAAGCGCGGCGGCGCTGAAGAATGCCCCGGCCGCGAGCAGGCGGACCGGCGCGCCGGCCGCAGCGCTCATTGCCAGCGATCGAGCACCTCGGTCGCAGGCGTTGGCTGCTTCGGTGCCGGGCCCTGGATCTGCGAAGGCGTGCGGGAGAAGCGTGGGGCAGGCGCCGGCTGCCGAACGCCCTCCACCTCGACGAAGGTGTTGCGCGCGCGGTTGTGCGGATGCTCCTGCGCCCGCGACAGGGGCAGCACCGGGGCGAAGCACACGTCCGTGCCTTCCAGTGCGGCCGTCCATTCCTGCTGCGTCCTCTGCTTGAAGATCCGGGCGAATTCGTCGTGCAGCCGGGGCCATTGCGCGCGATCGTTCTGCGCGCGGTGCAATTCGGTCGGCACGCCGACCCGCTCGCAGAACTCCGAGAAGAACTGCGGCTCGATCGCGCCCAGCGTGACGTGTTCGCCGTCCGCTGTCTCGTACACCCGGTAGTAGGGCGCCCCGCCGTCGAGCAGGTTGCTGCCGCGCGATTCGCCGAACACGCCGCGCATCTGCTGGCTCACGAAATTGGTCATGAGCGAGGCGGCGCCGTCGCTCATGGCCGCGTCCACCACCTGGCCGCGGCCGGAAATGCCCGCTTCGCGCAACGCCGCGAGCACGCCCACGATCAGGTAGAGGCTGCCGCCGCCGTAGTCGCCGATCAGGTTCAGCGGCGGCACCGGCGCGCCGTCCTTCGGGCCGATCGCATGAAGCGCGCCGCTGATCGCAATGTAGTTGAGGTCGTGGCCGGCAGCCTGCGCGAGCGGGCCTTCCTGGCCCCAGCCCGTCATGCGGCCGTAGACGATGCGGGGGTTGCGCGCGAGCACGGCATCCGGGCCGAAACCCAGGCGTTCCATCACGCCGGGGCGATAGCCTTCGATCAGCACGTCGGCCTTCCCCAGCAACCGGAAGACCTCCTCGCGCGCGGCAGCGTCCTTCAGGTCCGCCAGCACGACGCTGCGGCCACGGCCGGTGATGTTGTGCGGCTCGCCCAGCTTCTTGCCGGGTCGATCAATGGTGACGACATCGGCGCCCATGTCGGACAGCAGCATGCACGCGAAGGGGCCGGGGCCGATGCCGGCGAACTCGACGACGCGCAGGCCGCGCAACGGGCCGGACGGGATTTCGGGCTTCATGCAAATTTCTCCAGGGTTTCGAATGGTCAGGCCAGGAGCAGCAGGGCGGCCTCGCGAGCGGACTGGCCGACGCGCACGCCCTTGTCGCGGGCGATGCGATTGGCGGCGCTGATCACGCCGTCGAAATACGTGCTCTGGCCGTCGCCCATGCGCGCGGTGAGTGCGCTCACACTGGCACCGGCGATGCCGTCGGGCTCCACCGCCTCGAGCGCGCTCAGGCCGCTGTGGTTCTTGCCGCCGCCGCCGTCGGAGCAGATGAAGGCCCACGGGCGGAAGTCGCGGAAGTAGCCGACGACGCTGCGCCCTGTGTGGCCGGCAGTGCACAGCACGTTGCGCTCGCGGTCCTCCGGCAGGGCATAGGCGATGGAATCGGTGCACACGATGCTGCGGCCGTTGTCGGCCGTGTGGACCACGAGGCGGCGTGCGGGGTCGAAGGCCGCAGGCTTGTTCTCCCCGGTCAGCATGCATCGCGCGGCGTCGCGCACCGTCATGCCCGGCGCGATCCCCAGCGCCTGAGCGGCGTCGTTCACGCGGCTGACGATGCCGTGGTCGTACAGGTCGGCGCCATTGCCCATCTCGGCGGTCATCACGTCGGCTGCGGCTGCGGGCACGCCCAGCGCTTCGTAGTACCAGAGGCCCGCGATGCCTGCGCCGTCCTTGCCGATGGCGCAGTCCAGCCCGACGACGGCCTGTGGCCGGGCACGCATCACCATGCGCGCACAGAGCACGCCACTGTACGAGGCGTTGACGACCACACCGCCGCCGATCTCCGGCGCGTGGGCCACGTGGTTCTCGACGTACGTCGCCGAATCGAAGACCAGCACGCGGCCGGCGGCAGTTTGGTGAATCTGGGGAAGGGTGGCCATGACCTATTGTAATGGTCAGTCCATTGCGATGCGATGCGATTGAGCAGTCCGACCCTTGGTGGCCTTGGGCTATCCTCGCCCAACACCACTATGTCGAGCCATGTCATGCAACCCATTCCGCAGCTGTCCTTCCAGGAGGTGAAGACGCGCCGTGTCTTCGAGGAGATCTGCGAGCAGATCCGAAAGCGCCTCGCGTCCGGCGTGCTCAAGCCCGGCGACAAGCTGCCGGCCGAACGCGACCTGGCGGTGGAGTTCCAGGTCAGCCGCCCGGCGGTGCGAGAGGCGTTGCGCACGCTCGAGATCTCCGGCGTCGTTTCCCTGCAGAAGGGCGTGAAGGGCGGTGCGTTCATCCGCGACGGCAACCCGGCACTCCTCACCCAGTCGCTGCAGGACCTGATGATCCTTGGCCGGGTGTCGCTGGCCGGCCTTGCCGAGGCGCGAAAACTGATCAACGGCATGGTGATCGAGTTGGCCTGCGAACGTGCGACGGAAGAGGACTTTGCCGCCATCGAGCAGAACATCACGGAGATCGAGAAGAGCGAAGACCTTCGCCAGCGCGCCGACGAAGGCGTGCGCTTCTTCGGCCTGATCGCCCGCGCGACGCGCAACGAGGTGCTCGCGATGCTGGTGGATTCGCTGTCGGACATCATCCGCTACGTGATCGACCGCACCGGCCGGAAAGCGCGCCCGGAACTGGTGCCGGTGCGCCGCCGCATTCTCAAGGCGATGCGGGCGCGCGACGCCAAGGCCGCAGCCAAGGGCATGGACGAATACCTGACGATCGTGCAGGAGGGCATGGACGCCGTGCCCGAGCCTGTGCCTGCGCCCAGGAAAACACGCTGATCTTCCGCCCGCTTCGCGCGGGCTTCCCCTGCTTCGGGGCTTGACAGGTGATTCTCGCTGTTTAGAATGGTCAAACCATTCAAATCCAGCGGTTGAACTGCTGCACATTCCCACCGAGGACCCCGTCATGACCGAGATCGTCGTCAACGAAGCCAATCAATGGCGTCTGAACACCCCCGGCTCCGCCGGCTGGGAGAAGTCGCCTCAGCCCCGAGCCGCCAACAAGTACCTGATGATCTCGGCGGATACGCATGCCAACGAGCCGGGCAACCTGTGGGCCGAGCGCATCGACGCCAAGTACCGGGACCGACTGCCCAAGGTGTGGATCGACGAGAAGGGCGTGCAGTGGCGCAAGATGGAGGCGTCCGAGCAGCCCGACCGCCTGATCCTCGCCAAGCTGGAGGGCGAGGACCTGGCCCGCTCCAAGGCTGGCGCCACCGCTTCCGAACGCGGCCCGAGCGTCGAGCAGCGGCTGCACGACCTGGAACTCGACGGCATCGACGGCGAGATCATCTTCCCGGGCAAGGGCCTGGGCATGTGGTACACGTTCGACCCCGACTTTGCCCACGCGCAGTGCGAGGTCTACAACACGTGGGCCTGGGAGAACTTCGGCCCCCACGTCGAACGCCTGTCGCCCGCCGCGGCGCTGGCCACCGGCAACGTCGAGGCGACGCTCAAGGAAATCGACCGCTGCCTGAAGCTGGGCTTTCGCCACTTCACTCTGCCGTGCAAGCCGCTCTTCGGCCCACCCAAGACCAACGAGCTCAACTACAACAAGGTGGAGTTCGATCCGATGTGGGCGCGCTTCGTCGAAGCGGGCGTGCCGGCCACCTTCCACGTTTCCACCGGCAAGGACCCGCGCACCACGCGCGGCAACGGCGGCGCGGTCGTGAACTACGTCGTGCACTCGCTGTCGCCGACGCTCGAACCGCTGGTGAACATCTGTGCTTCGGGTGTTGCCGAGCGCTTCCCCGAACTGCGCTTCGGCAGCGTCGAGGCCGGCATCGGCTGGGTGCCATGGATGCTCGACGCCATGGACGAGGCCTATCTGAAACACCACTTCTGGGTTCGCCCGAAGCTGAAGATGCTGCCCTCGGACTACTTCAAGGCGCGCGGCTTCGCGACCTTCGGCGAGGACCGCGCCGGCCTCGGCCTGATGGAGGAGCACGGCCTGCAGGACAACTTCATGTGGGCCAACGACTACCCGCACCACGAGGGCACCTGGCCGCACTCGGCCGAGGCCATCGAACGGCAGATGGGCCACCTGAGCGAGGTGTCGCGCCGCAAGGTGCTGGGTGAGAACGCCGCGCGCGTGTTCGGCTTCAAGGAAGTGGCCGCCAAGTACGGCTACCAGTTCTGACCGACGGGGCGATGACGACCATCACGCCCTTTCATCCCGGCCACGATGGGCTTGCGGCCGATGCCTCCCGCTACGTCGACGTGGCAAGCCTGCCCTGGAAGCCCACGCCTACGCCGGGCATCGAGATGAAGGTGCTGATGCAGGACGACGCCAGCGGTCTGCTGACGGCGCTCTTTCGCTGGCAGCCGGGCACGCAGCTGCCGCTGCACGAACATGTGGAGGTCGAGCAGACCTACGTGCTCGAAGGCAGCATCGTCGATGACGAGGGCGAAGTGCGCGAGGGCGACTACGTCTGGCGCCCGAAAGGCAACCGGCATCTGGCGCGCTCGCCGGGCGGCGCGCTGGTGCTGTCCTTCTTCCTCAAGCCCAACCGCTTCCTCGAGGGGGAGCATGCGGGCAAGGAACTCAAGTGACGGTCTGTCGATGCGCGTTGTTCAGCCGACGCGAGGATGTGACGCCGGCGCAGTTCGCAAGCCACTGGCTGGGCGTGCACGGGCAGCTGGCGGCCAAGCTGCCGGGGCTCGGTACCTATCGGCAGAACCACATCCGCGAGCGACTGTACGAGGCGCCGGACTCGCCCGTGCAGGCGATCGACGGGATCGCGCAGCTTTCGTTTTCGAGCATCGCTGCGATGGAGGTGTCCGATGCTTCGCCGGAATACGCGGCCTGCAAGCTCGACATTCCCAGGTTCCAGGGAGAGATCACCATCCTCGTGACCGAAGCGGATGAATTGCAGCCGGGCCACGTCGCGCCGGCCAAGCTGATGTGGGTCTCGACCCGTCGTGCCGATGTCCCGTGTGCGGGCTTGCGTGAGCGCTGGCTGGCGTCGCATCGCGACGCCGCTCGCGAGCTGCCCGGCGCCCGCCGTTTCGTACAGAACTTCGTGGTGGACCGCGCGCATCCCGTGGCCGCCGGCGTGCCGTCGGGCGATCCCTCCGGTGCGCAAGCAGTGAGCGAGCTGTGGTTCGACGACGCAGCTTCTGCGCGCGCGGCGCTGCAGTCGCCCGCTGGCCGCCAACTCATCTTCGAGGATCCGATGCTTGCCTCCCTGGGCGTGTATCTGATGCAGGAAGTGACGATCGTGTGAGCGGGCCATCCTCTCTTCAGGAGCGTGGCGTGGACACGGCCGACGTGGTGATCGTGGGCGGCGGCGCTTCCGGCCTCGCGGCTGCCATCGAGGCTGCAGCCACGGGCGCCAGCGTGCTGGTGCTGGAGAAGAATCCGATCCCGGGCGGCAGCAGCCGGCTGTCCGTGGGCTCGATCAATGCAGCGGGTTCGCGCCTGCAGCAGCGCGCGGGCATCGTGGATTCGCCCGACGAGCACTTCGAGGACATGGACCATTTCATGGGGCCGTTCGCGTCGCAGGAGAACCGCGAACTGCGTCGCCTGCTGGTCGACAGCGCGGCCGACACGCTGCATTGGTTGATGTCGCTGGGGCTGAGCTTCTATGGGCCCACAGCCGATCCGCCGCATCGCCATCCGCGCATGCACAACGTGCTGCCGAACTCGCGGGCCTATCCGTACTACCTGTCGAAGGAAGCCAGGCGCCGCGGTGTGCGAGTACTGCTCGGGGCAGCAGTGACCGAACTGCTGCGCGCAGAAGACGGCGGCGTTTGCGGCGTCGAAGCGCTGGTCGGCGATCGGCGCACGAAAATCGCCGCGCGGCGCGGCGTGGTCCTCTGCTCGGGCGACTACAGCAATGGCGCTGCGCTGAAGGCACGCTTCCGGCCGGAGCTCGAACTCATCCCGGGCGTCAATCCGACCGCCACGGGCGACGGCCATCGTCTGGCCGAAGCGATCGGCGCGCGCATCGTCAACGGAGAGGTGGTCTTCGGCCCCGGCCTGCGCTTCGGCGCGCCGGCGAAGCCGAGCCTGGTGCAGCGGCTGCCGCCTTCGTGGGCGCTCGGCAAGCTCATGGCGCTGGCGCTCGCGACGCTGCCGGCCGCGCTCTTCCGTCCCTTCGTGATGTCCTTCATGACCGCGTCGCTCGGGCCGGAGGCCAGCCTGCTGCGCAGCGGCGCCTTGCTGATCAATCGCGACGGCGGGCGTTTCGTGGATGAACAGCAGGCTCCCGGCCTCGCCATTGCCGCGCAGCCGGGCGGGCAGGCGTGGCTGGTGTTCGACGATGCGCTCGCGCGCAAGTTCTCGGCGGCGCCGAACCATGTCTCGACTGCGCCAGGTGTGGCCTTTGCGTACCTCCCCGATTACCGCCGCCATCGCAAGGACCTGTACCGCACCGGCGCGACGCCGGCTGCGCTCGCCCGTGCGATGGGCCTGCCGCCCAGTGCACTCGAAAGCACCTTGCGCGACCGACAGTGGCAATCACCGCTGCATGCCCTCGGGCCGTTGGAAGCAAGAATCGTCATCACCGACGGCGGATTGGCGGTCAACGGCTCGCACCAGGTGCTGCGGGCGGACGACAGCGTGATCCCCCGGCTCTATGCGGCAGGAGCGGCAGGGCAGGGCGGATTGCTGCTGGCCGGCAATGGCCATCACATCTGCTGGGCGGTGACGTCGGGAAGGCGGGCAGGTCGGTTCGCGGCGAACGCTGCCGCGTGACTCACTGCTTGCGCGAGCCCCAGAGTTCCATGTAGTTCGCCTGCAGGCGTTCCAGGAACTTGTTCATCTCGGCAACTGCCGCATCGGCATCGCGCGCGCGCAGGTGCTTGAGCAGCCGGCGGCGGGAGGGCAGGGTGTAGGGGTTGTCGCTCGGGCCGATGGTCTTGACGAACTCGCGCATCACTTCCATCACCCCTTCCATCGTGATCGCGATGATGGGGTTCCGCGTGGCGGCAGCCAGCAGGTTGTGGAACTCGCGGTGCAGGTTCGCACGTTCCAGGAAGTTGCCGGCCTTGTCGGCCTTGGCGGCTTGCGCCACGTTCGCCTCGAGTGCCTTCAGGTCCTCTTCCGTCAAGCGCTCGCACGCCACGCGCACCACGATTTCGCTGAGCCAGACCCGGGCCTCGGTGAGGTGCTCGGGCTTGATGGCGCCGAGGTGATAGAGATCGCGCAGGCCATTGACGACCACCCCCGAGTTGCCAGGAAGGACGAAGGCGCCGCCGGCAGCGCCCTTGCGCAGCTCGATCATTCCGCTCAACTCGAGCGCGCGCAGCGCCTCGCGAAGGGTGTTGCGGCTGACCTTGAACTTGGCGGACAGATCGCGCTCGGCCGGGAGCCGATCGCCGGGCTTGAGCCGGCCGGTGGCCACGAGATCCCGGATCTGCGCTGCGATCTCCTCGAACGCGCGTGAGGGCGCGATGGGCTCGAATCCCATGGAGGATTCGAAGGCTTCTTTGGCTCGGAGGTCGGCGTGGCTCACGACATGGATTCTAGCCCTCGCCCCGTTCAACCGGCCAGCGGAAGCGCTGCAGCGAGCAGTTCGTTGGCAATCCTCACGACCGCCACGCCGTCCTTGTCCGACTCGGCCAGGGCCTTCTGCCATGCCGGGTCGGCACGGAAAGCGGTCCACGCGCGGTCGCGTTGCTCGTGCGATTCCCACTGCAGCACGTACTTGAGCTGCATGTTGTCCTCGCCGACCGCCACCGTGAAGACCGGGGTCACTCGGCGGATGCCGTACTTGTCGAACAGGGCGAGCGTGGTCGACTCGAAGCGCTTGAGGACGACGGGCAGCTTGCCCGGCGCGCAGGTGTAGGTGCGGAATTCGTAGAACAAGGACAACTCCTTTTTGCTAGAGCGGACGCGAGGCGAGCAGCGGCCCGTCCTCGTATTGCAGGACGACGAGTTCCACCGGCATGCCGCACTCGAACGGCTTGCCCTCGCGCTCGACGAGGCGCGTGGCGATGCGCAGGCCGATGTCGAGGTCGACCACGCACACGGCGTAAGGCGCTTCGTCCACGAACACCTTGGGTGCGGCGTGGATGCGCGTCCACGAATAGAGGGCGCCTTGCTGTCCCAGCTCCTTCCACTGCATCTTCGGCGACCAGCAATGGGGGCACACCGGCTTGGGCGGGAAGGTGACCTTTCCGCAGGCTTCACAGCAGGTGCTCTGCCAGCGGCCGTCGCGCAGGCCCTCCCAGAAGGTCTGCGTGAAGGCCGACACGCGCGGCGGGTAGGCGCGCGTGCGCGCCACGGGGATCATCTGGAGCGTCATCGTTGGGCCTCCATCACGTGGACCAGGGCGGCGTTGTAGTTGCCGAGCTCACCGGTGGTCAGCCCCAATCGCGCGTTCGCCACCTGGCGGTCGCCGGCCCGGCCGCGCAGTTGATCGGCCATCTCGCAGTAGTTGTAGAGCGAGGTCACGTACGCCGGATGACCGCGCGAGGTCAGTCCTCCGGAGGTCGAAACGGGTATCTGGCCGCCCAGCTTCGTGCGGCCCTCGGCGGCGGCAGGGGCCCCTTCACCGCGCCCGAAGAAGCCGACCGCCTCGCTCACCAGCACTTCCACGATGGTGCAGGGCGCATAGAACTCGGCGAGATCGATGTCCCTGGCGGAAATCCCGGCCTGCGCGTAGGCGGTGGATGCTGCCTGCTTGGCGGCAATCAGTTCGGTCATGTCGTTGGGTACTTCGTTGATCTGGTGCGACCCGTCGTGGCAGAAGCCACGGCCCCGTACCAGCGCGTAGGGACGGCCCAACGACTTCGCGACCTCCTCCGAGGCCAGCACCAGGCAGGCGGCGCCGTCGCTGCGGCCCGGAACGTCGTAGAGACCCAATGGCTCGACGATGGGGCGCTGCTCCAGCACTTCCGGCAGCGTGATCGGCTTCCGGTACTGCGCCAGCGGGTTCATCGATGCGTGCCAGCGGTTCTTGACCGCGACCGCGCCGAGTTGCTCGCGCGTGGCGCCATATTCGTGCATGTAGCGCATGGCGTCCATGGCGTACCAGCTGATCGGGATGAAGCCGCCCGAGGCGTGGAAGTCCACATCACCCGTCGTGCGCATGCTGCTCATCGCATGGTCGGAAGCCGACGTGGCCGCCTCCATGTTGATGCCGAGTGCGAGCGCGACATCGGTGCGGCCCAGGAGGATTTCGTCGCAGGCCCGGTCGAAGCAGACCGCGCCCGTCATGCCGTTGCCCATGACCTCCAGCACGCTGCCGGTGCATTGCAGGCGCAGGTGGCTGACCAGGAACGTGGAGAAGTACTTCTGCAGCGTGTATGGCCTGGGCAGCGTCAGCACGAGGCTGCCGATGTCCTTCTTGTCGACGCCGGCATCCGCAACCGCCTCCACCACCAGCTGGGTCATGAGCTCCTGCTCCAGCACCTGGAGCGGCTCTTCGGCCCTGGTCTGGTGGCGGCCGACCGGAATCGCGCTGGTTCCGATGATGGCAACTCGACGAGTCATTGGGGAGCCCTTGGTTGTCATGCGCACCAGTATATCTATAATGGTCAAACCATTCAATTATTCTGGACTAGCCGTGACGATCCCGAACCTTGCGTCCATCGAGCCACAGAACGACTTCGACGTGCGGGCGTTTCGCAGCGCACTCGGCAGCTTCCCCACGGGCGTGGCCATCATCACCACGACGGGCCCCGACGGCAATCCGATCGGCCTCACCTGCAACTCGTTCAGTTCCGTGTCGCTGGACCCACCGCTGGTGTCCTGGGGTCTTCGGCTTGCCAGCAAGAGCCTGGAAGCCTTCCGGCAGAGCGGCGCCTTTGCCATCAACGTCCTGGCCGAAGACCAGAAAGAGCTTTCGGCGCGCTTTGCCAGCGGTGCCATTGCCGACAAGTTCGACGGCGTGGCGTGGACGCAGGGCCACCGCGGGCTGCCGGTGATCGCCGGCAGCGTCGCCACCTTCGAGTGCGACAAGTTCGCCGAGCATCTTGCCGGGGACCACGTGCTGTTCCTTGGCCAGGTCGCGAAGTTCGACCACGGCCGGCAGGAAGCCTCGCTGGTGTTCTACAAGGGCGCCTACATGATGCTGGCGCAATCGCTTCGCGAGCTCGCCGCCAGCGGACAGCTCGATTCGCTCCACCTCGACCAGGCGCGGCGGCTGATCAACTGCATGCTGCTGCGCCTGGCCTGCCAGAACGGTGCAGCAGAAGACTTCGACGCCATCGAGCGCAATATCGTGGAGATCGAGAACTACCCCGACGCAGCGCGTCGCGCGGAGGCCAGCATCGAGTTCTTCCGGCTGGTGACGAAGGCGGCACACAACGAGGTCCTCGTGGTCGTGGCAGAGACGCTCACCACGCTGCTGCGTCATGTACTCCAGACAGATTCGACGCTTCGCGCGCGCCCTGACCTGGTGCCGGTGCGCCGGAAGATTCTCGAGCACATGCGCGAACGCGATCCGGACGCGGCAGAGGCCGAGATGAGCCACTACTTCGATCAGCTTCGTCGCGACGCGACGAAACAGGAGGCCAACGCATGAATGGAAGTCAACTGCCCAGCACCGAGTGCGATGTGCTCGTGATCGGCTCCGGCGCCGGTGGCCTCTCCACGGCGATCACGGCCCGGAAGAACGGCCTGAACGTGGTGGTCGTCGAGAAGGAACCGGTCTTCGGCGGCACCACGGCGTTTTCCGGCGGCGTGTTGTGGATCCCGATGTCGTCGACGGCCAGGACGGCCGGCTATGCCGATACGCGCGAGGCCGTCATCCGCTACATGAAGGCCGAGACCGGGCGCTGGTACGACGCACCTTCGGTCGAAGCCTTCATCGAGAAGGGGCCCGAGATGGTGGACTTCTTCGAGCGCGAGACGGAGGTGCGCTTCATCCCCACGCTCTACCCCGACTACCACCCCGACGTCGACGGCGGCGTGGACATCGGCCGCTCGATCCTCGCCGCGCCCTACGACATCCGTGCGCTCGGACCCGAGATGGCGCGGCTTCGACGACCGCTCGCGACCATCACCTTCATCGGGATGATGTTCAACTCCTCGAACGCGGACCTCAAGCACTTCTTCCGCTTCACCAAGTCCTTCACGTCGTTCCGGTACGTGGTCAAGCGTCTGTTCAACCACGTCAAGGAGCTGGTCCTGTACCGCCGCGGCATCAACGTGACGAGCGGCAATGCTCTGGCCGCGCGGCTCGCGAAGTCGGCGCTCGATCTGAAGATCCCGATTCGCACGAGCACGCCGGCGCAGGAGTTGCTGACCGAGAACGGGCGCGTCGTCGGGGCGGTGGTGAAGGGCCCCGAAGGACTGCAGCGGATCATGGCCCGCAAAGGCGTCGTGCTGGCCGGCGGCGGGTTCTCGCACGACGTGCAGCGCATCGCGCAGGCCTATCCGCACGTGCGCGCGGGGGGCGAGCATTTCTCGCCCGTGCCCCGCGGCAACACCGGCGACGGCGCGCGCATGGCCGAAAAGGTGGGCGGACGCGTCGAGATCCGCTTCAGCTCGCCGGCAGCGTGGATGCCCACGTCGAAGGTCCCTCTGGGCAACGGCGAATACGGCGCCTTCCCCCATCTGCTCGACCGCTACAAGCCCGGCATCATCGGTGTGCTCTCGAACGGCGGGCGGTTCACCAACGAGTCGAATTCATACCACGACGTGGGTGCGGCGATGGTGGCGGCGCAGCAGGGCGCAAACACCGGCATGTGGCTGGTCTGCGACCAGGCCACGATCAGCAAGTACGGCCTGGGCTATGCCAAGCCGGCGCCCATGCCGCTCGGGCCGCTGGTGCGCAACGGCTATCTGGTCAAGGGGGCCACACTGGGCGAGCTGGCGCGCAAGGCCGGCATCGACGCCGCCGGGTTGGAGCAGACGGTGCGCGAGTACAACGAAGGTGCGGTGCACGGAGAAGATCGCCAGTTCGGCCGCGGCTCGACCTCCTTCAACCGCTACCTTGCGGACCCGGACAACAAGCCGAACCCCTGCGTGGCGCCGATCGGCGCCGGCCCCTATTACGCGCTTCGCGTGGTCATGGGCGACCTCGGCACCTTCGACGGCTTGGGCACCGACGTCGTGGGGCGCGTGCTCGATGTCCAGCGCGAGCCGATCGAGGGCCTCTACGCGGTGGGCAACGATCGCGCGAGCGTCATGGGCGGCAACTACCCGGGCGCCGGCATCACGCTCGGCCCGATCATGACCTTCGGCTACATCACCGGCCGTCACCTGGCCGGTCTGGAGCCGACGATTCCTCCCGTTATCCAGCCCACTGAAAGGCAAGTCGATGCCATTCCCGCATAAGCCGCTGGTCGATCAGCGGATCTACACGATCCGGCTGCGCAAGATGCCGGAGTTTCTCGAGGTCTTCAACCGAATGGCGGTGCCGTTCCTGATGGAGACGCTGGGGACGCCGCTGGGCTTCTACGTGAGCCACGTCGGCCCGCTCAATCAGTTCGTGCACCTGTGGGGCTACGACGATCTGGCCGACTACGAGCGGCGCTGCCATGCGCGCGATACCCATCCGGACTTCCCCGCCTATCTCAAGGCCTCCGAGCACCTGATCACGGCCCAGGAGACGCGGCTGATCAAGGCGGTCCCGATGCCTCCGATGGGATAGGAGATTTCGCCGTCGCGCCTGGCGATTCCCGGCACCGACCTGTCGGGCGCTTCGGAACGCAAGACTGCAAATGCCGCCGCCAATGCTGGCGTGCATGCAGGCATCCGAGGTGAACCGCCGTGATCGGCAGCGCCTGAGCAGGTCACGCGCTGTTCATCGAGGCGTCGATCCCCAAAGGCGATGCGAGCAAGGCACGCTGTGC
>JAVHYA010000005.1:112105-125302 GCA_031119395.1 Pseudomonadota bacterium
CGGCCGGTCGGCCGGTCGGATCGCTCAGTGCGGCACTTCGGCCGGCCCGGCTGCCGCGCGCTGCGGCTTGCGGATCAGCAGCAGCAGCGGGATCGCGACGGCCGTGATCACCATCATGATCCAGAAGTCGTCGAGGTAGCCGATCATCGCGGCCTGGCGCGTGACTTCGGCGTTGAGCGCCGCGAGGCCGCTCAGGCTGCCGGGGTTCATCGAGGGCGGCAGGGTGGCCAGCGCCGCATTGCCGGGCGCGACGAGGGCGGCCAGGTTGGCGTGGGCACTCGCCGTGTCCTCGGTCAGCAGCGTCTGGACGATCGAGATGCCCACGCTGCTGCCGATGTTGCGCAGCAGGCTGAAGATCGGCGTGCCCTGGTGCCGCAACTGCGGCGCCAGCGTGGCGAAGGTGGCGGTCGACAGGGGCACGAAGGTGAAGCCGATGCCCAGGCCCTGGATGAAGCCCGAGGTGATGACCAGCGTGCTGTCCATGTCGGGCGAGAAGCGCGTCATTTGCCATAGCGAGAAGGCCGTGAGCCCGAAGCCCACCGCCATGATGCCGCGCACGTCGATGCGCTGCACCAGCCGACCCACCACGATCATCGCGATCATCGTGCCCACCCCGCGCGGCGCCGTCACCGCGCCCGTGTAGACGACCGGGTAGCCCATCAACCCCTGCAGGAAGGTCGGCAGCAGCGACATCGTGGCGAACAGGATCATGCCCACGATGAACGCGAACAGCAGGCCGGTGACGAAGTTGCGGTCCTTGAGCAGCGCGCGGTCGAGGAAGCTGGTGCCCTGCACCGTCCAGGTGTGGACCGCGAAGAACGCGAACGCGACGACGGCCGTGGCGGCCTCGAGGCGGATTTCCCACGAGTCGAACCAGTCGAGCTGCTCCCCGCGGTCGAGGAACATCTGCAGCATGCCGATCGCCAGGCTCAGCGACACGAAGCCGAAGAGGTCGAGCTTCTCCGCCTTCGGCCGGCTCTCCGGCAGGTAGCGCGCGATGCCCCAGAGCGCCACGAGGCCCACGGGCAGGTTGATGAAGAAGACCCAGCGCCAGTCGAACTGGTCGGTGAGCCAGCCGCCGAGCAGCGGCCCGAGGATGGGGCCGACCATGATCCCTGCACCCCAGATCGCCATCGCCTGGCCGACCTTCTCGCGCGGGTTGATGTCCAGCAGCACCGCTTGAGACAGCGGCACCAGCGCCGCGCCGAAGACGCCCTGCAGCAAACGCGCCGCGACGATCTCGACCATCGAGCCGGCCAGCCCGCACAGCGCCGAAGCGAGCGTGAAGCCCACCACCGACACCAGGAACACGCGCCGCCGTCCCCAGTGCCCGCACAGCCAACCCGTCAGCGGCAGCGTGATCGCCGCAGCCACGATGTAGGAGGTCAGCACCCAGGTGATCTGGTCCTGCGAGGCCTGCAGGCTGCCCTGCATGTGTGGCAGTGCGACGTTGGCGATGGTGGTGTCCAGCGCCTGCATGATGGTGGCGAGCATGATCGACACCGTGATCATCCCGCGGTGCGCCACCGTGTTCGGTGCCGCGGCGCTCATGGGGTGCCTCCGGCTTCGGCCAAGGTGCGAGCCCCCTTCGGGGCGGCCGCGTGCGGGCTCATGCGTCCTCCGCCGTGCCGGCGGTGTCCGGCTCCCAGGCCAGCAGGCCCTCGCGCGCCTTGCGCAGCAAGGCGATCAACTGCTTGCGTTCCGCGGCACTGAGGTTGGCCAGGCCGTGGGCCAGCACTTCGTCGCTGATCGCCAGCGCGTCGTCGAAGGCGGCCAGCGCACGCGGCTCGGGATGCACCCACTTCACGCGGCGGTCGGCGGTGGAAGCCTCACGACGGATCCAGCCGGCGGCTTCCATGCGGTCGCACAGCGTGGCGACGCCCATCGCGCTCATCTCGAGGCGCTGCGCCAGTTCGGCCTGCGACAGCGGCGCCGGGCCGTCGTGCCGGGCCAGCGCACCGATGAGGCGGCATTGCGCCAGCGACAGGCCCAGCCGCGCGCGCGCCAGGCGGTCGAAGTGCGCGCCGTGCAGCTTCGCGACGTGGTTGACGAGAAAGCTGAAGCGCTGCGTGTGGTCGCGTTTCATAAGCACGTTGATTGTAAGCATGCTTATGAAATCATGCGCGCCGGCTGTCGACGCGTGCGGTCGGCGCGACCGCCGTGCAGATGCCCGTGATCAGCGCCTCCCGGCCGTGCCAGCCGCTGCGCCCGTGAAGACCGCACGCACCGCATGGCCGCCCGCGGGCGGGTGCCCCCGGGGGAGCGGCGGACCATCGTCGACCTGCGCTCCCCGCCTCATTCCCAGCCGCCGCCCAGCGCCATGAACACGGCGACCTGCTCCTGGGCCACCCGGGTCTGCGCGGCTGCGAGGCTGGCTTCCGCAGCGGCCAGCGAGCGCTGGGCGTCCAGCGAGTCGAGGTACGCGGTGCGGCCACCCGCGTAGAGGCGCTGGGCCTGGCGGGCCACCTGGGCGCTGTCGTCGCGGGCGCGCTCGAGCGCCTGCACGCTGATCAGCTCTTGGCGGTAGGCCGACAGCGCGGTCTCCGTCTCGCGCAGCGCCTGCAGGACGGTGCCGTCGAAGCTCGCGAGTGCCATGCGGGCCGAGGCCTCGGCACCCGCAATGCGGGCACGGGCGGCGCCCGTGTTGGGCAGGCTCCAACGGATCAGCGGTCCGAGGTTCCAGGCCAGGGTGTCCTTGCCGAGGAAGTCGGTGGCCGGCCCGGCCGAGCTCGCCGACAGGCCCAGCGACACCTTGGGATAGAGCTGGGCGGTTGCCACGCCGATGCGGGCCGTGGCGGCGGCGAGCTGTCGCTCGCTGCGGCGCAGGTCGGGGCGCCTTCGCAGCAGCGCAGCCCCGTCGCCCACCGGCAAGGCGCCGGCCACCAGCGGCACGGCGGCGCATTGCTGCACCTCCGCCGGCAGAGCACCCGGTGTGCGGCCCAGCCACGCTGCCAGCTGGTAGAGCGCCGCCTGGCGCTGCGCCCGCAGCGCGGGGGGCGTCGCTTCCAGCTGGGCGAGCAGCGAGCGAGCGCGGGCCAGATCGGTGGCACCGGCGCGGCCCGCCTCGTGCAGCCGTTGCACCACGCTCAATTGCTCCTGCTGAAGGGCGATGGAGGACTCAGCCACCTTCAACTGCTGCCCCGTGGCGCAGGCGGTGGCATAGGCGCGCGCGGTTCCCGCGGCCACGTTCACGCGGGCCAGGTCGACCGCGGCCGCCGCTGCGGCGGAATCGCCTTGCGCCGCTTCGGCCGCGCGGCGCAGTTCGCCCACCACGTCGACCTGGTACGAGATGCCCGCGTCGAGGCTGTAGACGAACTGGTTGGGCGGGCTCACCTCGGGCGCCAGCACCGACAGGCCCGAGACGTGGCCGAAGCCGGGGCCGCCCGACAGCGACAACTGAGGCTGCTGCGCCGCGCGCACCTGGGCCAGTGAGGCCTGCTGGAGTTCCAGATTGGCGGCGGCCACGCGCAGGTCCGTGTTGTGCGTCAGCGCGTCCTGCACCAGGGCGTCGAGCGTCGGATCGCGGAACAGGTGCCACCAGCGCGCTGGCAGGGGCGCGGCGGCGACGGCTGCATCGGCACCCGGCGCCTGTGCCTCCTGGAAGGGTTGCGCCGCGGCCGGACTGCGCACGGCCGCCTCCGCCGGCACGTGGTAGTCGGGCCCCACCGTCAGGCTGCTGCAGCCGGCCAGCAGCAGGCCGGCGAACAGCGCGGGGGCTCGTCTTGCCAGGTCGGCGGCGCGGCGGCGGACAGGAGGGCGTGTCATGTCCGTCCTCCCTGGCGCCGGTCGGGCGCGTCCGGGACGGGCCGGGCCGGCAAGGCGGCGCCGACGGCGCGCGGGGGAGCCGCTGGATCGGGTCGGGCCACGACCTCGACCAGCACCGTCTGGCCGGCCACGAGGCCGTTGGCCGCGGGCGGCGCATCGAGTTGCACGCGCACGGGCACCCGTTGCGCCAGCCGCACCCAGTTGAAGGTGGGGTTGACGCTGGGCAGCAGGTTGGCGCCGGTGGAGCGGTCGCGGTCCGCGATGCCGGCGGCGATGCTCTGCACCGTGCCGGGCAGGGGCTGCCGGCTTCCCATGGGCGTCACGCGCACGGCGTCGCCGGGGTGGATGCGCGCCAGCTTCGTTTCCTCGAAATAGCCTTCGACGTAGAAGGAGCCGCGATCCACGATGGCCATGACGGCGCGGCCGGCAGCGGCATAGGCCCCCGTGCGCAGGTCCAGGTTGGTGACCCAGCCGTCCACCGGTGCACGGACCGTGGCGCGCTGCAGGTTGAGCTCGGCCGTGTGCAGGTCGACCTCCGCACGGGCGACGGCGGCGACGGCGGCTTCGACCCGGGCCCCGGACTGCTCGCGCGCCTCGCGCGGCACCAGGTCCGACAGGCTGGCGTTGCGGGCATCCTCGCGGCGTGCCTGGGCCAGGCTGACCCGGGCCGACTGCACGCCGGCGCGCGCCTGCTGCACGGCCAGCGAGAAGCGGGCCGGGTCGATCTCGAACAGCACGTCGCCCGCCTGGACGGGCTGGTTGTCCTGCACGCGGACCGCACTCACCAGCCCGGTGACATCGGGCGCCACCTGCACGACGTTGGCACGGACGCGGCCGTCGCGGGTCCAGGGCGCGAGTTCGTAGTGGTCCCACAGGCGCAGGGCCGCCCAGGCGGCCAGGGCCACCACGCCCAGGGTCAGCAGCACCCTCAGCAGTTGAAGCGCGAAGGCGCGGGCGCGTGTCGTTGTCGTTGTCGAAGTCATGAGAGAAGTCCTCCCGGCGCCGTCAGCCGGGTGAGCGAGAACAGGATCAGCACGTAGAGCGCCGTGTCGAACAGGGCGGAATGCCACACCCAGCGGTAGAAGCCCAGGCTGCCCAGCAGCCGGCGCGCGCCCCAGAACACGCCCCAGGCCAGCACCGCCAGCACCAGCAGCCAGGGCACGTACACGCCGTAGAACGTTGCTTCGCCGGTCATGCCAGGGCCTCCCGGGTGGGGGTCGAAGTGGGGAGCCAGGGCCGCGATGGAAAGAGGTTGCGGCGCAGGCCGACCAGGGCGGCGAGGACGCGGCGCCGGTCGTCGGGGGTGCCCGCCGCAGCGGCAGGGTCCGCCTGCGTGGCGGGCGCCACGGGCAGCAGCGAACGCAGCGCCTCGTCGATGCGTTCGGCGAGCCGGGGTTGCGCCTGGGCGGCCTGCTCGGTGGTGGACTGCGCCGGATGCTCGCGGAACAGCCGGGCCACCTGCGCCAGGATGTCCGGCCCCAGCCGGCCGGGCAGCAGCGCGGCGTGGCGCTGCAGTGCATGCAGATCGGTGCCGATGCGCAGGTCCACGAGCGCGTCGTCCGCATTCACGCCCGCCACCGTGCCGCCGGCCTGCGCGATGCGCGGTGCCAGCAGGCCGATGCGGTCGAGCACCCGCGCCGCATGCAGGCGGGCCTGCGCGTCGTCGGCGTTGCGCGGCAGGTGGCCCAGCTCGCGCCAGGTGCGGCGCTGGATGCGGCGCGCGCTCCATTCGGCGCTCACCGAACGCATCAGCGCCGTGACCACCGCGGCTGCCGCGCCGCCCAGGACCTGGCCGATGTTGCTGTTCACGAAGCTGGCGAAATCCGCCTGTCCGGTGTCGTGCAGCGACAGCGTGCCCATCACGCCGGCCAGCAGCAGCCCCATGGCGATCAGCGCGGTCGAGGGGCGCGCCATGTAGAGGCCCAGAACGAGGAAGGCGGGCGCGCACACCAGGGCCAGCGTGGGCAGGTCCACCACCAGCGGCATCAGCACCAGCACGTAGAGCGCGCCCAGCGGCAGCGACATGAGCAGCGCCTTCAGGAAGGCGTAGATCGACGGCACCGGGTCGTCCATGGCGGCGAAGAAGGAGCAGAAGACCGCCGCCATCATGGGCATGGCCGCGCCGCCGGACCAGCCGGTGAGGATCCAGAAGGCCGAGCACAGGCAGATGGCCACCATGGCCGCCAGGGCCGACCAGGCCGCCATGCCCACGTCGAGGTGCAGCACATCGCGCGCCGCGGGTGCCGCCGTCCTGTCGCTGCGCGCAGCCAGCGGTTGGCGGCGGCCGGCCAGGCCGGCGTCGATGCGTTCCCGCAGCTGCACGCAGGCGGCCCAGGCGTCGATCAGCTCCTCCAGGCGCACGGCCAGGCCGGTGCGCAGCGCGAGGCTCCAGGCGTCGGCGGCTGGTGTCGCGTCGGCCAGCGAACGGGCGGCGGCGCGCAGGCCGGCCACGTCGGCCTCGGGCAGCGGCCGGCCCGCCTGGTCCGGGCCCGTGCGGCCGCTCCCGGTCAGCCGAGCCAGCACCGCGCCCACCGTGCGCTCGATGTCGGCCGGCAGCCGGCCGTCGGCATCGCGCAGGGCCCGCAGCCGGTCGTCCACGGCCGAGGCGAAGGGCGTGAGCGCGGCCACTTCGTGCTGCAGCGCGTGGATGGCTTGGGCCGTCCACTTCAGGTGGCCGGTGTCGTACGGCACATGCGTGGCCATCACCCGCAACTGCGAGACGTCGCCCGCCAGCTTGCGCCGGGCGGTCTGCTGCCCCGGCGCGGCGGGAGGCTCGCCACTGGCGCCCGGGGCAGGCGGCTGCATCATGGCGCGCAGCCAGGCGCCGGCGTCGGCCAGCGTGCGGTCCATCATGCCGACCAGCATGGGCGCCATGCTCACCGGCCACACCAGGCTGTGCACCAGCCCGGCGCAGACGATGCCGATGCCGATCTCCTGCACGCGGGCCGAGGCCGTGTCGAAGATGCCGGTGGGCGCGCTCACGGCCGGAAAGCCGATCAGCGCCGCCGAATAGCCGGCCAGCATGAAGAGGTAGGAACGCGGCGTGCGGTCGAGCAGCGAGACGAACAGGCACAGCCCGACCCACAGGGCCAAAGCCAGCGTGAGCAGTTCGGGCGCATCGACCAGGGCCGGCACCAGCAGCAGGGTGGCGGCGCAGCCCAGCAGCGTGCCGGCCAGGCGGAACGCGGCCTTGGACCGCACCGCACCGGCCATGGGACTGGCCACGATGTAGGTGGTCATCAACGCCCAGAAGGGCCGGGGCAGGCCGGCCCAGCTCGCCACGCCCATGGCCAGCATGGCGGCCGCGAAGCATTTCGCGGAAAAGGTCATCTCGGCCGCGCTGAAGTGCGGCAGCAGGCGGGACAGCTTCATCTCAGCCTTCCGTGGCGGCGCCGCCGCGGTCGGCCTTGCCCAGGCGCGTCCAGAGCGTGCCGAATACACGCAGGCAGGCGCGCACGTCCTCGGCCGGGATGTCCTGGAACAGCTCGGTGCGCAGTCCGGTCAGCGCCTCCTCGATCCGGGCCAGGATGGCCTTGCCGGCCTCGGTCAGGTGCAGCGTGCGCGCGCGACGGTCGGACGGGTCCTCCCTGCGCTCGACCAGGCCAGCGCCGACCAGCTGGTCCAGCGTGCGGATCAGCGTCGGCCCCTCGATGCCCAGCAGGTCGGCGATCACGCCCTGACGGGTGCCGTCGCCCTGCCGGCCGATCGTCAGCACCACCCAGCCAGCCGCCTGCGACACGCCCAAGTGCGCGACCGCCCGGTCGGCCGCTGCGCGATACACGCGCTGCAGCAGGCCGAGCGAAAAGGTGAGATTGCGAAGTTCCGCGGGATCGGCGGACGCGGGAGACGGTGGGCAGGACATGGCATGAAGTTTAGCTAGCTAGCTATCTTCTTGTGGGCAACCGGTCTTTGCCCCTGATTGGGGGAGGCCTGCGTGGGAACGGCTCCGCGAACCGGTGCTGGATGTCAACGGCATCGACATCACGCGTGCGTGGCCGGGCGAAATGCGGGCGAGGGTGCCGTCCAACATCGGCAAGGTGTTCGCCGAGGAATGGGGCTTCGCGTGCTCGCGCAGGTGATGCTGGAGGACGGCAACTGCGAGGAAGCCGGCATGTCGCGCCGCCCGCACCCTGCCGCGCTTCGATGTGCGGCGGCTGGCTTGCGCTCGCGGTTGCGCCAGTCGACGGGCGATGCCAGGAGCTGCCGAGCGCACCGGGCGCGTGGCCGTGCCTGGGCCAGGCCGGTGGCCGCAAAGGGGCGTCGCCACTGAGGGTATGATGCGGGCTGGATGAGGTTGGACGTGCATGGATGTCATGGACGATGTCACCCTCTCCGCCAGTCAATCAGCAGGCCCAGGCCGCTGACAGGGCCCCTCGACGAGGGGTCTTTTTTTTGCCCCTCCGGGGTGCATTGCTGAACTAGGATGTGCGCCATGAGAGGGAACACGTCGTTCGGAGGGCTCGGCAACTCGTCCTTCGCCAGTCTGGCGCCCGCGCCGGCTTCGGCGGACGAGGCGGAACCGTGGGTGCGCGGGGAGCTGATCCGCAGCCTCATGCGGGCCTCGCGCGGCAGCTACATCTTTTCGGCCGCGCTGATGCCGGCGATGGCTGCCCTGAGCTGGGGCTACCTGCCGACCTGGCAGCTGGCCATCTGGCTGCTGCTGGGCGCAGCGTCGACCCTGGGGCGCATGTGGTTCGAGCGCGTCTACACGCGCCGCTACGCCGGCCGCGACGCGGGGGCGCAGGAGCGGTTCATCCACCGCTACCGCTACCTCTGGAGTGCCAGCGCGCTGACGTGGGGCCTGTCGATCCTGATCTATTTCGAGCGGGCGCCACTGGTCAACCAGTTCATGAGCTGGCTCATCGTGGCCGGCGCGGCGACCTTCCCGCTCAACAGCCTGGCGCTGCATCCTCCGCTGCTCAAGCGTTACGTCAACACGCTGTTCGGCACGATGGTGGTGGCGGTGCTGCTGCGCATCGTCGAGCTGAACTTCGCGCAACTGCACTTCAACTACGGCTTCCTGCTGCTGCCGCTGTTCCACTGGTGGCTGCTGTTGCGGGCGGGCAGGCGCATCCACGAGACGGCGCGCAACAGCTTCGAGCTGCTGTTCCACAACCACATCCTGATCAACTCGCTGACCCAGCAGCGGCAGGCCGCGGTGTCGGCGGTGGCGATGAAGAACCGCTTCCTCGCCAGTGCCGCGCACGACATGCGCCAGCCGGTGCTGGCGCTGTCGCTGTATGCCGACTGGCTTCGCAACGAGCCCGAGCTGGTGCAGGAGATCGCGCCCAAGATCGTGCGTGCCACCCATGCGGTCAATGCGCTGTTCGACTCGCTGTTCGACCTGGCGCGGATCGACTCGGGCCAGGTGCGCCTGCACATCGAACGGGTCGATGTCGGGCAGCTGCTGCATGACCTGGAGCTGCAATACCGGCCGGTGGCCGAGGCCAAGGGACTGCGCTTCAAGGTGCGGGTGACGCCGGGCACGGTGCTCACCGACCCGATCCGCGTGCGGCGCATGCTGGGCAACCTGCTGTCCAACGCCATCAAGTACACGGCCGAGGGCGGCGTGCTGCTCACCTCGCGCCAGACCCGGGACGGCCTGCGCGTGGAGGTGTGGGACACGGGCATCGGCATCGCGCGTGAGCATCTGCGCGATGTGTTCCTGGAGTTCTACAAGGTGGCCGACCATGCCGGCACGTCGGACGGTTTCGGCCTCGGTCTGGCCATCGTCGCACGGCTGTCGCATGCGCTGGGGCATCCGGTCAGCGTGCGGTCCCGGCTGGGCAAGGGCAGCGTGTTCCGCGTCGCGCTGCACGATGCCGACGAGGCCCAGGCGCAGACCCGCATCTCCGGCGCAGTCGGCTGACGCGCATCCGCCAAGAAAAAAGCCGGTCCGAGGACCGGCTTTTCGCCGTGGGCGAAGGCCCGGCTCAGTTTGCGCCGGTGGACAGCAGCCCGTGGCTGCGCGCGTGGTGCAGCGCCTGCGTGCGGCTCTTCACGCCCAGCCGGCGGAACAGGCGCCACAGGTGCACCTTCACGGTGTGTTCGCTGATGTCGAGCTGGGCGGCGATGTCGCGGTTGCTCATGCCCTGGTCGAGCATGGCGATGAGCTGCGTCTGGCGCTTGGACAACTTGCCGGGGCTGGCCGGGGCGGCCGTGTCTTCGGTTTCTGCATCGGCCTGCAGCAGGCCCTTGAGCGCCGCCGCCAGTTCGCCGGAGCCGGCCGACTTCTCGATGTAGATGTCGGCGCCGGCCTCGATGCAGGCTTCTTCCATGTCTGCGGCGGGCGAAGCCGAATACACCGCGATCGGCACCTCGGGGTAGCCCTGCTTGAGGGCGATCACGCCGGACACGCCCGTCACGTCGGGCAGCTTCAGATCCAGGCAGAACAGCTTGGGCTCGCCATGCTGCTTCACCCCGGCGGGCAGCTTGTCCAGCCGCTCCAGTTCCACGATGTTCTCGGCTGGGCGCAGCCGGCGCAGCACCATGACGATGGCGTCGCGCATCAGGGGGTGGTCGTCGATGACGTAGATGCTCATGTTGTAGCTCTGTTCTTTACCTTAATGGCGCGCCGGGTGCAGCCTGAGGCTGCCTTGTGATGGTCGATGCCACCGGCCACGCGAAAACAATCCCTTATTCTCCACTCGCCTGGGCGAGGTTCTCCAGTGCTTCGATGGCCGCACGCAAGGCCGCATTGTCCAGCGGTTCGAGTTGCGAAACCAGCGCCTCGAGCGCGGCTGCCGGCTGCTGCTGCAGCTGGCCGATCGCGCGGCCGGCATCCTGGGGCGATGCGAAGCCGCGGCTTTGCAGCAGCAGCGTGCCCTTGGCGTCCTGCAGCTTGAAGTAGAACCGGCCATCCTTCTCGCGGTACTGCTTGAAGCTGGGGCGCGCCGCCTTGGCGGCCTTGGGTGTGCCCGTGCCCGCCGGCTGGTCGGCCAGGTTGCGCAGGCCCACGGCGTGCCGCAGGCGAGCCATGAAGGGGCGCGACAGCGCACGGGCCTTTTCGGCACCGGCCAGCAGGATGCGCTCGATCTGCGCGGGGTCTGCCATCAGCGCCTCGTAGCGGGCGCGCAGCGGCGCGATCTCGCGGTCGATGCGTTCGAACAGCAACTGCTTGGCGTCACCCCAGGCGATGCCTTCGGCATACGCCTTGCGCAGCGCCTCGGTCTCGGCCGCATCGGCGAAGGCCTGGTAGATCTGGAACAGGGCCGAGCCCTCGGTGTCCTTGGGCTCGCCCGGCGCGCGCGAATCGGTCGTGATGCTGCCGATGAGCTTCTGCAACTGCGCGCGCGGCGTGAACAGCGGGATCGTGTTGCCGTAGCTCTTGCTCATCTTGCGGCCGTCCAGGCCGGGCAGCAACGCGACGGCCTCGTCGATCTCGGCCTCGGGCAGCGTGAAATGCTCGCCGTAGAGGTGGTTGAAGCTGTTGCCCATGTCGCGTGCCATCTCGATGTGCTGGACCTGGTCGCGGCCCACCGGCACCTTGTGCGCGTTGAACATCAGGATGTCCGCGGCCATCAGCGCCGGGTACATGAACAGGCCCACGGTGACGTCGGCATCGGGCTCGTGGCCGGCGGCGCTGTTGCGGTCCACCGCGGCCTTGTACGCATGCGCGCGGTTGAGCACGCCCTTGCCGGTCACGCAACTCAGGAACCAGGTCAGCTCGGGGATCTCGGGGATGTCGGACTGGCGGTAGAAGGTCACGCGCTCGGGGTCGAGCCCGCAGGCCAGCCAGGTGGCGGCGATCTCCAGCGTCGAGCGCTGGATGCGTGCCGGCTCGTCGCACTTGATGAGCGCGTGGTAGTCGGCCAGGAAGTAGTAGCTCTGCACGTCGGGGCGCTGGCTGAAGCGCACCGAGTGGCGCACCGAGCCGACATAGTTGCCCAGGTGCGGCGTGCCGGTGGTGGTGATGCCGGTGAGGAAGCGGGTGACCGTGGCGGGAGAGGGCATGGCAGGGTGGTTGGCTCAGCGCAGCAGCGCCACCAGGGGAGACATCATCAGATTAAGAACAAAGTAGCCAGCGTTCATGAGTGGCCGCAGCCACCAGGTGCCGACGATACCCGCGATCACGAGGCCCATGACGATGAAGAAGCCGAAGGGCTCGATGCGGGCCATGAACTGCTGGGCGCCGCCGCGCGGCAGCAGGCCCGTCAGCACGCGTCCGCCGTCGAGCGGCGGCAGGGGAAAGAGGTTGAAGGCCCACATCACCAGGTTGACCAGCACGCCGGCCTGCGCCATTTCGAGGAAGAAGCGTTCCTGCACGCCGAAGCCGCGCAGCGCGACGAATACCGCGGCCCAGCCGATCGCCTGGATGAAGTTGGACGCCGGCCCCGCCAGTGCGACCCACACCATGTCGCGCTTGGGATGGCGCAGGTGGCCGAAGTTGACCGGCACCGGCTTCGCATAGCCGAAGAGAAAGGCGCCGGACGTGGCGAAGTACAGAAGCAGCGGCATCGCGATGGTGCCGATGGGGTCGATGTGCTTGAGCGGGTTGAGCGTGAGGCGGCCCATCATGTAGGCCGTGTCGTCGCCGAAGTGCCGGGCCACGTAGCCGTGTGCCGCCTCGTGCACGGTGATCGCGAAGAGCACCGGCAGGGCATAGATCAGCACCGTCTGGATGAGGTTGGAGAAGTCCACCGCGGGATTGTCTCAGACGGCCGGTGCGCGCCCGGCGTGCAAGCGGCGCGTGGCAGGCCCGCGCACGCGCGCGCCGGATGGGTCAGAGGCCCAGCGGCGCCAGCGGGCCGCGGCCCTTGCGCACCAGCACCGGGTCGTCGCCGCTGCCCATGGGCGTGAGGTCGACCACGGTGGTCGGCTCGGAGGGGCAGGCACCCGAGTCGACGACGCCGCCGATTTGCTTCTCGAAGCGTTCGCGGATCTCGGCCGCGTCGTTGAGCGGCTCGGTTTCGCCGGGCGGGATGAGGGTCGTCGCCAGCAGGGGCTCGCCATGCAGCATCAGCAACTCGCCCAGCGCCTTGTGCTCGGGCACGCGCAGGCCGATGGTCTTGCGCTGTGGGTGGCTCACGCGCCGCGGCACTTCCTTGGTGGCCTCGAGCAGGAAGGTGTAGGGCCCGGGCGTGGCGGCCTTGAGCAGCCGGTACTGCCGGTTGTCGACGCGCGCGTAGTTGGCGAGCTCGCTGAGGTCGCGGCACAGCAGGGTGAGGTGGTGCTTCTCGTCGACCTGCCGGATGCGCCGCAATTGGTCGACCGCGTCCTTGTCGTCGAGGTGGCACACCAGCGCATAGCTCGAGTCGGTCGGGACGGCCAGGATCTCGCCCTTCGCGAGCAGCGCGGCCGCCTGCTTGAGCAGCCGGGGTTGCGGGTTGTCGGGATGCACTTCGAAGAACTGGGCCATGGGGGGATTGTCCTGAATGCGCAGGGCGCGTGCTGCAGGAGGTGCGAGGTGACCTGGATGGCGAAAGTGCAATC
>JAVHYA010000051.1 GCA_031119395.1 Pseudomonadota bacterium
TCACCGCGCTCGCCACGCTCGGCGACATCGGCCGGCCTGGGGGCTCGGCGTTCGCGGCGGCCTTCGCGCGGCGCCTGCTCGTCACCTGCACCGGGGAGGTCCGAGGCCGCGGCGCGGGGCTCGCGGATCGAACCCTCTTCGCGGCGTGCTTCACCACGCTCGCGCCGCTCGCCCTGGCGGCCACGCGGCGCGCGCTCGATGCCGGCCTCGCCGCGCTGTTCGTCGGCAGCCGCCGAGCCGCTCCCCTGAGCCAGCGCTGCCTTGTCGCCCCACTCCTGCTCGCGGGCTTCGATCGACTCGCGACGCTCGCCACGGCTGCCGCCTCGGCGGTCGCCGTCGCGCGGAGGACGCGCATCGCCACGCTGTTCGCGGCTTCCTTCGACGCGGCCTTCGCGGCGTGCATCGCTGCCACTGCCTTCACGGCGCTCGCCGTTGCCGTTGCGGCCACCGCGGCGTTCGCCGTCGCGCGCGGCGCGGCCTTCGCCGTCACGGCCCCGGCCTTCGCCACGGCCGCCGCGGCGCTGCTCGCCGCGGCCGCCCTCGCGGCGTGCCGGCTTGGTTTCGTCGGCCGCCGCCACGGCCGGCGAGGGTGCCGGGGCCGCAGCGGGCGCGTCCTGGGCGCCACCGCCGAAGAAGCTCTTGAGCCATGCGAAGAAGCCGCGTTCGGCCGGTGCGCGCGGTGCGGCCGGGGCCGGCGCGGCCACGGGGGCCTGCACCGGCGCAGGCGCCGCCACCTCCTTGGGCGCCACCACGGGCGCCGGCGCATCGGGCAGCACTCCCTTGATCACCGGGGTCTGCTTGTTGGTCGGCTCCTGCGAGCGTCGCGTGACGTGGGTCGGGTCCTCGACTTCCTCGGCCATGGTGTAGCTGGCACGCAGGTGGTCCAGGCGCGGGTCGTCGTGCTTGAGGCGCTCGAGCTTGTAGTTCGGCGTCTCCAGCGTCTTGTTGGGCACCATCAGCACGTTCACGCGCTGCTTCAACTCGATCTTGGTGATCTCGGTGCGCTTCTCGTTGAGCAGGAAGGAGGCCACCTCGACCGGCACCTGCACATGCACTGCGGCGGTGTTGTCCTTCATGGACTCTTCCTGAATGATCCGAAGGATCTGCAGGGCGCTCGACTCGGTGTCGCGGATGTGGCCCGAGCCGCCGCAGCGCGGGCAGGGGATCGACGAGCCTTCGCTCAGCGCCGGCTTCAGGCGCTGGCGGCTCATTTCCATGAGGCCGAACTTGCTGATGGAGCCGAACTGCACGCGGGCGCGGTCCTGGCGCAGCGCGTCGCGCAGGCGGCTTTCGACCTCGCGGCGGTTCTTCGACTCGTCCATGTCGATGAAGTCGATGACGATCAGGCCGCCCAGGTCGCGCAGGCGCATCTGGCGGGCCACTTCGTCGGCGGCTTCGAGGTTGGTACGGGTCGCGGTCTCTTCGATGTCGCCGCCCTTGATGGCGCGGGCCGAGTTCACGTCGACCGAGACCAGCGCCTCGGTGTGGTCGATCACGATGGCGCCGCCCGAGGGCAGTTGCACGGTGCGGGCGTAGGCCGACTCGATCTGGTGCTCGATCTGGAAGCGGCTGAAGAGGGCCGCATCGTCGCGGTAGCGCTTCACGCGGGCGGCATGCTCGGGCATGACGTGCGCCATGAACTGCTGCGCCTGCTCGTAGATGTCGTCGGTGTCGATGAGGATGTCGCCGATGTCGTGATTGAAGTAGTCACGGATGGCGCGGATGACCAGCGACGATTCCTGGTAGATCAGGAAGGCACCCTTGCCGCCCTTGGCTGCGCCGTCGATGGCGGTCCAGAGCTTGAGGAGGTAGTTCAGGTCCCATTGGAGCTCGGGCGCCGAGCGGCCGATGCCGGCGGTGCGCGCGATGATGCTCATGCCCTTGGGGTACTCGAGCTGGTCCATCGCCTCCTTGAGCTCGGCGCGGTCCTCGCCCTCGATGCGCCGGCTCACGCCGCCGCCGCGCGGGTTGTTGGGCATCAGCACCACGTAGCGGCCGGCCAGGCTGATGAAGGTGGTGAGGGCGGCGCCCTTGTTGCCACGCTCTTCCTTCTCGACCTGGACGACGATCTCCTGGCCTTCCTTGATCGCGTCCTGGATGCGGGCCGAACTGGCCGACACGCCATCGGCGAAGTACTGCTTGGAGATTTCCTTGAACGGCAGGAAGCCGTGGCGGTCCTCACCGTAGTCGACGAAGCAGGCTTCGAGCGACGGCTCGACGCGCGTCACGACGGCCTTGTAGATGTTGCCCTTGCGCTGTTCGCGCCCTTCGATTTCGATTTCGTAGTCGAGGAGCTTCTGCCCGTCGACGATGGCCAGGCGGCGCTCTTCGGCCTGCGTGGCGTTGATCAGCATCCGTTTCATGGGAGTGCGTGTCCTTTTTGTTGTGTCTCGTCACTGGCCCGCAAGGGGCCCACGATGCACGGACGACGCAGCGAAACGACGGGAATTGCCGTTGCACTCCGGAGGCTGGGACTGGCGAGGGGCGCGAGCGCCGCCACCGGTCCGGGGCGATCAGCCCTGCAGCCGCGGTGGTGGTGGCGCGAGGATGGGCGCGAGGCCGATGGGCTGCCGCGCTGCTATCTTTTTGATAGCTGGTTGCGCAACAACGACGGGCGTTGCGGGCGATTCAATGCCTGTATTCGCTGGGGTCAGCCAGCGCAGGCATATCTGAATCAGCCACATCAACACAAGGGCACTCGCTTCGATCCGCCGGCCAGCGCCTCGCAAAGGAGCGGGCGCGCTGGCTGGCTTGGGTATTCCGTGGTCCCAATGACTTGGGGTTTCGTTTGCGTCGGCTTGACTGCCTTGCCTGGCTTGCCACTTTGCGCTGGAGCGCGGGGTCTGCAAGCCGTGCAACGAAGTGGCATCGACCTCGCAGCGCCATCGTGGGGTGCTCTAAACTTCTCGCTTAATCAAGCACTTACACAACCGCGCTGGTGAAAAACATTATAGGTGCGAAGCCGCGGGCTGCGACGGGGAAAGTCCTTGCCGCCCCGTCGGCCCCGCCGGCCGAGGCGCGCATGCTCACCGTGGATGCGGAGTCCGCCGGCCAGCGGCTCGACAACTTCCTCTTCCGCCACTTGAAGGGCGTGCCCAAGACGCACGTCTACCGCATCATCCGCTCGGGCGAGGTGCGCATCAACAAGGGCCGCGTGCAGGCCGATTCACGGGTGGAGGCGGGCGACACCGTGCGCCTGCCACCGGTTCGCGTCAGTGCGGCGCCGGCGGACGCGGTGCCCGCACCGGCGCGCAGCTTCGACCTGCTGCTGGAAGACGACGCGCTCATCGCGCTGGACAAGCCTGCCGGCACCGCCGTCCACGGCGGCAGCGGCGTGAGCTTCGGCGTCATCGAGCAACTGCGCGCCGCCCGGCCTGCCGCGCGCTTCCTCGAGCTGGTGCATCGGCTCGACCGTGAAACCTCGGGCGTGCTGCTGGTGGCCAAGAAGCGCAGCGCGCTCACCGCGCTGCAGGCCCAGTTCAAGAGCCGCGAAACCGGCAAGACCTACCTCGCGCTGGTCGAGGGCGACTGGCCGGCGCGCCTGAAGGTGCTCGATGCGCCGCTCGCGCGCTACCTGCTCCCCGGCAAGGACGGCCGGGCAGGCGAGGGCGAGCGGCGGGTGAAGGTGGTCGAGAAGGACCACCCCGACGCCATGCGCGCCGTCACGCTGGTGCGTGCGCTGGCACGCCTCACGCTTGCCGGCGACGCCGCGCCGATGACGCTGCTGGCCGTCACGATCAAGACCGGCCGCACCCACCAGATCCGCGTCCACCTCGCGTCGGCCGGACACCCGATCGCCGGCGACGACAAGTACGGCGACTTCGAACGCCGCCGCGCGCTGGCTCGCCTGGGCCTCAAGCGCATGTTCCTGCATGCCTGGCGGCTGCGTTTCACCCATCCGGCCACAGGCGAAGCCATGGCGCTGCAGGCGCCGCTGCCGCCCGAACTGGCCGACCTTCTCCCTGCAGCCGCGCGCGCTGCCCTGGACACCCATGACAACAACGACAAGCCCTGACGGCGCCCCGCGCCGCTTCGACCTCATCGCCTTCGATTGGGACGGAACGCTCTACGACTCCACCGCCGTCATCGTCCGGTGCATCCAGGCCGCGGTGGTCGACGTCGGCGGGCGCCTGCCCAGCGAGCGCGACGCCGCCTGGGTGATCGGCCTGGGCCTGGCCGAGGCGCTCGCCAAGGCGGCGCCCGACGTGCCGCCCGAGAAGTACCCCGAACTCGGCGCGCGCTACCGGCACCACTACCTGCGCCACCAGGACGACCTGGTGCTCTTCGATGGCACGCTGGCGATGATCGATGCCCTGCGTGCCCGTGGCCACAAGCTGGCGGTCGCCACCGGCAAGTCGCGCCGCGGCCTCGACCTGGCGCTGGAGACCGTGGCCCTGCGCGAGCGCTTCGACAGCTCGCGCACCGCCGACGAGACCTTCGGCAAACCGCACCCGCGCATGCTGCTCGAACTGATGGAGGAGCTCGAGGTGCCGCCCGAGCGCACGCTGATGATCGGCGACACCATCCACGACCTGCAGCTGGCCGCCAACGCCGGCTGCGCCAGCGTCGGCGTGAGCTATGGTGCGCACGAGCCCGCCAGCTTCGCCGACCACGCGCCGCTGCACGTGGCCCATTCCGTGCAGGACCTGCACGACTGGTTGATCCGGAACGCCTGACCTTTCCTGCGCCATGACGACCGAAGCGATTCCCCTGTGCAATTCCCGTGATCTCGTCGAAGGCGGCGAGGCGGTGTCCTTCGATGTCACGTACGGCGGCGAGAGCTGCCGCGCCTTCGCCATCCGTTTCGAGGGGCAGCCGCATGCCTACCTCAACCGCTGCACCCACGTGGCGATGGAGATGGACTACCAGCCCGACCGCTTCTTCGACGACACCGGCCAGTGGCTGCTGTGCGCTACGCATGGCGCCGCGTACCGCCCCGACACCGGCGAATGCGGCGGCGGTCCCTGCCGCGGCGGGCTGGTGAAAATCGAGCTCAGCGAGCGTGACGGCGTGGTGCACTGGCATACTGCCTGGAACCTGCAGCCCCTGCAGTTCTGACCCGGGCCCGCCCCGTAGCCGCGCCCCTTTTCCCCATGAGCACCTCCGACCGGAAGGAACCTTCGGGTTTCGAACCTTTTGAGCCGCAAGCGCCGGACCTGGCGAGCCCCCCCGTGAACAAAGACCCCACTTCCTCGCCCGGCTGGGAGCGCGCGACGCTCGAGAAGCTGGCCTTCGCGTCCCTCAGGGAGCAGCGTGCCACGCGCCGCTGGAAGACCTTCGTGCGCCTGGGCTGGCTGCTCTTCTTCGTCGCGCTGGCCTGGCTGGCCTTCATGCGCGCCCAGCCCTCCACCGCCAAGACCACGGCCCACACGGCGGTGGTCGAGATCAAGGGCGAGATCGCCAGCGGTGCCGACGCCAGCGCCGAATTCGTCGTCGCCGCCATGAAGAGCGCCTTCGAGGACGAGGGCGCCAAGGGCGTGGTGCTGCTGATCAACTCGCCAGGCGGCAGCCCGGTGCAGGCCGGCATCATCAACGACGAGATCAAGCGCATGAAGGCCAAGTACAAGAAGCCGATCTACGCCGTGGTGGAGGAAAGCTGCGCCTCGGCCGCGTATTACATCGCCGCCGCCACCGACAAGATCTACGTCGACAAGGCCAGCCTGGTCGGCAGCATCGGCGTGCTGATGGACGGCTTCGGCTTCACCGGCACGATGGAAAAGCTCGGCGTCGAGCGGCGCCTGCTCACCTCGGGCGAGAACAAGGGCTTCCTCGACCCCTTCAGCCCGATGAGCGACGCGCAGAAGCAGCACGCGCAGCAGATGCTCGACCAGATCCACGCCCAGTTCATCGACGTGGTGAAGAAGGGCCGCGGCGAGCGCCTCAAGGCCGACACGCCGGGCCTGTTCAGCGGCCTGTTCTGGACCGGCCAGCAGGCCGTCGACCTGGGCCTGGCCGACCAGATGGGCAACGTCGACTACGTGGCGCGCGAGGTCATCAAGGCCGAGGACACCATCGACTACACCCGCCGCGACAACGTGGCGGAGCGCCTGGCCAAGAAGTTCGGCGCCGCCTTCGCCGACACCACGGTGCGCAGCATGCGCAGCACGCCGGCAGTCCGCTGAGCGAGCGTCGCGGCCTTCGCTTCAACGGCGCTTCGGCGCCGTTTTTCATGGGCGCCGACGCCCGGCGTTGCTCACATTTCGATAGCTGCCCGCGCCCGTCCCCCGGGCGCGGGTGGCCGATATGGCCTGGAAAGTCGGCTCAGTGGTCGCCGGCCGGGGCCGGCGCGCCCGCGCTGGCGGCGGCCCGCGGCGCCGCCACGGCCAGCGCCACGGCGAACACCACCACCACCGACAGCGCCGCCGTGAGCGAGCTCACCCGCGCCAGGAAGCCGATCATCGGCGGCCCCGCCATGAAGCCCAGGTAGGCCGCGGCCGAGACGGCGGCGATGCCGCGCGCCGCATCCACGCCCGGCACCCGCGCCGCCGCGGCGAACAGGATCGGCACCACGTTGGCGAAGCCGATGCCCACGCCCGCGAAGCCCGCCAACGCGAGCCAGGGCGAATCGGTCAGCAGCACCCCGGCCATCGACAGCGCCGCCAGCGAGGCACTGGCGCGCAGCAGCGTCGCCGAGGCGAAGCGCGCGCGCAGGGCGTCGCCGCCGAAGCGCGCCGCCGCCATGGCGGCCGAGAAGCTCGCGTAGGCGAGGGCGGCCTGCTGCTGCGGGCTGCCGAGCTCCTGCTGCAGGTAGAGCACGCTCCAGTCGTACATCGCGCCCTCGGCCACCAGGCCCAGGGCGGCGAGGATGCCCAGGACGACCAGCGCCCCGCGCGGCAGGCGGAAGCCGCCCTCGGCCGGCGCCGTGCTGGCCGTGAAGCGACGCGGCAGCATCCAGCGCGTGCCGCCGGCCACGGCCACGGCCATGACGCCCGCGACCAGCGCCAGATGCCAGTTCGGCGGCAGGCCGGCCGCCAGGGCCGCACTGCCGCTCACCGCGCCGGCCATGCCGCCCAGGCTGAACATGCCGTGCATGCCGCTCATCAGGGGCCGGCCGCCGTGCAGTTCGAGCTGCGAAGCCTCGGTGTTGATGGCGACGTCGAACACGCTGGTCACCAGGCCGAAGGCCGCCAGCAGCACCAGCAGGAAGGCGTACGACGGCATGTGGATCAGCAGCGCCACCAGCAGCGCGTACACGGTGCCGGTGACCAGCGCCATGCGCGCGGCGCCATGACGACCGATCCAGCTGCCCGCGCGGCTGATGCCGAGGAGCGCGCCGAAGCCGGCCGCCAGCAGGGCCAGCCCCAGTTCGGCCTCGTCGACGCCGTAGTGCGCCTTCACGGTGGGGATGTGCACGCCCCAGGTCGCAAAGATGAAGCCGGAGCAGAAGAACTGGGTGCGGGTGGCCCAGCGGGTGGGGGCGCTGCGGGCGAGGGTGGTGTCGGTCAAGGGATGGGTCAGCGGAATTGCTCTCGAATTGATAGCGTGCCGCGCAAGTGGGGCTTGGGTTGGAAGCCGATCTGGCTCGAAATTCGGGCTTCCGGACGCAGAAGCCGCAGAAGTCACGCAAGGGGCGCGGAAGAACACATTGTCGATGTCCCCTTTGACGCCTTTTGCGAAACCTTGGCGTCCGCTGCGTTTGGATGTCCCGAGTTCAGCGCCCGATGGCAAACACCGCCGGCAGCCGCTCCTCGGCCAGCGTGGGTGCGGCGCGCCAGGCCTTCACGCTCTGGCTGCGCACCTGCATCGCCGGCAGCGTCAGGCCGCTGGCCACCGCCAGGCGGGTGTGGTGCTGCAGCGTCTGGACCAGCGCCTGCAGCAGCGCGGCGTTGCGGTAGGGCGTTTCGATGAAGAGCTGGGTCTGGCCGGTGCGCAGCGCCAGCGATTCCAGTTCGCGGATGCGCGTGCGGCGTGCCTCGGCGTCCTGCGGCAGGTAGCCGACGAAGGCGAAGTTCTGCCCGTTGAGCCCGCTGGCCGCCAGGGTGAGCAGCAGCGAAACCGGTCCGACCAGCGGCACCACCGCCGCGCCGATCTCGTGGGCCGCGCGCACCACCGAAGAACCCGGGTCGGCCACCGCAGGCATGCCGGCCTCGCTCAGCAGGCCCATGTCGTGGCCTTCGCGCAGCGGCGCGAGCAGGGCCGCGATGGCCGCCGGGGCGGGCGCGCCGTCATGGTCGCCCTTCTTGTGCACCTCTCGCGGCAGCTCCTGGATCGACATCGACTGCAGCGGCGCGGCCAGCGGCACCACGGCGTCGATGCGCTTGAGGTACGCGCGGGCGGACTTCGCGTTCTCGCACACCCAGTGCGTGAGCCGCGCGGCGGCCTGCAGCGTGCCCAGGGGCAGGGCGTCCTGCAGGGGCGCCTGCACCTCGCAGCCGAAGTCGAGCGGGGCGGGAACGAGGTAGAGCGTGGGCATGGGGGCGGTTGCTATCGATTCAGGAGCTGCCGGCGCCCGCTCCATGGGCGTTGGCGGCCGGTTTGATTCAGAAGGTCAGAGCAGGTCCACGCCCGCGGCGCGCAGCATGCGGCAGGTGCGGATCAGCGGCAGGCCGACGAGGGCCGTCGGGTCGTCGCTGTCGATGGCTTCGAGCAGCGCGATGCCCAGCCCTTCGCTCTTGGCGCTGCCGGCGCAGTCGTAGGGCTGCTCGGCCCGCAGGTAGTGTTCGATGGCTGCGTCGCTCAGGTCGCGGAACACCACGCGCACCGGCGCGATGTCCTGCTGCACGAAGCCGGTGGCATGGCAGACCACGGCCACGGCGGTCTGGAAGATCAGCGTCTGGCCGCGCATGCGGCGCAGTTGCGCGGTGGCGCGGTCGTGGTCGCCGGGCTTGCCCAGCGGCTCGCCGTCCAGGTCGGCCACCTGGTCCGAGCCGATCACCACGCTGTCCGGAAAGCGGGCCGCCACGGCATGCGCCTTGGCCAGCGCCAGGCGCACGGCCAGATCGGCCGGCGCTTCGCCCGGCTGCGGGGTCTCGTCGACCTCGGGGGCCTGGACGTCGAAGGGCAGGCGCAGGCGCGACATCAGGTCGCGCCGATAGCGGGAGGTGGAACCGAGGATGACGGGGCGCTGCATGTGGGCGATTGTCGGTGCCGCGTAGACTGTCGCAGATGAAGAAGGATTTCGATGCCGGCCGCCTCGACGTGCCGGCCTTCGCCCAGGCGGGTGCCACCCTGGAGGCGGCCGAGCCGTTGTCGGCCTATCGCCGCCTGCTGGCCGAATCGGCCGTGGCGCACGCCGCGCCCGAGGTTCGCTGGACGGCTTCGGGTGAGCTGCGTACCGCCACGGGCGGACCGGCCGTCCCGTGGCTACGCCTGGACGCGGCGGTGACGCTGCCGCTCGTCTGCCAGCGCTGCCTGCAGCCCGTCGACACGCCGCTGCGGGCCGACCGCTGGTTCCGCTTCGTCGCCGACGAGGAGACCGCCGCGCTGGAAGACGAGGAGGCCGAGGAGGACGTGCTGGTCAGCAGCCACGATTTCGACCTGCGCGAGCTGGTCGAGGACGAGCTGCTGATGGACATCCCCTTCGCCCCCGTGCACGAGGTCTGTCCGGCGCCGGTTCGCATGTCCGCCGCCGATCCGGACTTCGACGCCGCCGGCCAGGAGCGCCCGAACCCTTTCGCGGCGCTGGAAGCCCTCAAGAAGAAGCCCGCCGATGGGGGCTGAGGCGGGGGCTGGCGCGGCCCGGCCCCGGCGGGCTATAATCGTGGGCTACGCGCGCGCTTGCCGATCTGGTCGATGACCTGGATCGCCGACCGAGGAGTGCGATCCGAAGGGATCCGCGCACCCGGCGGCAGTGGCAGGCGATGCCGGCTTCGCAAGCCCCAGGCGCCGGCCGCACTGCCCACTCACCTTACCGTCTATTCAGGAGCCATCATGGCCGTTCAGCAAAACAAGAAGTCGCCCTCGAAGCGCGGCATGCACCGCTCGCACAACGCCCTGGGCGTGCCCGGCATCGCCGTCGAGCCCACCACCGGCGAAACGCACCTGCGTCACCACATCAGCCCCAACGGTTTCTACCGTGGCCGCAAGGTGCTGAAGACCAAGTCCGAAGCCTGAGTTGCTCTTTCAAGGCCAAGGCCCGAAGCTACTGAATCCGTAGCGTCGGGCCTTTGTTTTGATGCCCTCGACTTCCTCTTTTTCGAGCGCCTCCCCGCCGTCGGCCATCACCGTGGCCGTGGACTGCATGGGCGGCGACCATGGTCCCCGCGTCACGCTCGCGGCCTGTCGCGCCTTCCTGGAGCGCCACGCCGACGCGTCGCTGCTGCTCGTGGGTGCGCCCGCGGCGCTGGCGTCCTTCAGCCATCCGCGGGGCCGGGTCATTCCGGCCACCGAGGTGGTCGGCATGGACGACCCGATCGAGATCGCCCTGCGCAAGAAGAAGGATTCGTCCATGCGTGTGGCGATCCAGCAGGTCAAGGATGGCGCGGCGCATGCGGCGGTCTCGGCAGGCAACACCGGCGCGCTGATGGCGATCGCCCGCTACCTGCTCAAGACGCTGGACGGCATCGACCGCCCGGCCATTGCCCCCCAGTTGCCCAACAGCAAGGGCGGCGCCACCACCGTGCTCGACCTGGGCGCGAACGTGGATTGCGACGCCGAGGACCTGCTCCAGTTCGCCGTGCTGGGGTCGGCGCTGGTGTCGGCGCTCACGGGCAACGAGTCCCCCAGCGTGGGCTTGCTGAACGTGGGTGAAGAAGCCATCAAAGGCAGCGAAACCATCAAGAAAGCGAGTCAACTGCTCCAAAAAGCGGCCAACTCGCAAGATCTGAACTTCTACGGCAACGTCGAGGGCAACGACATCTTCAAGGGCACCACGGACATCGTGGTGTGCGACGGCTTCGTCGGCAACGTGGCGCTCAAGGCCACCGAGGGGGTGGCGTCGATGATTGTCGACTTCATGCGCCAGGAGTTTTCGCGGGGCATCTTCAGCAAACTTGCGGCCATCGTGGCCTATCCGGTGCTAAAAGCCTTGAAAGGTCGGCTCGACCATCGGCGCTACAACGGGGCGGCGCTGCTCGGGCTGCGCGGGCTCGTCTTCAAGAGCCACGGGTCGGCCGACGAGGAGGCGTTCGGGCATGCGCTGGATCGCGCTTATGATGCCGCTCGCAACAACCTGCTCGACCGAGTGCGTGCCCGCATCGCCCATGCCGCACCGCTCTTGGCCCGCACCGACGCTGCTTTCGCGGTGTCGGCCGAGGCCCCGGTCGTGATCCACGCCTGATGACCCTTTACTCCCGCATCACCGGCACGGGCAGCTACCTGCCACCGCGCCGGGTGACGAACGACGATCTGGCCCGTCAGCTGGCCGACCGCGGCATCGAGACCTCCGACCAGTGGATCATCGAGCGCACCGGCATCCGGGCACGCCATTTCGCCGAGCCCGAGGTGACCAGCAGCGACCTCGCCCTGCATGCCTGCCGGCACGCGCTGGAGGCGTCCGGGCGCAGCGCGCAGGACGTGGACCTCATCATCGTCGCGACCTCGACGCCCGACATGGTCTTCCCCTCGTCGGCCGCCATCCTGCAGCACAAGCTTGGCATCGCCGGCTGCCCGGCGTTCGACGTGCAGGCGGTGTGCAGCGGCTTCGTGTATGCGCTCACGGTGGCCGACGCGATGATCCGCACCGGCGGCGCCAAGTGCGCGCTGGTCGTCGGTGCCGAGGTCTTCTCGCGCATCCTGGACTTCAACGACCGCACGACCTGCGTGCTCTTCGGCGACGGCGCCGGGGCCGTGGTGCTGGAGGCCAGCGACACGCCCGGCATCCTGGCCAGCGACCTGCATGCCGACGGTTCGCACGTCGGCATCCTGTGCGTGCCGGGGAACGTCTCGGGCGGCCAGGTGCTCGGCACGCCGCTGCTGCGCATGGATGGCCAAGCCGTCTTCAAGCTCGCGGTGCGCGTGCTCGAGGATGCCGCCCGTGCCACGCTGGCCAAGGCCGGCAAGGTCGATGCCGACATCGACTGGCTCATCCCGCACCAGGCCAACATCCGCATCATGCAGGGCACGGCCAAGAAGCTGAAACTGCCGCTGGACAAGCTCATCGTCACCGTCGACGAGCACGGCAACACCTCCGCGGCGTCCATTCCCCTGGCGCTCGACGCCGCCGTGCGCGGCGGCAAGGTCAAGAAGGGCGACACGCTCATGCTCGAGGGCGTGGGCGGCGGCTTCACCTGGGGCGCGGTGCTATTGAATCTGTAGCAGCTTGCGCCCGCTGGACGGGCGCTGCGGCTCGATTGGAGACACAAACGATGAAGACCTTCGCATTCGTCTTTCCCGGGCAGGGTTCGCAGGCCGTGGGCATGCTGGACGCCTGGGGCGACCATCCCGCCGTGCGCGACACCCTGGCCGAGGCCTCCGAAGCGCTGGGCGAGGACGTGGCGAAGCTGATCCACGAAGGACCGAAGGAGGCGCTGGCGCTCACCACCAACACCCAGCCCGTGATGCTGGTGGCGGGCGTTGCCGCCTGGCGCGCCTGGCTGGCCGAAGGCGGTGCACAGCCGGCCGTCGTGGCGGGCCATTCGCTGGGCGAGTACTCGGCGCTGGTCGCTGCCGATGTGCTCACGCTCGCGCAAGCCGCGCCGCTGGTGCGCTTCCGCGCGCAGGCCATGCAGGAGGCGGTGCCGGTCGGCGTCGGTGCCATGGCCGCGATCCTCGGCATGGAATCCGCCAAGGTCATTGCCGGCTGCGCCGAGGTGTCGGCCGGCTTCCCGGCGGGCAGCGGCGAAGTGGTCGAAGCCGTGAACTTCAACGACCCGGTGCAGACCGTGATCGCCGGCAGCAAGGCGGCGGTCGAGAAGGCCTGCGAACTGCTCAAGGCCAACGGCGCCAAGCGCGCGCTGCCGCTGCCGGTGTCGGCGCCTTTCCATTCCAGCCTGATGAAGCCTGCGGCCGAAGCGCTCAAGGGCCGCTTGGCCGACGTGGAACTGCGCGCGCCGGCCATCCCGGTGCTGAACAACATCGATGTCGCCGTCGAAAGCGACCCGGCGCGCATCCGCGACGCCCTCGTGCGGCAGGCGGCCGGTCCGGTGCGCTGGGTCGAGAGCGTGCAGGCGCTCCAGGCACGCGGCGTCCAGGCGATCGTCGAGTGCGGCCCGGGCAAGGTCCTGTCCGGCATGGTCAAGCGCATTGCGCCCGAAGTGGGGAACGGCGCCATCTACGACCCGGCCTCGCTGGCCGATGCCAAGCAAGTGCTGGCCTGAGCACCACCCATCCTTTCTTTCTGTCATGAGCATTCCCACCATCGCGGGCCAGGTGGCCCTGGTCACGGGCGCCACGCGCGGCATCGGTGCCGCCATCGCCCTCGAGCTGGCCCAGCGCGGCTACAAGGTCATCGGCACCGGCACGTCCGCCGACGGCGCGGCGAAGATCGGTGCGGCCCTGGCGGCGCACGGCGGGCAGGGCGAAGTCCTGAACGTCACGGACGGCGCGGCGCTGGAGGCGCTGGTCGACGGCATCGTCAAGGCGCACGGCGGCCTGCACGTGCTGGTCAACAACGCCGGCATCACGCGCGACATGCTCGCCATGCGCCTGAAGGACGAGGACTGGGACGCGGTGATCGACACCAACCTCAAGGCCGTCTTCCGCGCCTCGCGCGCCGCCATCCGGCCGATGATGAAGCAGCGCTTCGGCCGCATCATCAGCATCACGAGCGTGGTCGGCGCCTCCGGCAACCCGGGCCAGGCCAACTACGCCGCCGCCAAGGCCGGCGTGGCCGGCATGACGCGCGCTCTGGCACGCGAGTTGGGCAGCCGCAACATCACGGTCAACTGCGTGGCCCCGGGCTTCATCGAGACCGACATGACGGCCAGCCTGCCCGAGGCACAGCAGCAGGCGCTGCTGTCGTCGATTCCGCTGGGCCACCTGGGCAAGCCGGCCGACATCGCGCATGCGGTGGCGTACCTTGCATCGCCGCAGGCCGGCTACGTGACGGGGCAGGAACTGCACGTCAACGGCGGCATGTACATGTAGGCGGCCTGCGCCGCCTTTTCCCGCACGGCCGGTGCGGCATCTACCACGGTCCGGCCGGCTAAAATCCACCGATTGTCTACAACCCTGAGAGGGAACCCAATGAGCGATATCGAAGCACGTGTCAAGAAAATCATCGCCGAGCAGCTCGGCGTGGAAGAGTCGCAAGTCACCAACGAGAAGGCTTTCGTGGCCGACCTGGGTGCCGACTCGCTCGACACGGTCGAACTCGTGATGGCCCTGGAAGACGAATTCGGCATCGAGATCCCCGACGAGGACGCGGAGAAGATCACCACGGTGCAGAACGCCATCGACTACGCCACCAAGAATCAGAAGGCCTGATCCAGGCCCCCGGAAGCCGAGCCCGCGCACGGGGCCGGCGCCGATGGCGCTGCCGCCCGCCGTATCGCGCGATGCGGCGCCGCTTCCTTCCCTTTTCCCAGAAAGGCTCGCCGGCATGACCCTACGCCGCGTCGTCGTGACCGGACTCGGTTGCGTTTCTCCCGTTGGCAACACCGTCGCCGACAGCTGGGCTGGCCTGATCGCAGGCAGGTCCGGGATCGACACCATCACCAAGTTCGATGTCAGCGCCTTCGCCTGCAAGTTCGCCGGCCAGGTCAAGGACTTCGACATCACGAAGTACATCTCCGAGAAGGAAGCGCGTCACATGGACCGCTTCATCCATCTCGGGATGGCGGCGTCGATCCAGGCGGTCGAGGACAGTGGGCTGCCCACCGGCGATGCGCTCACGCCGGAGCTGGCCTCGCGCATCGGCTGCAACATCGGATCGGGCATCGGCGGCCTGCCGCTGATCGAGGACACGCACGGCGAACTGGTGAACCGCGGCCCGCGCCGCATCTCGCCCTTCTTCGTGCCGGCCTCGATCATCAACATGATCTCGGGCCACGTCTCGATCAAGTACGGCTTCACTGGCGCGAACATCGCGGTCGTCACGGCGTGCACGACGGGGCTGCATGCCATCGGCCTGTCGGCCCGGCTGATCCAGGCCGGCGATGCCGACGTCATGGTGGCCGGCGGCGCCGAATCGACGGTGTCGCCCCTGGGCATCGGCGGCTTTGCCGCTGCCCGCGCGCTCAGCACCCGCAACGACGACCCTGCCACGGCCTCGCGTCCGTGGGACAAGGACCGCGACGGCTTCGTGCTGGGCGAGGGCGCCGGCGTGCTGGTGATCGAGGAGTACGAGCATGCCAAGGCCCGCGGCGCCAAGATCTATGCGGAGCTGGTCGGCTTCGGCATGAGCGCCGATGCGTACCACATGACCGCGCCCAACGTCGACGGTCCCCGCCGCTCGATGGAAGCGGCACTGCGCAATGCCGGCGTCAATGCCGACGAGGTGAATTACCTCAACGCGCACGGCACCTCGACGCCGCTGGGCGACCTCAACGAGACGAACGCGATCAAGAACGCCTTCGGCGACCACGCGAAGAAGCTCGTCGTGAACTCGACCAAGTCGATGACCGGCCACCTGCTGGGCGGCGCCGGCGGCATCGAGTCGGTGTTCACGGTGCTGGCCGTGCATCACCAGAAGAGCCCGCCGACCATCAACATCTTCAACCAGGACCCCGAGTGCGACCTGGACTACTGCGCCAACGAGGCGCGGGACATGAAGATCGAGGTGGCCGTGAAGAACAACTTCGGCTTCGGCGGCACCAACGGCACCCTGGTGTTCAAGCGCGTCTGACCCGCCGGAACACCCCGCTCGCATGCACAGCGCCCCATCGGTGAGCTATCCGGTGGGGCGCTCGCGCGTCGGCTGGACCATGCTTTGGGTCATTTGGGCCGTTGGAGCTTGCTGCACCTGCGCGTGGTGCTACCAAAACGATAGCAGTGAAGCGCGCTGGGCGATGGTGCTGGGCGCCTTCGTGGTGGCCTCGCTCGCGCTGGCGTGGGCGCTGAGGCCGCAGGCGGCGCGGGTGCTGCGGTGGGACGGGGCCTTCTGGTCACTCTCGGGCGCGCGGCCCATGGGCATGGCCGAAGCGGCGGTGGCGCTCGACCTGCAGGGCACGCTGCTGTTGCGCCTGCAGGAAGCCGGCCGCGCCACCCAATGGGTCTGGGCCGAACGCGCTGCAGCCCCCGAGCGCTGGAACGCGATGCGCCGTGCGGTATATTGCCGCGCCCCCCGCCTGCAAGATGCCGGGCTTCCAACCGCCGTCGCCGCCGCGCCGGCGCCCCGCACCCCCGATCTCCCCGCATGACCTCGTCCGCGCCGCCTCCGCCGCCTTCGGGCGAGCTGCCCGACGCGGCAGCCGCCGCGCCGGCGCGGCCGGTCGACCCCGATTTCCAGCTCGTCCAGCGCACGGTCGCGGGCGACGGCAAGGCCTTCGAACTGCTGGTCCTGAAGTACCAGCGCCGCATCGAGCGGCTGATTGGCCGCATGGTGCGCGACGTCGACCTGGTCGAAGACATCGCGCAGGAAACCTTCATCCGCGCCTATCGGGCGCTGCACCAGTTCCGCGGCGAGGCGCAGTTCTACACCTGGCTGTACCGGATCGCCGTCAATACCGCCAAGAAGGCGCTGGTCGACATGAAGCGCGACCCGACCATCCCGGAAGCGGCCCTGCGCGGCGCCAGCGACGACGACGATGAAACTTACCGACCGGGAAACGAACCAATCAGCGACGAAACCCCCGATTCCGTGCTGGCCGCCAATGAGATTGCGGCCGCGGTGAACGCTGCCATGGAGGCGTTGCCGGCCGAGCTGCGCCAGGCCGTGACGCTGCGCGAGATCGAGGGCTTGAGCTACGAAGAGATTGCCGAGGTCATGAATTGCCCCATCGGGACGGTGCGTTCGCGCATCTTCCGGGCGCGGGAAGCCATCTCGGCGCGGGTGAAGCCGCTGCTGGACAACCAGTCCGGCAAGCGCTGGTGATCACAGGTGAACGACATGAAGCAGACGAACGGATCGGAATTGCTGGAACGGGTGTCCGCGCTGGCGGATGGCCAGCTGGAAGGCGATGAATTCGCCCGGGCGGTGGACGAGCTGGGCTCGGGCGCCGAATTGCGCGCGAGCTGGCAGGTCTACCATTTGGTGGGCGAGGTGCTGCGCACCGGTGCCCATGCACCGTGCACCGACTCCGGGGTGTTCATGGCCCGCTTGCAGCAGCGCCTGGCTGCCGAGTCCGTGGCCCGGCCGGTGGCTTCGGCGGTGCCGGTGGCACCGCTGCCGCAGGTGGCGGAGGCTGCCAACGAGCCCGTGTTCCGCTGGAAGATGGTCGCCGGCGTCGCGACCATCGCAGCGGCCGCAGCGATCGGCTGGACGTGGATGGGGCAGGGGCCGGCACCGGCCACCACGGGCGGCGCGCAGCTGGCATTGCAGACGCCGCAGGCGCCGGTGGGGGTGGAGGCCGCTGTTCCGGGCGGTGCTTCTGGCCAGGGGTCGATCCTGGCCGCGGCCGCCACGGCCGGCGGCGCAGCGCCGCTCAGCCGGACGCGGGTCCTGGTGGGCAACGGGGCGCCGCAGGTGATGCTGCGCAACCCGCGCCTGGACGAGTTGCTGGAAGCGCATCAGCAGGCCAGCGGGGCGTCGCAGATGCCCTCGGGCTTCCTGCGCAACGCCACCTTCGAGTCGCCGTCCCGCTGAGGCCGTGCGAAGCCGCCTCTCGATGACTCCTGCAGCGCCCGATTGGCGTCCCGCCTCCGCACGGCTGGCCGCCGCCGTCGCCGTGGTTGCCGGCTGCGCGACCTCGTCCGCCGTCTGGGCGGGCCGCGAGCAGGCGCCGACATCCGCGCGCGCGCACCAGGAGGCGGCCGTCGCGCAGGCTGCGGCCGATCCCGCCAGCTACGGGGTGATCGACTGGCTGCGCCGCATGCACCTCGCCGCGCGGCGCACCAACTACGTGGGGACTTTCGTCGTCACGGCGGCCGCGGGCAACCTCTCGAGTGCGCGCATCTGGCACGCCTGCGAGGCCGACCTGCAGATCGAGCGGGTGGAGACACTGTCCGGCCCGCCACGTTCCACCTTCCGTCGCAACGACCTCGTGATGACCTTCCTGCCGGAGGCCAAGCTCATCAAGAGCGAGCGGCGCGAGAACTTCGACGTGTTCCCCAACCTGCTCGGCGCCTCGGAATCGGCGATCGCCGAGCTCTATGGCGCGCGCCTGCTGGGCAAGGGCCGGGTGGCGGGGATCGATGCGGATGTGGTGCAGCTGGCGCCGCGCGACGCGCTGCGTTTCGGCTATCGGGTGTGGAGCGAGCGGCGTTCGGGCCTCGTGCTCAAGCTCCAGACGCTGGATGCGGAGGGGCGCATCGTCGAGCAGTCCGCCTTTTCCGAACTGCAGCTCGACGCGCCCGTCAAGACACATGCGCTGGCGCAGATGATGAACAACACGGCCGGCTATCGGGTGGAGCGGTCGGAGCTGGAGCGCACGACTGCAGCCGCCGAGGGCTGGTCGCTGCGCGGCCTGGTGGCGGGCTTCAAGCCCGTGAGCTGCTATCGGCGGGCGCTCACGGCCCGTGGGGCGGAACCGGGTGAGCGCACGATGCAGTGGACCTTCTCCGACGGTCTGGCGACGGTGTCGCTGTTCGTCGAGCCCTACGACGCGCAGCACCCGCAGCAGGAAGGTGCGATGGCGCTCGGGGCCACCAACACCCTGACCCGCCGCATCCCGGACGCGCAGGGCGACTGGTGGCTCACGGCCGTCGGCGAGGTGCCGCCACAGACACTGGAGGCCTTTGCGCGCAATCTGGTGCGCAATCGCTGAAATCCGCGGCTCTGGCCGACGAGCGCTGAACCAAAGCGGCCAGGACAATTCAGAACCCTGTCCTGAATCCCCATTCATTCCTGAAAGCAGTTCGATGATGTTCCAACCCGAGGGCAAGAAACTTCATGCGCGGCTGATCGCCGGCGCGCTGGCTGTGGGCGCCGCAGCGGCCATGCAGACGGCGGTGACGCCGGTCTTCGCGCAGTCCGCGCCGCAGCCCGCGGCGCCGACGCGTGCGTTGCCGGATTTCACCGACCTGGTGGACCAGGTGGGGCCTTCGGTGGTCAACATCCGTACGGTGGAGCGCGTGGCCCAGCGCGGCGGCAATGGCGACATGGACGAGGAGATGCAGGAGTTCTTCCGCCGTTTCTTCGGCCAGCCCATTCCGGGCGTGCCGCGGCAGGGACCGCGGCCCAACCGGCCGCAGCAGCCTCAGGAAGAGGAGCGGCCGCGCGGCGTGGGCTCGGGCTTCATCCTCACGCCCGACGGCTACGTGATGACCAACGCGCACGTGGTCGAGGACGCGTCGGAAGTGCTGGTCACCCTGCCCGACAAGCGTGAGTTCAAGGCCCGGATCGTGGGCGCCGACAAGCGCACCGATGTTGCCGTGGTCAAGATCGAGGCCACCGGGCTGCCGGCGGTGAAGGTGGGCGACATCTCGCGCCTGCGGGTCGGCGAGTGGGTGATGGCCATCGGCTCGCCCTTCGGCCTGGAGAACACCGTGACGGCCGGCATCGTGAGCGCCAAGCAGCGCGACACCGGGGACTACCTGCCCTTCATCCAGACCGACGTGGCGATCAATCCCGGCAATTCGGGCGGCCCGCTGATCAACATGCGCGGCGAGGTGGTGGGTATCAACAGCCAGATCTATTCGCGCTCGGGTGGCTTCATGGGCATCTCGTTCTCGATCCCGATCGACGAGGCGATCCGCGTCAGCGACCAGTTGCGCACCTCGGGCCGCGTGTCGCGCGGACGCATCGGCGTGCAGATCGACCAGGTCACGAAGGACGTGGCCGAGTCGATCGGCCTGGGCAAGGCGCAGGGTGCGCTGGTGCGCGGCGTGGAGGCCGGCTCCCCAGGCGAGAAGGCCGGTGTGGAGGCGGGTGACATCATCGTCAAGTTCGACGGCCGGGCGATCGAGAAGCCCAGCGACCTGCCGCGCCTCGTCGGCAACACCAAGCCCGGCACCAAGAGCACGCTGACCGTGTTCCGTCGCGGGGCCACCAAGGACCTCACGGTCACGGTCGCCGAACTGGAGCCGGACAAGCCTGCACGCCCCGCGACGACCCGCGAAGAGCCCACGCCCAAGCCCTCGTCGGCGTCCGCCGCGGCCAAGGCGCTGGGCCTCCTCGTCAATGAGCTCAGCGATGCACAGAAGAAGGAACTGAAGCTGCGCGGCGGTGTGCGCGTGGAGGCCGCCACCGAGGCCGCCGCACGCGCAGGCCTGCGGGAGGGCGACGTCATCCTGGCCGTCGGGAACCTCGAGGTGGCGAACGTCAAGGAGTTCGATGCCGCCCTCGCCAAGGCCGACAAGTCCAAGCCGATCAGCGTGCTGTTCCGGCGCGGTGAGTGGGCCCAGTACGCATTGATCCGGCCCGCCCGCTGACAGCTTTGTGACGGTCAAGTGGCCCCACCCGCCAGTCGGGATTGGGGTCTTTTTTTAGCGACAGCGCCCCCGCCGACCGGGACGTTCGGGGAAATTTTGGCCTCGGCGGCATCGCGCCGAATTGTTTGCAGGCACTAACTTGTCGGCGGCTTAATGACCAAATTCGATAGAATGTGGGCCTGCCCGCCCTGGCTCGACGCATAAGCAGTGGGTCGCGCGCCACGATGCGGGATGTCCCGGTGCCGTGCACCGCTGCTCCACAGATCGCCCACAAGTTGTTCATCAAGTAGCCCACAGATGCTGTGGATAAGTTGTTTATAAAATCCATGTTGCTGACCTGCAACGAGCATGGCGGCCCCTCCCTCAGCCTGTACGCGCCCCCCGTTTTGCCTACAATGAAGTTCCAACTACTGCAGTTGCCATTGCTTGTTGGTTCAGGGCGCGTCTCTCGAGGACGCGCCCTTTTTTCTTGTGCGCTTCCCTCTGTGCGCCAGCTATTTCAAGTACTTAAGCGTTCCCGTTGATGAATCACATCAGAAACTTCTCGATCATTGCGCACATCGACCACGGGAAATCGACGCTGGCTGATCGCTTGATCCAACGCTGCGGAGGCCTCGCCGAACGCGACATGGAAGCGCAGGTGCTCGACTCGATGGACATCGAAAAAGAGCGTGGGATAACCATCAAGGCACAGACGGCCGCGCTGCACTACAAGGCGCGTGACGGCCAGGTCTACAACCTCAATCTCATCGACACGCCGGGCCACGTCGACTTCTCCTACGAGGTCTCGCGCTCGCTCTCCGCATGCGAGGGCGCGCTGCTCGTCGTCGATGCATCGCAGGGCGTGGAGGCGCAGACGGTGGCCAACTGCTACACCGCGCTCGACCTCGGCGTGGAAGTGCTGCCGGTGCTCAACAAGATGGACCTGCCGCAGTCGGACCCCGACAACGCGAAGGCCGAGATCGAGGACGTGATCGGCATCGACGCGAGCGATGCGATTCCCTGTTCCGCGAAGACCGGCATGGGTGTGGACGAGATCCTCGAGGCGATCGTCGCGAAGGTGCCCGCACCGCGCGGCAACCCTGATGCGGCGCTGCGCGCCATGATCATCGACAGCTGGTTCGATCCCTACGTGGGCGTCGTCATGCTCGTGCGTGTGGTGGACGGTCGGCTGGCGAAGGGTGAGCGCATCAAGATGATGGCCACCGGCGCCACCTACAACGCCGACAACCTCGGCGTCTTCACGCCTGCCAACGAGCCGCGCGACGCGCTGGAGGCGGGCGAGGTGGGCTACATCATTGCCGGCATCAAGGAACTGCAGGCCGCCAAGGTCGGCGACACCGTCACGCTGATCAAGGGCGGCACGGGCGGCGCGGCGTTCACGGCGACCGAGCCGCTGCCGGGCTTCAAGGAGATCCAGCCGCAGGTGTTCGCCGGCCTCTATCCGACCGAGGCCAGCGAATACGACCAGTTGCGCGACGCGCTGGAGAAGCTCAAGCTCAACGACGCCTCGCTGCACTACGAACCGGAGGTGAGCCAGGCGCTGGGCTTCGGCTTCCGCTGCGGCTTCCTCGGCCTGCTGCACATGGAAATCGTGCAGGAGCGCCTGGAGCGCGAGTTCGATCAGGACCTCATCACCACCGCGCCGAGCGTGGTCTACCAGGTGATGAAGAACGACGGCGAGGTCATCATGGTCGAGAACCCCGCCAAGATGCCCGACGTGGGCAAGATGGCCGAGATTCGCGAGCCCATCGTCACCGTCCACCTGTACATGCCGCAGGAGTACGTCGGTGCCGTCATGACGCTGGCCAACCAGAAGCGTGGCGTGCAGATCAACATGGCCTACCACGGCCGCCAGGTCATGCTGACCTACGACATGCCGCTGGGCGAGATCGTGCTGGACTTCTTCGACAAGCTGAAGTCCGTGAGCCGCGGCTACGCCTCGATGGACTACGAGTTCAAGGAGTACCGGGCGTCGGACGTGGTGAAGGTCGACATCCTGCTCAACGGCGAGAAGGTCGATGCGCTGTCGATCATCGTGCACCGCACGCAGGCCCAGTTCCGCGGTCGGGCCGTGGTCAGCAAGATGCGCGAAATCATCAGCCGCCAGATGTTCGACGTGGCGATCCAGGCCGCCATCGGCGCCAACATCATCGCGCGCGAGACCATCAAGGCGCTGCGCAAGAACGTGCTGGCAAAATGTTACGGTGGCGACATCACCCGCAAGCGCAAGCTGCTCGAGAAGCAGAAGGCGGGCAAGAAGCGCATGAAGCAGATCGGTTCGGTCGAGGTCCCGCAAGAGGCCTTCCTCGCCATCCTGCAGGTCGAAGAATAAGCGGCGGCCCGGCCCGCCAGAAGAAGAATTCCCAGCGATGGCACTCCTGACTTCCCTGATCCTGGCCGCCTTCGTCGGCTACATCGGCGCCTGGTACACCGGCGCGGTGGAGGGCAACTTCGCCCTGCTGCTCTTTTTGGCAACGGTGGTCACCGGCGTGTACTGGCTGGCCGAGCGCTTCTATTTCCTGCCGCGGCGCCGACGGGCGGTGGAGGCCTTCGAGACTTCCAGTGCGCAGCGGCGCGAAGCGCTCACCCAGCAGGGCATCACGCAGTTCGACCGCGAGGACGACAAGGCGCGCGAGAAGATCCTGGCGCAGCCATGGTGGCTGGACTGGACGGCAGGCCTGTTCCCGGTGATCCTGGTCGTGTTCCTGCTGCGCTCCTTCGTGGTCGAGCCCTTCAAGATCCCCTCGGGCTCGATGATGCCGACGTTGCTCACGGGCGACCTGATCCTGGTGAACAAGTTCACCTACGGGCTTCGCCTGCCGGTGATCAACACCAAGATCACCGATGGCACGCCGCCGGCGCGCGGCGACGTGATGGTCTTCCGCTACCCCCCGAAGCCGAGCATGGACTACATCAAGCGCGTCGTCGGCGTGCCCGGTGACGAGGTGGCCTACCTCAACAAGAAGCTCACCATCAACGGCCAGCCGGTCAGCAAGGTCGAGGTGCCCGACTACTTCGACGACGAGGTGATGCGCTACTTCAAGCAGTACCGGGAGGACCTGGGCGGCAAGGAGCATCTGCTGCTGAACGACGACACGCGCCGCGCGGGCCTGTCCGACGCCGAGATCATGTCGTTCCCGAATCGTGAAAATTGTCGTTACAGTGTCGAGGGCGTGGTCTGCAAGGTGCCGCCCGGCCAGTACTTCATGATGGGCGACAACCGCGACAACTCGCTCGATTCGCGCTACTGGGGCTTCGTTCCGGACCAGAACATCGTGGGCAAGGCCTTCTTCGTCTGGATGAATTTCGGCAACCTCAAGCGCATCGGACCATTTCAGTAATCCGTCGACCGGGGAAGAGGAAGAGAAGAGGGTATGAGGGCAATGCAATCCAGGGCGCGCCAGCGCGGCATCTCGTTCATCGGCCTGCTGTTCGTGGCGGTCGTCCTCGTGTGCGTGGGCATCGTGGTGGCCAAGGTGATTCCGACGGCGATCGAGTACCAGACCATCCTCAAGGCCGCCAACAAGGCCAAGGAAGGCTCGACCGTGCCGGAAGTCCGCGCCATCTTCGACCGGGCCCAGGCGGTCGACTACTTCGACGCCGTGTCGGGCAAGGACCTCGACGTGCAGAAGGTGGGCGACAAGGTGGTCGTCTCCTTCGCGTACGACAAGGAGATCCCGCTCTTCGGCCCCGCCTATCTGGTGATCAAGTACCGGGGCCAGTCCAACTGAGCCCGCCCACCCGCCAGCGCCCCGTCGACGCGGCTCCCAGCGGGCTCGGGGGGCTGCAGGCGCGCCTGCAGCACGCCTTCCGCGACGCCGGCCTGCTCCAGCGCGCACTCACGCACCGCAGCTTTTCGGCCGAGCACAACGAGCGCCTGGAGTTCCTGGGCGACTCGGTGCTCAACCTGGCCGTCTCCCATCTGCTCTACATCCGGCTCGCCCAGTTGCCCGAGGGCGACCTGTCGCGCGTGCGGGCCAACCTGGTCAAGCAGGACACGCTGCACCGCATCGCGCTGCAGCTGGAGCTGTCGCCGCTGCTGCGCCTGGGCGAAGGCGAAGCGCGATCGGGCGGGTCGGCGCGGCCGTCGATCCTGGCCGATGCGCTGGAGGCCGTGATCGGTGCCGTCTACCTCGACGCGGGCTACGGGGCCGCGCAGGCCCTCGTCGAACGGCTGTACGAGGCCGTGGAAATCAACCCACGCATGGACGCGGTCTCCAAGGACCCGAAGACCGAATTGCAGGAATGGCTTCAGGGCCACAAAATGAAACTGCCCGCCTACCGCGTGGCCGGCACACTGGGCGCGGCGCACAAGCAGACTTTCGAGGTGGAGTGCGAAGTGGCCGAACTCGGTCTGGTCGCACGCGGCATCGGCGGCTCGCGCCGGGCCGGCGAGCAGGCGGCCGCCGCGGCGATGCTGCTCCAACTCAAGGCACGCGGCCGTTGAAGACCCGAATGACCACCGATCCCAATTCCAACGCTATCGATTCCGTAGCGCCTTCCGCAGGCACCACGGGCGCCGCAGCCCCAAAAGGCCTCCAAAGCCCGGACGCGGGCGCTGTCCGCCGCTGCGGCCTGGTCGCCATTGTGGGCAAGCCCAACGTGGGCAAGTCCACGCTGCTGAACGCGCTCGTCGGCCAGAAGATCAGCATCACCTCGCGCAAGGCCCAGACCACGCGCCACCGCATCACGGGCATCCGCACGGTGCCCACGCCCGACGGCGGCGGCGCGCAGTTCGTCTTCGTCGACACGCCGGGCTTCCAGACCCGCCATGCCAACGCCCTCAACCGCTCGCTCAACAAGACCGTGCTGGGCGCGGTGGCCGACGTCGACCTGATCCTGTTCGTGGTCGAGGCGGGGCGGTTTGCGCCGGCCGATGCGAAGGTGCTGTCGCTGCTGGGCAAGAACATCCCGGTGCTGCTGATCGCCAACAAGCTCGACACGGTCCACCGCCGGGCCGACATCGCGCCCTGGCTGGCCCAGATGCAGGCCGACAACGCGGGCGAGGGCGGCGAGCGCTTCGCCGAGTTCGTGCCGATGTCGGCCAAGAACGCCAAGGACATCGAGCGGCTCATCGGCATCTGCGAGAAATACCTGCCCGAGCAGCCGTGGTGGTACGACGAGGACGAACTGACCGACCGCAGCGAGAAGTTCCTCGCCAGCGAGACGGTGCGCGAGAAGCTGTTCCGGCTCACCGGCGACGAGCTGCCCTACACCTCCACGGTGGTCATCGACAAGTTCGAGGAAGAGCCGCCGCAGAAGAAGGGCCAGAAACGCCTGATGCGCATTGCCGCCACCATCGTGGTCGAGCGCGACGGTCACAAGGCGATGGTGATCGGCGACAAGGGCGAGCGCATCAAGCGCATCGGCACCGAGACGCGCCAGGAGCTGGAAAGACTCATGGACGCCAAGGTGTTCATCGAGCTGTGGGTCAAGGTGCGCTCCGGCTGGGCCGACGACGAGGCACGCGTCAAGTCCTTCGGCTATGAGTGAACCGGGCCGGCGCGCCGCCGGCCGCCTGCGGGTGCTGATGCTCGCCGCCTGCCTGCTGGGCGGCGGCACGGGCGCCGGGGCGCAGGCGCCGTCGGCCGCGCCGCCGCTCTTGCTGCGCGCCGGCACCGAGCAGAACCTGGTCATCGATGCCTCCGGCGACCCGCGCCTGCCGCACCTCTTTTCCGTCGAAGGCGATGCCGCCGCCCCGCAGCGGCGGTCATGGGCCGTGTCGCTCAACGTCGCACTCGACGGCGCGGCGGAACTCGACCGGCGGCTGGTGCACGAACTGGCGCAGCGGCAACTGGCGGGACAGGTGTTGCTGGAGGAATTCCGCCCGCCGCGCGCACCCCGCTGCACCGAACTGCAGGTCGGCAGCCGCGTGCCGGTCGCGGTCGTGCAGGCCGTCGTCCGTGCACTGCTGCCGCTGCCGCAGCGCTGGTCGGTGCAGATCGTGGAGGACGATGAATCCGGCACCGGCGAGCTGCAGCGTGTCTACATCGGCGGCATGGTGCAGCGGCCCTGTGCGTTGGCACCGCCTTCCAAGCTGCGCGAACTGGCCGCGCCGGGCCTGAGCCTGCCCGAACTCCATCGCCTGCTGCGCACCATCAACGGCACCGCCCGGCAACACGCCGCGGCGGCACGGCCGCTCGGCGGAGCATGACGTGAAGCGTGGCGTCCTGCACGAGCCGGCCTTCGTGCTGCACCGCTACGACTGGAGCGAGTCGAGCCTGATCCTCGAGACGCTGACCCGGCACCACGGCCGCATCGCGCTGGTGGCCAAGGGCGCCAAGCGGCCCAGCTCGAATTTCCGGCCCATCCTGCTGCCCCTGCAGCCGTTGCAGGTCAGCTATGGCGGCGACGCGGAGATCCGCACGCTCAAGGCCGCCGAGTGGATGGGCGGCCACGTGATGCCGACCGGCGAGGCCCTGTTGTCGGGCTACTACCTCAACGAGCTGCTGATCCGCCTGCTGGCCCGCGACGACGCGCACCCGGCGCTCTTCGATGCCTACGCCGCCACCGTGAGGGTCCTGGCCACGGCGCACGAAGCAGGCTCGCAGGCCAGCGTGCAGGCGTCGGCGCTGCGGGCCTTCGAACTGCTGCTGCTGCGCGAGGTGGGCCTGTTGCCCACGCTCGATGCGCAGACCTCCACGCTGGCACCGCTCGATGCCCAGCGCGCCTACGCGCTGGTCGCCGAGGCCGGGCTGCGCGAGGCCGCGGCCGGCGAGGCCTCGCTGAACGGCGCGGGCTGGGCCACTGTGCAGCGCGCGCTCGACGAGCCCGCGCCCTTCACCGCCACGCTGCGCGCGGTGGCCGAGCTGTCGGCCGGGGCGAACGCCTCCCTGCGCGGCCAGTTGCGCACCTTGCTCAACTACCATTGCGGCGTGTCCACGCTGCGCACGCGGCAGTTGATGCGGGAGCTGCAGAACCTTTGAGCCCCGCCGATGCCCGGCCTGACGCGGCGCGTCCTGCCTCCGGGCGCATGAAAGTCCTGCCATGAGTGCTTCTTCTTCCTCGCTCGACCGCACGGCCCTGTCGGTCAACCTGAACAAGGTGGCCCTGGTGCGCAACACGCGCCACCTCGGCATCCCCAGCGTGGTGTATGCCGCCGCGCTGTGCCTGGACGCCGGCGCCGACGGCATCACCGTCCATCCTCGGCCCGACGGGCGCCACATCCGCGCGCAGGACGTGGCCGACCTGTCCATGCTGCTGCGCCGCGACTGGCCGCAGGCCGAGTTCAACATCGAAGGCAACCCGTTCCAGAACCTGATGGACTTCGTGCGCGAATTCCGTCCGCAGCAGGCCACCTTCGTGCCCGACAGCGAGGACCAGTTCACCAGCGACCACGGCTGGCGTTTCCCGGACGACCTGGCCCGGCTCAAGCCCCTGGTGGCCGAGGCACGCGCGCTGGGCGTGCGCGTGAGCCTGTTCATGGACCCCGACGCCGACCAGATGGCCGAGGCACGCGCCACCGGCGCCGATCGCATCGAGCTCTACACCGAGGGCTATGCGGCGTCGCGCGGCACGTCGCGCGCGGCCCAGGTGCTGGCCCGCTACGCCGAGGCGGCACGCGCCGCGCAGGACGTGGGCCTGCAGGTGAACGCAGGGCACGACCTGAGCCGCGACAACCTCACCGACTTCCTGCGCTCGGTACCCGACGTGAAGGAAGTCTCGATCGGCCACGCCTTCATCGCCGACGCGCTGGAACTGGGCTACGCCGACACCACCCGCGAGTACCTGCGCTGCATCGACGATGCGGCGCGCATCGCCTGAGAGCACGCGCCTTGGTCCACGGCATCGGCACCGACATCTGCGACATCCGGCGCATCGCCGCCACCTTCGAACGCCAGGGCGAGCGCTTCGCCGAGCGCGTGCTGGGCGACGCCGAACTGGCCGTCTGGCGGGCCCGCAGCGCCCGCTGGCCCAAGCGCGGCCTGCGCTACCTGGCGACGCGCTTTTCCGCCAAGGAGGCGTTCAGCAAGGCGATCGGCCTGGGCATGCGCATGCCCATGGCGTGGCGACTGTGCGAGATCCTCAACGAACCCAGCGGCAAGCCCCGCATCGTGCTGCACGACCCGCTCAGGAGCTGGTTCGAGGCGCAGGGACTGACGGCCCATGTGACCGTCACCGACGAGACCGATTACGCCGCCAGCTTCGTGGTGGTCGAAAAGAAGAACCCCTGAGATGGCCGACTCCCTTCACCGTCCCCTCGTCATCGACGTCGCGGGCACCACCCTCACGGCCGACGATCGCCGGCGCCTCGCGCATCCGTGGGTCGGCGGCGTCATCCACTTCGCACGCAACTGGGAAAGCCGCGCGCAGATGACGGCGCTCAATGCCGAGATCAAGTCGATCAACCCGCACGTGCTGATCTGCGTGGACCACGAGGGCGGGCGCGTGCAGCGCTTTCGCACCGACGGCTTCACGCGCCTGCCCTCGATGCGCATGCTGGGCGAACGCTGGATGCGCGATCCGATGGAAGCCACGCAAGTGGCCACTGCGGTGGGCTTCGTCCTGGCGAGCGAACTGCGCGCCGTCGGCGTCGACTTCAGCTTCGCGCCGGTGCTCGACCTGGACCATGAAGCTGAGCCCCCCACGCAAGCACCGCCGCCTGCGCGCCCCCGCGGGGCGCCGGCTGGTTCGGGGCGGGCCGGCTCCAGCCGCAGCAGCGTCATCGGCGACCGCAGCTTCCACCGCGACCCGCGCGTGGTGGCGCTGCTGGCCAAGAGCGTCATGCATGGCATGCTGCAGGCTGGCATGTCCAACTGCGGCAAGCATTTTCCGGGGCATGGTTTCGTCGAGGCCGATTCGCATGTCGCGATCCCGGTCGATCGCCGCAGCCTCAAGGCGATTCTGGCCGACGACGCGCGGCCTTTCGAATGGTTGGCCGGCACGCTCGGCGCGGTGATGCCGGCGCACGTGATCTATTCGCGCGTCGATGCGCGGCCCGCGGGCTTCTCGGCCAAGTGGCTGCAGGACATCCTGCGCGGCCGGCTGGGTTTCCAGGGGGCGATCTTCAGCGACGACCTCAGCATGGAGGCGGGGCGCCACATCGATGGCCGGTTGCTGAGCTACACGGACGCCGCGCTGGCGGCGCTGTCGGCCGGATGCGACCTGGCCATGCTGTGCAACCAGAGCGTCGGCAACGGTGCGCCGCTGGACGAATTGCTGGAGGGTTTCGCGCGCGCGGCCCGCTTGGGCGCATGGAACGCATCGGCGGCCGGCGAGCGCCGGCGGCGCTCGCTTTTTCCCGTGCGCGAGTCATCGGGATGGGCGGCACTGGCGACCGATCCCGCGTACGCCCGCTGTTCGAGCTTGCTCTCGATTTTGTAGCGCCTCACGCTTGCCGGGTGGGCGCTCTAGCCCGATTGGAGCCATGAAGCCGGGGCCCGAGCACGCCGGCCTCAGGGGTGGCGTTCCGGGCTGGGCCGCAGCGGCAGCTCGGGGCGGGCGGCAAGGAAGCGGGCGACATCCTCTTCGCCGAGGCGCTGAACTCTCAGCCCCAGGTCTGGCAACCCGGGAAGCGCTGGCGCAGCGCATGGCCCACGCCGCACTCCGGCCACGGGTTGAACGGGCAGTCGTACGCTCGCTGGTCCCGGTCCTGCCGGAGAAACCGCGCCGTGGCGCCGCCGTTCAGCTTTCGCGCCGCAGTGCCGGAAACAGGATCACGTCCCGAATGCTCGGCGAATCGGTCAGCAGCATCATCAGCCGGTCGATGCCGATGCCGCAGCCGCCGGTGGGCGGCATGCCGTATTCGAGGGCGCGCACGAAGTCGTGGTCGAAGTACATCGCCTCGTCGTCGCCGGCGTCCTTGGCGCTGACCTGCGCATTGAAGCGGGCGGCCTGGTCCTCGGCGTCGTTCAGCTCGCTGAAGCCGTTGCCGAACTCGCGGCCGGTGATGTAGAGCTCGAAGCGCTCGGTCACTTCCGGCCGGTCGTCGTTGGCCCGGGCCAGCGGCGAGATCTCGGTCGGGTGCTCCATGATGAAGGTGGGCTGCCAGAGCTTTTCCTCCACCGTCTCCTCGAAGTACAGCACCTGCAGGCTGGCCAGGCTGCGGCCCGAGAGGCGGTCCTTCTCCTCGCTCAGGCCGAGCTTGCGCAGTGCGTTCGTCAGCCACACGGCGTCGTCGACATGCTCGCCCGCGTCGGTGTACTTGAGGATCGCTTCGCGAATGGTCAGCCGCGCGAAGGGCTGGCTCAGGTCCACCGGCTGGCCCTGGTAGCTCAACTGCTGCGAGCCGACGGCCTTCTCGGCGATGGTGCGGATGAGCAGTTCGGTGAAGTCCATCAGGTCGCGGTAGTTCCAGTAGGCCGCGTAGAACTCCATCATCGTGAACTCGGGGTTGTGCCGCACCGAGATGCCTTCGTTGCGGTAGCTCCGGTTGATCTCGAACACGCGCTCGAAGCCGCCGACGATCAGGCGCTTGAGGTACAGCTCCGGCGCGATGCGCAGGAACATCTCCTGGTCGAGCGCGTTGTGGTGCGTCTTGAAGGGCTTGGCGTTGGCACCACCAGGAATGGGGTGCAGCATCGGCGTCTCGACCTCGAGGAAGCCGTGCTCGACCATGAAGCTGCGCAGCGCCGACACGGCCCTGCTGCGGGCGGTGAAGCGCGCGCGCGCACCGTCGTCGGTGATGAGGTCGACATAGCGCTGGCGGTACTTCTGCTCCTGGTCGGCCATGCCGTGGAACTTGTCGGGCAGCGGGCGCAGGCTCTTGGTCAGGAGGCGCAGCTTCGTCACCTTGACCGACAGCTCGCCGGTCTTGGTCTTCATCAACGTGCCTTCGGCGCCGACGATGTCGCCCAGGTCCCATTTCTTGAAGTCGGCGTACGCCTCGTCGCCGATGGCGTCGCGCGTCACGTACAGCTGGATGCGGCCAGTGGCGTCCTGCAGCGTGGCAAAGCTCGCCTTGCCCATCACGCGCTTGAGCATCATGCGGCCGGCGACGCTGGCCGCGACAGGTTGTGCTTCCAGCGCCTCGGCGCCGGCCTCGTCGTGGACCTCGGCCAGCGCGGCGGCGCGGTCGGCGGGCTTGAAGTCGTTGGGGAAGGCGACGCCCTTGCCCTCGGCCTGCGCCGCGCGCAGGCCCTTGAGCTTCTCGCGCCGTTCGGCGATCAGCTGGTTGTCATCGGACGGGAGGGCGGGCGTATCGGACATGAAGAAGAAGGAAAACAGAAAGGGGGCGCAAGGGGCAGCCGCGCATTTTAGCTGTGCGGGTTCGAAGGCAAATCGGCCGCTCGCGCCCGCGGGACGGGCGCAATGCGCTATGAAAAAAGGAGCATCAGTCCTTGGCGATGCCGGTGCGCGCGAGCAGGTCGCTCACCAGCTCCAGCCGCATGAGCGGACTGCCGAGCTCCATCAGGCGCTGCTTCAGCTCCGGCTGCAGCGGCAGCAGCTCGCACCAGCGGTTGGCCACCCAGCCGCAGTCGTCGAAGCGGAAGGGCTCGGCGATGGGCAGGCGCGGTGCCGTGCCGCTGGCCTCGGCCTGCCGACGCTGGCGTTCTTCCAGCGTGCGCACCAGGCGCTGCAGCGCCTCGCCCGTGTGCCGCAGGTCGTCGGGGATGGACAGGGCGACGTCCTCGTCCACCATCTCCACCTCCGCCGTCCACAGGCCATGCCTGTGCAGTTCGCTGCTGCGGACGCGAAAGCGCGAACCGCCGACGCATTCGATCTGCATCAGGCCGGACTGCGGCGACTCGAAGCTGCGGATGTGCGCCACCGTGCCGATGCTCGCGAACTGCTCGGCCTGGGCGCCGGCCACGCGCACCTCGGAGCCCTGCGTCAGCCCGACCACGCCGAAGGGCGTGCCGGCCTTGTGGCATTTGCCGATCATGTCGAGGTAGCGCACCTCGAAGATCCGCAGGGGCAGCAGGCCGCCGGGATAGAGCACGGTGCCCAGTGGAAACAAAGGCAGTACGGAATGCGGGGGAGGGGAGGTCATCGGGGCCTTTCGCGTGGCTATCATCGCACTCCCTTTTCGCCCTGGCCGTCGATGTTCTATCAGATCCCTTCGTTCCTGCTCGATGTGATCGTCGGTCTGCTCGGCGGCGCCTGCCTGCTGCGCCTGTACATGCAGTACCACCGCGTGCCTTTCGGCAACCCGCTGGGCCGCTTCGTGTTCGCGCTGTCCGACTGGATCGTGCTGCCGCTGCGCAAGATCGTGCCCTCCGTCAAGCGCTGGGACCTGGCCAGCGCCATCGCCGCCTGGCTGCTGGTGATGCTCAAGTACCTGCTGCTGATGCTGCTGGGGGGCGTGATGCGGCTGAGCGTGCTGCCGCTGCTGTCGATCTTCGGACTGCTGCAGCTCGCGGTGTCGGGACTCACGGCGCTGCTCGTGGTGTATGCGGTGCTGTCGTGGGTGCCGAGCGTGTCGTCGATGCTGCGCGATTTGGTCGAGCGCCTGGCCGAACCGCTGGTGCGTCCGCTGCGCCGCTTCATCCCCCTCGTGGGCGGCGTCGACCTGTCGCCGCTGGTGGCCATCGTGCTGCTGCAGGTGGGCGCGATCATCCTGGGCAACCTGCTGGCGGGCGTGTACGCGCTGGGGCGCTGAGGCCGCATCGCAGCGTCACCAACGACAACGGCGCCCGAGGGCGCCGTTTTGCTCATTGCATGCGCAAGGCCGATCAGCTCACCGCATCGGCCGGCTGGCGCGTCAGCATGGCCAGCACGCTGGCGATGGTCTTGCGCAGTTCGCGGCGGTCGCTGATGAAGTCGATGGCTCCCTTTTCCTGCAGGAACTCGGCACGCTGGAAGCCCTCGGGCAGCTTCACGCGCACGGTCGACTCGATCACGCGCGGGCCGGCAAAGCCGATCAGCGCCTTGGGCTCGGCGATCACCACGTCGCCCACGAAGGCAAAGCCCGCCGAGACGCCGCCCATGGTGGGGTCGGTCAGCACGCTGATGTAGGGCAGGCCCTTCTTGGCCAGCCGCGTGAGCGCGGCATTCGTCTTGGCCATCTGCATCAGCGAGAGCAGGCCTTCCTGCATGCGCGCGCCGCCAGTGGCGGTGAAGCAGATGAAGGGCACCTTCTGCTCGATGGCCGTCTCCACGCCGCGCACGAAGCGCTCGCCGACCACGCTGCCCATGGAGCCGCCCATGAACTCGAACTCGAAGCAGGCCGCGACCACGCTGATGCTGTGCACGCATCCACCCATCACGATGAGCGCATCGGTCTCGCCGGTGGACTCCAGTGCTTCCTTCAGGCGTTCGGGGTACTTGCGGCTGTCCTTGAACTTGAGCGCATCGACCGGCAGCACTTCCTGGCCGATCTCGTAGCGGCCCTCGGGGTCGAGGAAGGCGTCCAGCCGCGCACGCGCGCCGATGCGGTGGTGATGGCTGCAGCTCGGGCAGACGTTCTGGTTCTGCTCCAGATCGGTCTTGTAGAGCACCGTCTCGCAGCTCGGGCACTTGATCCACAGGCCCTCGGGCACCTGGCGGCGCTCGGCGGGGTCGGTCTGGGCGATCTTGGGGGGAAGCAGTTTTTCAAGCCAGCTCATGGGGTTCCATCCTGAAGGCTTCCTGCGCCCGGTGTCCGGGCGGAGGGTTGGAAAGGCAGCGGGCGATTATCCGCCAGCCGCGTTCTTGGGCACGGCCGCGGGCAGGGCATCCAGTGCCCGGCGGATTTCGGCCAGGAATTCGGCCACCCGCGGCACCACCTGATCGCGCGGCTGGCCCTCGATCAGCTGGATGATCTTCGTGCCGATCACCACCGCGTCGCCGGCCGAACCCACGGCCTGCGCCGTGCGTGCGTCGCGGATGCCGAAGCCCACGCCCACCGGGATCTTCACGTGCTCGCGGATGCGCGGCACCATCAGCCCCACCGCCTCGGTGTCGAGGTGGCCGGCGCCCGTCACACCCTTGAGCGACACGTAGTACACGTAGCCGCTGGCGATGCGGGCGACCTGGGCCATGCGCTCGGGCGTGCTCGTGGGCGCGAGCAGGAAGATCAGGTCGATGCCGGCGGCTTGCAGCCGGGCGGCGAAGTCCTCGCACTCCTCCGGCGGGTAGTCGACGATCAGCACGCCGTCCACGCCTGCCGCGGCGGCGTCGCGCACGAAGGCGTCGGCGCCGTGGCGCAGGTCGTAGCGCTCGACCGGGTTCGCGTAGCCCATCAGCACGACGGGTGTGCTGCCGTCCTTCTCGCGGAAGGTGCGCACCATCGCCAGCACCTGGGCCATGCCGATGCCCATCGCCAGCGCGGCCTCGCCGGCCTTCTGGATCACCGG
>JAVHYA010000052.1:0-24566 GCA_031119395.1 Pseudomonadota bacterium
GCGGCAATGCTCCTATAGTCGTTTCGCGCTTCGCGCCAACGACAACGACCAGGAGACTTCATGCACCCGAACACGCCAACGCGCGCGTCCACGCACCGCACGGGCCGCTCGCACGCCCTTGCCGACGCCGCCGCGATCCGCCGCATTGCACTCCTCTCAGCAGCGGCCGCCCTCGTCGCCGGCTGCGCCAGCAACCCACCCCCGGCCTTGCCACCCGGCTCGCCCCCCATCGGCGCCGCCCCCCTGGCCTGCACCGACATGGCCACCCTCACCGTCCCCGCCTCCGCCATCGGCCTCCCCACCCGCGGTGCCAAGGTCACCTCCGCCACGCTAGTCGCCCCCGGCGGCACGGGTGCCGCGGCGCTGCCCGAGTACTGCAAGGTGCTGGCCGACATCGCGCCCGTCGATCCCACGGCGCCGGCGATCAAGCTGGAGCTGGACCTGCCGACGCAGTGGAACCGCAAGTTCCTGATGTTCGGCGGCGGCGGCTACAACGGCCTCATCCGCCTGCCGCCCAACGGCAACGTGCCGGCCGGCCCGGCCGACCAGCCGTACCCGCTGGGGCGCGGCTACGCCACGGTGGTCAGCGACTCGGGCCACCAGGCCGGGCCGATGGGCGCGCTGGACGGCTCCTTCGGCGTCAACGACGAGGCGGTGCGCAACTTCTCGCGCGATGCGCTGAAGAAGACGCGCGACGTGGCGATCGCCCTGCTGCGCCAGCGCTATGCGGTGGCGGGCCCGGAGCGGGCCTACTTCGCGGGCGGCTCGACCGGCGGGCGCGAGGCGCTGGCCGTGATCCAGAACTGGCCCGACGACTGGAACGGCGCGATCGCGCTGTACCCGGCCGGCGCGGCCGCGAGCCTGGACCTGCAGTTCGGCCGCATCTCGCAGGCGCTGGCGCGCCCGGGCGCGTACCCCAACGCGGCCAAGCGCAAGCGGCTGTTCGACGCGGCGCTGCAGGCCTGCGACGAGCTGGACGGCGCGAAGGACGGGATCATCGGCGCCACGCGCGCCTGCCATGCCCGCTTCGACCCGGCCACGGCGATGGTGGACGGCGCCCCGCTGCGCTGCGCCAACGGCGCGGAAGGCGGCGACCGCTGCCTGTCCGACGCGCAGATCGCCGCGCTCAAGGTGTACGACACGCCCATCCGCTTCGGCTACCCGGTGGCCAGCGGCGAGACGGGATATCCCGGCTTCAACATTTGGGGCTCCGACCTGGGCATGGACGGCCCCCTGCCCGCCCAGGCCACGGTGACGACGCTGGCCCTGGGCAGCGAGCAGCCCGCGTCGCCCATGCCCGCCAAGGCGCCCTTCGGCCCCGCCTTCTGGGACCAGTGGGCGCGCTTCTTCGTCACGCGCGATCCGGCCTTCAATTCGATGACGCTCGACCCCACGCAGCCGGGCCGCTGGCAGGCGCGCATCAGCGAGCTCACCGCGCTGCAGGACATCAACAAGACCGACCTGGGCGCCTTCCAGTCGCGCGGCGGCAAGCTGCTGCTGGCACACGGCACCAACGACGTGCTGGTGAGCACGCGCGCCAGCGAGGACTACTTCCTGCGGCTGAAGAAGACGATGGGCGCCGAGCGCGTCGATGCCTTCGTGCGCTACTACGAGATCCCGGGCTACGGGCACGCCGTGAGCACGACCTTCAACGCCGCCTGGGACTCGCTCACCACGCTGGAGAACTGGGTGGAACGCGGCATCGCGCCGCCCCCGCAGACCGTGGCCGACACGCTGGGCGTGCCCGGCCGCACGCGGCCGCTGTGCCCGTACCCCGGCTACCCGCGCTACACCGGCAGCGGGGATGTGAACAAGGCGGCGAGCTTCAGCTGCGCGCAGCCCTGAGCAGCCGAATGCTACTTTTTTGATAGCTGCTCGCGTCGGCCCCGCGTGCGCTGCGCCTCGATTCGAGCATGAAACCCACATCGGGCGTCGATCTCACGCCTGCCCGGCGCGCCGCCTTCCGCCGGCTCGCCGAACACACCCCCGGCATCGACCGCGAGGCCTACGACGCCTTCGGCCGCGACTGGCGCGAGCCCATCATCGGCCTGGGTCCGCGCGACGCGCGGGTTTGCATCTTCGGCCGCGATCCCGGCCGCACGGAGGTCGAGCACGCCCAGCCCTTCGTCGGCAAGGGCGGGCAACTGGTGCGCGCGGCGCTGTACCGGCACGGGCACGGGGCCGACGCCGTGGTGCCGGACTTCGCCGCGTCGCTCGCGGCCGGGCGCGAGGTGTTCTGGCTCAACACGGTGCCGTACAAGCCGGTGGGCAACCGCGCCTGGTCGATGGCGGTGAAGCGGCGCTTCCAGCCGCTGATGGCCGAGCTGCTGCTCGACATGTGGCAGGGCCGCGGCGGCGAGCGGACCGTGATCGCGCTGGGACGCGAGGCCTTCTTCTGGTTCGGCATCGCACAGGCGGCGCACGTGGGCGCCGCGCTCGACGCTTTCTGGGCGCAAGGCGATGCGCGCTACCGGCGCACGCTGCGGATCGACTACCGCGCGGCAGGCGCGACGCACGCCATCACGCTGGCGCCCCTGCCCCATCCTTCGCCGGCGAACGCGGTGTGGTTCGCGCGCTTTGCGGGGCTGATGGACGAGCGGCTGCGTTCGCTATCGAATTCGTAGCTGTTCGCGCAGGCGGGGCGGGCGCTGGCGGCCCTTGGGGCTTGCAGACGCCCGGGCTGCGTGTTCGTTCAATCCGGCTTGATGCCCCGGTCCTTGATCAGCTGCGCCCATTTGGCGATCTCGGCCTTGAGGAAGACGCCCATGTCTTCGGGCGAGCCTTTGCCCGCGATGGCCCCCTGCGCTTCGAGCCGCTCGCGGAATTTCGGGGACTGCAGGATGCGGTTGGCGTCGGCGTTCACCTTGCGCACGATCTCCGGCGGGGTCGCGGCCGGCGCGAAGAGCGCGGTCCATGTGTAGGCCGAGAAGCCCGGCAGCCCCGATTCGGCGACGGTCGCGGCGTCGGGCCACGAGGGCATGCGCGTCTCGGTGCTGACGCCCAGCAGCTTGAGCTTGCCGCCCTTGACGTGCGGGCCGGCCGACAGCGCCGCGTCGAACAGCACGTGGCAGGTGCCGCCGATCGCGTCCACCAGCGCCGGCCCGCTGCCCTTGTACGGGATGTGCGTCATGTCGAGCTTGGCCATGGCGGCGAAGAGCTCGCCTGCCAGGTGCGACGGCGATCCCGGCCCGATGGAGCAGTAGTTCACCTTGCCCTTGTTGGCCTGCGCCCAGGCCAGGAACTCCTTGACGTTGCTGTACGGCGCCGTCGCCGGCGCCACCATCAGCAGCGGCAGGATGGCGGCCTGCACCACCGGCGCGAAGTCCTTCACCGGGTCGTAGGCGATCTTGGGGAACAGGCTGACGTTGACGGCCTGCGGCCCGCTCGCGCTCATGAGCAGGGTGTAGCCGTCGCCTTCGCTGCGGGCCACCTGCTCGACGCCGATCATTCCCGACGCACCGCCCTTGTTGTCGATCACCACCGGCTGCTTCCATTCGTCCGACAGGGCCTGCCCGAGCATGCGCGTGATGGCGTCGGTCGACCCGCCCGGCGGATAGGGCACGACGACCCGCACGGCCTTGGCCGGGTAGGCGGGAGGCTGTGCGAGGGCGGGCGCAGCGCCGGCCAGCGCCGCGCACAGCGCCGCGAGGGACAGGGGAAGGAAGGGCTTCATCGTGGTTCCGTGGATGCTTGGGAAGGCGGCGCTCAGGCGCCCTGGAGTTCGGCCGCACGCGCGGGCGCGGCGGCGCGCGGGCGCACGCTGTCGATGCCGTCGGACTCGTCGGCCGAGATGGTCACCCGCACGATCGAGCGCGGCTGGCCGCCCTTCCAGGGCTGGCCCCGGTGCATCGTGGCGCGGTTGTCCCACATGACCACGTCGCCCGGCTGCCATGTGTGGACGTAGCGCCGCTGGGGCGCGGTGGCGAAGTCCATCAGTTCGCGCAGCAGGGCGCGCGCGCGGCCCTCGTCCATGCCGGCGATGCCACCGGCGTGCGATGCGAGGTACAGCGACGACCGGCCGTTGACCGGGTTGCGCCAGGTCAGCCGCCACGTCACCGGCGGCAGGGCGGCACGTTCGTCGGCGCCCATCATGGTCGGGTCGATCTGGTCGCGCGAGGTGGCGTAGCTGTGCATCACCTCCAGGTCCTGCAGCTCGGCGCGGCGCGCCTCGGGCAGCGCCGCCCAGGCCGCCCGGGTGGACACGAATTCGGTGCCGCCGCCGTCTTCGGGGATGACGCGTGCCGACAGCACCGACGCGAGCGCGGGCAGCTTCTTGAATGAAGAGTCGGTGTGCCACAGCTGGTTGGCACGCGCGATGAGCATGGCGCGGTCGCTCGGCGCCACCACCGTGCCGTCCGGGCCGATGTTGTTCATGCGCGAGTAGAAGGTGCCCGCCCCGCCCGAGCCCACCTTGGTCTTCTCCAGCGCCCCGAAGCCGCGCGCGAAGGTGGCCTGGATGTCGTCGCTCACGTCCTGGCCGCGCAGGACCACGACCGAGTGCTCCTCGAACAGTTCCCGCACCTGCCGGTGCAGGGTGTCGGAACACACGATGTCCAGCAGCGTGATGCCTTGGATCTCGACGCCGAAATCGGGGTGCAGCGCGACGGTTTTCATGGGGAGGTCTCCTTGGTTGCGGGCCAATCTAGCAGCGCGGTCGCAGGCCTTCCAAGGGTGCTTGCGCGAGTCGGCCCGATTTACATGGATGTGAAAAACGCCAATGAGGCGAAGGTGCACCAGGAGGTCGCGAAGGCGACTTGCGCATGCGCGGCCGCCGTGCCCAAATCGCGCGCGACATGACCACGCCCATCATCAAGACGGCCCGCCGCGCCTTCGAGGTGCTGGAGCTCTTCCAGGCCCGCCGCACGCCGCTGCGGCTGCAGGACGTGTGCGCGGCGCTCGAGTACCCGGCGTCGAGCGCGTCGGCCCTGCTCAAGTCGATGGTGGCCCTGGGCTACCTGCGCTACGACAAGGCCGCGCGCACCTACATGCCCACGATGAAGATCGCCGACCTCGGCGGCTGGGTGCAGAGCGCCATCTTCGGCGACGGCTCGGTCATGCGGGCCATGCACGCCCTGTCGGAACGCTTCGGCGAGACGGTCACGCTCGCGGTGCAGAGCGACCTGCATGCGCAGTACGTCTACCTCATCCAGTCGCGGCTGCCGATCTGGTACCTGCCTCCCATCGGCACCATCCGCACGCTCACGGCGTCCGGCAGCGGACTGCTCATGCTGGCCGCCAAGAGCGACGCGCAGATCCGCAAGGTGTGGAAGCGCATCGACTTCCATCGGCTCGACCCCGCACGGCCGACGCTGGCCGAGGTCATGGCGCAGGTGGTGGTGTGCCGACGGCAGGGCTGGTTCTTCTCCAAGCACCGCATCGAGCCCGGTGCGGGCGGGATCTCGGTCCTGCTCGAAGACCCGAAGTTCGGCCGCGGCTACGCCCTGGGCGTGCACGGCCCGGTGGATCGGCTGGAGGCGCGCGAGGCCGAGATCGTGGCCGCCCTGCAGGCGGCCGCGCGCGCCGTGGACGGGCACTGAGCGGGGCGCGCCCTGCAACACGACGGCAGCGCGCTAAGCTGCGCCGCCATGCCTGCCCCCGCCCCACCCCGCCTCATCCGCTTCCACAAGCCCTACGGCGTGCTCAGCCAGTTCACGCCCGAGGGCCGCTGGCGCGGGCTGAAGGACTTCATCGACCTGCCGGGCGTGTACGTGGCCGGCCGGCTCGACGCCGACAGCGAGGGCCTGCTGCTGCTCACCGGCGACGGGGCGCTGCAGGCGCGCATCGCCGACCCGCGGCACAAGATGGCGAAGACCTACTGGGTGCAGGTGGAGGGCGAGCCCGACGAGGCGGCGCTCGCGGCGCTGCGCGCGGGCATCACGCTCAACGACGGCCCCACGCGGCCGGCGCAGGCGCGGCGGCTGGACCCCGCGCCGCACGTGCCGCCGCGCGATCCGCCGATCCGCGAGCGCAGGAGCATCCCCACCGCGTGGATCGAACTCGTGATCCGCGAAGGCCGCAACCGCCAGGTGCGGCGCATGACGGCGGCGGCGGGCTTTCCGACGCTGCGGCTCATCCGCGTGGCGATCGGGCCCTACACGCTGGATGGCCTGGCGCCGGGCCGGTGGGAGGCCCAGCCCGTCGCGGAGCCGGGTTCAGGCGGCGTGCGCGCCGGCTGAGGCACCGCGCGCAGCCCGTGCGGGCCGCGCATCCACCAGGTAGATGCCGCGCGCCTCGTGCACGCGCTCCTCGCGCAGCGCATCGCGCGCCTCGTCGTCGGCGCAGGCGGCGCGCAGCAGGCGGTCGACCTCGTGCAGCGGCCGGGTGAACAGGTGCTCGATGGACGCACGCTGCGCTGCCGTCAGGGCGCGCTCGCGCGCCAGGCGGTCGAGCTGGCGGCGCGCCTCGTGCGGCGCGAAGTCCATCAGCTCCAGCAGTTCGATGACGTGCCGCATCTGCGGGCCGTCGAACACGGGGGTGGCGAAATCGTCGGGTGTCATGGGGTGGCTCCTGCCCGTCGGGGCGATGTGTGGCGGCCAGTCTCGGCACGCCGGCTTAAACGAAGCTGAAGCCGCGGGCCGCACCAGGACCGGGCAAGGGCCCCCGCGCGCCGCACGCATCCGTGCAAACCCCGGCGCCCGATTGCACCAAATTTAAGTACCTTCTCCAATTTAATGGAGTAAACACTCCACAAATTGCTGGCACGGCTCGTGCTGCCGGAGCCGTCACGCAGGAGTCCACGATGAACCGCTATGCCTTCAATGCCTGGTACCCGCTCGCCTGGTCGCGCGACATCGGGCACGCCCTCACCACCCGCCGCGTGCTGGAGGAGGACATCGTCGTCTTCCGCACCGAGGCCGGCGCCGTGGCCGCCCTGGAAGACGCCTGCCCCCACCGCCTGGCGCCGCTGTCCATCGGCCGCCTGCGCGGCGACGCGGTGGAGTGCGGCTACCACGGCCTGACCTTCGACTGCGAGGGCGTTTGCACGCACGCGCCGGGCATGCCGCGGCCACCGGCCTCGGTGCGCGTGCGCAGCTACCCCACGGCCGAGCGCATGGGCATGGTGTGGGTGTGGATGGGCGACGCCGCCAAGGCCGACCCCTCGCAGGTGTTCCATCTGCCGCAGTACGACGATCCGGACTACAGCGTGGTCGAGGGCGATGCGTTGCCGGTGCAGGCCAACTACCTGAGCCTGGCCGACAACCTGTGCGACCCGACGCACGTGGTCTTCGTGCACCAGAGCACGCTGGCCAGCGCGGGACGCGAGGAAACGCGCGTGATGCACGAGCGCCAGGGCAACAAGGTCGTGACCTGGCGCTGGGTGATCGACGGCCCGCTGATCCCGGTGTTCGAGGGCCTGAAGGACTTCGGCGGCAACGTGGACCGCTGGCACTACTACCACTACCACGCGCCGAGCATCGCGGTGATCGACTTCGGCTCGGCGCGCACCGGCACCGGCGCCCCCGAGGGCAACCGCGAGGACTGCATCCAGATGTACGCGTGCCACTTCATCACGCCGGTGGACGAGCGCACCTGCGTGCAGCACTGGCTGGTGCTGAAGAACTCGCCGGCCGACCCGGCGGTGGACGATCGCTTGCGCGCCGGCCTTCGGCTGGCGTTCGACGAGGACAAGCGCGTGCTCGAGGCCATCCAGCGCAACGAGGACAAGCCGCGCCAATGGAAGCGCATCCGGCTGGCCCTCGATGCGTCGTCGATCAAGATGCGCGGCATCGTCGAGGAGATGGCGGCGGCCGACGGCCCGCCCGCCGCCTGAACGCAGCCGCTGCCGATTCACTGTCCCACGCCACGGAGCCCCACGATGAACACCGCCCGACGCCTCGGCATCTCCCTCGTCTCGCTCGCATCGCTCGGCCTTGCCCTGGCCGCAGGCCCTGCCCTCGCGCAGGGCACGATCAAGATCGGCGAGATCAACAGCTACAAGGCCCTGCCGCAGAACCTGGTGCCCTACCGGCAGGGCTGGCTGCTGGCGCAGGAAGAGGTCAACGCCGCCGGCGGCGTGCTCGGCCGGAAGCTGGAGACGGTGTTCCGCGACGACAACGCCAACCCGGGCGACGCCGTGCGCATGGCCGAGGAACTGCTGGCGCGCGAGAACGTCGACCTGCTCTCGGGCGTGACGCTGTCGCACGTCGGGCTGGCGCTCACGGATTTCGCCAAGCAGCGCAAGGTGTTCTTCCTCGCCTCGGGCCCGCTGTCCGACAAGGTGGTGTGGGAGAACGGCAACCGCTACACCTACCGGCTGCGTTCGGGCACCTATGCGCTGGCCACCTCGGTCGTCGCCGAGGCCGCCAAGCTGCGCAAGAAGCGCTGGGCGCTGATCTACCCCAACTACGAATACGGCCAGGCCGCGGTGGCCGCCTTCAAGGAGAACCTGAAGAAGGCGCAGCCCGACGTGGAGTTCGTGGCCGAGCAGTCGCCGCCGCTGGGCAAGATCGACGCCGGCGCGGTGTCGCAGGCCATCGCCGATGCCAGGCCCGATGCGATCTTCAACGCGATGTTCGGCAGCGACCTCACCAAGCTGGCGCGCGAGGGCAAGACGCGCGGGCTCTTCACCGGCCGCGAGGTCGTGAGCCTGCTCACGGGCGAGCCCGAATACCTCGATCCGCTCAAGGACGACGCGCCCGCGGGCTGGATCGTGACCGGCTACCCCTACGCGAACATCGACACGCCGGAACACAAGGCCTTCATCGCCGCCTACCAGAAGAAGTACAACGACTATCCGCGGCTGAACTCGGTGGTGGGCTACGCGACGGTGAAGGCCCTGGCCGCCGGCATCCAGAAGGCCGGCTCGACCGACACCGAGAAGCTCATCGCCGCCTTCAAGGGCCTGGCGTTCGGCACCCCCTTCGGCCCGGCCGTCTTCCGGCCGCAGGACAACCAGTCGACGATGGGCATCTACGTCGGACGCACCGAGGTGAAGGACGGCCGCGGCGTCATGCCCGCCGGCACCTACCTCGACGGCGCGAAGCTGCAGCCGGGCGACGAACAGGTGCGCAAGCTGCGCAACCCCTCGTAGCGCCCTGCCGACGATCGGCGGCTAGGCGCGCGGCGCGCCCGTCGCCAGGTGGTCCAGCACCACGCGGCAGATGTGCGCGCGCCAGGCCGTCCGGCGCGTCTTCTTCATCAGGTCGCCGCCCAGCCACGCGGAACAGGTGTACTGGTTCGACAGGTAGAAGAAGCCCAGCGACATGATCGTCATGAGCGTGTGATCGGGCGTGGCGTCGGCGCGGAACACGCCGCGCGCCTGGCCCGCCTCCAGGATGCGCGTGACCGTCTCCACGAGCGGGAAGGAGGTCGGCCCGATCTGCTCCGACAGCTGGATGTGCCGCCCGCGCAGCAGGTTCTCGTTCATGAGCAGGCGCACGAGCTTCGGGCTGGCGGCGTAGTGGTCCCACGCGTGCTCGATGAGCTGGCGCATCGCGGCCACGGGGTCGTCCGGCTGCACGAAGTTGCGCTGCGCGCCGATCATGTCGGCATAGATCTGCTCCAGGACCGCCTGGTACAGCCGCTCCTTGTTGCCGTAGTAGTAGTACAGCATGCGGTCGACCGTGCCCGCCTGGCTGCTGATGCGCTCGATGCGCGCGCCTGCAAAGCCGTGCTCGGCGAACTCCTCGATGGCAGCGGCCAGGATGCGGGTCTCGATCTGGTCCCCCGGATCGCGCTTGACCCTGCGCCGGGTGGGGCCGCCGGCGCGGGGCTCGGTGGCCGCGCGGGCGGTCGGAGCGCGGGCGGGCTGTCGGGGTTTCGCAGGCACGGGGGGAGGTCCTTCGGATGTCTCGACGGCATTGTCCATGACGGTCCCTGCCGGCCGCGCCGCCGCTGCTGCTGGTAGGCTCGCCCCCCGTGAACCTGCGCACCAAGATCGTCGCCCTGGCCGTGGCCCCGCTGCTGGTGGCGCTGCTGCTGGTGGCGCTGGCGGTGCGCCACCAGGAGCGCGACCTGGCACGGCGCGAGCGGGTGCTGATCGAGCAGAGCTACATGGCGCAGCGCCGCAGCGAGCTGCGCAGCTACGTCGACCTGGCGGTGAGCATCGTGCGGCCGCTGTACGAGGCCGGGCAGGACGACGAGGCCACGCGCGCCGAGGCGCTGCGGCGCCTGGCCGCGCTGGACTACGGCAGCGACGGCTACTTCTTCGTCTACGACCTGCAGGGCCGCTCGCTGATGCATTCGCGCCAGCCGGAGCTCGTGGGCCGCAACCTGTGGGACCTGCGCGACTCGCAGGGCCGCTACACGATCCGCGATCTCATCGCCGGCGCCCAGCGCGGCGGCGGCAGCTACGTCGAGTACGAATGGCGCAAGCCCTCGCTCGGCACCGCCGCCCCCAAGCTGGGCTACGTGACGGCCTTCCCGCGCTGGAACTGGATGGTCGGCACCGGGCTGTACCTGGACGACATCCAGACCACCATGGATTCGCTGGACCGGCAGATCAGCAGCAACGTCACGACCACGCTGCTGTGGATCGCGGGCATCGCCGCGCTGTGCCTCGCGGCGGTGAGCGCGGGCGGGCTGGCGCTCAACCTCAGCGAGCACCGCGTGGCCGAGGCCAAGCTGCGCCTGCTGGCACGGCGCGTGGTGCAGTCGCAGGAGGAGGAGCGCGGCCACCTCGCCCGCGAGCTGCACGACGGCACCAGCCAGACGCTGGTGTCGGCCAAGCTGCTGATCGAATCGGCCGTCGACGCGCTGGCGCGCGAGCAGCGGCCGGTGCCGCCCGCGCTGCCCAAGGCGCTGCAGCGGCTGGGCGACTCGCTCACCGAGGTGCGCCGCATCTCGCACCGGCTGCGCCCGGCCCTGCTCGACACGCTGGGCCTGCCGGCCGCCATCGAGCGGCTGGGCGACGAGTTCGCCGAGGACGGCACGCTGACCACCACCCTCGACGTGCAGGGCGAGCCCTTCGAGCTGTCGCAGGACGTGAAGACCGCGCTCTTTCGCGTGGCGCAGGAGGCGCTGACCAACGTGCACAAGCATGCGCGCGCCCGGCGGGTGCGCATCGCGCTGCGCTTCGAGCCGGCGGCCGGCGTGCGACTGACCATCGAGGACGACGGCGCGGGCTTCGACGTCGAGGCCACGCAGGCCGACCCGCGCCGCGGCATCGGGCTGCGCAACATGCGCGAGCGCCTGGGCGCCATCGGCGGGCAGCTCGACGTGCGCTCGGGCGCGGGCCGCACCACCATCACCGCCGAGGTGCCTGCCGCGAGCGCCCGGGCCCAGGGAGTGCCCGCATGACCGCGGCGAAGCCGGTGCGCCTGTTCCTCGTCGACGACCACCCGCTGGTGCGCGACGGCCTGCGCGCACGCCTGGGCACGATGCCGGGGCTGGAGATCGTCGGCGAGGCCGGCAGCGCCGCCGAGGCGCTGGCGCAGGTCGAGGCGCTGCGGCCCGACCTCATGCTGGTCGACGTCGGCATGAAGGACATGAACGGCATCGAACTGGCCGCGCTGCTGCTGCAGCAGCCCGAACCGCCGCACGTCGTGATGCTCAGCATGTACGACAACCCCGAGTACGTGCAGCGCGCACTGCAGGCGGGCGCGCACGGCTACGTGCTCAAGGACGCGCCGGCCTCGGAGATCGTGGCCGCGATCGAGGCCGTGTCGGCCGGGGGCACCTTCCTCAGCCCCGCGGTGTCGAAGAAGCTGTTTCGCAACCAGTCGGCACGGCCCTTGCTCACGCCGCGGGAGGCCGAGATCCTCACCGCCCTGGGCCGCGGCGAATCGAGCAAGCAGATCGCGCGCAGCCTGGGCCTGAGCGTGCGCACCGTCGACGCGCACCGCCAGAGCATCAAGCGCCGCCTGGGCATCGACGGCCAGGCCGAGCTCATCAAGTACGCGGTGGAGCACACGCGGCAGTTCGGCGGTGGGTGACGAGGCCTAGGGTTGTCCCTTAGGCAATCCTGCGCAACCGGCCTGCGCACTGCAACCGATGCGCCGTCGCCGCGCACAGGAAAGACTCCCTGGGTTCCAACCCGAGGAGACATCTTCATGCACAGCATCCGCCGCCACCTGGTGTGGCTGGTCGTGGCCGTGGTCGGCGCCTTCGCGCTCGGCACCGTGGCCCTCAGCCGCGGCGAAAGCATCAACGCGCTGTGGGTGGTCACGGCCGCCATCTGCGTCTACCTGATCGCCTACCGCTACTACAGCCTCTTCATCGCCGACAAGGTGCTCGGCCTGGACGGCAGCCGCAAGACGCCGGCACACCGCCACAACGACGGCCTGGACTACGTGCCGACCGACAAGAACGTGCTGTTCGGCCACCACTTCGCGGCCATCGCGGGCGCGGGCCCGCTGGTGGGCCCGGTGCTGGCGGCGCAGATGGGCTACCTGCCCGGCCTGCTGTGGGTGCTGGCCGGCGTGGTCTTCGCCGGCGCGGTGCAGGACTTCATCATCCTGTTCATCTCCACGCGGCGCGACGGCCGCTCGCTGGGCGACCTGGTCAAGCAGGAGATGGGCGTGGTGCCGGGCATGATCGCCCTCTTCGGCACCTTCATGATCATGATCATCATCCTGGCGGTGCTGGCGCTGATCGTCGTGAAGGCGCTGGCCGAATCGCCCTGGGGCACCTTCACCGTGGCGGCGACCATTCCGGTGGCGGTGTTCATGGGGCTGTACCTGCGCTACATCCGCCCGGGCCGCATCGGCGAGGTGTCGGTGATCGGCTTCGTGCTGCTGATGGCGGCCATCTTCGGCGGCCAGGCCGTGAGCCAGAGCCCGACGTGGGCGCCGCTGTTCACCTTCGACGGCAAGGCCCTCACCTGGATGCTGGTGGGCTACGGCTTCGTGGCCGCCAGCCTGCCGGTGTGGCTGCTGCTGGCGCCGCGCGACTACCTCTCGACCTTCCTGAAGATCGGCACCATCGTCGCGCTGGCCATCGGCATCGTGTTCGTGATGCCCACGCTGCAGATGCCGGCGCTCACGCAGTTCGCGCAGGGCAACGGACCGGTGTGGTCGGGCAGCCTGTTCCCGTTCCTCTTCATCACCATCGCCTGCGGCGCGGTGTCGGGCTTCCACGCGCTGATCTCCTCGGGCACCACGCCCAAGATGCTCGACAACGAGAAGCACGCCCGCTTCATCGGCTACGGCGGCATGCTGGCCGAGTCCTTCGTCGCGGTGATGGCGCTGGTCGCGGCCTCGTGCATCGAGCCGGGCGTCTACTTCGCGATGAACAGCCCGGCCGCGCTGGTGGGCAGCACGCCCGAGGCGGTGGCCAAGGTGATCTCCGGCTGGGGCTTCGCCGTCACGCCCGACATGCTGCTGCAGACCGCCAGGGACGTGGGCGAGAGCACCATCCTCGGCCGCGCCGGCGGCGCGCCGACCCTGGCCGTGGGCATGGCCCACATCCTGCACCAGGCCATCGGCGGCCCCGCCATGATGGCCTTCTGGTACCACTTCGCGATCCTGTTCGAGGCGCTGTTCATCCTCACCGCCGTCGATGCCGGCACCCGCGCCGGCCGCTTCATGCTGCAGGACCTGATGGGCAGCTTCGTGCCCGCGCTCAAGCGCACCGATTCGCTGCCGGCCAACCTCTTCGCCACCGCGCTCACCGTGGCGGCCTGGGGCTACTTCCTCTACCAGGGCGTGGTCGATCCGCTGGGCGGCATCAACACGCTGTGGCCGCTGTTCGGCATCTCCAACCAGATGCTGGCCGCGGTGGCGCTGATGCTGGGCGTGGTGGTGCTGTTCCGCATGAAGCGCGAGCGCTATGCCTGGGTGGCGGCGGCGCCGGCCGCCTGGCTGCTGGCCTGCACGCTCACGGCCGGCTGGCAGAAGATCTTCTCGGCCGACCCGAAGGTGGGCTTCCTCTCGCACGCCGCGCGCTACACCGAAGGCCTGGCCAACGGCGTGCTCGTGGCGCCGGCCAAGACGCCCGAGGCGATGGCCCGCATCGTCTTCAACGACCGGCTCGACGCGGGGCTGTGCGCGCTCTTCATGTTCGTGGTGCTGAGCGTGCTGGTCTACAGCGTCAAGGCCTGCCTGGCCGCGCGCGCCGCCCACCGGCCCACCGTGCACGAGACGCCGTACGAGCCGCTCGCGGCGGCGCCCGCGCGATGAGGATGACGCTCGGCGGCCTCGACCTGCCCGAGGCCGGGCGCTACCTCGCACGCTCGACGCGCGCGCTGGGCCAGTCGCTGCGGCTGATGGTGGGGCTGCCCGACTACGACACCTACCTGTCGCACATGGCGGCCACCCACCCGGACCGCGCGCCGATGAGCTACGAGGCCTTCTTCCGCGAGCGGCTGGAGGCGCGCTACGGCGCGGGCCAGGGACGCTGCTGCTAGCGCCCTGCGCGCTTGTGCGGCGTCAAGGGGCCGCCAGGGGCGCCGCCCCACAATGGCGGGCCATGAACAGGCGAACCCTCCTGGCAGCCGGTGCCTCGACGGCCGCCCTGGCAGCGGCCGTCGCGGCGGCCTGGCGTGGGCTGGGCTCGTCCGCGCGCTACGAGGCCTGGGCGCGCGACCTGCGCTCGCCGCTCGTGCCGGCGCAGGGCGCCCTGGAATGGGTGCGCTACGCGACGCTGGCCGCCAACAGCCACAACACGCAGCCCTGGCGCTTCGCGCTCGACGGACCGGCCGCGCAGCCGCGTGCCATCACGCTGGTGCCGGCCCCCGACCGCCGCACGCCGGCGGTGGATCCGGACGACCACCACCTGCATGTGAGCCTGGGCTGCGCGGCGGAGAACCTGCTGCTGGCGGCCACCCTGTCGGCCCGGGCAGGCACGATCGAATCCGCCGGCCCGGCCGGCGTGCGCTGCGCCTTCGCCGCCCGCGCAACGGCCGCGGCCCACGCCCTGGCCGAGGCCATCCCATGGCGGCAGTCCACCCGCGCCGCCTACGACACCCGGCCGCTGGCCCCCGCCGAACTGGCGCAGCTCGAACGGGCCGCCGCCCTGCCCGGCGTGGACGTCGTGGTCCTCACCGACCCCGCCCGGCGTGCCCGCCTGCGCGAGCTGGTGGTGGCCGGCAACATGGCGCAGTGGCAGGACGCCGCCTTCGTGGCCGAGCTGCGGCAATGGCTGCGTTTCAACCCGGCGCAGGCCATGGCGCGGGGCGATGGACTGTTCAGCGCCACGACCGGCCATCCCAGCCTGCCGACGTGGCTCGGGCCGCTGGCCTTGCGGCTGGCCGTGCGGCCCGCGTCCGACAGCGCGCGCCAGGCGGCGCTGCTCGACGCGTCGGCCGGCGCGGTGCTGCTGTTCGCCCAGCAGGACAACGCCGCCGGCTGGGTGCAGGTCGGTCGTGCCAGCCAGCGCCTGCAACTCGCGGCCACGCGCCTGGACGTGCGGACCAGCTTCCTGAACCAGCCGGTGGAGGTGGCTTCGCTGCGTGCCGAACTGGCCCGGCTGGCCGGGCTGCCCGGCCGTCGGCCCGACCTGGTGCTGCGCTTCGGCAAGGGGCCGCGCATGCCCTGGTCGCCGCGGCGGTCGGTGGCACAGGTCCTGGCCTGAGCGCGGGCGGCCCTCGGTGCCGGCACCGGTCGGGGCACGGCACGGCACGGCACGGCGCCGGATTCGACCTGCTATTGATTTCATAGCTGCTCGCGCCCATGGGACGGGCGCTGCAGCCACTTTTTGCTCGAAAAGCGGCCGCGCTCAGGCCGCCAGCTGGCGCAGCATCCAGGCCATCGCGGCCTGCTGCGCCTTGAGGTCGCCACCCGCATCGACCGCCAGCGCCGCACGGTCGAAGGCCGCCGACAGCAGGTCGGCCAGCACCGGCAGCGCCACGCCCCGCGGGGCGACGCCGGCGGCGCTCAGGCCCTCGGCCAGCGTGGCCGCAGCGGCGGCCCCGTCCATCGCCAGCACCTGCGCCAGGCCGAGCACGGCCGGCCCGTCGACCAGCAGCAGCCGCGTGCGGCCCGGTGCCGTCATGGCGCGCAGGTAGGCGTCGCTGCCGGCCAGCAGCGCCTTGAGCGGCGGCAGGCCGTCCCGCGAGGCCGCGCGGATCTCGTCCGCCACCGCCGCCATCTCGCGCGCCAGCACGGCGCGGAACAGGTCGCGCTTGTCGACGAAGTGGTGGTACAGCGCGCCGCGCGTGGTGCCGGCCGCGGCCACCACCTGCGGCGTGGAGGTCTCGGCGTAGCCCTTCTCCACGAAGAGCCTTCGCGCCGCGTCCATCAGCGCGGCGCGCGTGGCCTCGGTGCGCTCGCGGTTGCTGCGCGGGGCGGCCGCGTCGACCTCGGCGGTCATGGACCGGCGCTCGGCAGGGTCATTCAATGACATACATACAGCCTGTACGTTAATCTTCAAAGAAACATGCAGCCTGTATGTTAGTCCAACCTTCTCAGGAGATGCCATGCCCGCCCCCTTCCAGGTCACCAGCTACTACCCCGTCGTCATGACGCGCGACGTCGCCGGCACCGCCGACTTCTGGCGCACGCACTTCGGCTTCGTGCCGCTGTTCACGAGCGACTGGTACGTCCACCTGCAGCTCGACGGCGACGCCGCGGTGAACCTCGCCGTGCTGGACGCCAGCCACGCCACCCTCCCCGAGGCCGCACGCGGCCAGGTCGCGGCGGGCCTGCTGCTGAATTTCGAGGTCGAGGACGTGGATGCCTTCCATGCCCGCGTGGAGGCCGCCGGCCTGCCGGTGCTGCTGCCGCTGCGCGACGAGGCTTTCGGCCAGCGGCACTTCATCACGCGCGACCCGAACGGGGTGCTGATCGACGTCATCAAGCCCATTGCGCCGACGGGCGAGTTCGTGCAGCAGTACGAGGCGTCGGCCCTGCCGCGGGGCTGATGCGGGGGGGCCGGCGTCCGCTATAAACTTCATAGCACCGCGCGCCCGACGCGCGGGCGCAAGCGGCCCGCTGGGCCCCCAACCCGCCCCCTCGCATGACACCGACCGCCCTCGCCTCCTTCCTGCCCCGCCGCCTCCTCGTCGCCGGCCTGGCCGCCGGCCTCGCCGCCCCCGCCGTCTGGGCCGCACGCCCCAGGGCCGCGCCCGCCGCCCCGCCGGCGCCCGCACTCTGGCCGAAGGCGTTGGCCGTGCCGGGTGGCGTGGCGCGGCTGTCGCTCGGGCCGGCGGCCGAGCGGCCGCTGGCGCACACGCGCATCGGCGACGCGCAGGTGCCGCTGCTGGTGGTGGGCGATGCGATCGACTGGACCGCGCTGGTCGGCATCCCGCTGGCGGCCACGCCGGGCGAGACGGCCATCACCAGCGCCGGCCGCAGCGTCCCGTACACCGTCGCGCCCAAGCAGTACCGTGAGCAGCACCTGAAGGTGGCCCCGGGCACGGTGGACCTCTCCGCCGAGGACACGGCGCGCTACGAACGCGAGCGCGCCCACCTGGCAGGCGTGATGGCCACCTTCACCGATGCGGCGCCCGCCACGCTGCACATGGCGGTGCCGGTGCCGGGGCGGCGCTCCAGCTCCTTCGGCCTGCGCCGGGTGTTCAACGGGCAATCGCGCAATCCGCACAGCGGCATGGACATCGCGGCCGGCACCGGCACCCCGGTGCGCGCCCCGGTCGCGGGCCGCGTCATCGACACCGGCGACTACTTCTTCAACGGCGGCACGGTCTGGCTCGACCACGGCGCAGGCCTGCTCAGCATGTACTGCCACCTCAGCCGCATCGACTGCAAGGTGGGCGACACGCTCAAGGCCGGCGAAGCCTTCTGTGCCGTCGGCGCCACCGGCCGTGTGACCGGGCCGCACCTGCACTGGTCGGTGATGCTCAATCGCGCGATGGTCGATCCCGCCCTTTTCATCGACGCCTGAGAACACCGGCAGCCCGCCGATTGACGCGAGGGCTGCTTGCGCCTTAAAAAGGTCGCAACACAAGGAGTCGGGCGCGATGGTCGATGATGGGTTGGATGAGGCACTCGAACGTGCCGCGGCGCTGCCTGCCGACGCGCCGACCGAGCGCATCGACCGGGCCGTGCACGAGGTGGTGCGTCTCATGCGCGAGCACCTGGAGATGGACGTGGCCTTCGTGTCGCACCTGCACCGCGGGCGGCGCTACTTCGTCACCGTCGACACCCGCGCCGGGGCCGAGGTCATCGCCACCGGCGACTCGGCACCGGCGGAGGAGAGCTTCTGCCAACGCGTGATCGACGGCCGGCTGCCGCAGAGCATCCAGGACGTGCGCCTGCTCCCCGGCGCCGCCGAGCTGCCGGTCACGCCCTTCAGCATCGGCTCGCACCTGAGCACGCCTGTGGTGCTGGGCGACGGCAGCGTGTACGGCACGATGTGCTGCTTCAGTTTCGAGGCAGCCCGGCCGCTCGTCGAGCGCGACCTCAAGCGCCTGCGGATGGCGGCCGACCTGACGGCCCGGCTGATCGACCAGCGCCACCGCGACTGATCCGGGGCGCGCGGCGCGCCGCAACGACAATGCGGTCCTCCTGCCGCCGCCCTGCGGCGTTGGAGACGAGCCCGCCCCATGACTGTCCACACCCCCATCCTGCAGGTGCACCGCCTGCGCGTTGCCTTCCCCGGCGAAGCGCCGCTCATCGCCTGCGAGTCGCTTAACGTGCCGGCCGGCCTCACGCGGGTCGAGGGCGACACCGGCTCGGGCAAGACCACGCTGCTGCGCGTGCTGGCCGGCGAGCAGCCGGCACAGGGCACGCTGGTGCTGGACGGCATCGAACTCGCACAGGCGCCGCTGGCCTACCGGCGCGCGGTCTTCCATGTCGACGCGCGCGACGCGGCCCTCGATGCACTCACTCCGCGCGCCTGGACCGCCGCCTGGCGCGAGGACGACCCGGGCTTCGATGCCGCGCGCTGGTCCTCGATGGTCGAGGGCTTCGCGCTGGGCGAGCACCTCGACAAGCGCATGGACATGCTCTCCACCGGCTCCCGCCGCAAGGTCGTGCTGGCCGCCGCGCTGGCCAGCGGCCGGGCGCTGGTGCTGCTCGACGAGCCCACGGCCGCGCTCGACAAGGCGTCGGTGCGATGGCTGTGGCAGGCGCTGGCCGACAGCGCGCAGCCCGGCGCGCGCCGGGCCATCGTCGTGGCCAGCAGCCTGCCCGCGGGCGGCCTGCCGCTGGCCGCCACCTTCACCCTCCCCCTCCGCTGATGCCCCTGCACGCCCGCCCCCATCCTTCCGACACCCGCCGCCGTTGGCTCCTGTGGGCGGTTGCCGCCGCGCTGCTGCCGGCCGCAGCCGCCGCAGCCCCCCAGGGCCAGGCCCCCGCCGCACCGGCAGCGCGCGTGCCCTGGCTGCGCGTGCGCTTCCCCCGGCGTGGCGGCAAGCGGCTGCTGCGCGGCCGGCTGCAGGCGCCGGGGCACAGCGTGCGCGACTACGTGATCCCCGGGCGGGCCGGGCAGTCGCTCGAGGTGGAACTGGAGACGCTCACGCCGGGCGCCTCCTTCAAGGTGCTGGGTCCGCAGCGGCAGGACGCGCTCTTCATGAGCGAGTTCTCGGCCCTGCCGCTCTGGCAGGGCCGGCTGGCGGCCGACGGCGACTACCGCGTGCGCGTGTCGCTCAACGCGGTGCAGCGCACCCGGGGCGAGTCGATGGATTTCATCCTGCGGCTCGCGCTGCGCGCGGCCTGACAGGCGCGGCCCTCAGGTGCGGGTGCCGGTGGCGCCATCGAGCGCCATGCGCACCCGCAGCGCCAGGTCCGACAGGCGGTACGGCTTCTTGAGGATGTCGAACTCCGATGGCGCGACCTGGTCGAGGTTGCCCATGTCGCGGTCGTAGCCGGTGGTCAGCAGCACGTGCACCGAGGGCAGCAGGCGCCGCATCTCGCGGGCCAGCGTGTAGCCGTTGATGCCGCCCGGCATCACCACGTCGGAGAAGAGCAGGTCGGGCATGCGGTCCTGCGGCAGCGAGCGGACCAGCTCCAGGGCAGCGCGCCCCGTGTCGGCCACGTGCACGCGGTAGCCCAGGCCTTCGAGCATGTCGCGGGCGAGTTCGGAGACCTCGGGCCGGTCCTCCACCACCAGGATGGTCTCGGTCCCGCCCCGCTCGTTGGGACGCGGGCCGCCCTCGCCCTCGGGTTGCACGGCATTGCGCACCGCGGGGAAGAACATGCGCACCGTCGTGCCCTGGCCCGGCTCGGACGAGACCGTGGCCGTGCCGCCCGATTGCCGCGCGAAGCCGTACACCATCGACAGGCCCAGGCCGGTGCCCTTGCCCTCGTCCTTCGTCGTGAAGAACGGGTCCATCACGCGCGTGATGATCTCGGGCGCGATGCCGCTGCCGGTGTCGGTGACCGACAGCGCCGCGTAGCCGCCGGGGCGCAGGCCCGCGGGCAGGTCGCCGCTGTCGTCGCCCTCCTGCGCCGCCTCGACGGCCCGCGTCTCGATGCGGATGCGGCCGCCCTCGGGCATCGCGTCGCGCGCGTTCACCAGCACGTTGAGCAAGGCCACCTCCACCTGCGTGGTGTCGAGCTCGCAGTTGGGCAGGTCGGGCGCGAGGTCGAACTCGAGCTGGACCTGCTCGCCCAGCGTGCGCTGCACCAGCGCCGTCATGCCGGTGGCCAGCGTGTTGAGGTTGATGGTGCGGCCGCGCAGCTTCTGCTTGCGCGAGAAGGCCAGCAGCTGCTGCGTGAGGGTGGAGGCCTTGGTGACGGCGCTGCGGATGCTCTCGATGCCGCGGGCGAGGTCCTCGGCGCCCAGCTTGCCCAGGCGGGCCCGTACGCCCATCAGGTCGAGGTGGCCGGACATGACCTGCAGCAGGTTGTTGAAGTCGTGCGCGATGCCGCCGGTGAGCTGGCCCAGCGCCTCCATCTTCTGCGCCTGCGCCAGGCCCTCCTCGGCATCGCGGCGGCGGCTCACGTCCAGCTGCGAGGCGAAGAAGAACACCAGCTCGTCGCGGCGGTTGTAGACCGGCGAGATGAACAGCGCATTCCAGAAGGTCGAGCCGTCCTTGCGGTAGTTGAGGATCTCCAGCGAGATCTCGCGCCGCTCCTCGATCGCCTGGCGGATGGCCTGCACCGTCTGGCGGTCGGTCGCCGGCCCCTGCAGGAAGCGGCAGTTGTGGCCGACGATCTCCTCGCGCGTGTAGCCGGTCATGGCCACGAAGGCGCGGTTGGCGAAGACGATGGGGTTGTCGGACTGCCGCGGATCGGTCACGAGCATGGGCATGCGCGTGGTCTCGATGGCGGCGAAGAAGATGTCGTCCTTGTGCGAGACGAATTCGGACGGTCCACCGTCCTCGATCTGCACGGGACTGCGGCCGGGGATGGGCGGTTTTTCGGGTTGACTCATGGGGCGCGGCCCGCAAGGGCGCCGGAGGGTGCGCGAAAGGGTAACTTCCGCGCCCCGCATCGCCTGTCGGAGAAGGCCCCGGCCCGGCGTGCCTCGGGAGCTATTCGGGGCGCTTGTAGACCAGGCCCAGCACGGCGCCGTTCTCGTCGGCGGTGCACACCGCGCTGCGCTTTTGCGGGCCGACGGCCAGGTTGACGGCGTAGACGCCGTCGCGTGGCGTGGTGCTGCTCATCACGGCCACCGCCGCCGGCGGCACCTTGAATTCGCGCGCGGCGGCGGCCACGCAGTTCTTCACGCTGACGTCGGGGGCGCCGCCCACGCGCACGGCGGTGCTGCCGCACGCGGCCAGGGCCAGGGCGGACAGCGCCGCGACGCCGGCGGCGAGCAGCGCCGGTCTGGAACGGGAAAGGGGGGTCATCGGCAGCTCCTTGGGACGAGGACGGACCACAGGCAGGGCGGCCCGCCGGTTCGCATTGGAGTGCGCCTGCAGGCGCCGGTTCGCCGGACGCCGCCGGCACGCGGCGCCATCCGACGTCGCGCTGCAGGCGCCGGGTGGCTCAGGCCGTCGGCCTCCAGAGCGCCGCGCCCTCGCGCAGCGCATCGGCGGCGTCGTGCACGACCTGGCGCAGCGCCCCGTCGTGCAAGGCGGCGCCGGCCTGGAGCGCGGCCGCCGCGGCGCCTTCGGGGTCCTGCTCGAAGGCCTGCAGCGCGCGCAGCACGGTGTCGATGGCGGCGCGCTGCGGGTCGCCCTTGCCGCAGGCGTCGAGCGCGTCCTGCAGGGCGGTGACGGCATGGCCCAGATTGAGCGCCGCCAGCAGCCCCTCGGGCGCGTCGCCGCAGCGGCCGGCGCGCTGCAGGTCCAGCAGCAGGCGCAGGATGCGCCGTGCGGTCTGCGCATGCCACTCGCCCGCCACGGCGGCGGCGCGCGTGCGCGGGTGGTCGAAAAGCCGCGCCACGTCGCGCCGGATGTGTCCGGCCAGCGCCTGCGAGCGCGCGGCCGACGGGTCGGGGGCCAGCAGGAAGGCGCTGCCCACCAGCGCGGCCCCCGTCATCAGCGCCGCGGCCCCGTTGAGGATCTCCGGCCCGCCGGCGGCCGGCATGCCCGCCTGGCTGCCGAGCATGAAGCACATGTTGGCATCCAGCGCCGGCATGGCCGTGTGGCGGCTCACGCGCGCCAGCGCGCCGATGGCGATGAAGGGCACGATGCTCAGCACCAGCGACACCGCTCCGCCCACCTGCGGCTGCACCACGAAGCGGTAGAAGGTGGCGGCCACCACGCCCGCGGCCACGCCGGCAATGAGCTTCGGCGCCACCGCGCGCGGCGCCGGCAACGTTCCCAGGACCATCGAGAAGATGCACACGCCCAGGGCCGCCAGTTCCGCCGCCGGCCAGCCGGAGGCCAGGCCCACCGCCGCGGCGACGAAGGTGCCCAGCCCGGCAGCCGCGGCGTTGTTGGCGGCGCGCCGCCAGTCGCGCTGGGGCGTGAGATAGGCGGCGGCGCGCGGCGCGAAGCCGCGCTCGTCGGCGGCGGTGTCGACGCGCTGCGCGAACAGGGCCTGCTCGGCCGCCACCAGCCAGGCCATGGCGCGGTGCACGCGCTCCTCGGGCGTGCTCGCGCGGCCCGGGAGCTGGGCAGGGTCGAGCGGTGCCGGCTCCCAGGGCGCAGCCTCGCGCAGGCGGGCGGCCTGGCTGGCGAGCTGGCCCGCCAGCGCCTCGGGCACCGGCTCGCCGCGCTGGCGCCGCGCGCGCAGCGCTGCTGCGGCGGCCATCAACGCGATCGAGGCCGCCACCAGCGCCGTCGTGTAGCGCAGGCGCCGGTAGCCTTCGACCGAGCCGGCGGCGACGGTGCGGGCGGCGGTGTCGACCTCGCCCATCTCGGTCAGCACGCGCCGCTCCAGCGCCGCCGTGTCGCGCGCCGGGCGGCCGGCGGCGGCCTCGGCGGCGAAGCCCGCGGCGTCGGCCGCCAGGTGCCGCACCCGCTGGTAGAACTCGCGCCGCCGGGCCGACGGCGTGAAGAAGCCCGTGACCAGGGTGACGACCACGACGCCGATCAGCGTGCATTCGACGCGCGCCACCGCCAGCGGCAACAGCCGCTCCGGCGCCAGCACCGAGGGCAGCACGACCACGGCGGCCGTCATGCCGGCCATCAGCGCCGCATAGGACACCACGCCGCGCAGCAGCGCTGCGGCCGCAGCGCCGCCCGCCACCCACAGTCCGAGCAGCGCGAGCGCTGCATAGGGCCCGGGCACGGCCCGCAGGATGACGAAACCCGCCGCCGCGCCGATCAGCGTGCCGACGATGCGGAAGAAGCCGCGCTCGATGAGCAGGCCGCGCGCGTTCTGCGCGACGACCCACACCGGCATCGCGGCCCAGTAGGCGTTGTGGACGTGAAGGGCCGCGGCAATGGCGAAGGCCAGCGTGGCGGCCACGGCCATGCGCAGCGCGAGGGCGGCGCCCGCTGCGTCGATGCCCAGGCGCCGGCCGACGGAGGCAAGCGTGCTCATGGGGGCGGATTGTCGGCCGCGCCGCCGCCCGGCGCCCGCAGGCGCGGCGATGCCGCAGCGCCCGACCGGGGCGCGGGCGACGGGGCCCGCACGGTCGCCCGCGTGCGCCGCGTGCTTTCTTGCTCCTGAATTCATAGCAGCTCACGCAGCCAGGCCGGGCGCTGGAGCCCGATTTCATCGCCTTTCCAGCCGAGAGTTACATTTTTCCTCTTGCGCCATACCAATCGGTACGTATAGTCCATACCAACCAATCGGTATGGCCATGAACACCCTGTCCTCCCCTGCCCTCCCGTCGCGCACCCGACTGCTCGACGCCGCGCTGCAGGTCATCCGCACCAAGGGCTACACCGCCACGACGGTCGACGAGATCTGCCAGGCCGCCGGCGTCACCAAGGGCAGCTTCTTCCACCACTTCAAGGGCAAGGAAGACCTCGCGATCCAAGCCACGCTGCACTGGAGCGACGTCACCGGCGCCGCCTTCGCCGCGGCCGATTACCACCGCCTGGCCGACCCGCGCGACCGCGTGCTCGGCTACCTGGACCTGCGGGCGGTGATGCTGGCCGGCGAACTCCCCGACTTCACCTGCCTGCTCGGCACCATGGTGCAGGAGACCTTCAGCACCCACCCCGCCATCCGCGATGCCTGCAATGCCGGCATCGACGGGCACGCGCACACGGTGGCGGTGGACATCGCCGAGGCGCAGGCGCTGTACGTGCCCGACGCCACCTGGGACGCGCAGGAACTGGCGCTCTACACCCAGGCCGCGCTGCAGGGCGCCTTCGTGTTGGCCAAGGCGCAGGGCGGCGCGCACATCGCGTCGGTCTGCGTGGCCCACCTGCGCGCCTACGTGCAGGCACTGCTCACGCCCGGCGCGGCGGTGGCGCTGGCTGCGCCGGTGGCGCCCGGCCG
>JAVHYA010000052.1:24666-34393 GCA_031119395.1 Pseudomonadota bacterium
TTCCCGTTCCCGTTCCCGTTCCGTCCAACCAAGGAGACACACCATGACCCTGCACTACGTCGACGGCTTCGTGGCCGCCGTGCCCACCGCCAACCAGGAGAAGTACCGCGCGCATGCGGCCAAGGCGGCCGAGATGTTCAAGGAGTTCGGCGCGCTCGCCGTCGTCGAGTGCTGGGGCGACGACGTGCCCGAGGGCAAGCTCACGTCGTTCACCCTGGCGGTCAAGCGCGAGGCGGACGAGACCACCGTGTTCTCGTGGATCACCTGGCCGTCGAAGGCGGTGCGCGACGCGGCCTGGCAGAAGGTCATGGCCGACCCGCGCATGCAGCCCGACGCCAATCCCATGCCTTTCGACGGCAAGCGGATGATCTACGGCGGGTTCCGGATGATCGTCAACGCCTGAACGAGGTGACACCCATGGACGCCACCACCCACCGCGTGAGCTGCCACTGCGGCGCCGTGCGCCTCGAGGTCGACGGCACCATCGACTCGGGCATGGCCTGCAACTGCTCGATGTGCCAGCGCAAGGGCTCGCTGCTCTGGTTCGTGCCGCCGCAGCAGGTGCGCTTCGAGTCCGACGACGGTGCGCTGGGGCGCTATCTGTTCCACAGGCACGTGATCGCGCATCGCTTCTGCACCGTCTGCGGCATCCATCCCTACGCCGAAGGGAAGAAGCCCGACGGCTCGCCGATGGTGGCGATCAACCTGCGCTGCGTGGAAGGCATCGACCTCGACGCCATCCCGGTGAAGCACGTGGACGGGCGCGCCTTCTAGGCCGGCCGTTCGCGCGCACCCCTCTTCTTCTTCCGTTTTCCGTTCCCCCCGACCTTGCGGCCCGCGCGGCTGCAGGGGCTTCCTCAGCCTGCTTTTCCATCAGGAGCTCATCATGACCGACACGACGAATCCCGATCCCTGCCGCAACGTCGCCGCGAGCGACGCCCATGCGCTGACCCTCACGCGCCTGTTCGACGCCACGCCGGAGGAGGTCTACCGCGCCTGGACCGAGCCCGAGCTGCTCAAGCAGTGGTTCGTCCCGCGCCCGTGGACCATCGCCAAGGTGCAGCACGACCTGCGCCCGGGCGGCCAGTCGCTGGTGGTGATGCGCGACCCCGAAGGCAACGAGTACCCCAACGACGGCGTGTTCCTCGAGATCGTGCCCCACCGCAAGCTCGTGTTCACGAACATCTTCACGCCCGGCTGGGTGCCGGCCGATCCGCAGCCGATCAGGATGGTCGCGGTGGTGAGCTTCGAGCCCGAGGGTGCCGGCAAGACGCGCTACACCGCCACCGCCATGCACTGGAGCGCGGCCGACCGCGAGACGCACGAGAAGATGGGCTTCCACGAAGGCTGGGGCCAGTGCGCGGACCAGCTGGCCGAATTGCTCGCCAAGGGCTGAAGAGGAGTACGCGATGCCCAAGATCACCCCCTGCCTGTGGTTCGACTTCAACGCCGAGGAGGCGGTGGCGCACTACATGCGCATCTTCCCCGACTCGCGCGTGCTCGAGACCTCGCGCTACCAAGGCGCCGCGCCGCATCTCGAGGGCAAGGTGCTGACGATCCGCTTCGAGGTCGAGGGCCAGGAACTGCTGGCCCTCAACGCCGGGCCGCAGTTCCCCTTCACCGAGGCGATCTCCCTGTCGGTGGACTGCGCCGACCAGGCGGAGGTCGACCGCCTGTGGGCGCAGCTGAGCGAGGGCGGCTCCGAGGGCCCCTGCGGCTGGTTGAAGGACCGCTTCGGCCTGTCGTGGCAGATCGTGCCGCGGCCGATGATCGAGATGCTCCGAGGCCCCGACAGCGCCGGCGCGGCGCGCGCCATGGCAGCCATGATGAAGATGGGCAAGCTCGACATCGCCGCCCTGCGCGCCGCCTACGAAGGCCGCTGAGGCGCCGCCGGCGCCGCGCTCAATGCGCGCTGCGCCGGTGGCGCTGCACCGACCGCCAGATGTCGACCTTGGCGCGCGCCAGGCGGGCCAGCCGGTTCGCCACGTCCTCGGGCGTCGCATCGGGGCTGCCGATGGACAGCCGGCCGCGGAATTGCGCATCCTCGAACAGGTCGGCGCGGCCGAAGGTGCAGTCGGGCGTGCGCTCCACGTCGATGCGGATGTCCACGCCGCGGTAGCGCGACGGCGTGGGCCGGGACGGCGCGCCGGAAGCGGGGGTCGTCGGATCGATGGTCATGTCATGCCTCCTTGTCTCGATGAACCATGCGTCGTGACGAAGGGCGAAATAGGTGTGGCCGGCGGCATTTCAAGAGGAGCGGCCAGGACCTCGCCCACGCCCGGAATTTCCTACTTGAAGCGACGGCCGGAGCACCCAGATGGCCCGTCGGAGCCGCCGCGCTTCGGCCCGCGTGCTCCGCATCGATGTTCGACTTCAGGAGGTTTCGCCATGTACCGATCCGCGTTCCCGCGCGACATGCTCGCCGAGATGGATCGCCTGCAGCGCGAGATGCAGCAGGCCTTCGATCTGTCTCCCACCATCCGCGGCGCGGCCCGCCAGGGCTTTCCCGCGCTCAACGTCGGCCACACGCCGCAGGCGCTCGAGATCTACGCCTTCGTGCCGGGCGTCGACCCGGCCTCGATCGAGGTGCAGCTCGAGCGCGGCCTGCTCACCGTCAGCGGCGAGCGGCGCAGCGCCCTGCCCGACGCACAGAGCAAGGCCGCGGTCCACATCCACGAGCGCTTCGCCGGCAGGTTCCACCGCGCGCTCACGCTGCCCGACGATGCCGACCCCGAGGGGGTGGACGCCCACCTGCAGGACGGCGTGCTGCACATCACCGTGCGCCGGCGCGCCGCGGCCCAGCCGCGCCGCATCGAGATCCACTGAACCGGGAGACGACGCCATGAACGAGATCCAGACCCCGCGTGCGACGCAGCCTGCAGGTCGGCAGGCCGCCCAGGCCTCGCACGACGCCGAGGACGCCCTGACCCCACCCGTGGACGTGGTGGAAGACGCGCAGGGCATCACCCTGTATGCCGACCTGCCCGGCGTGCCGAAGGACCGGCTGCGGCTGGAGGTGGAGGCCGGCACGCTGACCATCGAGGGCCAGATGCAGCTGGCGGTGCCCGAGGCCCTGCAGTCCAGCCACCGCGAGGTGCCGACCCCGCGCTTTCGCCGCGTGTTCACCCTGAGCAAGGAGCTGGACACCGAGCAGGTGAGCGCCGAGCTGGCCCAGGGCGTGCTGACGCTGCGCATCCCGAAGGCGCGGCACGCGCAGGCGCGGCGCATCGACGTGCGCGTGGGCTGAAACGACGACGCGGCCCGGCAGATGCCGGGCCGCGTTCCCTGAAGACGCGCCGCCGCTCAGCGCGCCCGGGCGGCGCCCGGCCACAGGCGCACCGCCAGGGCGCCCAGGGCCGACACGGTGGCCAGCACGGTCACGCCCATCCAGCCCCACTGCGCCAGGGCCAGCGCGCCGAGCGCGGAGCCCGCCGCCATGCCGATGAAGGTGCCGGTGAACAGCACCGCGTTGAGGCGGCTGCGTGCGCCGGGGTCGATGCTGTAGACGATGGTCTGGTGCGCGATCAGCGCCGCCTGCAGGCCGAGGTCGAAGCCGATCGCGCTCGCCACCAGCAGGCCCAGGCGGGCATGCGGCATCAGCAGCGGCGACAGGGCCATCAGCGCGAACGAGACGACCACCAGCCCCGCCCCCAGGCGGGTGACCAGTTCGGGCCCGCGCCGGTCGGCGATGCGGCCGGCGATGGGGGCCGCCAGGGCACCGGCGGCCCCGGCCAGGCCGAAGGCACCGGCCGCCGCGCTGCCGAGGTGGAAGGGCGCGCCGTGCAGCATCACCGCCAGGGTCGACCAGAAGGCGCTGAAGCCCACCGAGAGCAGGCCCTGCGCCAGGGCGGCGCGGCGCAGCGCGCCGTGCTGGCGCCACAGCTTGCCCAGCGAGCCCAGCAGCGCGCCGTAGGCCAGGTGCGTGGTCGGCCGGAAGCGCGGCAGCCCGCGCCAGGCGGCCGCGCCGATCAGCGCGATGCTGGCGGCGGCGGCCACGAACATCGAGCGCCAGCCGAAATGCTCGGCGACGAAGCCGCTCACCACGCGCGAGAGCAGGATGCCCAGCAGCAGCCCCGTCATCACCGTGCCCACGACCTTGCCGCGGTGCGTCTCGGGGGCGAGCGTGGCGGCGGCCGGCACGATGTCCTGCGCCAGCGTGGCCGACAGGCCGATCACCAGGCTGGCGGCCAGCAGCATGGCGATGGACGGCGCCGCGCCGGCCAGCAGCAGCGCCGCGCACAGCACGGCGGCCTTGATCAGGATGATGCGCCGACGGTCGTAGCGGTCGCCCAGCGGCGCCAGCAGCAGGATGCCCAGCGCGTAGCCCAGCTGGGTGAGCGTGGGCACGAAGCCCACCAGCCGGTCGGAGGCGCCGATGTCGGCGCCCAGCACCCCCAGCATCGGCTGGGCGTAGTACAGCGCGGCGACGCCGAAGCCGGCACCGCTGGCCAGCAGCAGCGTGAGCGCCGGCGGCAGGCCCGCGGCGCTCCCGGGCGCCGGGGCGTCCGCCATCGCATGCGCAGATTGAATGTTCGACATGGTGTTTACCCGTATCCCAAAAAGCGATGGCGCGAGTGTGCAAGGCGAACGCTCCCATCGGTAGCCCCGCTGCCGGAACAATTGCTATACGCTACATGCATGACCAACCCCGCGCCCACCGCTGCGCCGCCGGCCGCCGACCGGCTGGAGCTGATGCAGACCTTCGTGCGCATCGTCGAGGCCGGGAGCCTGTCGGCCGCGGCGGCGCAGATGCTGTCGACCCAGCCCACCGTGAGCCGCCGGCTGCAGGCGCTGGAGCGCTCGCTGGGCGTGCGGCTGCTGCAGCGCTCGACGCACGCCATGAAGCTCACCGAGGACGGCGAGCGCTGCTACGTCCGCGCCAAGGAACTGCTGGCGAACTGGGCCGCCTTCGAGGCCGACATGCGCGGCACGGGCGACGCGCCCGAGGGCCTGCTGCGCGTGGTGGCGCCGCACGCCTTCGGGCAGCAGCAGCTGGTCGCGCCGCTGGCCGACTTCCTGCGCACCCACCCGCAGGTGAACGTCGAATGGCTGCTGCACGACCGGCGGCCCGACTTCATCGCCCACGGCGTCGATTGCGCGATCCAGGTCGGCGAGGTGGACGACCCTTCGGTGGTGGCGATCCGGCTGGCCGAGGTGCCGCGCATCGTGGTGGCGGCGCCCTCGGTGCTCGAGGGCGGTGCGCCGCCGACCCACGCGCGCGACCTGTCGGACCTGCCCTGGCTGGCCCTGCAGACCTTCTACCGCCACGAGATCGCGCTCACGCACCGCCGCACCGGCGAGCAGCAAGTGCTGTCGCTGCGCCCGCGCCTGTCCACCGACAGTCTCTACGCGCTGCGCAGCGCCGCCCTCCAGGGCCTGGGCGTGGGGGTCGGCTCGGCCTGGCTGCTGTCCGAGGACCTGGCCACCGGCGCCCTGCTCCACCTGGTGCCGGATTGGGAGGCGACGCCGCTGCCGGTGTACCTGGTCTACCCCTATGCGCGCTTCTACCCGGCGCGGCTGCAGCGCTTCGTGGCCCTCATGCGCCAGGCGATGCCGGCGGCGGTGCACGGCGCACGGCCCGGCTGAGCGCGCGCCGAACTGCTATCGATTCCATAGCTGCTCGCGCAGGGCCGGCGGGCGCTGCAGCCTTTTTTCGTTCGGGAAACGAGGGGCCCCGCCGGGTGCGCACGCCTTCGTCCGACAGCCAAGCGCCACGGATTGCGCTGCAATGCAGCACCAGCGGCGCTGCCGAGCGAGCGCGCGACCGCCCATGCCCCCAAGGAGATGCCATGAAACGCCAAGCGACCATCCACGGCCACGTGACCTACACCCCCGGCGACGGCGCTCCGATCCCGATCCCCGAAGGCCCGATCGAGGTCGAGGAGACCGAGGACAGCGTCATCCTGGGCTGGCAGCAGGCCGACGGCGTGGTGGGCTCCACGGCGATGCCGCGCATCCAGTACGACCAGTACGTCGAGGCCGGCAAGATCCGCCTGGCCGACTGAAGGCCGACGAACGCTCAGACCGGCGACAGCCGCCCGGTCGGCAGCTGGTAGGCCTGCGGCCCGACGAGGTCGACGCCGCAGGCCAGCGTCTCCACCCAGTCGAAGAAGTCCGCGATCGCCGCCGCGCCCTCGATCGGCGCGCCGTGCTGCGGCACCAGCATCGCGATCTCCAGGCGGCGCGCCATGCGCGCCCACAACCGCAGCACCTTGTTCGACACCATGTAGCGGCGATGGAAGCCTTCCATGCGCGGGATGTGGGGCGCCAGTTCGCGCACCGGCTGCTGCGCGTCGGTGCCGCTGGTCATCGACACACCCAGGTCGCCGGTGAAGAGGATGCGGCTCACCGGGTCGTAGAAATGGAAGTTGCCTTCCGCATGCAGGAAGTGCGCGGGCAGCAGGTGCAGCTCGCTGTGCCCCAGCGGCAGGATGCCGCCCGCATCGGGCACCGCCAGCACCCGCTCCTGCGTCTTGCCGCTCTTGGCGAAGTGCGGCACGAAGCGCTCCCACACCCGCGAGATGACCAGCTGTGCCGGCGTCGAGCTCAGCCAGCGGTCGAGCGAGGCGATGATGTCCGGGTCGGCATGCGAGGCCAGCAGCCAGGCCAGCCGCTGCGGCGGGAAATGCCGCCCCATGCCGAGGAACAACTCGTTGAAAGCGATGTTGCCGCCGGGGTCGATGAGCGCCCCCACCCCGTGGTCGACGACCAGGAACTGGTTGGCCTGCACCGCCTCCTCGTCCTCGTGGACGAGGTCGGAGAACATCAGGCAGACATGCTGCGGGTCGCGGTAGAGCTCGAGGGGCATGGCGGCCAAAGCGCCGCACTGTAGGCCGGCCCGGTCCCGCCCACCCTGATCTGCGTCATCGTTGTCCGCTGCGTCGCATCAGTCGCCCGAGTGGGCCTGCGCCAGACACTCCCCGAACAGCGCCGTCGCCCGCCCCGCCTGGGGCGAACGGCGCCAGATCGCCGTGAAGCGGCAGTCGTAGCGCAGCTGCGCGGGCGACACCCTCGCCATGCGGCCCTCGCGCTCGAAGGGCGCGGCGTAGTGGTCGGGCAGGAAACCCAGGTAGCGGCCCGAGAGGATCAGCAGCGCGATCGCCTCCTGGTCGTAGCCGGTGGCGCTGCGCGCCAGGCGGCGGGCGTGGGAGAGCTCCATGTTGGGCGAGTGATAGCCCAGCCCGGCAAAGGCATGGCGGCGCAGCTCGGCCCACCCCAGCGCCGCGCCCGCGCTGCCGAAGAGCGGGTGCGCGCGTCCCGCATACAGCTGCATCGTCTCGCCGAACAGGTCCGCATAGGCCAGGCTCTGCGAGGCCCGGTGGGCCGGGATCACGCCGACCTGGAAGCGGCCGTCGATCACGCCGCGCTCGATCGCGTTGATGGACGCCACGTGCACGTTGAGCCGCACGTCGGGCGCCCGCTCCGAGAACAGCGCGATCGCCTCACCGATGCGCGCCTGCGGGTTGCTGGCCGTCTTGTCGAACAGGGCCAGGTCCAGTTCGCCGCCCATGCGGCCGTGGATGTCGTCGATGCCGCTGCGGAAGCTGTCGACCGAGGCCAGCAGGCGCAGCGTCTCGTCGTACACGCGCTGGCCCTCGGCCGTGAGCGCGAAGCCGGCGCGGCCGCGGCGGCACAGCGTCAGGCCCAGCCGCGTCTCCAGGTCCTTCACGTGGCGGCTGACGGTGGAGGTGCCGATGTTGAGCTCGAGCTCGGCCGCCGTCATGCCGCCGCAGTCGACCACGCTCTTGAACACGCGCAGCAGGCGCAGGTCCATGTCGCTGAGCTGGCCCAGCACGGCGCGCTGGCGGGGCTGCGCGGGAGCCGCCTTGGGTGCAGCGCGCCTGGCCGGCTTCTTAACTTGCATGGATCGTCAAGTGAACAGTGATGATTGTCCATTTTCGCCAGTAAGAGGCGGACCAACAATGGCGCCTTCGTCCACCCTCCTGCCGCCGCCGCCATGAGCTCCGTCCTCACGCCCGACACCTCGTCCTCCACCCCGCGCAGCGACGCCGCCTGGCTCGACGCGCACTGGATGCCCTTCACCGCCAATCGCCAGTTCAAGGCCGACCCGCGGCTGATCGTCGAGGGCAAGGGCGCCTACTTCACCGATGCCGACGGCCGCAAGATCTTCGACGGCCTCTCCGGCCTGTGGTGCACGGGCCTGGGCCACGGCCGCACCGAGATCGCCGAGGCCGTGGGCCGCCAGGCCGCGAAGCTGGACTACTCGCCCGGCTTCCAGTTCGGCCACCCGCTGTCCTTCGAGCTGGCCAACAGGATCAAGGGCCTGATGCCCGCCGGCGCCGGGCTGGACTACGTGTTCTTCACCGACTCGGGTTCCGAGTCGGCCGACACCTCGCTGAAGATGGCGCGCGCCTACTGGCGCGCCAAGGGCCAGGGCACCAAGACGCGCCTGATCGGCCGCGAGAAGGGCTACCACGGCGTCAACTTCGGCGGCATCTCGGTGGGCGGCATCGTCGGCAACCGCAAGACCTTCGGCCAGGGCGTCGAGGCCGACCACATCCCGCACACGCAGCCGGCCATGGGCTCCTTCCACAAGGGCATGCCGGCCGAAGGCGGCGTGGCGCTGGCCAACCGCCTGCTGGACGTGATCGCCCTGCACGACGCGTCGAACATCGCGGCCGTGATCGTCGAGCCCTTCTCCGGCTCGGCCGGCGTGGTCATCCCGCCCGTGGGCTACCTCCAGCGCCTGCGCGAGATCTGCACGCAGAACAACATCCTGCTGATCTTCGACGAGGTCATCACCGGCTTCGGCCGCTGCGGCGCCATGACCGGCTCCGAGGCCTTCGGCGTCACGCCCGACATCCTGAACTTCGCCAAGCAGGTGACCAACGGCGTGCAGCCGCTGGGCGGCGTGGTGGCCAGCAAGGAGATCTACGACACCTTCATGGCCGCGGGTGGCCCCGACTACATGGTTGAGTTCCCGCACGGCTACACCTATTCGGCCCACCCGGTCGCCTGCGCCGCCGGCCTGGCCGCCCTCGACCTGCTCGAGAGGGAAGACGGTCCCGGCCGCGTCAAGGCGCTCGCGCCGCACTTCGAGGCCGCGGTGCACAGCCTCAAGGGCAGCAAGCACGTGCTCGACATCCGCAACTACGGCCTGGCCGCCGGCATCACCATCGACCCCGTGCCCGGCGAGCCAGCCAAGCGCCCGTACGAGATTGCCATGGCGTGCTGGAAGAAGGGCTTCTACGTGCGCTACGGCGGCGACACGATCCAGCTGGCACCGCCGTTCATCACGGAGAAGGCGGAGATCGACCGGCTGGTGAATGCGGTGGGGGATGCGCTGGCGGAGACGGTCTGATCCCCGCAGTTGCGGCTGATGAAGTCGGAGCGCCCTTCGGGGCGCTTTTTTTTGCTCCCGACTGGTGCAGTTCCACGGGCCAAACCTTGAAGCCGTGACACGGCGGTCTGTGTCAAATCTCGACGTTCAGAGCGTCGTACGGCGGCGACATCCGTGCCGTCAGGTGTGGCGACAATACGCGCCACCGTACCGTCTCGCGGCACTTGCCAGGCGCGCAACATCTGCCGACCACAGCGCGACGACGCCGACCTGAACTTCTCCGCGCCGTGCTCGAAGAATCATTTCCGCTCATGCCCGCGACTGCCCTGTCATGGCGTCGCCTGTCGTGGTGCATCGGGCCGCTGTTCATGCTGGTGCTCGCGCTGCTGACGCTGGCTTCGGCGCGCGCGGACACGGCGCGCGAAC
>JAVHYA010000053.1 GCA_031119395.1 Pseudomonadota bacterium
AGCCCGGGAAGTAGGCACCGAAGAAGACATGGCTCGGCGCGCCGGCGGCGCTGCAACCCGACAGCAGCAGGCAGCATGCGAGGTTGACGAAGAGCGACGTTGGAGAAAGCGCTGAGTGCGGCACTGCAGACATGAGCGGCGACCCGCAGAAGATGCTCGATACGGTTGAAGGCGCCACGCATCCATCATATAAGCGGGCAATGTGCTCCACGCCGTGCCAAGGGGAACGGTGAATCTGCTCTGGCTCTGAACCAGCGGGAGGTGCCAGGGGCTTGAGCCATGGACAGCACACCCGGCGAACACCGGGCCGCCGTCAACCCACAGACGTACTAGGCGCAGCCACCCAATGGTCCAACGCGAGACGCCCCGGGCCCAGCGCCATGACGCACAGCGCCAAGGCGGCCCAGTAGAGGTGGAAGTTCGCCCAGCCGTCGGGGAAGACCAACTGGATCACGGCCGTCATCAGCAACAGCCCGAGCGCAGCCACCCGCGTGGCCAGGCCGACGATCAGAAGCACGGGAAGAAGAATCTCCGCAGACGCCACCCCATAGGCCAGCACGTCCGCGAAGGGAAAGCCGTAGGTGCTACCGAACAGATGGAGCTTGAATTGCTCCTCGAAGAGAAAGCCGGTGGCGGGCGACAGCGAGAAGAAGCCGTCCCACCGAGTGAGCCCGGAGCGCAGGAAGGGCAGCGCCAACGCGACACGGGCCACGGGGGGCGCCACGCCGTGCCCCAGCCACGCGATCCGGCGGGCCACGCAGGCCATGACGCGTTGCTCCCATCGAAGCGATGCGGCGGGGTGGTTCATGAGCAGCTCCTGTTCTCGGGAACGACGAAGCCGGTGAACGCCTTCGCGTCGACCAGCCCCGCCAGATTGCGTGCCAGGTCGAAGCGTGCATCGGCCTCCAGCGCGACCGCCATGGCCTCGACCGCGCGCAGGCCTTCCCCCAGCGCCTGGACGAATGCCGCGCCGCCCGGCGGCAGGACCCGAAGTTCGACCTCCGCAGCGGGCCGCAGGACCAGCACGTCTTCTCCCTCTCCATCGAGCTCGACCCGTGACGGCGCGCCGGCCTCGACGTTCATCTGCCAGATGGTGAGCACGGGAGAGGATGAACGAATGCAGCGCAACGACGGGTGGAGCGTGAAGCACAGCCGGGCCAGGACGTCGGCCGGCAGGACGACCAGTTCCTCTACGTCCAGTGCCCGCGCTTCCTGCGCGTGGTAGGCCTCGACCCAGGCTCGCTCGAGCCGCGCGGTGTCTGCGAGGTAGGGCAACACCTTTGCCGGCTCGAAGCGGTCGATGAAGTCCGCGAAGCCGCGGCCGTAGTCCAGCATGACGGGCGATGCCGGCGGATCCGTGGCCACGTAGAGGCGGGCCATGGCGGCGAAGAACGCATCGCCCACGATCCGATGCACGACCGGGTAGGCATCGGTCAACGTGGCCACGAGGCCGGCGACGACGTTGTTGCGGTAGACATTGAAGCGCGTCGTGCTGGGGACGCCGTCGGGCCCGACCAGGCCCTGCGGAACCGGCGCGAGCGGATCGAGCAGGGCGGCAGCGAACCGCGCCTGCCCGTGCACGAAGCTTGCCGCCGATCCGGGATCGCCGCCGCTCATGGCGTGATGGGGCGCATGGCGAGGTTCGCCCACAGTCGGCGCAGGCTCTCGACACCGCCGGCGGTGGAACTCCACAGCGTGGCGTCGCACACCACCACGTCGCCGGCAAAGACGCCCGCGCGACTCTGGAGCATGGCGTCGAAGGTCCATCGGCCGCCCTGCGTGAACGGATGCGCGGGCGCGTGTGGATCGATGTGCTGGCTTGCCAGGACCTCCATCCGGGCCATGGCATCCGTCCGCCGCTCGAAATGCGGCAGGTGGGCATGCAGGTTGAACGTGTCCACCCCCACCAGCAGTCCCAGCCGGTCCGCGGCGCGGTCGGCCACGATGGCCGCAGGGCTTCCGTCTGCGGCGGCCGCGGGCCGCAGGCCGTAGCGGTTGTCCACCGGCAATCCCAGCCCGGCCAGCAAGGCGCGCGCGAAGCCGCCGAACCGCTGCTGCGGCGGAATGCTTCGGTCGCCGTGGTGCAAGAACTCGTCTTCCTGCAAGGCGTCCCGGTGGTCGGGCGGCAGATCGTCTGCCCGGCCGATGTCGTGGTGGGGGCAAACCACGAGCAGCTTGCCCGGCCTGCCCAGGAAGGCGCGCAACGCACGAAGTTCTTCCGGGTCCACGGGATGGCTGGAGTGCGGCGAATCGAATCCGATCACCACCAGGGTATCGAGGCCATCGACGAGACCGCTGTCCAGTGCGGTGAACCGCCCGGAAGCGTCGACGCGCTCCAGTTCGGGCACGCACCGGCCGGTCAGTGCGCGAACGTCCTCCAAGAAGGCAGTGAAATTCCTCTTCATGACGTGATCGAGGAAGCCTGCGATGCCCTGGTCGAACACAGCCGGATCGGCGAACTGCCGGAACCTGGGGTAGGCGATCCGGCGCGTCTCGAACAGCGCCGGAAATCGGTCGTCGATCGATTGCAGGGGCGCGCTCACTTCTTCCGGGCGGCTCCAGGCGTAGTACAGGGCGATTCGATGGGGCGTCATGAAAGTGCGGCAGCGTCGAGGCGAGGCGGCGCGCTGCGATGTCAAGGGCGACGCGGCAGGCGTGCCGCGCCAAGGCAGGACGGGCGCCTCCCGCCGTGCGGCGCGCTCCGACCTGCACGCATGCTCAGGAGGACTTCGGGCTCAGGCTACCCGGCCCGTTGGGCGTGGAGATCGATGTGCAGCTGCCCTTCGGAACCAGCTTGAAGGCGTTGCCCTGCCAGTCGGTGGTGCTGGTCCCGGCGCAGGTCGTCCCTGCGCCGGCATAGCAGTCGTTCTGGCCTTTGACCGCAGTGCCGAAGCAGGGCTCGACCTTGCCAGCCTTCACGATGGCCGTGTGGTCGGCCTGGATCTTCTTCTGCGCCTCGGTGAAGGTCTGCGCGCCAGCCGCCGTCGCGGACAGCGCACCGATCGCAGCGACGAATGCGCCGACGGCCAGAGGCGAAAGCTTGCGGCTGGACGCCAATTCCTTTTGGGAGGCCGCGGACAGAGTTTGAGTCGACATGAATTGCTTACTCCTGACAATGCGCCCGGATGGGCGCGGGATCGAACTCGCTGGAATGCGAGACAGCTTGCTGCCGCCTTGGGGCCTTTGCGTCGGGTGAACGAGGGGCGAAGCGCCGGTGGCGACGGCGCAGCCATGTTGCGCGACGGGCAGTCACGCGACCAGATGGCGAATCGGACAAAGTTGGGTGGTGATCGTGTCAATCCGGGTCTTCGGAGAGCTTCGACAAGGGGGCGGTGGATTCCTTTCTATCGAGCGGAACCAGCGCCAGTCCGGCCTTTCGCCAGGCGGCCAGGCCGCCCGTGAGCGTGACCGCAGTCCGCACACCTCGGGCCCGCAGCCCTTCGGCCAGCGTGGCTGCGGCAACATCGTTCGGAGAGGCGCAATACAGCACCACCTGGCGGGCCGCGAGCGCTGCATCCTGCAGCATGGCATCGCTGCCCAGGACCGCGCCGACGATCGCGTAAGGATCCGCCTGGCGTCCGTCGACCGAGCGCACATCGATCACGGTCGGCGTCGCGTCGCCGGACATCAACGCGCGCAGGTCCTCGACCGATATCCTGTGCGTGCCCAGGCGGCGTATGAGCGCCGTGCGCCGAACATGGCGGTACGCGACAAAAGCCGCGGCCAACACGATCGCTGCGACGAGCGCACCGGGCCCGGCCGTGGCCAGCGCCGAGGAGGCCGCCTTCAGCACGGGCGCAAGGTACGGACCGGCGCCCAGGGCCACCGCGGCCCAGACGAAGGTGCCGGCCGCGTCTCTCCACAGGAAGGCGGCCACTCGCACCTTCATCGCCCCGGCGAGCGGCACGGCCACGAGCGACAGCCCGGGAATGAACCTGGACATGACCAGCACCCACGCACCCCAGCGCCCATAGAGCTTTTCCGTCTGAATGACGCAGCTGTCGCGCGACATGGTCAGCTTGCACAGGGCATGCAAGGTGCGGTGGCCATAGCGCCGCCCGCAGGTGAACCACACCAGGTCACCCGCCAGTCCGCCGGCGATCGCAGCAAGCAGCACGCCGCCGAGCATCGGCCAGACCTGCCAGGACGGCGACGGCCCGGTGATCGACAAGGATGCGCCCACCAGCACCAGCGTCGCAAACGCAGGCACCGGTGCGCCCAGCGATGCGACGAAGACGACCGCGAACGCGATCTGGGGCGCGTGGCGCGCGGCGAGCTCGTAGGAAATCATGCGCGGGATTCGCTGGGCAAGGGTTGGCAGGGGCGCCGTGCGGTCGGCCGGGCTGGCAGGCACGGCGCCGCTGACGTGCGCCGAGCATTCGAGGCCGGGTCGGCAAACGCCCTCAGTGGCGGCGATACGCCCGGTAGTCCGTCAACAGCGCTTCGGCCACCAGCAACGCGCCGCCCGCCACATGGAGCACTGCGACCGTCGCAGAGGTCTGTACATAGCCCAGCACGAAGGGCGCCGCCATGACGGCCACGCCCAGTGCCAGATCGAGCACTTCATGGACCTCGATAGGAATCAGCCTGCACAGGCTGATTCGATAGTCGGTGAAGGCAGACGCGACCAGGCCGAAGAGCATGAAGCCGACGCTCGCATGCTGTGCCCGGGCGTCGTTTGCCAGAACCGCCCCCAAGCCCAAGGCCGCCGATCCGGCGTAGTCGACCAGCGAGTGGAGGTCCTGGGGCACCAGCCGTCGCAGCGGCAGGTGCCCGGCCAATGGGCGCGAAGGTCTGCCGACGCTCGTCAACCATCGAGTTCGGAGACGCACGTCGAGCGGTGCCCTTGTCGTATCACCCGCCATCGCCGCCCACCAGTTCTCCGCGCTCGAAGCTCATGTTGGTGAATTGCTCCCTGTAGGCCGAGGGCGTCAGACCCGTATGGCGCTTGAATATCCGGCGGAAGAAAGCGACGTCCGCGTACCCGACCTTCGCCGACACGGTCCCCACATGGCCTGTGCCCGCCTCGAGGAGCTCCTTGGCCGCGGCGATGCGCAAGGACTGCAGGTATTCACCGGGCGGATGCCCGGTCGCCGCAGCGAAGCGCCGAATGAAACTGCGAGTGCCCATGCCCGCCCGCTCGGCGAGGAAGTCGGCCGAGATGTCGTGCTGCATGTGTGCGGCCAGGTACTCCTCGATCTCGCGAACCCTGGCGTCCGAGTGCGGACGCGAGATCGGCAGCACGGCGTAGCCGGACTGCTGGCTGCGGGGCATGCTCAGGAGCAGCGACTTGGCACAGCGCAAGGCAATCTCCCGGCCGCACAGCTTCTCCACGAGATAAAGGCTCAGGTCGATGGCCGCATAGACACCGCCGCTGCAGAACATCTGGCCGTCTTCGGTAACGAATTTGTCAGGTCGCCATATGACCTTCGGATAGCGTGCCTGCAGCAGCCCGGCCACCGCCCAGTGCGTGGTCGCCCGGCGCCCATCCAGAAGGCCGCTCTCCGCGAGAAAGGCGACGCCTGTGCAAACGCCCGCGATGCGCGCGCCGCGCGCATGCCACTCGCGCAGCCAGGGCAGGATCGCCGACTCGCGCGCGATGCGATCCTGCACGTCCAGCCCGGACGCCGGCAGGATGATGATGTCCGTTTCGGTGATGTCCGCGATCGAGCACTCCGGCGTGAGCCCGAGCGCACACAGCGTCCCGACGGGCTTGCCGTCCACCGAGGCGATGCGGACCCGAAAGCGCGGATCCTCGCTGTCGCCGTGGAGCTGGTTCCAGAGCGTACCGGCCGAGTGGAAGATCTCGATCGGTCCGACCGAGGTGGAGGCAAAACTCGACTCGGTCAGCACCACCGTCACCTTGAATATCTCAGGCTTGGCCCTTCTGGCGAGTGAAGGGACGGCCTCGCTGGGCCCCGTCGACCGTTCGACTTCAAGGAGGCTCATGTCGCTGCCCCCCGTCTCGGCGTGCCCCGAGGCCGGCGTGAACGCCGCTTCATCGCCGTGCCGCGCGCTGCGCCCCGCTGGCCGCCATGGCGTACATCGTCGCTTCGGCGCGCTCCGCCTCCTCCTGAAGGACGGCCCAATCGGGCAGCTTCGAATCCCATTCGATGAGGGAAGGAACAGGGCCCGTTCGTTCGATCACCCGCGCAAACAGCGCCCACACCTCGTCATCGATCAGGCGGTCATGGGTATCGATCAGGAGCGGCCTTCCCGCCTCGTCGCACTCCCGGGCGTGGCCGGCCAGATGGATCTCCTTGACACTGCCCAGAGGAAATGCGTCGATGTAGCCCACCATGTCCCACACCTGGTTGGTGCATGCCACATACACGTTGTTGACGTCGAGCAGCAGTCCGCACCCGGTGCGGCGCACGAGTTCGGTAAAAAACGCCGGCTCCGACCAGTCGCTTGCCGAGTAGGCGACGTACGTGGAGGGGTTTTCGATCAGAACCTGGCGGCCGAGGGTGTTCTGCAGCTCGTCGACGTGGTCAGCCACCCGAACCAGGGTCTCCGCCGTATAGGGAAGGGGCAGCAGATCGTTGAAGAAGTGCGTTCCGTGCGTCGACCAGGCCAGGTGCTCGGAAAAGAGTGCTGGCGCATACCTTGCGTTCAGCGCCTTCAGACGTTGCAGATGCAGTGCATCCAGCGGCGCCATGCCGCCGATCGACAGGCCCACGCCATGCACCGAGAGGGTATAGCGCTCCCTCACAGCGGCGAGGTATCGATGCGGCGGTCCTCCGGCGCCCATGTAGTTCTCGGCGTGTACCTCGAAGAACCCCACATCCGGCCGGGTCTCGATCACCGTCCGATAGTGCTCGGCCTTCAGGCCGACCCCCGCGCGGGCCGAGAGCCCTCCGCGTGCCAGGGTCCGAGGCAGTTGCTCAGTGGCCTGGCTCACTTGTTGCTCCCGTCGTGGCCCTCTCCAGCAACCGGAGCAAACGTTTGGATTTTCATTGGATACCTCTTGGATGGTCGACGACATGGAGAGGCTCGCCCAGAGCCAGCCGTGGAGCGCTCCCTCCCGCCCGGAACGAGCGCGCGTTCTTCGGCACTGCATGGCCTCAGCCGGTTGCCCCGTAGCTCTGACGTTCGCCGGTTGCAAGCACCCGATCGACGAACCCGGCAGCCCCGTTCGTTCGCGATGCTACGGATGACGACCAAGGCAGAACAGACGTTTCTTCGTCTAGCGCTATAGCATCAGGCGATAGCAGACATGCGCACGACCAAGGGCCTCCGATGGACATCCGAAAGATCAAGAACTTCATCGCGGTGGTCGAGGCGGGCAGCATCGCGCGTGCGGCAGGCTTCCTCCACATCGCGCAGCCTGCGCTCAGCACGCAGATGCGGCAGCTGGAAGACTCGATGAAGGCCGAACTGTTGTCGCGCAGTTCCAGAGGCGTCGTACCGACCGCGGCCGGACTCGAACTCGTGCAGAAGGGGCGGCAGTTGTTGCGAATGTTCGATGCGGTCATGACGATCGGCCAGGACATGGCCGCCTCGCCCGAAGGCCACGTCAACATCGGCCTGCCGGCGAGCATCGGCGCGGCCGTGTCCTTGCCGATCATGCAGGCCACCGCCGCACGCTACCCTGCCATCACGCTGGGCCTGCAGGAACTGACAAGCGCGAACATCGGCAGCGCGCTCATCAGCGGACAGCTGGACCTGGCCATCCTGTTCGACGACGCTCTGGCGTCGGCCATGCGCCACGAGGCGATCTTCGACGAAGACCTGTTTCTCGTCGGACGCGACATCGAGCAAGACGAGATACCCGTCGCAAGACTGCGCGACCGACCGATCGTCATGCCAGCGCGCCCCAACAGCATGCGCCTGTTGCTCGATCGCGCATGTGCCAAGCGCGATTTCATCCCCAAGGTGATCGCCGACGTGTCATCGCCGCACACCATGCTCCAGCTTGCGGCCACCGGCATCACCCACACCATTCTTCCAGGCGCCTTTGTCAGCCGCGGGTTGCCGGCCGGCGTGCGTGCATCACGAATCGTCGCACCACGGCTGACGCGGACCGTCTGTCTGGCCACCCATTCCGAGACACCGCTGTCCGCACGCGTTTCCGTCGTCACGCGGATTGTGAGGACCGCGCTGACCTCGATCGGCTCGCCCGGCCTGCCCCAGTCCCCGAGGGTGCACAGGACGCAGAAGCAGCCGCGCCGCGCCGCGACTGGAGCTATGTGATGCCGACCCACATGCTGCGGGTGATGTGCGCTGCAATGGCTGCGCTGTGCGCGTCGTCCCCTGTGCCGGCGCAGTCGCCCGCCTACCCGGCCAGGCCAATCCATCTCGTCGTGTTCGTGGCACCGGGCGGCAGCGCTGACGCGGTTGCGAGGCTGCTGAGCGAAGGACTTGGCAAGCGCCTGGGTCAGCCGGTGCTGGTGGAGAACAAGGGAGGTGCCGGGGGCAACCTGGCCAGCGCCTACGTCGCACGCGCCCGGCCCGATGGCTACACGCTCCTGCTCACCGCCAACAACCACACGGTCAATCCGGCGCTGTTCGCCCACGCCGGCTACGACGTCAGGGATTTCGCCGCCGTCGCTCCCTTGATGGAAGGGCCATCCGTGATCGCGGTGCCGGCGAATTCCAGGTTCAAGACGCTGGCCGATCTTTTTCGCGAAGCGCGCGTTGCGCCCGGTTCGATCGCCTACGGCAGCGCAGGCGTTGGCTCGCCGAGCAACATCGCTGGCGAACTCCTTCAGAAAGCCGCCGGCATCCGTTTGAATCACATCGCCTATCGCGGCTCCGGACCTTCGATCTCCGATGCGGTCAGTGGCCAGATCCCGGTGGTGATCGCCAGCCTGGTGGCTGCGATGCCTCAGGTCGAGGCCGGCGCCCTGCGCGCGCTGGCGGTTACATCGAAGGTACGTTGGCCTTCGGCGCTCGACGTTCCCGCCGCTGCCGAGTACGGTATTCCGGCCTATGAGCACATGACCTGGCTCGGGCTCTTCGCGCCCAAGGCGACGCCGCAGGCCACGCTCGATAGGCTGAATGCGGAGGTGCAAGCAGTGCTGCACCAACAACACGTCCAAGAGCGGGTTGCGAAGCTCGGTGGCAGGGTGGCCTTCGCCGAGCGCCAGGCCTACGTGGCGGCCATCGAAGAAGACACCGCGTCCGCCGTCCGCCTCGTCCGCGAACTCAACCTCAAGGCAGACTGAGTCATGCGAACGCACGAGCATCCCAGTGCAAAGTCCGGGCAGCACATTGACATTCAAGGAAGGGCTCCGCGTATCGGAATTGTCCCAAGTGATGGCTGGCCCCAGACGCACCGCCATGCGATGGAGGGCGGTGGGGGATTTCGAGGGGTGTCGCCTAAAATGCGCGGTTACCCCGAATCCAGGAAAGCCCCCGCCATGAGCCTCAAGTGCGGCATCGTCGGCCTGCCCAACGTCGGCAAGTCCACCCTCTTCAACGCGCTGACCAAGGCTGGCATCGCGGCCGAGAACTACCCCTTCTGCACCATCGAACCCAACGTGGGCGTGGTGGAGGTGCCCGATCCGCGCCTCGCGCAACTGGCCGAGATCGTCCAGCCCGAGCGCATCGTGCCGGCGATCGTGGAGTTCGTCGACATCGCGGGCTTGGTGGCCGGCGCGAGCACGGGCGAGGGCCTGGGCAACAAGTTCCTCGCGCACATCCGCGAGACCGACGCCACGGTGAACGTGGTGCGCTGCTTCGACGACGACAACGTGATCCACGTGGCCGGCCGCGTGGACCCGATCTCCGACATCGAGGTGATCCAGACCGAGCTGTGCCTGGCCGACCTGGGCACGGTCGAGAAGGCGCTGCACCGCCACACCAAGGTGGCTCGTTCGGGCGACAAGGACGCGCAGAAGCTCGTCGGCCTGCTCGAGCGCTGCCAGAAGGCGCTGAACGACAACATCCCCGTGCGCGCGCTGGAGTTCACCAAGGAAGAGCAGCCGCTGGTCAAGAGCTTCACGCTCATCACGGCCAAGCCGGCGATGTTCGTGGGCAACGTGAGCGAGGACGGGTTCGAGAACAACCCCTACCTCGACCGCCTGCGCGAGTACGCCGCCAAGCAGAACGCGCCCGTGGTGGCGATCTGCGCCAAGATCGAGGCCGAGCTGTCGGAGATGGACGATGCCGACCGGCTCGAATTCCTGAAGGAGCTCGGCCAGGACGAGCCGGGCCTGAACCGCCTGATCCGCGCCGCCTACAAGCTGCTGGGGTTGCAAACCTATTTCACCGCCGGCGTGAAGGAAGTGCGCGCCTGGACCATCCACACCGGCGACACCGGCCCGCAGGCGGCCGGCGTGATCCACACCGATTTCGAGAAGGGCTACATCCGCGCCCAGACGATCGCCTTCGACGACTACATCGCCTTCAAGGGCGAGCAGGGCGCGAAGGACGCGGGCAAGATGCGCGCCGAAGGCAAGGACTACGTCGTCAAGGATGGCGACGTGATGAACTTCCTGTTCAGCTCCTGAGGGCCCATCGCGCGTGACCATGATCACCGTCCACCACCTCAACAACTCCCGCTCGCAGCGCGTGCTGTGGCTGCTCGAGGAGCTCGAGCTTCCCTACGAGATCGTCCACTACCAGCGCCATCCGCAGACCATGCTGGCGCCGCCCGAGCTGCGACAGGTGCATCCGCTGGGCAAGTCGCCGGTGGTGACGGTCGACGGGCTCGTGCTCGCGGAATCGGGCGCGATCCTGGAGACGCTGACCGAGCGCTACGGCAACGGCCGCCTGGCGCCGCCGGCCGGCTCGCCCGAGGCGGTGCGCTACCGCTACTGGCTGCATTACGCCGAGGGCTCGGCCATGCCGCCCCTGCTGCTCAAGCTGGTGTTCGACCAGATCGAGAAGGCGAAGATGCCCTTCTTCGCCAAGCCCATCGCACGCGGCATCGCCGCCAAGGCCAAGGCCAGCTTCATCCAGCCTCAGATCTCGAACCACCTGAATTTCATGGAGGGCGAACTGGGCAGGAGCGAGTGGTTCGCCGGCGACGCGTTCACGGCCGCCGACATCCAGATGAGCTTTCCGATCGAGGCGGCGCAGGCGCGTGCGGGGCTCAACGAGAAGCGTCCGCGCCTCATGGCATGGCTCGCGCGCATCCACGCACGGCCGGCCTACCAGCGCGCGCTGGAGCGCGGCGGGCCGTACGAACTGCTGAGCTGATCCTTCAAGCCGGATCGGGCTGCGGCGCCCGTCGGGCGGGCGCGGGCAGCTATGGTTTCGATAGCGTCGCGCGCCGCCTACTCACCGGTCCGGCCACAGGTACAGCAGGGCCACCGTCATGCAGACATAGCGGCCGAACTTGCCGATCGCCATGTACAGCAGGCAGGGCCAGAAGGACAGCCGCAGCCAGCCGGCCACCGCGCACAGCGGATCGCCCACCAAGGGCAGCCAGCTCAACAGGCAGGCCTTGGGGCCGAGCTTCTCCAGCCAGGCCAGCACGCGCATGTGGTGCTTCGAATGCGCGTACTTGTCGGCCACCTTGTGCGCGCCGTAGCCCATCCACCAGTCGACCGCGCCGCCCAGCGTGTTGCCGGCCGTGGCGACGAGGATCGCCGGCCAGAACATGTCGGGGTTGAGCTTGAGCAGCCCGAACAGCGCCGGCTCCGAGCCCAGCGGCAGCAGCGTGGCCGAGATGAACGCGACGATGAAAAGCGTCGACAGGCCGAACTGCGGCAGCGCGAGAAGCGCCAGGAGTGAGTCGAGCCAGGCTTGCATGGGTGCGCCAGTATAGGAATCGCCCTGGCGCCGCCCGCGTCGGAAACGGTGCCGCGCTGCGGGAGGAATCCGTGCATCCCCGGGGGCCGGCGAGTACCAATCGTTTCAGTGTCCGAAATGGGCGCTGGCTACAATCGATGCCTCATTTTTCAGCAGACGCTGCCTCCTTGCGGAGGCGGCGTCTTTGTTTCTCCACCCCTCGCCCCTCCCATGCAGATCGGTTCCATCGCGCTGGACAACCGGCTGTTCGTCGCGCCCATGGCCGGCGTCACCGATCGGCCGTTCCGCATGCTGTGCCGGCGGCTGGGGGCGGGCTATGCGGTGAGCGAGATGGTGACCTCGCGCAAGGAGCTGTGGGGCTCGCTCAAGACCTCGCGGCGCGCCAACCACGAGGGCGAACCGGGCCCCATCGCGGTGCAGATCGCCGGCACCGACGCGGCCATGATGGCCGAGGCCGCGCACTACAACATCGACCGCGGCGCCCAGATCATCGACATCAACATGGGCTGCCCGGCCAAGAAGGTCTGCAACAAATGGGCCGGCTCGGCGCTGATGCGCGACGAGCCGCTGGCGCTGGAGATCGCGCAGGCCGTGGTCGACGCCGCGGCCCCGCACGGCGTGCCGGTGACGCTCAAGATGCGCACGGGCTGGAGCCATGACCACCGCAACGCCGTGAAGCTGGCGCGCGACTTCGAGGCCGCCGGCGTGCAGATGCTCACCGTGCACGGCCGCACGCGCGAGCAGGGCTACAAGGGCCGTGCGGAGTACGACACCATCGCCGCCGTCAAGGCCGCGGTGCGGATTCCCGTGGTGGCCAATGGCGACGTGACCAGTCCCGAGAAGGCCCGCGACGTGCTGGCCGCGACGGGGGCCGACGCGGTCATGGTCGGCCGCGCGGCGCAAGGCCGGCCGTGGATCTTCCGCGAGATCGGCCATTTCCTCGCGACCGGCGAGCACATGGCGCCGCCGCTGGTGGCCGAGGTCCGGCGCCTGCTGCTCGATCACCTGCGCGAGCACTACGCGCTCTACGGCGACTACAGCGGCGTGCGCACGGCCCGCAAGCACATCGGCTGGTACGTGCGGGCGCTGCCGGGCGGCGAGGCGTTTCGCGATGCGATGAACCGCATCGAGGACTGCGAGGCGCAGTGGGAGGCGGTGGCCGCCTTCTTCGATGCGCTGGGCGAGCGCATGGAGCGCCTGCCGGTGCAGGCCGACATGGCCGGCGACGGATCCAGGGAAGACGACAACAACGACGAACTCGAGGAGAGCTGCAGCAGCGCGGCCTGACCGCGTGGCCCTCGGGCCTGCTGCAGTCGACGGGATACCCGACAGAACTGCAAGAACGAAAAAGATGAGCAAGAAACAGATCGAGGAGTGCGTGCGCACCAGCCTGGAGGGCTACTTCCGTGACCTGCGCGGCACCGAGCCCGACGGCATGTACGAGATGATCGTCACCGTGGTCGAGAAGCCGCTGCTGGAAGTCGTGATGCTGCGTGCCGAAGGCAACCAGTCGCGCGCCGCGCAGTGGCTGGGCCTGAACCGCAACACGCTGCGCAAAAAGCTGGTCGAGCACCGGATCATCAAGTAAGCCTGAAGCCGGACATCCGTACGCGAAAGAAAGACAAGAGCTTCGCGAAGGACGCGAAAGTCCTTTTTTTGAGTTTTCCGCGTCCTTCGCGCCACCTTCGCGCCCTTCGCGTTCGGCAGTCCGCCCCCGAATTTCAATTCCGAAGCAATCCATGCAAGCCCTCCTTTCCGTCTCCGACAAGACCGGCATCCTCGACTTCGCGAAAGCGCTCCACGACCTGGGCGTGAAGCTGCTGTCCACCGGCGGCACCGCCAAGCTGCTCGCCGATGCGGGCCTGCCCGTCACCGAGGTGGCCGAGCACACGGGCTTTCCCGAGATGCTCGACGGTCGCGTGAAGACGCTGCATCCCAAGATCCACGGCGGCCTGCTGGCACGTCGCGACCTGCCGGCGCACGTGGCGGCCATCGAGCAGCACGGCATCGACACGATCGACCTGCTGGTGGTGAATCTCTACCCCTTCGAGGCCACCGTGGCCCAGCCCGGCTGCACGCTGGAAGACGCGATCGAGAACATCGACATCGGCGGCCCGGCGATGGTGCGCAGCGCCGCCAAGAACTGGAAGGACGTCGCGGTGCTGACCGATGCGTCGCAGTACGCCGTCGCGCTCGACGAGCTGAAGGCGCACGGGAAGATCAGCGACAAGACCAAGTTCGGCTTTTCGGTCGCCGCCTTCAACCGCATCGCCGATTACGACGGCGCGATCAGCGACTTCCTCTCGGCCGTGGATTTCGAGGCCAGCCAGGGACAGCCGGCACCTGTGCGTTCGCTGTTTCCGGGCCAGAGCAACGGCCGCTTCGTCAAGCTGCAGGACCTGCGCTACGGCGAGAACGCGCACCAGCAGGCCGCGCTGTACCGCGACCTGCACCCGGCGCCGGGCTCGCTGGTCACCGCGAAGCAGCTGCAGGGCAAGGAGCTGTCGTACAACAACATCGCGGATGCCGATGCGGCGTGGGAATGCGTGAAGAGCTTCGACGCGCCGGCCTGCGTGATCGTCAAGCACGCCAACCCCTGCGGCGTGGCGGTGGGCAAGGACGCGCTGGAGGCGTACGGCAAGGCCTTCAAGACCGACCCGACCTCGGCCTTCGGCGGCATCATCGCCTTCAACCGCCCGGTGGACCTGGCCGCGGCGCAGGAGATCAACAAGCAGTTCGTCGAGGTGCTGATGGCGCCCGGCTACAGCCCCGAGGCGCTGGCGGTGTTCCAGGCCACCAAGGCCAAGCAGAACGTGCGCATCCTGCAGATCGACCTGCCCCAGGGTGGCGCGAGCGACTGGGACAACGGCCGCAACATGATGGACGTCAAGCGCGTCGGCTCGGGCCTGCTGATCCAGACCGCCGACAACCATGTGCTCACGCGCGACCAGCTCAAGGTGGTGACGAAGAAGCAGCCGACGCCGCAGCAGCTCGACGACCTGATGTTCGCGTGGAAGGTGGCGCAGTACGTCAAGAGCAACGCGATCGTGTTCTGCGCCAACGGCATGACCATGGGCGTGGGTGCGGGGCAGATGAGCCGGCTCGATTCGGCGCGCATTGCCAGCATCAAGGCCGAGCATGCGGGCCTGTCGCTGCAGGGCACGGCGGTGGCGAGCGATGCGTTCTTCCCGTTCCGCGACGGGCTGGACGTGGTGATCGACCACGGGGCGACGAGCGTGATCCAGCCCGGTGGGTCGATGCGTGACCAGGAAGTGATCGACGCGGCGGACGAGCGGGGGGTGGCGATGGTATTTACCGGCATCCGCCACTTCCGCCACTGAAAAGTTCGCCGCTCGGCTACTGCGCGGCGCCATCTCGCACCTGCGGTTCTCGCCGTACGGGTGTACGGCTGCGGTCCTCGGCGCGACCTGGCGCCGCTCGCTACGCCGCTCGGCGAACTTTTCGCGCTGCGCCGGTTTCTATAGAGAAAAAGGCTGCGGCGCCCGCGGGACGGGCGCGGGCAGCTATTGTTTCTGTAGCGTCCTGAAGATCTCGCGGGCGGCGGCGACGGTGGCGTCGATGTCGGCGTCGGTGTGGGCGCTGCTGACGAAGCCCGCTTCGTAGAGCGCCGGGGCGATGTAGACGCCGCGGTCGAGCAGGCCGTGGAAGAGGGCGTTGAAGCGCGCGTTGTCGCTCTTCATGACGGCCGTGTAGTTCTGCGGCAGCTCGGGCAGCAGGAAGAAGCCGAACATGCCGCCCTCGCAGTCGGCGCTGAAGGGCACGCCTTCGGCGGCCGCGGCAGCCTGGAGGCCGTCGACCAGGGTGCGTGTCTTCGTTGCCAGCGCCTCGTAGAAGCCGGGCTTGGCGATCTCCTTCAAGGTCGCGAGGCCGCAGGCCGTGGCCACGGGGTTGCCCGAGAGCGTGCCGGCCTGGTAGACGGGCCCCATCGGCGCGAGCTGTTCCATGATCGCGCGCGGCCCGCCGAAGGCCGCCAGCGGCATGCCGCCGCCGATGACCTTGCCCAGCACGGTGAGGTCGGGCGTGATGCCCAGCACGCCCTGGGCGCCTTGCAGGCCGACCCGGAAGCCCGTCATCACCTCGTCGAACACCAGCAGCGCGCCGTGCTGCGTGCACAGCTCGCGGCAGCGGCGTGCGAATTCGGGCGCGGCGCGCACGAAGTTCATGTTGCCGGCGATGGCCTCGATCATCAGGCAGGCGATGTCGTGGCCGTGCAGCGCGAAGGCTTCTTCCAGCTGCTGCACGTTGTTGTATTCGAGCACCAGCGTGTGCTGCACCACCTCGGGCGGCACGCCGGCGGAGGTGGGATTGCCGAAGGTGGCGAGGCCCGAGCCCGCCTTGACCAGCAGGGCGTCCGCATGGCCGTGGTAGCAGCCCTCGAACTTGACGATGTGCTTGCGGCCGGTGGCACCGCGCGCCAGGCGCAGGGCGCTCATCGCGGCCTCGGTGCCGGAGCTGACCAGGCGCACCATCTCCATCGAGGGCACGAGCGCCAGGATGGCTTCGGCCAGCTCGATCTCGCGCGCGGTCGGGGCACCGAAGGACAGGCCCTCGGTCACGGCCCGCTGCACGGCGTCGATCACGGCCGGGTGGCCGTGGCCCAGGATCATCGGCCCCCAGGAGCCGATGTAGTCGATGTAGCGTTGGCCCGCCGCGTCCCACATGTAGGCGCCCTGGGCGCGGGCGATGAAGCGCGGCGTGCCGCCCACGGCCTTGAAGGCGCGCACGGGCGAGTTCACGCCGCCGGGAATGACGGCGCGTGCGCGGTCGAAGAGCTGGAGATTGGCGTCGGTGGAAGTCATCGGAGGCAGGAAGGAGGCGGGCGGCCGGCGGCGGTCGCCGGCCACCGGGATCAATGGCGGGTGTCGTGGGCCGGCAGGGCGAAGTCGGTGTCGGCCGGGCCTTCGTCGTCGCCCTCGTCCTCGGGCTGCGCCCAGAAGAGGCGGTCGGGCAGCACGTGGCCCATGCCGGGGCGGAAGCCCGCGTCGAGGCAGCGGTCCATGTAGGCGAGCGCTTCGGTCGTCGCCGCCGTGAGATCGGCGCCGGTGGCCAGCAGCGCGGCCAGCGCGGCCGACAGCGTCTCGCCGGCGCCGGCGAAGACGGCCTCCAGCCGTTCGTATTTCTCGCTGGTGAGCACGGCCTGCGGCGACGCCAGCACGTTGTCGATGAAGGGGTCCGGCCGGACGATGCCGGTGACCAGCGTGTACGGCACGCCCAGTTCGCCGGCCGCCTTGGCGATATCGCGTGGGCCGGGCGGCTTGTCGCCCGACCAGTCGGGCAGCAGCCAGCGCCACAGCGTGCTGTGGTTGCCGACGAGCACCGCGGTCTGCGGCAGCACCAGTTCCTGGAAGGCGTCGAGGTAGCTTTCGATGTCCTGGTCGTTCCACCACGACAGGTTGGGCATGTAGGCGACCACCGGCACCTCGGGGTAGTCGGAGGCGGTCTCGGCGATGCGGCTGAGGTTGTCGGGCGAGCCGGCGAAGCCGACCTTGATGACCTGGGCCGGCACGTCCTCCAGGATGGCGCGCGCCTGCTCGGCGACATGCTCCTCGTCGAAGGCGAAGTGATCGAAGACTTCGGCCGTGTCGCGGGCGTAGGCCCCCGTCACCACGCCCAGCATGTGGGCGCCCACCGATGAGATCGCCAGGGCATCCGCGCCCAGCCCGCCGGCGCCGCTCGGGTCGCTGGCGTTGAACACCAGCACGCAGGGCGGGCGGCCGTCGTCCTCGGTGCCGGCCGCCGGGTCGTCGTCCGGCGCCCCGTTAACATCGTCCGCCTCCGGCGGGTCCTCGGGCGGTAGTAAGTGCGTATTCATTCGGCCCGGATGAACCCCGGATGGTGGCGTTTCTGAGACGACTTCGGCAGGATTGCTTGAGACGTCTGGATACAATCGTTGCATTCTATGTACAAGGCTCGTAAGCTGCGATGAACACGAAAACCTGGATGTGCCTGATTTGCGGGTGGATCTACGACGAAGCGGCAGGCGTGCCGGAGGATGGTATTGCGCCCGGAACCCCTTGGGAGCAGGTGCCCATGAACTGGACCTGCCCCGAGTGCGGTGCGCGCAAGGAAGACTTCGAGATGGTCGAGATCTGACAGCATGGCACAAGGCCGGGCCTCGCGCGCCGTGTTGGCGCGACGGCCCGCCAGGTGGTGATCGATGAGGAGTTGGTGCCATGAGCACGAACGGGTCAGGTTTCAAGGTGCTGGTCATCGATGACAGCAACACCATCCGGCGCAGCGCCGAGATCTTCCTGAAGCAAGGCGGCCACGAGGTGCTGCTGGCCGAGGACGGCTACGACGCGCTCTCCAAGGTCAACGACCACAAGCCGCATCTGATCTTCTGCGACATCCTGATGCCGCGGCTCGATGGCTACCAGACCTGCGCCATCATCAAGCGCAACGCGCATTTCACCCACGTTCCCGTCGTCATGCTGTCGTCCAAGGACGGCGTGTTCGACAAGGCCCGCGGCCGCATGGTCGGCTCGCAGGACTACCTCACCAAGCCCTTCACCAAAGAACAGCTGCTGCAGGCCGTGCAGCAGTTCGGCGCCGTCCAACAGGAAGCCTAAATGACCATCCGCAAAGTGCTCGTCGTCGACGACTCGAAGACGGAACTGATGTTCCTCACCGATCTGCTGCAGAAGAACGGCTTCGCCGTGCAGACGGCCGAAAACGCGGACGACGCCATGCGCCGGCTCGAGGCCGACCGCCCGGACCTCATCCTGATGGACGTGGTGATGCCCGGCCAGAACGGCTTCCAGCTCACGCGCGCACTCGCACGCAGCCCCGAATTCGCGCAGGTGCCGATCATCCTGTGCACCAGCAAGAACCAGGAAACCGACCGCGTCTGGGGCATGCGCCAGGGCGCACGCGACTACATCGTCAAGCCCGTGCAGGCGGCCGAGCTCCTGGCCAAGATCCAGGCGCTGAACTGAGCGCACGCGCGACGCGTCCATGGCCACCCGCGAAGCCCTCCGCGAGTTCCAGTCCCGGCTCGCGGGCCGCCTGCAGGCAGCGCGCACCTCGGGCGTTTCGGCCTCCTGGCTCGCCGTCGAGGCGGGCGAGGCGAAGTACCTGTTCCCCCTGGGCCAGGCCGGCGAGATCTTTCCCTGGACGGCGCCCCAGCCGGTGCCCTACACCCTGCCCTGGTTCCTCGGCGTGGCCAACCTGCGGGGTGGCCTCTATGGCGTGGTGCAGCTGTCGGCCTTCGCTGGCAGCGAGCGCCCGGCGCCGGCCAGCACCGAGTCGGCGCGCGCCCAGTCGCGGCTGGTCGCACTGAACGAGGCGCTGGACGTCAACTGCGCCCTGCTGATCGACCGCCTGGTCGGCCTGCGCGGCATCGAGGCCTTCAAGAGCTCGCAGGCGCCTGCGGCCGATGCGCCTGCATGGCAGGGCCACACCTATCTCGATGCCGCAGGCCAGCGCTGGCTGGAAATCAATCTCCAGGCGCTGTCGCAGCAACCCGAATTCCTGAGCATTGGCGCCTGAGCCGGCGCCCCGAATACATCCCGAAGGACCGACCGTGAACTCGATCGCCGACAAGTTCAAGAAGCTGCTGCCCGCCCGCGATGACAGCATGACCGTGCGGGGGGACAGCACGGCTTCGCTGGTGCTCGACAACGCCGAGACCGTGCAGCCGCCCGAGGAACGCACCGTCTACATCCCGCGCGAGACGCCGCCCGCTGCCGAGCCTGCCGCGGCGCCTGCCGTCGGGGCCTTCGAGGTACCTCCGGACTTCGTTCCCAGCCGCCATGTCGACGAGCCTGCCGACGTGCCGCCGGTGGAGCCGGCGGCCGCGGCCGCCGCTGCAGCTTCGGCCCCTGCCGACCAGCGTGCCACGCCGGCACGGCAGCAGCGCCTGCTCGCCGTGCTGCTGGCGGTGACCGTGTTGCTGCTGCTGCTGGTGGCCGGCTCCGCCATCCTGCGCTCCGAGCGCCTGGCCCAGCAGGTGGCTGCCACCGGGCAGTCGCTGATGCAGTCCCAGCGCCTGGCCAAGTCGGTCTCGCAGGCGCTGGTGGGCAGCGCCCCGGCCTTCGACGAAGTCAAGGACAGCGCGGACGACCTCTCGCGCCGGGTCAACGGTCTCGCCAACGGCGACGACTCCCTGCAGCTGGAGCGCGTGGGTGCGCAATACGACGCCGAGCTCGAGAAGATCCAGCCGCTGGTCAAGCGCGCGGATGCCAGCGCCAAGGTCGTGCTGGCGCAGAAGCAGATCCTGACGCAGGTGGGCACGGCGCTGCGCACCATCAACCGCCAGTCGTCCGAACTGCTCGAGATGACCGAGACCATCGCCTCGCTCAAGATGCAGCAGAACGCGTCGGTGCCGGAGATCTCGGCCGCCGGCCAGCTCGTGATGCTGACGCAGCGCATCGGCAAGTCGGCCAACGAATTCCTCACGGTGGAGGGCGTGAGCCCCGACGCCGTGTTCCTGCTCGGCAAGGACCTCAACAGCTTCCAGGAAATCGCCAAGGGCCTGCTGGACGGCAATGCGCAGCAGCGCCTGCCCGGCACGCGCGACGCCCAGACCCGCGAGCAGCTCGACGCGATCCTCAAGACCTACGAACAGACCCGCACGCAGGCCGGCGCCATCCTGGGCAACCTGCAGGGCCTGGTGGCGGCGCGCGAGGCACAGGCCACCATCCTGGCCGACAGCGAGCCGCTGCGCGTGTCGCTGGGGCAGCTGCAGACCCAGCTGTCCGAGCGCACCGGCCTGGGCGCCGGCACGCTGGCCCTGCTGGTGCTGCTGTCGCTCGCCGCGCTCGGCCTGGCGGCCGCGATCGGTTTCGTGCAGGTGCGCGAAGGACGTATCCGCGCGGCTGCCGCCGAGCAGGAGCGACTCGAAGCCGAGCGCGCCAGCGAGGAAGCGAACCGCATCAATACCGCCAACCAGGCCGCCATTCTTCGCCTGATGAACGAGCTGCAGACGGTGGCCGAAGGCGACCTGACGCACGAAGCGACGGTGACCGAAGACATCACCGGCGCCATTGCCGACTCGGTGAACTACACGGTGGAGGAACTGCGCCTGCTGGTGGGCAACGTACAGAACACGGCCACCCGCGTGGCGCACACCACCTCGCAGGTGGAAAGCACCTCGACCGAACTGCTCGCCGCCTCGACCGAGCAGCTGCGCGAGATTCGCGAGACCGGCCAGTCGGTGCTGACGATGGCCGAACGCATCAACGGCGTGTCCTCCCAGGCGCAGGAATCGGCTTCGGTGGCGCGCCAGTCGCTGCAGGCCGCCGAATCGGGCCTTCAGGCGGTGCAGAACGCGATCGGGGGCATGAACTCCATCCGCGACCAGATCCAGGAAACCTCCAAGCGCATCAAGCGACTGGGCGAGTCCTCGCAGGAGATCGGCGAAATCACCGAACTGATCTCGGACATCACCGAACAGACCAACGTGCTGGCCCTGAACGCCGCCATCCAGGCCGCGTCCGCGGGTGAAGCCGGCCGCGGCTTCTCGGTGGTGGCGGAAGAAGTGCAGCGGCTGGCCGAACGCTCGGCCGATGCCACGCGCCAGATCTCGGCCCTGGTGAAGGCGATTCAGACCGACACGCAGGACGCGGTGGGCGCCATGGAGCGGTCCACGCAGGGCGTGGTGGAAGGGGCCAAGCTGTCCGACAACGCCGGCACGGCGCTGTCCGAGATCGACCGCGTGTCGCGCCGCCTCGCCGACCTCATCGAGCAGATTTCGCAGTCCGCATCGCGCGAGGCCGAGTCGGCCAACGTGGTGGCGGCCAACATCCAGCACATCTTCGCCGTGACCGAACAGACCGGCGAGGGCACGCGAACCACCGCCAAGCAGGTGCGCGAGCTGTCGCACATGGCCGAGGAATTGCGCCAGTCCGTGTCGCGGTTCAAGATCGCCTAAGAACGCCCGCCGAGTCCCAACGTGTCGATCCGCCCCCCTGTCACTGCCCCGGTCGCGGGCAATGCGCCCGCCACGGAAGACCTCGGGCCGCTGGCCTGGGTCATCGGCGAGATCCAGAAGTCGCTCGAAGGCGCGAGCAAGTCCCTGCGCCGGCACGCCCGCGAGCACGGCCAGGTGCCCGAGCTGGACACGGGCCTGCTGCGCATGGCGCGCCAGCAGTTGCACCAGGCCGTGGGCGCCCTGCAGCTGGTGGGCCACCCGGCGCCGGCCATGGTGCTCGGCGCGATGGAGTTCGCGGCGCAGAGTTTCATCAACGATCCTTCGCGATGCACCGAGGCCGCGGTGCAGAAGATCGACCATGCCGGTTTTGCCGTCACGGATTTCCTGCAGGCGGTGCTGGCCGGCAAGCCGGTGTCGCCGGTCGCGCTGTTCCCGCAGTACCGCGACGTGCTGGAGCTGGTGGGCAACGAGCGGGTGCATCCGGCGGACCTGTGGGTCTACCCGTGGGTGTGGGCGGAGGTGCCGCGGCCCGGCGCGTACCGCACCATGGTCTACGACCCGGCCGTGCGGGCGCACCTCGACCGCGATGTGCTCAAGGTGGTCAAGAGCGGCGACGACCAGGCGGCGCGCCGCCTGTGCGCGCTGTGCGTGGGACTGGGCCTGGGCGTGCCCCAGCCCAAGGTGGCCAGCTTCTGGATGCTGGCGGCCGGTTTCTTCGAGGCGCTGGCGCTGTCGCTGCTGCCGCCCGACGTCTATGTGAAGCGCGCCGCGTCGCGCGTGCTGCTGCAGTACACCACGCTCGCGCGTGGCGATGCGGCGGTGTCCGACCGGCTCGGCCAGGACCTGCTCTTCTTCTGCGCGCAGGCCGTGCCCACGCCGCGCGAGGAAGCGCCGCTGCTGCGCGCCGTGCGCGTGGCCTGGGGTGTTTCCAACCTCGAGCACGTGGACTACGCGACGCCGCAGTTCGGCCGCTTCGATCCGCTCGTGCTGGCGCAGGCGCGCAAGCGCATCGAGACCGCCAAGGAGATGTGGTCGGCGCTCTCCGGCGGCGACCTCACGCGCGTGCGCCAGGTGGCCGACACCTTCGCGCAGCTGGGCGAATCGCTCGGCAAGCTGCACCCGGCCAGCGGGCCGATGGTGCAGGCGCTCAACCATGCCGTGGACGCGTCGGTGCACTCGGGCCGCGCGCCATCGACCGAACTCGCGATGGAAGTCGCGACCTCGGTGCTGTACCTGGAGGCGGCCTTCGAGGACCTCGACCCGCAGGACCGGCAGCTCACCGCGCGCACCGTCCAGCTGGCCGGCCGCATCGAGCGTGCGCGCGAAGGCGGGAGGTCGGAGCCGCTCGAGCCCTGGATGGAGGAGCTCTACCGCCGCGTGAGCGACCGCCAGACCATGGGCACCGTGGTCGACGAGCTGCGTGCGCACCTGTCGGAGCTCGAGAAATCGCTCGACCAGTACTTCCGACGGCCCAGTGAAAAGGGGCTGCTGCGCACCGTGCCCAGCCAACTGCTGCAGATGCGCGGCGTGTTTTCCGTGCTGGGCCTGGAGCAGGCGGCGCAGACCGTGCAGCGCATGCGCGAGAACGTCGACCACCTCACGGCCAACGACAGCGCCGACGAGGCCCGCGATTTCGATTCGCTGGGCAACAACCTGGGCGCGCTGGGCTTCCTGATCGACATGCTGGGTTACCAGCCGGCGTTGGCCAAGCGTCTGTTCGTTTTCGACGCCGAGGCCGGCGAGCTCAAGCCCCTGATGGGCCGGCAGGTCGACGACAGCACCCCCATCCACGGGCTGGGCGCCGACGGCGTGGCCGCGGCCTCGTCGGGGCCGGTCCCGCTCACCGACACCGTGCTCAGTGTCGAGGCGGTGGATGCCCAGATCGCCGCCAAGCTGGCGGCACTGGCCGCGCCTGCGAAGTCCGCCAGGCCGGCCTCGCCGCTGGAGGAGTTCAGCCGCGCCGCGGACAGCTGGACGCGCAAGATCACCGGGCCGGCACCGCTGGAGGCGCTGCCCGACACCGAGGTCACCGAGCTCGAGGAGGACGACCTCCAGAACATCTTCCTCGACGAGGCGCGCGAGGTGCTGCACAACGGCTTGGCTGCCGTGTCGGCGCTGGGTGCGCAGCCCGATGACGTGGGCGAGCTCACGGTGTTGCGCCGCGCCTTCCACACGCTCAAGGGCAGTTCGCGCATGGTCGGGCTGATGGACTTCGGCGAGGCCGCCTGGTCCTTCGAGCAGGTGCTCAACACCTGGTTGGCCGACCAGCAGCCGGCCACCCCGGCGCTGCTGGCCGCCACCGGCAAGGCGCTGCGCGACTTCGCCCAGTGGGTCGAGGCGATCGCCGCCGGCACGCCCCACGCCTGGCAGGCCGGCCCCTTCCGGGCTGCGGCGGAGGCCGTGCGCGACGGCGAGGCGGCGCCCGCGCCCGTGGCCGTGCCCGACGCGGCGGCGCTCGCGGTGGCGGCGCGGCAGATTGCCGCCGAGCCGCCCGTCATGCCCGCGCTGCCCGACCTGGATCTCGATCTGGACCTGGGCCCTGCGTCCGCGCCGGTGGAAGAGGCCGCGGCAGCCGATGCCAGGGCGGCCGAGATCGACGATGCGCTGCATGGCGACGATTTCGCCATCACGGACATCCTGCCCCAGTTCATGGACGACGGTGAGGCCGTGCCGCCGCCGGCGACGCTCGATGGCGGCAACGCGATCGACTTCTTCGCCGTCAAGGACGACGCGCCGAAGCCGACCGCGCTGGCCGAGACCGACCTGGCGCCGCTGGACTTCGCGCTACCGGCCGACTGGAAGGCCGATCGCTCTCACGAGGACCCCTACGCCGAGACCGCGCTGGCTTCGTTCGAGCTGGCACCGCCCGTTCCTCAGCGTGAGCCCGATCCCGTGGAGATCGCGGCCGGCGCTGTCGAGCACGTCGACGCCGAGCAGGCCGAGGCGCCGATCCCGGCCGACGATGCAGGTGACGAGGTCGTGGAGGCTGCCGAGCCATCGGCGTCCGTGCTTGCCGCGCAAGCCACGCCCGAATCGAGCGCCGAGCCGGCGGCGATCGACCTGGGGCCGGAGCCCGAGGCCGCCGACGAGCCGACGCAGGCCCTGCAGGCGCCCGAACTGCCGCCGGAGCCGGCGGCGACGGTCACTCCCGCGAACCCCGTCAGCGCCGAGGACCAGGTCAAGGTCATCGGCCCCCTGCGCATCGGTCTGTCGCTCTACAACGTCTACCTCAACGAGGCCGACGAATGGTCTCGCCAGCTCGCGAACGACGTCGGCGAATGGGCCTTGCAGCCGCACGAGCGCATCCCCGACGCCACCATCGGCCTGGCCCATTCGCTGGCAGGCAGCTCGGCCACGGTGGGCTTCCATGGGCTGTCCGGCATGGCGCGCCTGTTGGAAGCCGCCATGCAGCATCTGCACAACCTGGGCCCGGGCACTGCCGCCCAGGGTGCGGCCCTGGTGAATGCGGCCGACGAGCTGCGCCGCCTGCTGCATCAGTTCGCGGCCGGCTTCCTCAAGGAGCCGAGCGCCGACGTCCTCGAGTCGCTGCGTGCGCTCGCGTCGGCACCGTCCCAGCCGCCCGCCACCGCAATCCCCGAGCCGGTCCGCGCGGCCGAGCCCGCGGCGGCGTCGGTTGCCGACGTGGTCCTGGAGGATTCCGAGGACGCGATCGACCTCACCGACGCGGTCGACCCCGACCTGTTCCCCGTGTTCGAGGAAGAGGCGGCCGAATTGCTGCCTCAGCTCGGCTCGGCCCTGCGCGCCTGGGCCCAGCGGCCCGAGGACGCCGCCCAGCGCACCTCTGCGCTGCGCACGCTGCACACGCTCAAGGGCAGTGCACGTCTGGCCGGCGCCATGCGCCTGGGCGAGCGTGCGCACCGCATGGAGTCGGCGATCGAGGCGATTGCCGTCGATGCCGGCGAGCGCCCGTCGATCGAAGCATTGATCGGCCGCTTCGACACCATGCAGGCGACCTTCGACGCGCTGCGCGTGGCCGACAGTGCCGGACAGGCCGAGTTGGCGCAGCGCGCCGCGGCGGCGGTCGCCGCCGCCCCGGCGGCCCCGGCCGTCGTCATCGACGCCGTGGTCCCGCCCGTTGCCAGGGCCGACGTGCCGGCCGTGGAGCCGGACAGCGGCACCGCGCCGGCGTCCGCCGAAGTCCCCGCGGCACCGATCGCGCGGCCCGCGTCCCTGGTGCCGAGCCAGGCGCGCGCCGGTTCGGGCCAGACGGTGCGCATCCGTACCCATCTGCTCGACCGCCTCGTGGCCCAGGCCGGCGAGGTGATCATCACGCGCTCGCGGCTGGAAGCCGAGATCGGCCAGCTGCGCAGCTCGCTGGTCGACCTGACCGGCAACCTGGACCGCCTGCGCCAGCAGCTGCGCGACATCGAGGTGCAGGCCGAAAGCCAGATGCAGTCGCGCCTGGCGCAGGCCAAGGACACGCAGCAGAGCTTCGACCCGCTGGAGTTCGACCGCTTCACCCGCGTGCAGGAACTCACCCGCATGATGGCCGAGTCGGTGAACGACGTGGCCACCGTGCAGCGCACGCTGCAGAAGACGGTGCAGGCGACGGAGGACGACCTGTCCGCCCAGGCGCGCCAGACGCGCGAACTGCAGCGCGGCCTGCTGCGCACGCGCATGGTGGAGTTCGAGGGCATCTCCGAACGGCTGTACCGCGTCGTGCGCCAGGCCTCCAAGGACACCGGCAAGCAGGTGCGCCTGGACATCACCGGCGGCACGATCGAGATGGACCGCGGCGTGCTCGACCGCATGACGCCCGCCTTCGAGCACCTGCTGCGCAACTGCGTGGCCCACGGCATCGAGGACGCCGCCGCCCGCGAGCGCGCGGGCAAGGACCCGGCCGGCCTGATCACCATCGACCTGCGGCACGAAGGCAACGACGTGTCGGTGAGCTTCCGTGACGACGGCGCCGGCCTGCAGCGCGATCGCATCCTCCAGCGTGCACAGGCCCTCGGCCTGGTCGAGGCGGGCCGGACGATCTCGGACGAGGAAACCGCCGAACTGATCTTCAAGCCCGGCTTCTCCACCGCCGCGCAGGTGTCCGAGCTCGCGGGCCGCGGCATCGGCATGGACGTGGTGCGCTCCGAAGTGGCGGCGCTGGGCGGCCGCATCGAGACGCACAGCGCGCCGGGCCGGGGCACCGAGTTCCGCCTGGTGCTGCCGCTGACGACCGCCGTGACGCACGTGGTGATGCTGCGTGCCGGCGAGACCTCCATCGGCGTGCCGTCGAACCTGGTCGAGCTGGTGCAGCGCACCTCGGCCGCCGACCTGGAGAAGGCCTACCTCGAGCAGCACCATGCCTTCGGTGGCGAGCAGGTGCCGTTCTATTGGGCCGGTGCGCTGCTGCAGTCCTCGTCGCGCAGCGACCGCGCACCCGGCCGCACGAACACCGTCGTCGTCGTGCGAAGCGCGGCGCAGCGCGTCGCCCTGCACGTGGACGAAGTGCTGGGCAACCAGGAAGTCGTGGTCAAGAACCTCGGGCCGCAGCTGGCGCGCGTGCCGGGCATGGCCGGCATCTCGGTGCTGGCCTCGGGCGCGGTCGCGCTGATCTACAACCCGGTGGCGCTGGCCGCGCTGCACGGCGCGCAGGCGCTGCAGATGCAGGCGGCCGGTGGCGCGGCCGCCCCGGCGCCAGCGGCGGCAGGTGGACCGGCCGAGCCGGCGCAGGCCGCCGCGCCCACGCCCTCGCAGATCCCGCTGGTGCTGGTGGTCGACGACTCCATCACCGTGCGGCGCGTCACGCAGCGCCTGCTGCAGCGCGAGGGCTATCGCGTCGCGCTCGCCGCCGACGGCCTGCAGGCGCTCGAGCGCCTGCAGCAGGAACGCCCGGCGGTCGTGCTGTCGGACATCGAGATGCCGCGCATGGACGGCTTCGACCTGGCGCGCAATATCCGCGCCGACGCGTCGCTCGAAGGCCTGCCGATCGTGATGATCACCTCGCGCATCGCCGAGAAGCACCGCGAGCATGCCAAGCAGCTGGGCGTCGACCACTACCTGGGCAAGCCCTACTCCGAAGACGAGCTGCTGCGCCTGGTGCGGCAGTTCACGGCCACCGAGGCTGCGGTCGAGGCCTGATCGAAGATCCGAGCGAAATTGGCTGCCGGCGCCCGTGGGACGGGCGCCGGCAGCTATGTTTTTTGTAGCGTCTTGCGCCCGGCCGCCTGGCCCGTCGGCGCAGCGCCGCGCACGACCGCGTAGCGTTGCAGGGTGCGCTCGCGCGCCTCGGCATGGTCGACGACCGGCTTGGGATAGCTCTCGCCCAGCGTCACGCCCGCGGCCTCCAGTTCCAGCGGCGCGGCCAGCCAGGGCGCGTGGACCAGCTTGTCGGGCAGCTTCGCCAGCTCGGGCACGTAGCGGCGGATGAACTTGCCCTCGGGGTCGAAGCGCTCGCTCTGCGTCACCGGGTTGAAGATGCGGAAGTAGGGCTGCGCGTCGCAGCCGCTGGAACTGGCCCATTGCCAGCCGCCGTTGTTGGACGAGAGCTCGAAGTCGTTCAGGTGGTGGGCGAAGTACGCCTCGCCGCGCCGCCAGTCCAGGCCCAGGTCCTTGCACAGGAAGCTCGCGGCCACCATGCGCAGCCGGTTGTGCATGTAGCCGGTCTCGTTGATCTGCCGCATCGCGGCGTCGACCAGCGGGTACCCGGTGCGCCCGGCGCACCAGGCGGCGAACAGGCCATCGGCATGCTTGCCGTGGTGCCAGACGATGCGGTCGTATTCGGGCCGGAAGCTCTTGCCCTCGGCCACGTCCGGCCGATGCGCGAGCACCTGGAAATAGAAGTCGCGCCAGATCAGCTCGCTCAGCCAGGTGGCCGCGCCCTGGTTGCCGCCGAGTGCGAGGCGGTGCGCGGTGCCCGCCAGTTCGCGGATCGACAGCGTGCCGAAGCGCAGGTGCACGCCGAGGTAGCTGGGGCCGCGCACGGCCGGGTAGTCGCGCGCGACGTGGTAGCGGTCGATGCGTTCGAAGAAGCTCTCGAACAGCCTGGCGCCGCCCTCGGTGCCGGGTGGCAGTTCGAGCTCGCCGAGGTTCGTGGGCGCGAAGCCCAGGGCCTCCAGCGACGGCACCGCGGCACGGTGGTCCTGCGGCGTCTGCGCCAGCGCGTCGGCGTGGCGGTCGATGGGGTAGGCACGCAGATAGAAGTCGTCGACCTTGGCAAGCCAGGCGCGCTTGTAGGGCGTGAACACCGTGTAGGGCGCGCCGGCCTGCGTCATGACCTCGTCGCGGTCGAAGACGGCCTGGTCCTTGAAGGTCTGGAAACTCACGCCGGCGTTGGCCAGGCCGCCGAAGACCTGTGCATCGCGTGCGAGCGCGGCCGGTTCGTCGTCACGGTTGGCGAACACCGCCTGGACGTCCAGCGCGTGGGCCAGTGCGGGAATCTCGTCCTCGGCACGGCCGTGGCGCACGATCAGGCCGCCGCCCATCGCCTCCAGCTTCTCGCGCAAGGCCAGCACCGATTCGCGGATGAACTCCACGCGCCGGTCGGCGCGCAGGCCGTCGGTGCGCGGCTGTGCATCCTGCCCCGGCAGGGGATCGAGGATGTCGGTGTCGAACACGAACACGCACAGCACCTGACGGCAGCTGCGCAACGCGTGGTAGAGCGCCGCGTTGTCGTACGCCCGCAGGTCGCGGCGAAACCACATGAGGCCCTTGGGGTAGGTCTTGTCGACGGCCAGTAAAATCGGCGGCATGGCGTCCGATTCTGCCCCGATCAACCTCACGCATCATTTCCTGATCGCGATGCCGGGGCTGGAAGACCGCTCCTTCAGCCGCAGCGTCGTCTACCTGTGCGAGCACAGCGAGCGCGGCGCCCTCGGGCTCATCATCAACAAGCCCAGCGACATCAACCTCCGGGGCCTGTTCGAGAAGGTCGAGCTGCACCTGTCGCGGCCCGACCTCGGCGACGCGCCCGTGTTCCAGGGCGGCCCGGTGCAGACCGAGCGTGGTTTCGTGCTGCACGAGCCCGTGGTGGCCACCGGCGAGGGAGCGGAGGGCGACGCCGACCACGCGGTGTATGCCTCCACCATGACCATTCCTGGCGGGCTGGAAATGACCACCTCGAAGGACGTGCTGGAAGCCATGGCCACCGGCTCCGGCCCGCGCAAGGTGCTGGTCACGCTGGGCTACGCGGCCTGGGAAGAGGGAGAGCTCGAATCCCAGCTGGCCGAGAACAGCTGGCTGACCGTCGGCGCCGACCCGGCCGTCATCTTCGACACGCCGGTCGAGCAGCGCTACGACAAGGCGCTGGCGCTGCTGGGGCTGGAGGCGTGGAAGCTCTCGCCCGAGGCGGGGCACGCATGAGCCTGGCACTGTGAGTGTTTTGGCGATGCCCGACGCTTCCCCTCCTGCCGTCGTTCCCTCCCATTTCCAGAGTTTTCTTGCTTTCGACTTCGGCCAGAAGCGTACCGGCGTCGCCAGCGGCAACCGGCTGCTGAAGACCGCCACCCCCCAGGGCACCATCGCCGCACAGGGCGACGCCCGCTTCGCACAGATCGAGGCCCGTGTGCGCGAGTGGCAGCCCGACGCCCTGGTGGTGGGCGTGCCCTACCACCCCGATGGCGCCGCACACGACAACACGCGCGCCGCGCAGCGTTTCGCACGCCAGCTGCACGGGCGCTTCAGGCTGCCGGTGTACGAGGTCGACGAGCGCTACAGCACGACCGAGGCGCTGGCCGCCGGCGCGCGCGATGCCGATGCCGCCAGTGCCTGCATCATCCTTGAACAATTCCTGAGGACCCTTCCGTGAGACATGACCCCCACGCTCACCGCTTCGCGTGGTCGCGGCCCCCCGAGGGGGCGCGCCTTCATCTTCGGGCGGCCCGGCGATGAACGCGCCAGCGATGCCCGAAGCCGAAGCGCTCTACACCGAGCTCCTCGCCGGCGTGAAGCAGCTGCTGCGTGCCGACACCCGACTGGTCGGCATCACCTCCGGTGGCGCCTGGCTGGTGCAACGCCTGCAGAAGGACCTGGGCCTGCCGGGTTCGGCGGGCGTCATCTCCTCGGCCATGCACCGCGACGACTTCGCGAAGCGCGGCATGACGGCCAGCGCCCAGACCACGCTGCCCTTCGAGATCGACGGCGCCGACGTGCTGCTGCTGGACGACGTGCTCTACACCGGCCGCACGATCCGCGCCGTGCTCAACGAGCTGTTCGACTTCGGCCGCCCGGCCTGTGTGCGCCTGGCCGTGATGGTCGACCGCGGCGGCCGGCAACTGCCCGTGGCCGCCGATTTCGCCGCCGCGCGGTTCACGCTGCCCGATACCCAGCTGCTGGCCCTGGCGCGCGATGAGGACGGGCGCCTGCGCTTCCACGTCGAGGAGGTGCAAGGATGAACCCCCGTGCCCGTCACCGCACGCGTTCGCTGCCCCCAACGGGTGTGCAGGCCTGCCCTGGGGCGGCCCGCCGGGAGGCCTGATGCTCTACAAGCGCAACCCCCAGCTCAACAAGAACGGCGAGCTCATCCACCTGCTGTCGATCGAGGGCCTGCCCAAGGACATCCTCACGCACATCCTGGACACCGCCGCCAACTTCGTGAGCGTGAGCGACCGCGAGGTCAAGAAGGTGCCGCTGCTGCGCGGCAAGAGCGTGTTCAACCTCTTCTTCGAGAACAGCACGCGCACGCGCACCACCTTCGAGATCGCGGCCAAGCGCCTGTCGGCCGACGTCATCAACCTGGACATCGCGCGCTCCTCGGCCAGCAAGGGCGAGTCGCTGCTCGACACCATCGCCAACCTGAGCGCGATGGCGGCCGACCTCTTCGTGGTGCGGCACAGCGAATCGGGCGCACCCTACCTGATCGCACAGCACGTGGCGCCGCACGTGCACGTCATCAACGCCGGCGACGGGCGGCATGCGCACCCCACGCAGGGGCTGCTCGACATGTACACCATCCGCCACTACAAGAAGGACTTCAGCAACCTCACGGTGGCCATCGTGGGCGACGTGCTGCACTCGCGCGTGGCGCGCTCCGACATCCATGCACTCACCACGCTCGGCGCCGCCGAGGTACGCGTGGTGGGCCCGCGCACCCTGGTGCCGGGGGACCTGGCGCCCATGGGCGTGAAGGTCTTCCACTCCCTCGAGGAGGGCATCCAGGGGTGCGACGTGGTCATCATGCTGCGCCTGCAGAACGAACGCATGAGCGGCGCGCTGCTGCCTTCGAGCCAGGAGTACTTCAAGACCTACGGCCTCACGCCCGAGAAGCTGCAGCTGGCCAAGCCCGACGCGATCGTCATGCATCCCGGCCCCATCAACCGCGGCGTGGAGATCGCCTCCGAGGTCGTCGACGGCAAGCAGAGCGTCATCCTGCCGCAGGTCACCTTCGGCATCGCGTGCCGCATGGCGGTCATGAGCATCGTGGCGGGAAACGAAGCATGACATCGGGAACGCAGGCCTTTGAACGCAGAGGGCGCGGCGCTGTCGCAGAAGTCGCAGAGAAGACCCCGGATCCTTCGTTGGCCGTTCTTGCTGCGGCCTCTGCGCGATCTCTGCGTCCTCCGCGTTCGGCTGTCCGTCTTTCTTGCATCCACGTTCACCCATGAACATCCTCATCACCAACGGCCGCGTCATCGACCCCGCTTCGGGTCTGGATGAAAAAGTGCCCGTAGCGCTCGCCGGTGGGGCGGTGGCAGCTATCAAAAACATAGCATCCGATTTCCGGCCCGACCGCACCATCGACGCCGGCGGCTGCCTGGTGCTGCCCGGCCTCGTCGACCTGGCGGCGCGGCTGCGCGAGCCGGGCTACGAACACGAAGGCATGCTCGAGAGCGAGATGGCCGCCGCGGTGGCCGGCGGCGTCACCAGCCTCGTGTGCCCGCCCGACACCGACCCCGTGCTCGACGAGCCGGGCCTGGTCGAGATGCTCAAGTTCCGCGCCGAGAAGCTGCAGCGTGCTCGCCTGTTCCCGCAAGGCGCCCTGACACGGGGCCTGCAGGGCGAGGTGCTGACCGAGATGGCCGAGCTCACCGAGGCCGGCTGCATCGGGTTCGGGCAGGCCGAGGTGCCGCTGACCAACACGCAGGTGTTGCAGCGCGCCATGCAGTACGCGAGCACCTTCGGCTACACCGTCTGGCTGCGTCCGCAGGATCGCGACCTCGGCAAGGGCGTGGCCGCGAGCGGCGCGCTGGCGACGCGGCTCGGGCTCTCGGGCGTGCCCGTGGCGGCCGAGACCATCGCGCTCTTCACCATCTTCGAGCTGATGAAATCCACCGGCGCGCGCGTGCACCTGTGCCGGCTTTCGAGCGCGGCCGGCGTGCAGCTGGTGCGCGACGCCAAGGCCGCCGGCCTGCCGGTGAGCTGCGATGTCAGCATCAACTCGCTGCACCTGGCCGACACCGACATCGGCTACTTCGACAGCCGCGCGCGCCTGTCGCCGCCGCTGCGCCAGCAACGCGACCGCGATGCCCTCTCGGCTGCACTGGCCGACGGCACCATCGACGCGCTGGTGTCCGACCACACGCCGGTCGAGGCCGATGCCAAGGCCCTGCCGTTCGCCGAGAGCGAGCCGGGCGCCACCGGGCTGGAGCTGCTGCTGCCTCTGGCGCTGCAGTGGGGCGAGCAGAGCGGGGCGGGGCTGGTGCGCGCGGTCGAGGTCATCACCGCCGCGCCGGCGCGGCTGCTGGGGGGCGCTGCCCTGGGCACGCTGGCCGTGGGTGCGCCCGCCGACATCGCCGTCGTCGCGCCCGACGACGAATGGCAAGTCCTGCCCGAGGCCCTGCGCAGTCAGGGCAAGTACACGCCCTTCGCCGGCTATGCACTGCGTGGGCGGGTGCGCGCCACGCTGGTGGGCGGGCAACTGGTGCACGAAACGGCCTGAGCGCCTCTCCTCGCGACCCATGCGATTCTTCCGCGCCCTGGGCAAGCTGCTGCATGCCATCGCACATGCGCTGCGCGGCTGGTGGATCATCCGAACCCGGTTCGAGATGCTCGACGACGCGCACCGTGCGGCGCACGTGGAGCGCTGGGCGCGGCGCATGCTGGAGGTGCTGGGCATCGAGCTCGTGGTGCAGGGCACGCCGCCGCAAGGGCCGGCGGGCGGGCCGGTGCTCCTGATCTCCAACCACATCTCCTGGCTCGACATCGTCACCCTGCATGCGGCGCGGCACGTGCGCTTCGTCTCCAAGGCGGCGGTGCGGCACTGGCCGCTGATCGGCACGCTGTCCACCGGCTCCGGCACGCTCTACATCGAGCGCGAGAAGCGCCGCGACGCGATGCGGGTGGTTCACCACATGACCGAGGCACTGCGCAACGGTGACCGCATCGCGGTCTTTCCTGAAGGCACGACGAGCGATGGCCGTGTGCTGCTGCCCTTCCACGCCAACCTGCTGCAGGCCGCCATCTCGGCCAAGGTGCCCGTGCAGCCGGCGGCCCTGCGCTTCGTCGACAAGGCGACCGGCCAGCCGAGCTACGCGCCACGCTACGTCGACGACGACACGCTGCTCAGTTCGCTCTGGCGCACACTGAGCGCGCCGCCCCTGCAGGCCATCGTGCGCTTCGGCGCGCCGCAGGATCCCCACGGCCGCGACCGCCGGCATTGGGCCCAGTCGCTGCACGCCGATGTGCTGGCCCTGCGCGAAGGCGGTGGGGTGCTATCGAAAGAATAGCGGCCCGCACAGGCGTGGAGCGCATCCGAGCCAATCCGGAATGCCAGGCGCGCGGTGGGTTAAAGTCGCCGCGCCCGTCTCCGTAGTTCAATGGATAGAACGGCCCCCTCCTAAGGGGCAGATACAGGTTCGATTCCTGTCGGGGGCACCAG
>JAVHYA010000115.1 GCA_031119395.1 Pseudomonadota bacterium
GCGAGATCAGCGTCTTGCCCAGCAGGTCGAGCGCCTGCTGGCTGCCGGTGGTGACGATCAGGCCCGACGGGTCCACCGCCACGCCCTTGGTCTTCATGAAGGCCGAGAGCTGCTGGCGCAGCGGGTCGTAGCCCTCGGTGGCGCCGTACTGCAGCGCGCCGCCCGGTTCCTCGGTCAGGGCCTTGGCGCTGGCCTCCTTGAGCCCCTCGACGTCGAACATCGCGCTGTCGGGAAAGCCGCCCGCGAAGCTGATGATGCCGGGCTTGCCCAGCAGCTTGAAGAGTTCACGGATGGCGGAGGTTTCGACGTTGTCGAGGCGGGAGGCGAATTGCATGGGTCGGGTTCCTGGATGAACTGGGCTCGCCGGAGCGAGCCACGATTGTCTCCAATTCGAATGTCGATCGGCTTCACTGCGGAACGAAGCCGCTCTCCTGCACCAGCCCGGCGAACGCCTTCGACACCTGGGCCAGATGCTGTGCCTGCTCCGCCGGCGTGCTGGGCGCCGCGGTCATCACGTGGCCCCGCAACCGGGCGATCACTTCCGGCTGCGCCAGCACGCGGTTGAGCGCGGTGTTGTAGCGCACGACCACGGCGTCGGGCAATGCGGCCGGCGCATAGAGGCCGAGGAAGTCCGTGGTGTTGTCCAGGCCGGCGACGCCGGCCTGCGTGAAGGACGGCACGCCCGGCAGCAAGGGCGTCGCACGGCTGACCGCCAGGATGCGCAGCTTGCCCGCCTGCTGGTACTGGATGAAATCCGAGATGCCCGAGACGCCGGCTGCGATCTGCCCGCCGAGCAGATCGCTCACCATCGGCGCCGCGCCGCGGTAGGCGACCGGCACGGTGTCCACCCGCAGCACGCGCGACACCTTGCCCGCGACGAACTCCGGCGCACTGGCCGGCGCCGGTACGCCGATGCCGGCGCCGCCGGGGTGCGCGCCCAACCAGGCGCCCAGCGCCTGCAGGTCGGCCGCGCCGGTCTTCGGATGCACGGCCAATGCCAGTTCGAAGGTCGCGACGGTGCCGATCGTGCGGAAGTCGGTCGCCGGCGCGAACCCTGCCGCCTTCATGGTCAGCGGCACCATCGCCACCGTGTGCGCGTTGCTCATGAAGAGCACCGAACCGTCGGCGGGCGCGGCCTTCAGCGCCTGCGCGGCGATCTGGCCGCCCGCACCGGGCTTGTTGTCGACCACCACCGGCTGACCGAGTTCGAGCGCGAGCTTCTCGGCCACGATGCGTGCCGCGGTGTCGGCCGGTCCGCCCGGCGGGTAGCCGACCAGCACGCGCACCGGGCCGGCATGCCCCTGGGCGTGGGCACCGAAGGCCGCACACAAGGGCGCGACGACGAGCAGCGCGCGCCCCACGAGGCGGGCGAGAGAACGGAACGCAGAGGACATGGCGAAGCCCGATGGATGCGTGGATGGAAATGAGGAAAGGGAGCCGGCCGCTCAGACCCGGCGGCGCGCCGACAGAAGCGCGGCGCGCTGCGCGACGATGGGCCGCACCTTGGCGCGCGCCGCGGCGACCATCGCCGCCGGCGCCTTGTGCGGCGACCCGGTGTCGAAGGGCGGCTGTGGGTCGTACTCGGCGAACAGCTGCACGCCCTGCGCCACCTCCGCGCCAGCGGCCAGCGCGATGGCCTGCAGCGCACAGTCGATGCCCGAGGTCATGCCCGCGCCGGTGATGCGGTTGCGGTCGACCACCACACGTTCGTCAACGGGCACGGCGCCGACGAGCTCCAGCAGTTCGTGCGACGCCCAGTGGCAGGTCGCCCGGTAGCCTTCGAGCAGGCCGGCAGCACCCAGCACCAGCGGCCCGGTGCAGATGCCGACGATCCAGGTCGCGCCGACCGCCTGGCGCGCAAGGAAGGCCAGCGTCTCCTCGTCGTCCAGCAACGCACCGATGCCCGGACCGCCCGGCACGACCAGCATGTCCAGCGCTGCGCAGCTCCCGAAGGACGCCGTGGGCCGGAACTCCCAGCCCAGCTCGGTGCGGATCGGCTCGGTGTGCTTCCACACCAGGTTCAGCGTCGCGCCGGGAATGCGCACCAGCAGGTCCGCGGGGGCGACATAGTCGATCGCGGTGATATCGGGAAACACGAGCATGCCGATGTTCATGACGAAGCGCTTTCGAGGGATGCTGGGGCAGCGATGGGGGTCAGTGTAGGATCGGCCCGTCTGTCCGTTCGGACAAACACCCCACCATTCCTGCCACCGGCCGCGCTCGAACTGCGGCGGTCCAACTCCGCTGCATCGAGGCCTGCCTTGCCAACTTCGCGCGCGATCTGGTTCCTCGTCTTCGAAGACTTCCAGCTCCTGGACGTGAGCGGCCCGCTGCAGGTCTTCGCCACCGCCAACGACGAGTTGCGCCTGGCAGGCCGCGGAGCGCTCTACGAGACCCGCGTGTGCGCCATGGAAGGCGGCGCGGTGCGCAGTTCGAGCGGCGCCGAGCTGCTCGCGCGGGCGCTGCCGAAACGATTGGCACGCGCCGTCCACACGGTGGTGCTCCCGGGCGGCCCGGGCATCTGGCAGCCGGGGCGCCCGACGGGCGCGGCCATCGAAGCCGGCGCTGCGGCCGCGCTCGCCGACTGGACCCGACGCGCCGCGCCGCGCATCGACCGGCTCGCCTCGGTCTGCACCGGCGCCTTCGTGCTCGCGCGCACCGGCTTGCTCGATGGCGGCAGCGCGGTCACGCACTGGGCCGCCTGCGAACAACTGGCCGCGCAGTTTCCGGCGGTCGCGGTGCAGGACGATGCGATCTACCTGCGCCATGGCCGCGTCTGGACCTCCGCCGGCGTGACTGCCGGCATCGACATGGCGCTCGGCATGGTCGAGGCCGACGTCGGCCGCGACGTCGCGATGGCGGTCGCCAAGAAGCTCGTGGTGTTCTACAAGCGGCCCGGCGGCCAATCACAGTTCAGCAGCGCATTGCTGGAGCAGAGCGCCGGCGACGCGCGTGTCGCGCAGTTGCACCAGTGGATCGCCACGCAGCTGCGCACGCCGCTGAGCGTCGCACGGATGGCCGATCGGCTCGCGATGACGCCACGCACCTTCGCGCGCTTCTACGTCGCGCAGACGGGCAGCACGCCGGCCCACGCGGTCGAGCGCATCCGGCTGGAGCAGGCCTGCCGCCTCGTGGAGGCGCATCAGCTGAGCAACAAGGCCATCGCGCAGCAGTGCGGCTTCGGCTCCGAAGAGGTGATGCGGCGCGTGTTCGTGCGCAACCTGCACGTGTCGCCGACCGGCTATCGGGAACGCTTCTCGGCCGCCTGACCCTCCCGGCGAGCCCGCCTCGCGCCGAAGCCGGGGCCTGTGCCCCTGGCCATGCCGCCGGTCCCCGCGCGCGATGCACGGGACAATGGGCGGGTCATGAAAAAAGACACCATCGTCGCCTTCTTCGCCACCCTGCAGGCCGCCAACCCCGCGCCCGAGACCGAGCTCGAATACACCACGCCCTTCGAGCTGCTGGCCGCCGTGCTGCTGTCGGCGCAAGCCACCGACGTGGGCGTGAACAAGGCCACGCGCAGGCTCTACCCGGTGGCCAACACCCCGCAGGCGATCCTCGACCTCGGGCTGCAGGGGCTGGAGGGCTACATCAAGACCATCGGCCTGTACCGCAGCAAGGCCAAGCACCTGATGGAGGCCTGCCGCATGCTGGTCGAGCAGCATGGCGGCGAGGTGCCGCGCACGCGCGAGGCGCTCGAGGCGCTGCCCGGCGTGGGCCGCAAGACGGCCAACGTGGTGCTCAACGTCGCCTTCGGCGAACCCACCATCGCGGTGGACACGCACATCTTCCGCGTGAGCAACCGCACCGGCCTCGCGCCCGGCAAGACACCGCTGGAGGTCGAACTGAAGCTGGAGAAGCGCGTGCCCAAAGAGTTCGTGCAGCACGCCCACCACTGGCTGATCCTGCACGGCCGCTACGTGTGCGTGGCGCGCAAGCCCAGATGCTGGGAATGCGCCGTGCACACGATGTGCAGCTTCAAGCCCAAGACGCCCGCGCCGGCCTGACCGCCGTGGGCATTCGACATCGCCTTCCACCCTGCCGCTCACCGAACGAGGTCCCGCGATGAAGCCTTCGCCCCGCTGGCGCGCTGTCCTGGCGCTGCATCTCGCGCTGCTCGCCGGCGCCGCCGGCGCGCAGCCGGCCTGGGCGCCGAACCCGCCCAACCCCAACGCGCCCTACCCCGCCGAGTCGCGCGATGCCAACGAGCAGGGCACGGTGCTCCTGCGCGTGCGCACCACGCCCGACGGCCAGCCCGTCGAGGTGCGGGTGCACCGGTCCAGCGGCTTCGCCCGGCTGGACCGCTCGGCGCTCGAGACGGTGAAGAAATGGCAGTTCCGGCCCACGCCGGACGATGGCGCCGTGGTGTGGCGCGAAGTGCCGATCAGCTTCTTCATCACTTCGCCGCCGCCGCGGCCGGTGCTCAACTAGCCGCGCTTCGACCGGCGCTCTCGGCATGCGTTGCGCCGGTGTCGATCTCGACGCAGTGGCGGGCGCCGAAGGCCATCGGTGCCGACGGCCAGTCCGCAGCGCTGGCCGGTACGCGCACGCCGCGCGCGATGAGTTCCACCGCACGCATCACGCCCGAATGCGTGACCCACGCGGCGTCGGCGCCCACGGCGCGCCAGTCGTCCCAGGCGCCGGCCACGCGCGCCATGAACTGGCGCGTGCTCTCGCCATGGCCGCCGGGCCGCGCGTCGGCAAAGTCGGCGGTCCACGCATCGAACTCGCCGCGGGCGATGGCGCGCCACGGCTGGCCCTCCCAGGCGCCGAAGTCCATCTCGGCCAGGCGCGCGTCGATGCGCACGGGCGGCAGGTCGGGCCGTAGCGCGGCCACCTCCTGCGCCAAGGCGAGGCAGCGCACGAGCGGCGAACTCCACAGCGCCACGCCGGCAGGCAGCTCGGCCGCCAGTGCCGCAGCCGCGGCCTGCGTGGCCGCGTCTTCGGCCGCATGGTCCGTCGCGCCGTAGCACAGGCCCGGTGCGCACAGCACGGGCGCGTGGCGTTGCAGCCAGAGCTTCATGCGAGCCGCCATGCCAGCACCGCGTAGACCGCCAGTTCGCACACCTGCTGGGTAGCGCCCAGGCCGTCGCCCGTGAACCCCTGCAGGCGCCGGCGGAACAGGCGGGCCATCCAGGCACCCGCCGCCACCACTGCCAACAGCATTGCTCCTGTTTTCATAGCGCCTTGCGCAATCAGGACGGGCGCTGCAGCCGGAATCGACCACAAGATGCCGACCGCGAGCGCACCGCCGCCGATGGCGTCGGCCAGCGGCTTGGACTTGCTCGCCGCGCTGTCGCCCACGTAGGGCAGGAAGCGGATCAGGAACAGGGGCGCGAGGCGCGACAACACGTGCGCCGCGAGGAGCGCGGCCACCACCGACGCCGCGCCCTGCTGCGCGATGGCGGCCAGCAGCGCAACCTTGAGCCCGAGCGCCAGCACCAGTGCGATGGCCCCGAAGGCACCGATGCGCGAGTCCTTCATGATCTCCAGCGCCCGCTCGCGCTGCGCGCTGCCGCCCAGCCCGTCGGCCACGTCGGCCAGGCCGTCCTCGTGGAAGGCACCGGTGAGCCAGACGGTGGCAACGGTGCTCAGCAGCGCGGCCGCCAGCGGCGGCAGCCCCTTCGAAGCCGCCACGAACACGGCCGCGGCCACGCCGCCGACGATCCAGCCCACGCCCGGGAAATGCGCCGCGCTGGCCCGCAGCATGTGCGGGCTGTAGCCCACCCATGCGGCGAGCCGCCCGGTGACGGGCACGCGGGTGAAGAACTGCAGGGCGAGGAGGAAGTGGCGCAGTGCGTTCACGGTCATTGCCTCGGCGGCGCGGTCTCCGCGTCGACCGCCTGCTGCGCGGCGCGGAAGAAGGATTCGCGCGCCGCCGCGGCCTGGGCGTCCTGGGCCGACGGCCAGTCGGCGTTGAAGACGATCACCAGCTGCCGCCTGGGGTCGATGAAGATGCCCTGGCCGAAGATGCCGCGCGCGCCGAAGCTGCCGTCGTCGCGGGTCCACCACTGGTAGCCGTAGCCGCTGCCGGGGCGGCCGATGTCGGCCTGCTTGGTGGTGGCGTTCGCGAGCCAGTCGTCCGGCACGATGGGCTGGCCGTTCACGCGCGCGCCCTCCAGGATGAACTGGCCGAAGCGGGCGAAGTCGCGCGGCGCGGCCTGCAGGCAGCAGCCGCTGATCTCCTGCCCGGTCCTGCTCAGCAGCCAGGTGGCGGGGCGCTCCATGCCGGCGGGCTGCCACACCTTCTCCTGCAGGTACTGCGCCAGCGGCTTGCCGGTGGCGCGCGACACGAGGATGCCGACGAGGTTGGTCTCACCGGTGCTGTAGTGCCAGCGCGCGCCCGGCGGCGCCTCGCGCGGCAGGGTGCGCATGTAGCTCACCAGGGCATCCACGCCCGGCTCGGGCTTGTGGTTGTTGAAGCGGGCGACGTCGGAGTCCGGGTCGCCATAGTCCTCGGTCCAGCGCACGCCCGAGGTCATGGTGAGCAACTGCCGCACGCTCACGTCGTCGTAGGCCGAGCCTTCCATCTCCGGGATGTAGCGGCTGATCTTGTCGTCCAGGCTGCGGATGGAGCCATCGCGCAGCGCCGCGCCTGCCAGCGTGGAGGTGAAGGACTTGGCGACGGAAAAACTGGTCCACCGGCCATCGGCGCCGAAGCCCAGGCCGTAGCGCTCCAGCCGCAGCCGGCCGCCTTGCACGATCAACAGGGCCGCGCTGTGCTGGCCCGCCATGAAGGCATCGACATCCAGGCCCAGTGCCAGCGGAGGTCCCGGCGGCAGCGGCCGGGGCGTGGCGCCGGGCGCGATGGTGTGCCAGCGCGCCAGCACCGGGATGCGGTCCATCGCGCGGAAGGCGGCGTCGCGCTGCGCCTGGGTCCAGAACAGCACGTCGCGGTTGGTGGGCAGGGCGCGCAGCAGGCCTCGCGTTTCCTTGTCCAGGCTGAACCACGACGCGGCGGCGCCGACGACCAGCACCGCCAGCGCGCCGAGGAAGACCCTGGCGGCGGTCTTCATGCCGCGGCTCCTCCGGACACGGCGGCCCCACCGTCCTGGCGCGACACGCCGGCCGACTCGAAGCTCGCCATCTCGCGCAGGATGCGGCAGGCCGATTCGAGCAGCGGCCAGGCCAGCGCCGCGCCACTGCCCTCGCCCAGGCGCATGTCCAGCTGCAGCAGCGGCGTGAGGCCCAGCGCGCGCAGCATCAGCGCGTGCCCGGGCTCGGCCGACACGTGCGCCGCCACGCAGCGCTGCACCACGGCGGGCTCCAGCGCATGGGCCACCAGCACCGCAGCGCTCGCGATGAAGCCGTCGACCACGATCACGCGCCGCTCCCGGGCGGCCTGCAGCACGGCGCCCACCAGCGTCGCGATCTCGAAGCCCCCCAGCGCCGCCAGCGCGTCCAGCGGCGCGGTGGCCTGCGCATGCCGCGCCAGCACCTCGCACAACACGGCCCGCTTGTGCGCCCGGCCCGCAGCATCCAGGCCGGTGCCCGCACCGGTGCAGGCGTCGATGTCCTGCCGGGTCAGGCGCGCCAGCAGCAAGGCGGCGGCCGAGCTGTTGCCGATGCCCATCTCGCCCAGCAGCAGCGCATTGCCCGGCAGCGCACGCACGATCTCGCCCCCGTTGGCGATCGCCTCGGCACACTGGGCGGCGCTCATGGCGGGCCCGGCCGACGCGTCGGCCGTGCCCGCTCCGAGGCGGCGCACCAGCAGGCCCGGCTGCGGCAGCAGCGCGCGCGCCACGCCGCAGTCCACCACCGTGAGCGCGATGCCGTGCTGGCGCGCCAGCACGCTCACCGCGGCGCCGCCTGCCAGGAAGTTCTGCACCATCTGCCCCGTCACATCGGCGGGATAGGCCGAAACGCCGCGTGCCGTCAGGCCGTGGTCGGCCGCGCACACCAGCATCTGGGGCTGGTCGAGCACCGGCGCCTCGGTGCCGAGGACGAGGCCGATGCGCAGCGCGAGCGCCTCCAGGCGGCCGAGCGCGCCGACGGGCTTGGTCTTGTTGTCGAGCATGCGCTGCAGGCGCTGCGCGAGCGCTGCATCATGCAGGTCGTCGACCGGCGCAGGAAAGGACAGGTGATTCATGGCAATGGATGGGCAAGGCGTGCTGCACCCGGCAGCGCAACGGGGATTCGAAAAGGAAGCGCAGGCCTATGCGCGCGGGCGGCCGGACTATCCGCCGGCGCTGTCGGACTGGCTGCTGCAGCCGGTCGGGCTGGGCCCCGGCCGGCAGGTGGCCGACGTCGGCGCAGGCACCGGGAAGTTCACGGCCCTGCTCGCGCGCACCGGCGCGCAGGTCACGGCGGTGGAGCCGGTGGACGCGATGCGCGCGCAGATCGCCGCGCTGGGCCTGGACGGCGTGAGCGCCCTGCCCGGCACGGCCCAGGCCATCCCCTTGGCCGACGGCACGCTCGACGCCGTGGTCTGCGCGCAGGCCTTCCACTGGTTCGCCGGCCGCGAGGCGCTGGACGAGTTCCGCCGCGTGCTGCGGCCCGGCGGCCGGCTCGCGCTGGTCTGGAACGTGCGCGACGAGTCGGTGGACTGGGTGGCCGCCCTCACCGCGATCATCACGCCCCACGAGGGCGACGCGCCGCGCTTCCACACGGGCGCCTGGCGCCGCGCCTTCCCGCATCCGGGCTTCGGGCCGCTGGCCGAAGCCCGCTTCGACCATGCGCACGTGGGCCCGCCGCAGCAGGTGATCGTCGACCGCTTCATGTCGGTGAGCTTCATCGCCGCACTGCCCGACGCGCCGCGCGAGGCGGTGCGGCGCGACATCGAGACGCTGGTCGCCACGCACCCCGCCCTGCGCGGCAAGGACACGGTGCGCTTCCCGTACACCACGCTGGCCGTCCACTGCGTGCGTCACTGAATCAGCCCCGGCAGCACGCCGGGGGCGAAGTGCCGGTCGATGAAGTCCGCCAGGGCGTCGAAGGTGGCGTCCAGCGTGGGCACCTGGGCGCCGAACAGCGCACGCAGCACCGCGGCGTCCTCGAACAACCCGTGCAGGTAGACGCCGAGCACATTGCCACGCGCGTTCTGCCAGGCCAGGCCCTCGGGCATGACCGCGCCGCCGTCGCCGGTCAGCTGCGGATGCTCGGCCGTCTGGCCGTGGTGGATCTCGTAGCCGAGCGCGTCCACACCCGAGAGCGCCGACCAGGCCCCGTGCAGGCGGCCGAAGCGCGCCCGGCGGTGGCGCACGGTCTTCTCGCGCGCGAAGACGGTCACCAGCGGCAGCAGGCCCAGGCCCGGTGCATTGCCGTCGATGCCGTGGGGATCGACCAGCGCCTCGCCCAGCATCTGCAGGCCGCCGCAGATGCCCAGCACCGCGCCTCCCGCCGCCGCGTGCGCGGCCACGGCGCGGTCCAGGCCCTGGGCGCGGAGCCATTGCAGGTCGCTGCTCGTGTGCTTGGAGCCCGGCAGCACGATCCAGTCCTGCGGGCCGAACCCCGCCAGCTGGCTCGCATGGCGCACCCAGACCAGGCGCAGCCCCGGCACGCGCTTGAGGGGCTGGAACTCGTCGAGGTTGCTGATGCGCGGACAGGCCACCACCCCCACCGTACGCAGCACCTCGCCCGGCCCCTGCGCGGCGCCGTCGTCGAACACGCCGTCCTCCTCGGGCAGGCCGTGCTGCCACCACATGGGCAGCGTGGCGACCGTCGGCACGCCCGTCAGCGCCTGCAGCTGCGCCGGACCGGGCGCCAGCAGCGCCGCGTCGCCCCGGAACTTGTTGAGCACGAAGCCGGCCAGCAACGCCCGGTCTTCCTCGGGCAGCAGCGCCCAGGTGCCGTACAGGTGCGCGAAGGCACCGCCGCGGTCGATGTCGGTCACGAGCAGGCAGCGCGCGCGGGCACGCCGCGCCGTGCGCATGTTGACGAAATCGCTCTCGCGCAGGTTGATCTCGGCCGGCGAGCCGGCGCCTTCGATGACGACCACGTCGTGCTCGGCCACCAGTTCGTCCAGGGCCTGGGCGATGCGCGGCCACACGGCGGCGCTGCG
>JAVHYA010000116.1 GCA_031119395.1 Pseudomonadota bacterium
CTGCGCCGGAGAACGCATACCGGCGCCGCCGGCCGGGTTCAGCCCCACAGCGCCCCTCACCCCGAGCCCAAAGCCCGAAGCCCGCAAAAAAGATGCGAAGAAGCGCAGCGAACGGCGCGCCCACCTCCCTCAGGGCCGCCGAACCTCCACCGGCTGCTTGGACCAATACACCCCCGCCAACTGGTCCAGCCGCACCGTGCCGCCCGTCGACGGCGCGTGCACGAAGCGCCCTTCGCCCACGTAGATGCCGGCATGCGTGGGCCGGCCGCGGCCGAAGAGCACCAGGTCGCCGGTGCGGATCTCGTCGATGCCCACCGGCTCGCCGAAGCCGCTGAGCTGCGCCACCGTGCGCGGCGGCATCAGGCCCGCGCGGCTGCGGTACACATAGCCGATCAGCCCGCTGCAGTCGAAGCCGCTGTCCGGCGTGTTGCCGCCGTAGCGGTAGGGCGTGCCGACCAGGCCCAGGGCATGGATCGCGATGTCGTCCGACTGCGAGGGCGTGAGCGGCGGGTAGTAGGTGGTGCGCGGCGCGGCGGGCAGGCGGCCGCCGGTCGGGGAGCTGGCGCAGCCGGCCAGCAGGGCGCCGCACAGCAGCGCGACCAGCAGCGGCGCAGAAGGCAAGGAGGCGATGCGAAGCGGCACGAGCAGGCGCATGGCGGCGTTGGGTGAGCTGGGATGCTATGAAGTTTATAGCTGCCCGCGCCCGTCCCGCCTGCCTCGGCAGCCGAAAAGAGGGTCAATCGTGGGCCGACCGCAACGCGCCGGACTGGCGGCCCGAGGCTCAGCGGCTCTGCCAGAAACCCCGGTGCGTCGCCACCATCTCTTCGGCCACCGCCTCGACCGGGCCGATCACCTCCACCGCACGCTGGCCGCGCGCGAACACCTCGCGGCAGGGCAGGCTCAGCGTCGGGTTCTCGGGATGGTCGCCGGTCAGCGCCAGCAGTGCCGTCTCCTCCGCGCCGTACAGCACCCGGCCGATGCCGGCCCAGTACACCGTGCCCGCGCACATGGCGCAGGGCTCGAAGGTGGTCACCAGCGTGCACTGCGCGAGGTAGGCGCCGGGATAGTTGGCCGCGGCCGTGCGCGCCAGCGTGGCCTCGGCGTGATTTACCGTGTCGATGTTGCCCTGCTCGGCCAGCACCGTCTCGCCATCGGGCGCGAGCAGCAGCGCGCCGAAGGGATGGCGGCCCATGGCCATCGCGCGGCGCGCCACGGCGTCGGCGCGGCGCAGGTGGCGGGCGCACTGCTCGGGGGTGAGGGAAGGCGGGACGGGCGTGGTGTTCATGAGAGAGAGGGAGAGAGAGAGAAGGAAAGGCGACGTCGAGCGAGGGCGGGGACCTTCAGCGCCACTGCAGCAGCAGCGACCAGGGCTGGCGGCTCATGTGGCGGTCGACGCAGCCGGGCGTGCCGGCCAGGCATCCGGCAGGCAGGTAGCTGGGGTCCAGGCGCCGCGTGCCCGGGGCGAAGTCGAGCCGGCGCAGCGTGACGGACTGCAGCACGTTGCCGCCGATGGCGTCGAGGCCCTGGGGGTCCACCTGCGTGACGACGTCGCAGTGCATGGGCAGTGCACCGCCGCCGGCATCGCGCTGCGCCAGCGCTTCGCCGAGCTTGGCGAAGGTGTCGAGCTCGGCCTCCGAGCCGCGTGCCTGGCACACCAGGTCGCCCACGCGCGGCGCGGTGCGGGTGAGGTCGCAGGCGCGCAGCGCGTACGGCGTGGGCTGGCCGGCCTGCTCGCGCCGCGTGGCGGCCCAGGCGGCGCCGGCGTAGTCGGCATGGGCTTCGGAGAACGCGAACTCCGCGGCCTGCAGGCCCGCCTCGCGCGCGAGCCAGCTGATGAAGGCCGCCGACCAGGGCGTGTCGACCACGGCGACGCGGTCGATCGCGGTCTGCAGGGCGCGCAGTTCGGCGGACGACAGGCCCTGGTCGGGCCCGACGCCCAGGCCCTGCAGGTGCGAGGCGCTGGCCTGCTGCAGCGCCTGCTGCAGCAGCCGCCGGTCGGCCGGACGCAGGGCGCCGAAGCGCACCTGCGAGGGAATGCGGCCGTCGGGGTCGACCGCCTCCCAGTAGCCCATCACGCGCTGCCAGGGCGGCGCCACGCGCAGGGAGCGCGGGGTGTCCTCGGCCTCGTAGCTGCCGGCGTCGAGCAGGCGGCCCTGCGCGTCGAGGGCCGCGCCGCCCCAGGCGGCGTGCTCGCGTTGGGCGAGCGCGGCCAGCTCGCGTGCGCGCGGCGGTGCGGGCCGGGTGGCGCCTGCGCTGCACGCCGCGTCGACGGTCTGCGCCGCGGCGGCGGATGAACCAATGACGAGGGCGGCGCCGAGCGAGAGGACCGCCGCGGCGTGGAAGACGAGAAGGCAGGGTCGCATGCGCGGTGGAGCATAGCCCGCCCGCGCCCGGGCACTGCCCCCGCTCAGCGCCCCAGGTGCCGGTCGAAGAAGCGCGCGATGTCGGTGAAGGCCTCGCGCGTCTCCGGCGCATCGGGGTTCAGGCCGTACTGCGCGTGCGACTGGCCCTCGTACACGTTCAGGTCGGCCTCCACCCCGGCGCGGCGCAGCTTGCGATGCGTGCGCACGGTGTTCGACAGGAAGAGGTCGCGCGTGCCGCTGGTGAGGATGGCGGGCGGAAAGCCCGTGAAGTCGCCGTAGATCGGCGACAGCTGCGGGTCCTTCAGGTCCCGGCCGTTGGCATAGAGCAGCGCCGCGCGGCCCAGCCAGCCGTCCCAGGTGACGAGGATGTTGTCGATCCACTCGGCCGTCTGGTACGTGTCGCCGATCTTCGCGATGTCCGACCAGGGCGTTCCGGGGGCGATGGCGCCGGGCAGCGGCACGCCTTCGGCCTTGGCGCGCAGCACCAGCGCCAGCGTCATCGCACCGCCGGTGGAGGTGCCGAACACCGCCATGTTGCGCGGCGCGTGGGTGCGCACCAGTTCCTTCCACACGGCCATGGCGTCGTCCATCGCGGCGGGGTAGGGAAAGTCCGGCGGCATGCGGTAGTCGACCGACACGACCTTGTAGCCGCCGTAGCTGGCCAGCAGCATCGCCTCGGGCAAGGCCGACTCGCGCGGCCCGAACACGTAGCCGCCGCCGTGCACGTGCATCAGCAGGCGCCGCTCGTTGCCGGGCGCGATGCTGCGCGGCGTGACGATGAAGGCGTTGACGCCCGCGATGCGCGTGGGCTGCACGTCGACGCGCAGCTTCTCCTTGAGCGCCGGGATGGCGGCGATCACGGGCGCGGCGCGGCTTTCGACCAGCGCCTTCCATTCCGCCGCGTTGCGCGGCGCGGCGTTGAAGTGCTGCGGGTAGGGCGCGGCGATCAGCGCCTGCATCTGCGGGCTGACCTCGGCCGTGGGCGGCGGGCTGATCTGCGCCGGCGAGCGGCGCGGCCCGGGCTGGGCGTTGGCGGCCGCCTGCGCGGCGGCCTTCTCGGCATAGCCGGTGGGGTTCTGGGCGCAGGCGCCAAGCAGCGCGGCCAGCGCCAGGGCCGCGAGCGATCGGGTTCGTAGCTGCATCGTCGATGTCTCCGGAGTGCGCCGCATGTTCGCATCCGGGGGCCAGGGACCGGCACCCGATCAAACCCGGGGCCGCGCGCCGGCGCTGAGGCCCTTGGTTTGCGTTTTCGACGGCCTGATGCCGCTCAGCCCCCTTGCGAGCCGCGGTGCGCCCAGCCGGTGGTGCGCTTCTCGATCGCGCTGAAGAGTTCGTACATCACCATCGCCATGGCGCCCACCACCATCAGGCCGGCGAAGGCCAGGCCCATCTGCATCGCCGAGCCGGCGCTGATGAGCAGGTAGCCGATGCCCTCGTTGGCGGCCGTCATCTCCGACACCGTGGTGCCGACGAAGGCCAGGGTGATCGCCACCTTCAGCGAGGCGTAGAAGTACGGCATGGAGCGCGGCAGGCCGATCTTCATGAGCACGTCCCAGCGCTTGGCGCCGAGCACGCGCAGCACGTCCTCGAGCTCCGGCTCCAGCGTGGCCAGGCCGGTGGCGATGTTGACCATGATGGGGAAGAAGCTGATGAGAAAGGCCGTGAGGATGGCCGGCCCGATGCCGATGCCGAACCACACCACCAGGATCGGCACGAAGGCCGCCTTGGGCAAGGCGTTGAAGGCGGTCATGAGCGGGTACATCGCCGCGTAGGCGAGGCGCGAGCTGCCGATCACGAAGCCCAGCAGCACGCCCACCACGATCGCGAGGCCGAAGCCCGCCATCGTGACCCAGAAGGTGCGCCAGGCGTGGCCCGCGATGATGGTCTTGAATTCCCAGAACTGGGTCCAGATGCGCCACGGGCTGGGAAAGATGAAGTCCGAGACGTTGAAGGCCGAGCAGACGATCTGCCACAGCACGATCACCGCCACCAGCAGCAGCCAGGGCGACCAGCGTTCGAGTTGCTTGTTGTTCATGGGTGCGGGCATCCATACGCGAAGGACGCGAAGGTTTCGCGAAGGCCGCGAAAGAGGTCAAGGAACAGGTGGGTCTGGGTTGTCGGTTTGCGTCCTTCGCGAAACCTTCGCGCCTTTCGCGTCCGGAAGTCCGATCCCGCCTTCATGCGACCTCCCCGGTGGGCGCCGCCTGCCGCATCGCCCCGATGTGGCTGCGCAGCTCGTGCACGATGTCGCTGAACTCCTTGGTGTAGGTCACCTCGAGGTCGCGCGGGCGGGGCAGTTCGATCTCGCGCCGCACGACGAAGCGGCCGGGCGACTTGCTCATGACGTACACGGTGTCGGCGAGGAAGACCGACTCGCGCAGGTCATGGGTGACCAGGATCACGTTGAATCGCTGCTCGGTCCAGAGGTCGCGCAGGATGCACCACAGCTCTTCGCGGGTGAAGGCGTCCAGCGCACCGAAGGGCTCGTCCAGCAGCAGCATCTTGGGCTCGTGGATGAGCGCGCGGCAGATCGACGCGCGCTGCTGCATGCCGCCCGAGAGCTGCCAGGGGAACTTGTCCTCGTAGCCGCCCAGGCCCACCTTCTGCAGCAGGCGGCGGGCGCGCTCCTCGTACTCCTTGCGCCTGCTCTTGAAGCTGGAGCGGTAGGGCTCGACGATCTCCAGCGGCAGCAGCACGTTGTCGACCGTGGTGCGCCACGGCAGCAGCGAGGGCGCCTGGAAGGCCATGCCCGAGATCTTCAGCGGCCCGGTCACCGGCTGGCCGTCGATGCGGATCCTGCCCATCGAGGGCATCTTCAGCCCCGTGGTCAGCTTCATGAAGGTGGACTTGCCGCAGCCCGAGGGGCCGACGATGGCGATGAACTCGCCCTGCTTCACCTTCAGGTCGATGGCTTCGACGGCGAAGTGGTTCTCGCGCAGCAGCTGCTCGTTGTAGGCGAGCCAGACGTCCTGGAAGTCGACGAAGGGGGTGTCGGTGTCTGCCATGGTTCAGATATGAAAAGGGCCTGCGACGCCCGTGGGGCGGGCGCAGGCCGCTATAAAAATCAGAGCAATGCGATCGGGCGGGCCTACTTCTTGAGGATCGCCAGCTCGGACGTGGGCGGCAGCAGCGCGCTGGTCCACACGGCATCGGGGCTCACGCGCGTCTTGGTGTTGAAGGCGTCGGACACCTGCGAGGCCATCAGCGACAGGCGGCCGGGATTCACCACGCCGAAGCCTTCGGCCCGGGCGTCGGGGCTGTTGATGACGGTGTCGATCGCCAGCTGCAGGCGGCGCGTCTCGAGCTTGCTGTCGATGATGCCGTCGCGCGCCTTCACCGACTCGATCGCCACGGCAGGGTTGGCGATGACTTCCTTGGCGCCCTTGGCGAAGGCCGAGAGGAAGGCCTTGACGACTTCGGGCTTCTCCTTGATGAGCTTGGGCGAGGCGATGATGACGTTGCCGTACAGCTTCACGCCGTAGTCGGGGTAGGGCAGCACCACCACGTCGGCCGCCTTGGCGCCACGCGCTTCGAGGTTGAGCAGCGACGTGAAGGTGAAGCCGGTGATGGCGTCGATGTCGCCGCGCATGAGCATGGTCTCGCGCAGCGTCGGGTCCATCGCGGTCCAGTTCACGGGGCCGATGTTGTTGGCCTTGGCGAAGATCGGGAAGGCGCGGCGGCCGGCGTCGAACACCGGCGCGCCCAGCTTCTTGCCGGTGAGGTCGCCGGGCTTCGTGATGCCGCTCTTCTTGAGCGCCATGACCGAGGCCGGCGTGTTGTTGTAGACCATCATGACCGCGACCGGCTTGTTCGGGCTGTCGGGGTTGTTGGCGTGGAATTCCATCAGCGCCGCGAGGTCGGCGAAGCCCATGTCGTAGGCGCCCGAGGCCACGCGCGTGACCGTGCCGCCGGAGCCGTTGCCCGCATCGATGGTCACGTCGATGCCGGCATTCTTGAAGTAGCCCTTGGCGGCCGGGTGCAGGAAGAGGGCGGCCGGGCCTTCGAAGCGCCAGTCGAGCTGGAACTTGATCGGCGTCGTCTGCGCGTGGGCCGTGCCCAGCCCGAAGCTGAGGGCGGAAGCGGCAAGGAAGGACTGGAGGAGTTGTCGCTTGTTCATCGGTGACTCGGGAGAAGGAATGTCACGATTCAAGCAATAAGGGTGCCCGCACGCCATTGGTGCGAATCCCGAGCAAGGCGCCAAAGCGGTGCGACTGCCGGGCTGAGGGCTGAGAAGAAAGCCTCGCAGGGGCGGTCAGTCAGCAGTCATCAAAATGCTTTGTCGGTTGCACCATGATGGGGCGATCTTCGATGGCGAGGCACTAATTTCGGGTGCTGTTGTGCGGCGTCGGCGGCATCAGTTTTTCGTCGCAATCGGGCTCGACGTCCATGCCCAGGGGCAGCGCATAGCGCACTTGCTCCTGCGATGACGCTGCGTCGATCACCCGGACGTGCAGGGTTTCGCCGCTGAGGCAGTGCACGAGGCGCCGCTCCGGCCGACCGGGGCCGCTGTCCAGCCGCAGTGTGTGGCTGTCTTCCCGTGTCACCTCGGGTGCCGGACCGGTGAACGCGATGCCGATGAAGGGCGTTGCCTGCCGACCTGTCAGGCGGGCCAGGGCGTAGGCAGGTGTTGCCGGGCCGTGGGCCAGCCGAACCTGCAGATCACGGGACGCGCGCTGCGGTCCTGCAGCGCGGACGCAGCACTCCGCGCCCTTGTCCAGAGGCGGAGACAGACGCACGAAGCGCATGGGTTCCGCGGGGATCTTCATGGCCGTGGTGCCATAGACCAGGACGGGACCGCGGGCGTGGCTGGCATCCACGACCACGATGGATGGGGCTGCAGCGGACGCCGCCAGCAGTCCGCAGCACAGCGCCAGTGCCATGGCGCCTGTCGCGAGTCGGCTTCGGCGCGGGAGCATGGAGTGCGAAAGCGCCGGCATGTCAGTGCCCGTCGCTCGACCAGTGCGGAGGATCGCTCGCCAGCTTGTGGACCCCGTAGGTGGCGCCCAGGCCATGGAGATCGGCGGCAGACTTGAGCGTCTTCTTCACCCCACTGGCATCGTTGACCTGCTTGTTCCTGTAGTTGCCGATCGTCATGTCGATCGCCAGGCCGCGCGTGTGGTTCGACGTCAGGGCCGGCCGGAACACGATGTCGTAGGCGGTCACCATGGACGCGGCTGCCGAACGGGACTTCGCCAGATCCACGGCGCCATCACGCCGCCGGTGCACCCAATCGATGTCCACGCCCCGCATGCCAGGAGCGGTCGCAGGGTCCATTCCTTCATTGGCGATTCGGAATGCATAGTGCATCAGGTAGGCGCGCTCCGGGGGCCGCAAGGTCGCACTCACGGAGACGCCGATGCCCGCTGCCCGCAGTGCGTCGACGAAGTTTCTGGCGTTCGAACGGAAGGGCGGGGCAAGGTCCGCGAACTGGGTGGACGTCGGAAACCGACTGACCCATGAAAGGCCGCTTGGCGTTGTCATCTTTTTAATCTCTCCCTGTCAACCATCGAATCCCCGTGCCACATCCGTGCCGCGGGGCAGGCGCCCGGCGTGTGCCGGGCGCGCACCGTCACTTGGCGATGTTGGCGTCGGCCACGGCCAGTGCCGTCATGTTCAGCACCCGTCGCACGGTGGCCGAGGAGGTCAGCACATGGGCCGGCTTGGAGGCGCCGAGCATGATGGGGCCCACCGTCACACCGTTCGCTCCCGTCATCTTCAGCACGTTGTAGAGGATGTTCGCGGCGTCGATGTTGGGGCAGATCAGCAGGTTGGCCTCGCCGCTGAGCGTGGTCTCGGGCATCGCCGTGGTGCGCACGTCCTCGCTGAGGGCTGCGTCGCCGTGCATCTCGCCGTCGCACTCGATGTCGGGCGCCATCTGCTTGAACAGGTCGGCCGCCACGCGCATCTTGCGGGCCGAGGCGCGTTCGGAGCTCCCGAAGTTGGAATGCGAGAGGAAGGCGACCTTGGGCGGCAGGCCGAAGCGGCGCACCTCCTCGGCCGCCATGACGGCGATGTGGGCCAGCAGTTCGGCGCTCGGGTCCTCGTTGACGTGCGTGTCGGCGATGAAGAGCGTGCCGCGGTCCAGCGTCAGCGCATTGAGCGCCGCGAAGCCGGGCGCGTCGCGCTTGCTGCCCAGCAGCTGGTTCAGGATCTTGAGGTGGCTGTCGAAGCGCCCGACCAGGCCGCACAGCATGGCATCGGCATCGCCCAGGTGCACCATCAGCGCGGCGATGGTGGTGTTGGAGCGGCGCACCATCGCCTTGGAGGCTTCGGGCGTGATGCCGCGGCGGCCCATGAGCTTGTGGTAGGCCTCCCAGTAGGTGCGGAAGCGCGAGTCGTTCTCGGGGTCGACGATCTCGGCGTCCTGGCCCAGCCGCAGGCGCAGGCCCGCCTTCTTGACACGCATCTCGATGATGTCCGGCCGGCCGATCAGGATGGGGAATGCCAGGCCCTCGTCCACGGCCAGCTGGGCGGCGCGCAGCACGCGGTCGTCCTCGCCTTCGGCGTACGCCACGCGCTTCTTCGCCGCGACCTTGGCGGCGCTGAACACCGGGCGCATGAACATGCCGGTCTGGTAGACGAAGCGGGTCAGGTGCTGGCGGTAGGCCTCCATGTCCTCGATCGGCCGCGTCGCCACGCCCGAGGCTTCGGCCGCCTTGGCCACGGCCGGCGCGATGCGCAGGATGAGCCGGGAGTCGAAGGGCTTGGGGATGATGTAGTCGGGCCCGAAGGACAGCTCCTGGCCCGCGTAGGCGGTGGCCACCTCCTCGGAAATGTCGGCCTTGGTCAGGTCGGCGATCTCGCGCACGCAGGCCAGCTTCATCTCTTCCGTGATCTTGGTCGCGCCGCAATCGAGCGCGCCGCGGAAGATGTAGGGGAAGCACAGGACGTTGTTGACCTGGTTCGGGTAGTCCGAGCGGCCGGTCGCGATGATGCAGTCGGGCCGCACGGCCTTGGCCAGCTCGGGGCGCATCTCGGGTTCGGGATTGGCCAGGGCCAGGATGATCGGCTTGTCGGCCATGGTCTTGACCATGTCGGCGGTGAGCACGCCGGGCGCCGAGCAGCCCAGGAACACGTCCGCATCCTTCGTCACGTCGGCCAGGGTGCGCGCGCCGGTGTCGGGCTGGGCGTAGCGGGCCTTCGATTCGTCGAAGCCGCCGGCGCGGCCGGCGTAGATGAGACCCTTGGAGTCGCAGGCGAAGATGTTCGCGGTCTTCGCGCCCAGGCCGACCATCACGTCCAGGCAGGCGATGGCGGCGGCGCCGGCGCCCGACACGGCGATCTTCACGTCCTCGATCTTCTTGCCCACCAGCTCCAGCCCGTTGAGCAGCGCCGCGGCCGAGATGATGGCCGTGCCGTGCTGGTCGTCGTGGAAGACGGGAATGTTCATGCGCTCGCGCAGCTTCTTCTCGATGTAGAAGCACTCGGGCGCCTTGATGT
>JAVHYA010000117.1:0-5247 GCA_031119395.1 Pseudomonadota bacterium
CGCATGTCGTCGCCGGTGACCTCGACCTTGGCCTTCTTGGCCAGCTCGTTCTCTTCGATGTACTTGTTGATGACGCGCGTCATCGCGGCGCGCAGGCCGGTGAGGTGCGTGCCGCCGTCGCGCTGCGGGATGTTGTTGGTGAAGCACAGCACGCTCTCGTTGTAGCTGCTGTTCCACTGCATCGACACCTCGACGCCGATGTGCGTGCCGGGGATGCCGCCGTAGGTGTCGGCCGGCTTCTCGCCCGAGGCGTAGAAGGGCGTCGGATGCAGGACGGTCTTGCCCTTGTTGATGAACTCGACGAAGCCCTTCACGCCGCCGGCGCCGGAGAAGTCGTCTTCCTTGCCGCTGCGCTCGTCCAGCAGGCGGATGCGCACGCCGTTGTTCAGGAAGGAGAGCTCGCGCAGGCGCTTGGAGAGGATCTCGTAGTGGAAATCGTTGTTCTCCTTGAAGATCTCGGTGTCGGGCAGGAAGTGCACCTCGGTGCCGCGCTTCTCCGTCTCGCCGGTGATCTTCATCGGCGAGACCTCCACGCCGTCGACCACCTCGACGATGCGGTTCTGCACGAAGCCCCTGCTGAATTCGAGCACGTGCACCTTGCCCTCGCGCCGCACGGTCAGCCGCAGCATCTTCGACAGCGCGTTCACGCACGAGACGCCCACGCCGTGCAGGCCGCCCGACACCTTGTAGCTGTTCTGGTTGAACTTGCCGCCGGCGTGCAGCTCGGTCAGCGCGATCTCGGCGGCCGAGCGCTTGGGCTCGTGCTTGTCGTCCATCTTGATCCCGGTCGGGATGCCGCGGCCGTTGTCGGTCACGCTGATGGAGTTGTCGGTGTGGATGGTGACGACGATGTCGTCGCAGTAGCCGGCCAGCGCCTCGTCGATGGAGTTGTCGACCACCTCGAACACCAGGTGGTGCAGGCCGGTGCCGTCGGAGGTGTCGCCGATGTACATGCCGGGACGCTTGCGCACCGCTTCCAGGCCTTCCAGGATCTGGATCGAGCCCTCGCCGTAGCCGTCGCCGGTCACCTCGATCGGGATCGCGTTGTCGATCTCGGGCTCGTACACCGGTTCGGTCTTGGGCTCTTGGGGCTGGTTGGTATCGCTCATGTGTGCAATCGTCCTCGGTCGGTTTCCCTGTTCTTCTTCTGCTCTTGAAAGACAAAACCCGCGGAAACCCGCGGGGTGTCTGCGCGAGACGCTATCTTTTCGATAGCGGTCAGATTCGCATCGGCATCACCACGTACTTGAAGTTCGCGTCTTCCGGAATGGTCAGCAGCGCCGAGCTGTTCGAGTCGTGCAGCTCCACCTTCACCATGTCCTGGCCCATGTTGGCCAGAGCGTCGATGAGGTAGGTGACGTTGAAGCCGATCTCGATCGCATCGCCGCCGTAGTCGATGTCGAGTTCGTCCACGGCCTCTTCCTGCTCGGCGTTGTTCGACGCGATGCGCAGCGTGCCCGGCTCGATGTTCAGGCGAACGCCCTTGAACTTCTCGCTCGTCAGGATGGCGGTGCGCTGCAGGCTGGCCAAAAGCGGCGCGCGGCCCAGCGTGACGCTGTTCTTGTGGTTCTTGGGGATCACGCGGTTGTAGTCGGGGAACTTGCCCTCGACCAGCTTGGTGACGAACTCCATGCCGCCGAAGCTGAACTTGGCCTGGTTGTTGGCGAACTGCATCTCGATCGCGCCGTCGGCGTCGGAGAGCAGGCGCTGCATTTCCAGCACCGTCTTGCGCGGCAGGATCACTTCCTGGCGCGGCACCTCGACGTCGAGCGTGGCCGAGGCGAAGGCCAGGCGGTGGCCGTCGGTGGCCACCAGCGACAGCTGCTTGCCCTCGGCCACGAACAGGATGCCGTTGAGGTAGTAGCGGATGTCGTGCACCGCCATGGCGAAGGACACCTGCGACAGCAGCGCCTTGAGCGTCTTCTGCGGCACGCTGAAGGCCGGGCCGAAGTTGGCCGATTCCTGCACCAGGGGGAAGTCCTCGGCCGGCAGCGATTGCAGCGTGAAGCGGCTCTTGCCGCCCTTGAGCACCAGCTTGCTGGCGTTGGACTCCAGGCTCACGGTCTGGTCGGCCGGCATGCTGCGCAGGATGTCGATGAGCTTGCGCGCACCCACGGTGGTGGTGAAGGCGCCCTCGTCGCCGCCCAGCTCGGCGGTGGTGCGGATCTGGATCTCGAGGTCGCTGGTCGTGAGCTGGATCTGCCCGCCCGTCTTGCGGATCAGCACGTTGGCCAGGATCGGCAGCGTGTGCCGGCGCTCGACGATGCCCGCGACCGACTGCAACGCGGCCAGGACCTTGTCTTGGGTTGCCTTCAGAACAATCATGAATGACCTCTGCTCTTCTCTCTGGGTAGGTGGTGCATTGTCTTCGGTGCGCGTGTCGGCCCTCAGCCCTTGAGGGTCTGCTCGAGCACGTGCAGCTGCTGGTTCAGCTCGGTCAGCTGCTGGCGTTCGCCGGAGATCTTCCGCACGGCGTGCAGCACCGTGGTGTGGTCACGGCCGCCGAACAGCTCGCCGATCTCGGGCAGGCTCTTCTGCGTGAGCTCCTTGGCCAGGTACATCGCGATCTGGCGCGGCCGCGCGATGCTGGCCGGGCGCTTCTTGCTGTACATGTCGGCGACCTTGATCTTGTAGTAGTCGGCCACCGTCTTCTGGATGTTCTCGACGCTGATCTGCCGGTTCTGGATCGACAGCAGGTCGCGCAGCGCCTCGCGCGCCAGCTGGATCGAGATTTCCTTCTGGTTGAAGCGCGAGTACGCCAGGATCTTGCGCAGCGCGCCTTCGAGTTCGCGCACGTTGGAGCGCACGTTCTTGGCGACGAAGAAGGCCACTTCCTCGGGCATCTCGGCGCCTTCGGCCGTCGCCTTGTTGATCAGGATGGCCACGCGCATCTCGAGCTCCGGCGGCTCGATCGCCACCGTCAGGCCCGAATCGAAGCGCGACACCAGGCGCTCGTGGATGTCCGTCAGCCCCTTCGGGTAGGTGTCCGAGGTCATGACGATGTGGCTCTTCTTGGCCAGCAGCGCCTCGAAGGCGTTGAAGAACTCCTCCTGCGTGCGGTCCTTGTTGGCGAAGAACTGCACGTCGTCGATCAGGAGCAGGTCGAGCGAGTGGTAGCGCTCCTTGAACTCGTCGAAGGTCTTGCGCTGGTAGGCCTTGACCACATCCGAGACGAACTGCTCGGCATGGATGTAGAGAACTTTCGCGTCGAGCTTGTCGGCCAGCAGCTTGTTGCCCACCGCATGCATCAGGTGGGTCTTGCCCAGGCCGACGCCGCCGTAGATGAAGAGCGGGTTGTACAGGTGCCCCGGCGTGCCGGCCACGTGCATGGCGGCGGCGCGCGCCATGCGGTTGGCCGAGCCCTCGACCAGCGTGTCGAAGGTCAGGGCTGCATTCAGGCGGTTCTTGAAGCCGTTGCCACCCGGCTCCTCGACGGCCGCCGGTGCCTGGCGGGGGACGTCGGCCTCCACCGTCGCAGGCAAGGAAACACCAGTACGGACGGGGATTTCACGAGGAGCGAGCGCTAACTCGATCATCACCGGCTGGCCCGAGAGCTTCTCGGCCATGTCGGCGATGCGGGCGGCATACTGGGCGCGGATCCAGTCCAGCTTGAAGCGGTTGGCCACGAAGACCGTGATGCGCGACAGGTCGTCCGCGACCTGTGCGGTCAGCGGCTTGATCCAGGTGTTGAACTGCTGCTCGGACAGTTCCTGTGCGAGCTGGTCGACGCAGGCCTGCCAGAGGCTGGCGCCCACGCCCTCAGACGGCATGAGCGCGGCGGCCAGACGGTTGTCCCTCGGTCATGTTGTTGTTCTGCTCGTTGTGGATATTCGGTTGCGGCATGCCCGGTCCATTCTAACTTGTCAAAAACTTATCCACACCCCTTGACGAGGGCCCGGAACCGGTGCTGGGCGCGCTTTCGATTGTCGCGCCGATCAATGTCTGCAATAATCGCGGGTTTCCCTGAAACCTCTATTCGAGTTCGTCCGCTCCGGATTGTCCGGGCCGGGCGGGAAGCGCCGGGTGCTGCCGCATTCCGAGCGTTTCTGGAAAGAGATGGTGTTCGGGGTCGCCGGTGGTCGTGACTCGCTGGTGCGAAGCACGGTCCATCGAGGTCCATCGCCTCGCGCTGTGGTCCGCCCGCCTTGCCCAGCAGGTGGGCACCGACATCTCCGTCAGGAATCCTCATCATGAAACGCACGTACCAAGCTTCGAAAATCCGCCGCGCCCGCACCCACGGCTTCCTCGTCCGCATGAAGACCCGTGGCGGCCGTGCCGTGATCAACGCACGCCGCGCCAAGGGCCGCAAGCGCCTGGCCGTCTAAGGCGCCGGCCGCCTCGGGCCGCGTGCGGGCGTCGCATCGAACACGCATGCGTCGACTGCAGACACGCGCGCAATTCCAGGCGGCACTCTCCGGCACGACCGTGGCGCGAACCGCGCACTTCGCGCTGCACCGGTGCGCGCTCGACGCGCCTGCCGGTGGTCCTGCCGCACCCCTCTTCCATCCGAGCGACGTCTGGCTGGGTGCCATGGTGCCCAAGCGGTGGGCGCGCCGTGCCGTCACGCGCAACACCATCCGCCGGCAGATCTACGCCGTGAGCGGGAACGCCGACGTCGCGCTGCCCGTCGCGGCGCATGTCGTGCGGCTGCGTGCGGGCTTCGACCGCGCGCAGTTCGTCAGCGCCACCTCCGAGCAGCTCAAGCGCGCCGTGCGCGGCGAGCTGCAGCAACTCTTCGCGCGCGCGGCGCGGGTGCCGGCGTGATGCGGCGTCTTCTGATTGCCATCGTCCGCGGCTACCGTCTGCTGCTGAGCCCCTGGCTGGGCAACGCCTGCCGGTTCACGCCCACCTGCTCGGCCTACGCCATCGAGGCCCTCGAGACCCACGGCGCCGCCGCCGGCAGCTACCTCACGCTGCGGCGCCTGGTGCGCTGCCAGCCCTGGTGCGCCGGGGGCCACGACCCGGTGCCGCCGCCTTCCGACAAGCCCGGTGCGGGGCTGTTCTCTTCTCTCTCTTCGTCCAAGAAGTCTTCTCCATGAACGACATACGCCGCACCATCCTCTGGGTGATCTTCGGTTTCTCGCTGGTGATGCTGTGGGACCAGTGGCAGGTCCACAACGGCCGCAAGCCCACCTTCCTGCCCTCCCGAACCGTTGCCGAAGCGCCCGCCCAGCCGGGCGGCACCGGGCCGTCGTCCGCGACGCCCGCTCCCGCTGCCGCGCAGGCCGGGGCCGCCACGGCGCCCAC
>JAVHYA010000117.1:5347-9766 GCA_031119395.1 Pseudomonadota bacterium
CGTCGAGACCGACGTGTACAAGGCCACCATCGACGGCCAGGGTGCGACCGTGACCCGGCTCGAGCTGACCCAATACGTCGAGGAGATGAACAAGACCGGCCTCATCCCCTTCGCGCGCAAGCTCATGGGCATGCCGCCGATCCCGGTGGTCGACACCGACGTGGTGCTCATGGACGACGGCTCGCCGGCCACGCGCTACCTCGCGCAGTCGGGCCTGCTCAATCCCGCGGGCGGCGAGAAGTTCCCGACCCACCTGACGCTGATGGCCGCCAAGCCCGGCCCGTACCGCATGGCCGATGGCCAGGACACGCTCGAGGTGGCCTTCGAGTCGCAGCCCGTCGGCGGGCTGAAGTACGTCAAGACCTATGTGTTCAAGCGCGGCGACTACGTGATCCGCGTGCGCCACCAGGTGGTGAACGTGGGCGACCAGCCGCGCGACCCGCAGCTGTACCTGCAACTGCAGCGCCACGGCACCGAGCCCTCGGGCACGATGTTCGGCACCAGCACCTTCACCGGTCCGGCCGTCTACACCGACGAGAAGAAGTTCCACAAGGTCAGCTTCGGCGACATCGCCAAGGGCAAGGCCGAGCTGCCTGCCGCCTCCAACAGCGGCTGGGTCGCGATGGTGCAGCACTACTTCGCGTCGGCCTGGCTGCTCGACGCGCCCGACAGCGCCAAGCTCAAGCGCGAGTTCCGCGCCGCCGACCTGGGGCAGAACCAGTTCGCGATCTCGATGGTGGTGAGCCTGCCGACCGTGGCGCCCGGCGCCACGCAGACCGTGGACAGCGCCCTGTTCGCCGGCCCCGAGGAAGAGAAGAAGCTCGAAGCCCTCGCGCCCGGCCTGGAGCTGGTGAAGGACTACGGCATCTTCGCCATCATCTCCAAGCCGCTGTACTGGCTGCTCGACCAGCTGCACAAGCTGCTGGGCAACTGGGGCTGGGCGATCGTGGCGCTGGTGGTGCTGCTCAAGGCGGCCTTCTACTGGCTCAATGCCAAGGCCTATGCCAGCATGGCCAAGATGAAGGCCATCAATCCCAAGATCATGGAGATGCGCGAGCGGCTCAAGGACAAGCCGCAGGAGATGCAGCAGGAGATGATGCGCATCTACCGCGAGGAGAAGGTCAACCCCATGGGCGGCTGCTTCCCCATCGTGATCCAGATCCCGGTCTTCATCGCGCTGTACTGGGTGCTGCTGTCCTCGGTCGAGATGCGCCACGCGCCGTGGATTCTCTGGATCCGCGACCTCTCGGCACCCGATCCTTGGTTCATCCTGCCGCTGGTGATGACCGGCACCTCGCTGCTGCAGACCTGGCTCAACCCCACGCCGCCGGACCCGATGCAGGCCAAGCTGATGTGGATCATGCCGCTGGCCTTCAGCGTGATGTTCTTCTTCTTCCCGGCCGGCCTGGTGCTGTACTGGATCACGAACAACATCCTGTCGATCGCCCAGCAGTGGGTCATCAACAAGCGGCTGGGCGTGCTGGGCAAGTGAGGGCGCCAGGGGCGTGTTGGTGAGCCGGATCAGGCTCCAGCGCCCGCCCAGCAAGCGCGGGCAGCTATCGAATCGATAGCAACCCGCGCCACCCCATCTTCACGGGCCGCCTTGGGGCGGCCTTTTTCTTTGGCGCGGCGCCGCCGCCGCCTTTGCTGAAAGAATCGACGCCCATGCTCGCGCAACTGCAGGACCCGATCGCCGCCGTCGCCACCGCTCCCGGGCGCGGCGCGGTGGGCATCGTGCGCGTGTCGGGACGCGGATTGGCGCCGCTGGCCGAGGCCCTGTGCGGCCGCACCCTGCGCCCGCGCGAGGCCACCTACCTGCCCTTCCGCGACGCGGCCGGCGCCGCGATCGACCAGGGGCTCGCGCTGTGGTTCCCGGCGCCGCACTCCTTCACCGGCGAGGACGTGCTGGAGCTGCAGGCCCACGGCGGCCCGGTGGTGCTGCAGCTGCTGCTGGCGCGTTGCCTGGAGGCGGCCGCCGAAACCGATCCGGCCACCGGCCGCCCCCGCCTGCCGGGCCTGCGCGTCGCGCAGCCGGGCGAGTTCAGCCAGCGCGCTTTCCACAACGGCAAGATCGACCTCGCGCAGGCCGAGGCCATCGCCGACCTGATCGACGCCAGCACCGAGGCCGCCGCGCGCAGCGCGGGCCGCTCGCTCAGCGGTGCCTTCTCGCGCGAGATCCACGCGCTGCGCGACGCGCTGATCCACCTGCGCATGCTGGTCGAGGCGACGCTGGACTTCCCGGAGGAGGACATCGACTTCCTCGAGCAGGCCGACGCGCGCGGCCAGCTGCGCGCGCTGCAGCGGCAGCTGCAGTCCGTGCAGCAGCGCGCGCGCCAGGGCGCCCTGCTGCGCGAAGGCATCAAGGTCGTCATCGCCGGCCAGCCCAACGCGGGCAAGAGCTCGCTGCTCAATGCGCTCGCCGGTGCCGAGCTGGCGATCGTCAGCGCCATCGCCGGCACCACGCGCGACGTCGTCGCGCAGACCATCCAGATCCACGGCGTGCCGCTGCACATCGTCGACACCGCCGGCCTGCGCGAGAGCAGCGACGAGGTCGAACGCATCGGCATCGCCCGCGCCTGGGGCCAGATCGAGGATGCCGACGCCCTGCTGCTGCTGCACGACCTCACGCGCGCGCAGGAGCCCGACTACCGCGCGGCGGATGCGGCGATCCGCGACAGCCTGTCGGCGCGGCTGCCGGCCGGCGTGCCGGTGGTGGAGGTGTGGAACAAGGCCGACGCCGTCCCGGGCGTCGATGCCGGCGAAGGCCTGCGGCTTTCGGCACGCACCGGCGACGGCATCGAGGCCCTGCGCCAGCGGCTGCTCGAGATCGCGGGCTGGCAGGCCATGCCCGAAGGGCTGTACCTGGCGCGGGCCCGCCACGTGCAGGCGCTGGGCCAGGTCGAGGAGCACCTCGCGCTCGCCACGGCGCACCTGGAGGCCGCCCCGCCGCCGCTGGACCTGCTGGCCGAGGAGCTGCGACTGGCCCAGAACGCGCTGAACGCCATCACCGGCGAGTTCGGCGCCGACGAGTTGCTGGGCGTGATTTTTTCGCGCTTTTGTATTGGAAAGTAGCCCGATTGCCCGAACAATGGCCCGGCCGTCCGGCGCCGCCGGGCCTTCGCGCGTTCAGAGCGACAACGAGACCCCCACACCATGCCCGCCACCATCCAGGACCTTTGCCAGGCGATCGCCCAGAACACCAGCGACGACGCCTTCGCGCCGGCCCTGCAGACCGCGCAGTGGGAGGTGCTGGGCTCGTACCTGCAGCCCTTCGAGCTCGCGGCGGGACAGACGCTGATCGACGAGAACGCGCACGACCGCACCTTGTTCTTCATCGAGTCGGGCTCGGTCAGCGTGCACACGCTCAGCAGCAAGGGCGAGGTGCAGATCGCCATGCTCAACGCCGGCTCGGCGGTGGGTGAAGGCGCCTTCTTCTCGCGCCAGCCGCGCTCGGCGAGCGTGACCGCCGCTGCGGCCTCCCGCCTGTGGCGGCTCACGCCGCTGCGCTTCAGCGAGATGGCCAACCGCCAGCCGAGCATTGCGCTCGAACTCACGCTGGCCCTGGGCCTGGTGATGGCGCGCCGCCTGCGCAGCAGGTCGCGCCGGGTGGCGGTGACTTAAGCATCGCCCAAGCCGCTTCGCGGCGCCCTCCCGCTCGTGCCATCGACCTGGAGGGAGTTGAAACCGTCCGGCACATGTCCGGCGGACATGCCGTGACTGGCAAGGGGCGAGGCCACCGGCCTGGCGCGGCCTGCCGGGCTTCTCGCCGGGACCTGGCAAGGCCGGTGCCGCGGGCGCCCCTGGGGCTTGCTGCGCTCGCCGCCGCGGGATCGGCGCCGCCGCCTGCTTCGTGTAACAGCGGCCATCCAACAAGCGACAAGCCCGACCGGCCCGGCTACCATGTTACAAAGAGTAGTCGGAGGGCCGAAATGCCTGTGGTATGCGCCGCATGCGGAACCGAAAACCGCGAAGCCGCCAAGTTCTGTCGAGGATGCGGGGCCCGTCTGGCTGGGGCCGGGGCTGCGCCTGCCACGACGGCGGACGAGGCGGCCTGGCCCATCACCCAGCCGGCGGGCCTGGCGGGGTCAGCGGCCGACGAGCGCACCGTCATCCTGGGCGCGCCGTCCACTGCGGCGTCGCGCGCCGCCGCCCCCTTGCCACCGCCTTCGCCCGCCACACCGCCCAGCGCGTCGGTGCCCCCGCCGGCGCCTCCCCTGCCGACCGCCGCGCCGGCGTCCAGGGGGCCGTGGATCGCCGTGGGTGCGGTCGTCTTGCTGCTGGTCGCCGGTGCCGGCGCGTTCTGGGCCTTCCGGGGCACGGGCGATGCGGCGCCGCTGGCACCGGCGCCCGCGTCCGCGCCTGCCCCTGCACCGGCCCCGGCACCGCTGCCACCGCCCGCCCCGGCGCCCGAGCCTGCCC
>JAVHYA010000118.1 GCA_031119395.1 Pseudomonadota bacterium
GCGCGGGCGCCGGCCGAGGCGCGGCGCGGGAAGCCGTGTCCCTGGGCGGCCGGTCGGGGCGCGGCGAGGCGGTCGCACGCGGTGCCGCCGCACGAGGACGACCGCCGCGCTCCTGGCGGCGCGCCTCGACCAGTGCCGGAAACCGGGGCCGCGACATGGAACGCTCGGGCGGATGCGGCGCTCAGGCGCCGAAGGTCACCTTGGGCGGCGTCACCGTCGCATCGATGGTGACGATGCGCGGAATGATGCGCGGCGGCGCCGGGACCGGCTTGAGCGTGGTGCGCAGCAGGCTGGAGCCCTCGGCCGAGTAGTCGTAGGTGGACGAGCTCTTGTAGTTGACGTGCGATGCGAAGGTGGTCGACACCGAGGCCGAGCCACCGAAGCCGAACAGCGAACCGTGCGCCTCGGCCTCGGTGCTGATCTCGAACTCGGCCCCGGCCTCGAACTCGCGCGAACTGGAGCTGCGGTGGCTGATCGACACCTTCACCTCGATCAGCGACTCGGTGAACTGGTAGAAGGTCGGCAGCAGCCCGGCCTGCATCAGCGTCATGTCGACCGCCTTGGCCGCCTCGGTGCGCACGGCGATGGTGTCGGTGTCGCCGGCATCGCCAGGCAGCGTGGTGCCCGGCTCCAGGGCGTCGGACAGCTTCTTCTTCTCGACGATCTCGTAGATGTCGGGAATGACCTTGACCTTGGCCTTGGCCAGGGCGCGCGCCGTGTCCAGCGAGGCCTTGTCCAGCTTGCGCTGGCCCTGGGCGATGGCGTTGGCCATCTTGTAGATCATGTCCGGGAAGGGGACGTCCAGAAGCTCCTGACCGATGCTCATGATTTCACCTCGCGACGGGTTGGGTGGAAATGCGGATGCCGGTGGCGCCGTCCGGCCGATGCTGCGCCGGCCTGTGCCAGACCAGCGGGCGGTGCGCGGGGCCCGGCGCCGGGGCCCCTGCTTCGAGACCGCCGCGTTCGGCCAGCTGGGCCGCCACATTGGCCGCAAACAGGTGGCGCAGCTTGGTGGCGGCTGCACCCTGGGGATCGAGGCTGAGCGCGCCGCAGGACGCGACGCCCGGGTGGCGCAGGAAGAGCGGCTGCCACTGGTCGTCGAAAGCCGCGATGAGCGCGCCCGAGCCGGTCGCCATGAGCACGAAGCCGCCCAGCCTGTGCAGCAGGCTCGCGAGTTCGTCGCGGACGGCGTCGTCGTCTTGCGCACCGGCCTCGAGTGCGATCAGGAAGATCTGGTGCGACATGCCCTTGCCTGCCTCCTCGGTGGGTGCCGGCATGGCGTCCGGCTGCGCGCCCCGCGGGCACGGGGCCGCACGGGATGGGACGAACTCTAGAAGTGCCCGCTCACCTCGTACATACCACCTTTGACCGGTCGGGCACGCGACGGATGGCCGTGGCGCGGCCTATGGCGTTCGCCACACCCGCTCGAAGGGAGGTCTGCCGTCGCGGGCGGGCCCGCGGTTCAGGCGCGGTGCATCGGCCGGTAGGCGGCCAGCACGCCGGGAAGATGCGCCATGTCGGCGAAGACCTGGGCCACGCCGATGGCACGCATCGCGTCGGCGCCGCTGTGGCCGAGACCGCCCGGGCTGTAGCCGAAGACCGTGGCGCCGGCGGCGATGCCGGCGCTGGCGCCGGTCACCGTGTCCTCGACCACGGCGCAGCGCGCGGGGTCGATGCCCAGCGCGCCCGCGGCCGCCAGGTAGACGTCGGGGAAGGGCTTGCTGCGCGGCGTCTCGTGGCCGCTGAAGATCCGGCCCTCGAAGGCATCGAGCAGGCCGACCTTGGCCAGCTGCAGCTCGACCTTGCGGCGGTCGGCGCCCGAGGCGCAGGCGATGCGGCCGTCCAGGCGCGCGTGCAACGTGCGCACCGCCTCGGCGGCCCCGGGAATGGCCACCAGTTCGCGCTCGAGCGCCTCGTTGCGCCGCGCCCAGAACATCGCGAGCCAATCCTGCGTGAGCGAGAAGCCGGTCTTCTCCTCGATCAGGCCCATCTCGTCCTTGACCGCCTTGCCCACGAAGATGCGCATGGTCTCCTCGACCGTCAGATGCCAGCCGAGCTCGCCGAGCATCTCGGTGAGCACGCGGTTGGTGATGGGCTCGGAGTCGACGAGCACGCCGTCGCAGTCGAAGAGGACGGCATCGAAGGAAAGCGCGGCCATCGCGTGAGGGCTCCTTGCAGCAGAACGGGATACGGCGCCCCGCCGTGCGCCGGGCAGGCCGGCCCGCGGGGCGTCGGCATCGTACCGCGCGCGGCACCCGCCCCACGCGCCGCAAGGCTTCCGGCCGGCTCAGGCCGCGCCGGCAGCGCCCAGCGGTGCAGGAACGGCCGGCTGCGTGTCCTGCGCATCCGAGGCGGTCCAGGCCGACAGGCCCCCCGCCAGCACGCGCACCCGCGGCAGCCCCGCCGCCATCAGCACGCGTGCGGCGGCGACGGCCGACGCATCGTCCGGGCAGTCGCAGAACAGCACCAGTTCGCGGCCGTCGGCCAGGGCCCCCAGCCCGTGCGGCAGCTCGGCCAGCGCGAAGCCGACCGCGCCTGGAATGGCACGCGGGTCGAGCGCCCGCACCTGCTCGCCCCGCACGTCGACCACGGTCGGCGCACGGCCCTGCGCCAGTGCGCTGCGCAGTGCATCGACGCTGATGGTCGTGATGTCGTCGGCACGGCGTGCCAGCCGCCGCTGCCGGTAGCGCCAGACCAGGAAGGCCAGCAGCAGCGCCCCGCCCACCGCCGTGGCGGCCAGGCCGATGTTGGCCAGCACCGCCAGCACGTCGCGGATGGCGGCGTGGAACACCGCGCCCAGCAACAGGTACCCCAGCGTCCAGACCAGGGCGCCGGCCGTCTCGTAGGCGAGGAAGCGGGCATTCGACATGCCGATCGCGCCGGCCATGGGCGGCGCCACCACCGACACGCCCGGCACGTACTTCGCCGCGATCAGCGACAGCCCGCCCCAGCGCCCGAGGATCGATTCGCTGCGCGACACGCAGGTGTCCGCCGACAGCGAGACGCGGCACAGCAGCCGCATCACGCCGTAGCCCCAGCGCCGTCCGGCCAGGAACCACGCACCGTCGCCCAGCAGGTTGCCCAGCAGGGAGGCGGCGACGATGGCCGCGGCATTCAGCGCCGTGCCGCCCACCGCCAGCCCACCGGCCACCACCAGGAAGGGCACGGCCGGCACCGGCGCGCCCAGCCGCGCGGCCAGCGTCACCAGGAAGACCACGGCGGGCCCCTGGGTGGCGAGCAGCGAGACGAGATCGTTCATGGCGCTCCCGCTATTCCGCCGTGCCGTTGCCCGCCGGCCGCGCCTCGGCGCGCAGCGCGGTCGAGCCGACGAGGCTCAGGTCGGAGAAGTAGGCCAGGCCATGGCCGTGCGTGTTGTCCGCATCGGCCGAGACGACCACCGCCACCACATCGGGCGTGGCGCCCTGCGCCTCGGCGCCGAAGGCACGCCGGTAGTCGGCCAGCAGGTTGCGGCGCTCGCCCACCCAGGCGCCGGGCCGGGCGGCGGGGCCGGACTCGAGCACCACCATGTGCATGCGGTTGGTGAAGGCGTTGACCAGCATCTGTCCCTTCGCCTCCTTGCCGTCCCACACGTAGCACAGGGCCTCGCTGGGCACCTCCTCGCCGGAGACGCTGCGCGCCACCGCCAGGCGCGTGCGCTCCATCAGCGGCAGGCGGTCGGCCGGGAAGTCGAAGAACACGCACAGCTTGGCCGCGCCGTCGTCGCCGGCGCGGGTGTGCAGGTCGGCCCCCTCGACGAACTGGTCCACGCGCCAGCGCCAGCTCAGCACCGTCGATTCGTTCAGCGGCATCTGCACGCGGTGCGAGAGCAGGCCGTAGGAATCGCTGGCCTCGACCTTCAACACGCGGCGCCCGTCCTCGGACACGACGTCGAAGCGGGTGGGCGTCTTGTTCGGCAGCGTGCTGAAGTGCCAGGGCGCCGGCGGCACGGCGCCGGCCGCAGCCGAGAAGGGCGTCAGCGAATGCGGCTCCTCGGCCCGCGCATGCGGTGCGGCGAGGCCCAGGGCCAGCAACGCGCCCGCGAGCAGGCCCCCGCCCCAGCGGGCGGCGGAACGGGCGGGCGCGGAAGCGGTGGCGAGCTGCATGGTCGGATCCCTGGCGATGGCGGTTCTTGGTCTTGTGGCGCCGGCGCGGCCCGGAAGGGACCGCGCGCGAGCATGGAAGAAAGTGTGCCGCAGCGCAGCACACGGATAAATCCCCCAAAAGGAATCACTTTGTCTCCCTGGTGCGGACAATCCGCCGCAGGGCGCTCTCTTTTTCATAGCTGCCTGCGCCCGCCCCGCGAGCGCCGCGGGCCGATTCGGCTTGAAACCGGCGGTGCCGCTTCAGCCGCCGAGCCGCCCGTCGACGTAGTACCAGCGCCCGCCCTCGCGCACGAAGCGGCTGTGCTCGACCAGCCGCGAGGCCCGCCCCGTCGCATCGCGCGAACGGGCGACGAACGCGACCTCGGCGTGCGTGGCGTCGATGGGCAGGTGCGCCTTGACCTGCAGCCCCAGCCACTGCTGCGCCGGATCGAGCGGGAGCGCGTCGGGGCGCGTGTCCGGGTGCCAGGTGGCGAGCAGGTAGCCGGCATCGCCCAGCACGAAGGCGGTGTAGCGCGAGCGCATGAGTGCCTCGGCATCGGGCGCGGCCGGGCTGCCGTCCGCCATCGGGCCGACGAAGCGACCGCAGCAATCGCCGAAGGCCCGCACCTTCGCCTTGGCAGCGGCGGCCGCTCGGCCACAGGGGCACGGGTCCGCGGCCGCGGGTCGCGGCCAACCTGCGCTGGAGAAGCGGGAAGAGGCGGCGCCTTGCTCAGCCACCGGGAGTCACCGTCAGAACCATGGCCGTGAGGGTACCCGCGACGGGCCGCAGGAGCTTGAGCAGCAGCGGCCGGCCATAGCCCTCGCCCGCCAGGCGCTTGAGCAGGTCCGACAGCTGCGCCAGCGGCACGCCGTCGCAGCCGACCAGGATGTCGCCCTCGCGCAGGCCGCCGCGCGCCGCTGCCGAAGCGCCCGCCACCCCCATCAGCCGCACGCCGGTGGCCACGGGCCAGTCGTTCTCGCGCACCCAGCGCCGCGGCAGGGGCACCGCCGCGCACTGCACGCCCAGGCGGCCGCGGCGGACCGTGCCGTGGCGCATCAGTTCGCCGGCCACCCAGCGCGCGGTATCGACCGACACCGCGAAGCTCAGGCCCTGCGCCGAAGGAATCACGGCCGTGTTGACGCCGATGACCTGCGCCGCCCCGTCGAGCAGCGGTCCGCCGGAATTGCCCGGGTTGAGCGCGACGTCGGTCTGGACCACGTCCTCGATCATCCGGCCGCCGCGCGCGGGCAGGCTGCGGCCCAGCGCGCTCACGATGCCGGCCGTGACGGTGAAGTCGAAGCCCAGGGGATTGCCCACCGCCACCGCGAGCTGCCCCGGCCGCAGTTGCGCCGAACTGCCCAGGGGCAGGAAGGCGGCCGGATGCGATTCGAGCCGCAGCACGGCGATGTCGGTCGAGGCGTCCTGCCCCACCAGCCGTGCCGTGCCTTCGCTGCCGTCGGCGAAGGCGGCGCGCAGCTCGCCCGCGCCCTCGACCACGTGCGCGTTGGTCAGCGCGAAGCCGTCGGGCGTGAACAGGAAGCCCGAGCCGCTGCCGCCCGCCGCGGCCGCGCCGTCGCCCGCCTTGCGGCGCACCTTGATGTGCGCCACCGCCGCGCTGGCGGTCTCGGCCACGCGGGTGACGGTGGCGGAGTAGGAGTCGGGAAAGAAGTCGTCGCGTGCGCCCATGGCCGTGTCCTGCTTGAAGCAGGCAGATGGAGGCGCACGCGCGCCCTTTCAACGGTGGCCGTTCAGGCGCCGGCGGTGCCGGCCGGCGCGATGGGCACGTAGAACTCGCCGCCGCCCGCGCGGAACTCGCGCGACTTCTGGTCCATGCCCCGCGCCGCGTATTCGCGCACCTCCTGCGTGATCTTCATGGAGCAGAACTTCGGCCCGCACATGGAGCAGAAGTGCGCCACCTTGCTCGAGTCCTTGGGCAGCGTCTCGTCGTGGAAGTCGCGCGCCGTGTCCGGGTCCAGGCCCAGGTTGAACTGGTCTTCCCAGCGGAACTCGAAGCGCGCCTTGGAGAGCGCGTCGTCCCGCGCACGCGCACCCGGGTGGCCCTTGGCCACGTCGGCGGCGTGGGCCGCGATCTTGTACGCGATGATCCCCTGCTTGACGTCGTCGCGGTCGGGCAGGCCCAGGTGCTCCTTGGGCGTCACGTAGCACAGCATGGCCGTGCCCATCCAGCCGATCATGGCCGCGCCGATGGCCGAGGCGATGTGGTCGTAGCCCGGGGCGATGTCGATGGTCAGCGGGCCCAGCGTGTAGAAGGGCGCCTCGTGGCAGTGCTTCAACTGCTCGTCCATGTTGGCCTGGATCATGTGCAGCGGCACATGGCCCGGGCCTTCGATCATGGTCTGCACGTCGTGCTTCCAGGCGATCTGCGTCAGCTCGCCCAGGGTGCGCAATTCGGCGAACTGCGCCTCGTCGTTGGCGTCGGCGCCACAGCCGGGGCGCAGGCCGTCGCCGAGCGAGAAGCTCACGTCGTAGGCCTTCATGATCTCGCAGATCTCCTCGAAGTGCTCGTAGAGGAAGCTCTCGCGGTGGTGCGCGATGCACCACTTGGCCATGATCGAGCCGCCGCGCGAGACGATGCCCGTCATGCGCTTCGCGGTCATCGGAATGAAGGGCAGCCGCAGCCCGGCGTGGATGGTGAAGTAGTCCACGCCCTGCTCCGCCTGCTCGATCAGCGTGTCGCGGAAGATGGCCCAGGTGAGGTCCTCGGCCACGCCGCCCACCTTCTCGAGCGCCTGGTAGATCGGCACCGTGCCGATCGGCACCGGCGAGTTGCGCACGATCCAGTCGCGCGTGGTGTGGATGTTCTTGCCGGTGCTGAGGTCCATCACGTTGTCGGCGCCCCAGCGGATGGCCCACACCAGCTTTTCCACCTCTTCCTCGATGCTGGAGGTGACGGCCGAGTTGCCGATGTTGGCGTTGATCTTGACCTTGAAGTTGCGGCCGATGGCCATCGGCTCGACCTCGGGGTGGTTGATGTTGGCCGGGATGATGGCGCGGCCGCGCGCCACCTCGTCGCGCACGAACTCGGGCGTGATGATTTTCGGTATGGCCGCACCCAACGGGTTGCCCGCCACGCGGCGTGCGCGCTCCTGGTCGGCCAGGTACTCGGCCATCCACTCGCGGCGGCCGTTCTCGCGCAGGGCCACGTACTCCATCTCGGGCGTGACGATGCCGCGTCGCGCGTAGTGCATCTGCGTGACGTTCATGCCGCTTCTGGCGCGGCGCGGCGGGCGCTGCAGCGCGGCGGCCTCGGCGCGCAGTCGGGCGATGCGCACGTGCTCCTGCGGGGCCTGCTGCTCGGCATGCCTGGCGCCGTCGTCCAGCGCCTGGCGGATGCGCCCTTCGTAGCTTTCGGTGTCGCCGCGCTCGGCGATCCAGGCGCCGCGCACGCCGGGCAGGCCGCGCCGCACGTCGATCGCCGCCTGCGGGTCGGTGTAGGGGCCCGAGGTGTCGTAGAGCGACACCACCTCGCCATTGCTCAGGTGCACGTCACGCACCGGCACCTGCAGGTCGGGCCGGCTGCCGGCCATGCGGCCCTTGGTCGAGGCAGGGAAGGGTTCGCGCGTCAGCGCGAGCATCTGCGCGAAGGCATGCGCGGTGGTGTCGGGGGCATTCATGGGGCGGTCTCTCCAAAGCACGTGGATGGATGCCCCGCCATGGACGCCGAGGGGGAATGCGCACGCGCCCGCCACGGTGGGCGGACGCAGGCGCCTCGGCGCTGCAGCTCTTCTTACGCTGGTACTAACCAGATCAAGTTCGCGGTTCCGGCGGTCAGGTCCGCCATCTCAGCACGCCCTACGTGCACCCCGGAGCGGGGCCGATTGTGCGGAGGGCGCGCAGTCGCGTCAACCGGCGCGGACCGCCCTGCGGACAAGCACGCTTGGCGTGGTGCTTGCTTCCGGCTAAGTTCGCGCAGCGCCCGACCCGCCGGGCCGCGCCCCCACCGAAAGGCAAGCACCATGTACCTCAGCGCTTCGGACCAGCAATCGCTGCGCGGCGTGTTGACGCTGCTGACGCGCGACGACTGCGGCGAGCAGGAGATCCGCGAGCGCCTGGGCCACGCGCTGCTCGGCCTGCTGCGGGCGGACCAGTTCGCGTCCTTCGTGTGGGATGCCGAGCGTGGCAGTTTCGCGGCGCGGGTGGCGATCAACATGGCGCCGTCCAACCTCGACACCTATGCGCAGTGGCACCAGCACCACGACCCGATCACCTTCGTGCTGCAGGCGCGCCGCCGCGCGACGCGCGTGACCGAGGTCATGCCGCAGCGCGAGTTGATGCGCACGCCCTTCTTCAACGACTTCCTCGCCCGCGACGGCCTGCACTGGGGCCTGAACCTGCACAGCTTCGACGGCGACCGGGCGCTGGGCGACCTGCGCATCTGGCGCCGCAAGGCGCGCGGTGACTTCGGCGAGCGCGAGGCACTGATGCTCGACCTGATCGAACCGGCCTTCGCGGGCGCCCTGCGGCGGGCGCAGCACCGCACGCTCCCGAACGATGCGGCCATGCGGCAGGACCGCGCCGCCTGGCACAGCCTCAGCGCACGCGAGCAGGAGGTGGCACGCGCCGTGCGCGAGGGCCTGACCGACAAGGACATCGCACGCCGCCTCGCGGTGGGCGTACCCACCGTGCGCACCTACCTGCGGCGCATCTTCGACAAGCTGGGCATCGAGCGGCGCTCGGCCCTGGCGGCCGCGGTGCCGCCCGCGCCGCGCTGAACGGCGCCCGCGCTACTTCTTCGGTGCCGGCAGCCGCCCGAGCACCGGCTCGATCGCCAGACCGATCGCCAGCAGCCGGCGGTCGCTCCCGGCCGGCCCGTCCAGCTCCAGCCCCACGGGCAGGCCGGTCGAGGCGCCCAGGCCCGAGGGCAGCTGCAGCCCCGGGATGCCGGCGTTGCTGCCGGGGTCGGTGTTCTGGATCAGCGCGCCGAAGTTCTCCGGGCTGCTGGCCTCGGGCGCGGCCACCGGCGCCACCTGCGGCACCGTCGGGAAGACCAGCGCATCGAGCCGGTGCTTCTTGAAGGTGTCGGCATACAGCTTCTGCAAGGCCGGGCGCGCCACGCGCATCGCCTGCGCGTAGACAGGTTTCGCATCGACAACGCCGTGGGCCGCCGGCAGCTTGCGCGGCAGCACCAGGCCATCGAAGGTGCCCTTGACGTCGGGGCTGGCGATGCCGGCGGCGAGCTGCTTCAGGTCGATGCCGGTCGCGTACCTCGCCAGGTAGGCCGCCATGTCGTCGTTCGCCTCGTACAGCGCGACCGGAAAGCCCACCGCGCCGTTCAGCTCGGCCAGCCTGGGCATCTGCACGTCGACGAGCGTGACGCCTGCGGCGCGCAGTTTCGCCAGCGCGGCGTCGGTCGCGGCGCGGGTATCGGCATCGAGGTGCTCGTAGAAGTAGGCCACCACGCCCAGCCGGACGCCGTGCAGCCGCGCCGGCTTGATCGCGCCGCCGCCGGCGATGGCGCGGTCCATCGGCACCAGGTCGGCCACCGCGCGCGCCATCGGCCCGGCCGTGTCGCGCGTGTGCGAGATCGGCGCGATGCCGGCCTGCGGGTAGCGCCCCATCGACGGCCGCAGCGA
>JAVHYA010000119.1 GCA_031119395.1 Pseudomonadota bacterium
GGCGCGTCGTCGTCGGCCGGAGCGACCGTGCCTTGCAGTCCGTCGGCCATGCCCATCAGCGCGTCTGCCAGTTCGGTCTGGCCGTTGCCCCCGACGCCGGCCAGGCCGTAGATCTGGCCGGCATGCAGGGTCAGGTCGACGCCGTCCAGTGCGGCGCGGCCCGAGGACTGCAGGCGCAGGCCGCGCAGGCTCAGCATCGGCGCGCCGCGCAGCGCTGGTTCGGCCACCGCTTCGCTGGCGGCGATCGATTGGCCGACAGTCAGGCGCACCAGCGCCTCGGTCGGCGTGGCCTTGGGATCCACGGTGGCCAGCGTGCGCCCGCCGCGCATCACGGTGACGCGGTCGGCCCAGGTCTTCACGTCGGCCATCTTGTGCGTGACCAGCGCCACCGCCGCCCCCTGGCGCGACAGCGCATGCACCGTGGCCAGCAGCCGCTCGGCCTCCTGGTCGGTGAGTACGGCGGTGGGTTCGTCCAGGATCAGGATGCGGGCACCCGCCAGCAGCACCTTGAGGATCTCCACCCGCTGCTGCTCGGCGATGGACAGCCGCTCGACGCGGGCGCGTGGATCGATGGCGAAGCCGAGCTCGGCCGCGCGGGCGCCGATCTGCTCCTCCAGCTGCGCCATGCGGCGCCGATGGCTGCCTTCGGCCTGCGCGAGCGGGTGTCCGAGCAGGATGTTCTCGGCCACGGTGAAGGGCCGCACCAGCTTGAAGTGCTGGTGCACCATGCCGATGTGCAGGGCGGCCGCATCGCGCGGGCCGGCCAGGCGCACCGCGTTGTCGTCCACCAGCAGCTCGCCCTGCTCCGGCGAGTACAGCCCGGCCGCGATGTTCATCAGCGAGGACTTGCCCGCACCGTTCTCGCCCAGCAGCGCATGCACTTCGCCCCAGCGCACGGCGAAGTGCGCGTCCGTCAAGGCCTTGAAGCCATCGAAGGACTTGTGGATGCCAGCCAGGCGCAACGCTTCGGCAGTCATCGGTGTGTGGCGGGACGGTGTTGGACGCGCGCAGCCGGGTGTCGAGCCATGTCTACTTCTGCGTCACGACGCCCTTGACGAACCAGTCCATCTTCCAGAGGTCGGCATCGGAGAGCACGGCGCCGGCGGGGACGCGCTCCTTGCCGTCGCGGTCCTTCAGCGGGCCGGCATAGACCTGCTTGCCCTTCAGGATGGCATCGCGTTCGGCCTGGATGACCTTGACCTTGTCGGCCGGCACGGCGGGACCGAAGCCGGCGATGTCGGTGCCGCCGCCGCTCATGGGGATGAAGGCGCCGTACGGCTCGGGCTTCCAGTTGCCGGCAATGACCTTCTTGAGTTCGGGAATCAGGAAGCGGTCCCACACCCACACCGACGAGCACAGCGTCGCCTTGGGCGCGAACTGCCGCAGGTCGCGGTGGTGGCCGGTGCCGTACACGCCGCGCTCCTGCGCCACGATCTGCGGCGTGGGCGAATCCACGTGTTGGCCGATCACGTCGGCGCCCTGGTCGATCAGGGCGGTGGCGGCGGCGCGCTCCTTGACGGGGTCGTTCCAGGTGCCGGTGTAGATCACGTTGACCGTGGCGCTGGGGTTCATCTTCTGCGCGCCGAGCGCGAAGGCGTTGATGGTCCAGTTCACCACGCCGAAGGGGTTGGCGGCCACGAAGCCCAGCTTGCCCGTCTTGCTGGCGGCGCCTGCGGCCATGCCGCACAGGTACTGGCTCTCGTAGGTGCGGCCGTAGAAGGATTCGAGGTTCGGCCCGTTGGTGGTGCCCGAGCCGTTGAGGAAGGCCACCTTGGGGTACTTGGCCGCCAGGTCCTTGAAGGCGTCGGACTGGCCGAAGGCCGTGCCGATCACGATGTTGGCGCCGCGCGAGATGTAGCGCTCGGCCGCGGGCTTGATGACCGAGGCGTCCTCGCCCACGTTCTCCACGAACTGGATCTTCTGGCCGAGCGCGGCCTCGATCTTCACGCGGGCCTCGTCGAAGGCCTGCGTCCAGCCGCCGTCGTTCTTCGGGCCGTAGTACAGCATCGCGATGACGGGCTTGCCGCTCAGGCTGAAGCCGGTCTGCGCGAAGGCGGTGCCGGCCGACAGCAGCACGGCGGCGCCGGCCAGGGCCACGCTCAGGCGTGGGAAGCGCTTGGACAACATGGAGACCTCCAGGTGGAAGGAAAGATGACGGGCGGGATGGGTGAAAAAGCACGAACAGTGCCGCCCCGGCACCGGCCGGGGTGCCTGGCGCGTCACATCATGAAGTTGATGCGGAAGACGTTGCCCTCGGGGTCGAGCAGCACGGCCTGGTACCAGTGGTAGTAGGTGACGTACGGCGCCTTGACGAGCGTGGCGCCGGCCTCCAGCGCGACGGGCACCATGCGGTCCACGTCCTCGCGGCTGTCGACGTCGATGTTGAGCAGGAACTTGACGCCCTTCGTGTCCGAGAACTCGGCCAGGTGCAGCAGCTCGTAGGCGTCCAGGGCGTTGAAGCCCAGGCTGCTCTTGCCCGTGTCCAGCCCCCGGAAGATGGGCGAGCGGATGGCCTCGATCTCGGGGAAGCCGAACACGCGCTGGTAGAAGCCGCTGAGCGCGACCACGTCCCTGGCGAAGACGTTGACGTAGGACAGGTGGGCCATCACTTGGTCCCACCGAACGTCGTCTGCTTGACGAACTTCGAGGTCAGGTGATCGCCGGATGAAATCGGCGCGTACTTGGCTGTCTCTCCCGGTGCCAGGCAGGTGGGCAGGCACTCGACCATGGCGTCGTAGTTCGGCTGGTGGAAGAACACCAGCGACTGCCGGCGGTTGGTCTGCGCCACCTCGAAGGGCGGGTTGACCACGCGGTGCATCGTGGAGACCCACTGGTCGTTGGTCCACTGCATCATCAGGTCGGCGATGTTGACCACCAGGCCGCCCTCGACCATCGGCACGTCCACCCATTCGCCGGCCTTGTTCTGCACCTGCAGGCCCTTGTCATCGGGCAGCACGATCGTCAGGCTGCCATAGTCGCTGTGGGCGCCGGCCCGCAGCTGGCCGGGCAGCGGCGCCTCGCGCTGCGGCGGGTACGACAGCACGCGGAACATGCTGATATGTCGGTCGATCTTGTCGTCGAAGTAGGGCTCGGGCAGGTCGAGTGCCAGCGCGAAGATGCGCATGAGCGAGCGCGACAGGTCGCTCATGGCCTCGAAGTAGCGTTCGTAGGCTTCGCGGAAACCCTCGATGGGCGGCCAGCTGTTGGGCTCGAAGTGCGGGCCGGCAGCGGGGCCGCGGTGGTACTCGTCGTCGGGCACGTTCGACGGGCCGACGGAGAAGGACTCCTTCAGGTCGCCCGGCGTGGCCTCCTCGAGGCTGTACGACAGGCCTTCCTCGCCCACGGCGCTGTAGCCGCGCACCGCGTCGTCGCGCGGGCGGTCCACCTTGCGTTTCTCGGCCAGCGGCATGTCGAAGAACTGGCGCGACAGGGCCGAGACGCGCGCGATGAGCGCCGGATCGATGCCGTGGTGCGTGATCACCAGGAAGCCGATGCTGCGGCAGGCCTCGTCGACCTGGCGGGCCAGCGCGGCCTTTTCCTCGGCCGAGCCCGAGAAGTACGGTGCGAGATCGATGATGGGGACGGACATCAGGGTCATGGGCGTCTCGTGGAGAGGGCTGGGGCTGTCCGAGTCCTTTTGCAACGACCGTGCCAGTTGGACCAAATGGACAAACGCATGAGGCGCTGCGTAACATGCTGTGCACGCACCGCTGGCGACCATGCTGCGGTGTCTTGGTGCAATTTCACGAACACGGCGCCGCCGGGGCTCGCTGCTGGTGCGCAGGGCCTGGTACGCGAATCGCAACACCGGCCGCACAGCCCGCGCCGCGAGCTCCGCGATGCAGCCCACGAGAACGAAGGAAACGGAAGAACCATGGCCAGATCTCCTGCGGCGAGCAAGGCGCCGGCGGACGCGCGCGGGCGCAAGGCCGCTGCGAGGGTCGGCACCCCGCCAGCCCGCCGCGCCGGCGCGGCCGGACGCACGGCTCGCCGGCCGCGCCAGACGGAAGACAAGCGCAGCGTGATCCTCTCGGCCGCGCTGGGCCTGTTCTCGCGCTATGGGCTGCACGGCACCAGCGTCGACCAGGTGGCCGCGCGTGCCGACGTGTCCAAGAGCAACCTGCTCTACTACTTCGCCAACAAGGAGGAGCTGTACGTGAGCGTGCTGCGCGAGCTGCTGCACGTGTGGCTGGAGCCGCTGCGCGGTTTCAGCGCCGAGCAGGACCCGCGCGAGGCCATCGCCGGCTACATCCGCCGCAAGCTGGTGATCTCACGCGACCGGCCCGATGCCTCGCGCCTGTTCTGCCTGGAGATGATCCAGGGCGCGCCGCTGCTGCGCGACGAACTCGACCGCGAGTTGCGCACGCTGGTGGAGCGCAAGTCCGAGGTCATCGCCGAATGGGTGCGCTCGGGCCGCCTGCGGCCGGTGGCGCCGCACCACCTGGTGTTCGGCCTGTGGGCGCTGACCCAGCACTACGCCGACTTCGCGGTGCAGGTGCAGGCCATCTCCGGCCGCACGCTGCAGGATGCGGCCTTCTTCGAGGAGACGGTGGACAACGTCCAGCGGCTGGTGCTGGACGGCATCTGCGTGCCGGCCACCGTCCCAGCCTGAGCCGACCCCGATCGAAGGGCATCGACGCGGCCCCATGCCAGGGCCCCCGCGGAACCGGCTCGGCCAGGCCGCCGGGTGTGCCCGAGCCGAAGGCGCCAGAGAGGCGGGAGCCGCGAGGCGGCATGGGGGGTCCTGTTATTGCGGCAGCAGGTCGTGGTAGCGCCGGTCGAAGTAGACGAGGCCGTGCGCGGCGCTGCCCACGCGCACCATCTCCACTTCGCAGAAGAGCACGTCGTGCGTGCCCACCGCGGTGCGGCCGACCACGCGGCACTCGAAGGTGGCGGCAGCGTCGGCCAGCACCGGCACGCCGCTGCGGCTCGCATGCCACTGTGCGGCGGCGAAGCGTTCGTCCATCGGCGTCTTGCCGCCGAACAGGTTGGACAGCTGCTGCTGGCCTGCGCCGAGCACGTTCACGCACAGCGTGCCGTTGGCCTGGAAGACGGGGTAGACCGAGGCATTGCGGTTCAGGCAGATCAGGAGCGTCGGCGGGTCGTCCGTCACGCTGCACACCGCCGAGGCCGTGAAGCCCGCGCGGCCCGCCGGCCCGTCGGTCGTGATGATGTTCACGGCTGCGCCCAGCCGGGCCATGGCGTTGCGGTAGTCGGCGCGTTCGGGCGACGTGGCGGCCAGCGCGGTGCCAGCCGGGTGCGGGTGGGAAGCGGGGGCGATGGACATCATCGTCATCTCGGAGCCTTCGAAGGGGGGCGGCCAACGTGGGGCGAACGGGCCCTCAGGCCAGGCGGCAGGCGTCGTCGAAGGCCAGCCGCGGCAACCGGCCCTTGAGCTTCGACGCGTCGCCGTGCCCCAGGTTGATCAGGAAGTTGGTGTGCCAGTCGGTGCCGGCGAAGAAGGCGGCGTCGACCTGTGCCTTGTCGAAGCCCGCCATGGGGCCGGCGTCCAGGCCCAGCGCACGCGCGGCCAGCAGCAGGTAGCCGGCCTGCAGCGTGGCGTTGAGGAAGGCCGTGTGGTGCGCGACCTCGGCGCTGCCGGTGAACCAGGGGCGTGCATCCACGTGCGGAAAGAGCGTGGGCAACTGGTCGTAGAAGCGCGCATCCCAGGCGCAGATCACCGTCACCGGCGCGGCCATCGTCTTGTCGAGGTTGCCGGCCGACAGGGCGGGCCGCAGCCGCTCCTTGCCCTCGGGCGTGCGCACGAAGACGAAGCGGCCCGGCGAGCAGTTGGCCGAGGTGGGGCCCAGGCGGGCCAGTTCGTAGACCTGCTTCAGCAGGGAGTCGGCGACCGGCTCGTCGGTCCAGCCGTTGTGGGTGCGGGCCTCGGTGAAGAGGGCGGCGAGGGCGCGTTCGTCCAGGGGTGGGGACATGGTCGGAAAAACAAGATGGCGGGGAAGTCAGTGCTGCCTGGCCAGGAAGGCCAGCAGCGCGGCGTTGAAGCGTGCAGGGTCGGTCACGCTGTGCGCATGGCCGCCATGGGCGCTGCGGTCGAGGGTGGCGAAGCGCAGGCGCTCGGCCAGGTGCAGCGACATCGTCCACGGCACCAGAACGTCGTCCTGCGCGCAAGCGACGAGCGTCGGTGCAGCGATCTGAGCCAAGCGGGCATCGACGTCGAAGGCGCGCAGCGCGCCAATGCGGGCGCGCATGTTGGCCTCGCCCGGGAAGTGGGCGAAGGCATGGTCCACCTCGGCCTGCACCTCGCTCGCGTGGGCCGCGGCCCAGTCGGCCGGATACAGGAAGATGGGTTGTGCTTCCACGTAAGCACGCGGGCCGCAGGCGCCCAGCAGCGCCAGGCGGGCATCGAAACAGCGCGCCGAATGCGGGTTGGGCCGCGACCAGGCATTGACCAGCACCAGGCTGGCCACGCTGTGCGGCGCATCCAGCGCCAACTGCAGGCCCACCAGGCCGCCCAGCGCATGGCCCACGAGGTGGCAGCGTTCGGTGCCCGTGGTCTTCATCACCTCGGCCACGTCACGGGCCATGTCGGCGATGGCGTAGCCGGCGGGCAGGTCGGCCGGGCTGCGGCCGGTGCCGCGCTGGTCGTAGGCCACCACGCGCCAGCCCGCTTCGACCAGCGCCGGGATCTGCGGCCGCCAGAAGCCGGCCGAGCCGCCCAGGCCCGAGGACAGCAGCACGCTGGGCATGCCGGGACGCCCGTCGCCGTGCACCTCGTGGTACAGCGCCATGGTGCGGCTCAGGCCTTCTTGCCCACGTGGGCGATGGAGGCGATCTCGACCAGCGCGTCGGGTTTCACCAGCCCGCACTGGATGCAGTAGCGCGCCGGCTTGGTGCCCGGGAAGTACTCGGCATACACCGCATTGACCTTGGCGTAGTTGGCCCAGTCGGTGATGAAGATCATGTTGAAGGTCACGTCGTCCATCGTGCCGCCGGCGGCCTCGATGACGCCCTGGATGGTCTCGAGCACATGGCGCGTCTGGGCGGTGGCATCGCCAACGTGCACGACGTTGTTGTCCTTGTCGAAGGGCAGGGTGCCCGAGACGTAGACGACGCCGTCGGCCAGGGTGCCGGGCACGAAGGGCGCGATGGGGGTGCTGGTGCCGGGCGGGATGATGGCTTCCTTGGGCATGAAGGGACTCCGGAGTGGGATGGAAGGAGGGGTCAGGCCGTGGCGGCCTCGGTGGCAGCGGGTGCGGCGGCGGTGGCGGGCATGAGCGCCTGGCAGAACGCGTCGACGGTCGATACCCAGCCGAAGAAGGTCTCGACGTTGTAGACCGTGCCCTGCTGGATGGCCGGCCCGCCCAGCTCGTGGGTGGCGTCTTCCAGCATCAGCGAGAAGTACTCCAGGTGGAAGGCGTCGCGCAGCGTGGACTCCACGCACACGTTGGTGGCGATGCCCGTGAACACCAGGCTGCGGATGCCGCGGGCGCGCAGGCTGCTGTCCAGGGTGCTGTTGAAGAAGCCGCTGTAGCGGGTCTTGGGAATCACGAGGTCGCCGGGCTGCGGCTTCATCGCATCGATGAGTTCGTAGTCCCAGCCGCCCTTGGCCAGGAAGCGGCCCTGCAACTCCGGCCGTGCGCGCATGGTCTTGAGCGCGTTCGACTTGTGCCAGTTGGGCGAGCCGGGGCCGCCGGCTTCCACGTACTGCGCATCCCAGCCGTTCTGCAGGAAGACGACCAGCATGCCCGCGGCGCGCGCCGCCTCGATGGCGCGGGCGATGCCGGCGATGGTGCCCTGCGCGCCCGAGATGTCGAAGCCCGCCGAGTCGACGTAGCCGCCCAGCGAGGCATAGGCGTTCTGCATGTCGACCACGATCAGTGCGGTCTGCGTGGGCACGAGCGCCAGGGGTTCCGGGCGCGCGGGGATCACTGTCGGCGCCGGTGCGCCCGGCAGAGGGAGCGGGCCGACCGGCGTGGTCGAGCGCAGGGTGGCGTTGGTCTTGGGTGAGGTCATGGGGGCGTCCCTTCTCAAGCGGCGAGTGCTTCCGGCGCGCCCACCTGCGTGGGCACGGGCGTGTCCACGTCCACGCGGCTCTTCATCAGCGGCTGGATGCGTTCGCCGAAGTCTTCCACGCCCTGCACGAAGTCGTCGAAGGTCAGCAGCACGCCTTCGGTGCCGGGCACCTCGGCCATCTCGTCCAGCATGCGGGCCACGCTGGCATAGGAGCCCACCAGCGTGCCCATGTTGATGTTCACGGCCGAAGGCGAGGTGGCGTCCGTCATCTGGCGCACGTTGGTGTCGCCGCCCGACTTGGTGTCGGCCGCGCCCTGCTGCGCCATCCAGGCGATGGCCTCGGTGTCGGCTCCGGCCCTGTAGTGCTCCCACTTGGCGAAGGCGGCCTCGTCGGTCTCGGCGGCGATCACCATGATGAGCACGTAGGTGGTCACATGCCGGCCGGTCTGGGCCGTGGCCTCGATCAGCTTCTGCGCCGCGGGCGCGAAGGCCTTGGGCGTGTTCACGCCCTTGCCGAAGCAGAAGTTGTAGTCGGCGTACCGGGCCGAGAAGGCCATGCCGGCATCGCTCTGGCCGGCGCAGATCACCTTCATGGTCGCCTGCGGCTGCGGGCTCAGGCGGCAGTCATCCATCTTGAAGTACTGGCCCTTGAAGTCCGACTGGCCCTGGCCCCACAGGTCGCGCAGCACCTGGATGTATTCCGAGAGGTACTGGTAGCGGGTCGCGAAGAACTCGTCGCCGGGCCACATGCCCATCTGCGAGTACTCGGGGCGCTGCCAGCCGGTCACCAGGTTCAGTCCGAAGCGGCCGCCCGAGATGCTGTCGATGGTGGAGGCCATGCGTGCCACGATGGCCGGCGGCATCACCAGCGAGGCCGCGGTGGCGAAGAGCTTGATCTTCGTCGTCACGGCCGCCAGGCCCGACATGAGCGTGAAGGACTCCAGGTTGTGGTCCCAGAACTCGGTCTTCCCGCCGAAGCCGCGCAGCTTGATCATGGACAGCGCGAAGTCCAGGCCGTAGTGCTCGGCCTTGAGGGTGATGGCCTTGTTGAGCGCGAAGCTCGGCTTGTATTGCGGGGCGTTCTGCGACAGCAGCCAGCCGTTGTTGCCGATGGGGATGAAGACGCCGACTTTCATGGCAAGAGACTCCGTACGAAGAGGACTTGCATCGCGATTGCATGCGCCGTGCCAAATCGGCATTCTTGTTTTAGATCAACGCTTTACCTCATTTCGAGCGGACGGGTTTTGACCAAATGGTCCAAAACGGTTCGTGAGGACGTGCCGGTGTGCGGCAAGCTGGTGCGAACCATGCCGGGCGATGGTGCGAAGGGGTTTCGAATCCTGGCTCGCCTCGGGCGACGCGTCAGGCCCGCGCCGGGCTCGGCGTGGCCTT
>JAVHYA010000120.1:0-1890 GCA_031119395.1 Pseudomonadota bacterium
GCTCTACGGCATTGCCGGCCTGCTGCCCGCAGCGCCCTGAGCACGCGCAAAGCCATGCACCAGCGTGGCGCAGGCGGGCCGCCTAAAATCCCGCCTCCATGCCCGCGATCTCGTTCCAGTCGGTCTGCAAGACCTACCCCGCCTCACGCCAGCAACGGGCCCATGGACAGCCGGGGCTGCGTGCGCTGGACGACGTCAGCTTCGAGATCCAGGAGGGCGAATTCTTCGGCCTGCTGGGGCCCAACGGCGCGGGCAAGACCTCCCTGATCAGCATCCTGGCCGGCCTGTCGCGCCCGACGGCCGGCAGCGTGAGCGTACGCGGCTTCGATGTGCAGACGCACTACGCCGAGGCACGCCGCCAGCTCGGCGTGGTGCCACAGGAACTGGTCTTCGACCCCTTCTTCAACGTGCGCGAAACGCTGCGCATCCAGTCGGGCTACTTCGGCATCGCGAAGAACGACGACTGGATCGACGAGCTGCTGAGCAGCCTGGGCCTGGCCGACAAGGCCACCGCCAACATGCGCCAGCTTTCCGGCGGCATGAAGCGCCGCGTGCTCGTCGCGCAGGCGCTGGTGCACAAGCCACCGGTGATCGTGCTGGACGAGCCCACGGCGGGCGTCGACGTCGAGCTGCGCCAGACGCTCTGGCAGTTCGTCGCCCGCCTGAACAAGCAGGGCAGCACCGTGCTGCTCACCACCCATTACCTGGAAGAGGCCGAGGCCCTGTGCAACCGCATCGCCATGCTCAAGAAGGGTCGGGTGATCGCCCTGGACAGCACCAGCGCCCTGCTCAAGTCCTCGGCCAGCAACGTGCTGCGCTTCAAGACCGACGGCAACCTGCCCTGGGCGCTGGCCCAGCATGCGCGCATCACCGGCCGGATCGTCCAGTTGCCGGCGCACGATGCCCGCGAAGTGGAGCAGGTGCTGGCCGCGCTGCGCGAGGCCGGTGTGGCGGTCGAGGACGTGGAGATGCGCAAGGCCGACCTGGAAGACGTCTTCATCGACCTGATGGCCGGCGAACAGACGCCGCTGGAGGTGGCGCGATGAGCCGGGAGGCCCGGCCATGATGATCACCGCACTCGGCTGGCGGGCGCTGCTGTACAAGGAAGTGCTGCGCTTCTGGAAGGTCGGCCTCCAGACCGTGGGCGCGCCGGTGCTCACGGCGGTGCTGTACCTGATGGTCTTCGGCCATGTGCTGGAAGACCACGTGAAGGTCTACGGCACGGTGAGCTACACCGCATTCCTCATCCCCGGCCTGGTGATGATGAGCGTGCTGCAGAACGCCTTCGCCAACAGCTCCTCGTCGCTGATCCAGAGCAAGATCATGGGCAACCTGGTCTTCGTGCTGCTCACGCCGCTGTCGCACTGGGGCTGGTTCCTGGCCTACGTGGGCTCCTCGGTGATCCGCGGGCTGGTGGTGGGCCTGGGCGTGCTGTTGGTCACGCTCTTCTTCGCGGTGCCGCCCTTCGCCCAGCCGCTGTGGATCGTGGTGTTCGCGCTGCTCGGCGCGGCACTGCTCGGCACGCTGGGGCTCATCGCGGGGCTGTGGGCCGAGAAGTTCGACCAGATGGCCGTGTTCCAGAACTTCCTGATCATGCCCATGACCTTCCTGTCGGGCGTGTTCTATTCGATCCATTCGCTGCCGGCCTTCTGGCAGGGCGTGAGCCACGTCAACCCGTTCTTCTACATGATCGACGGCTTCCGCTACGGCTTCTTCGGCGTGTCCGACGTGTCGCCCTGGCTGAGCCTGGGCATCGTGGGCAGCGCCTGGCTGGTGGTGAGCGCCGTGGCCATCCACCTGCTGCGCATTGGCTACAAACTCAGATCATGACGGCTGAAGAACTCCAATCCATCATCCAGTCGGGCCTGGCCTGCGAGCACATCGCGCTCG
>JAVHYA010000120.1:1990-9364 GCA_031119395.1 Pseudomonadota bacterium
GAAGAACTCCAATCCATCATCCAGTCGGGCCTGGCCTGCGAGCACATCGCGCTCGAGGGCGACGGGCGCCACTGGTACGCCACCATCGTCTCGCCCGAGTTCGAGGGCAAGCGCGCCATCCAGCGGCACCAGCGGGTCTACGCCACCCTGGGTGCGAAAATGCATACCGACGAAGTGCATGCGCTGTCGATGAAGACCTTCACGCCGGCCGAGTGGGCCGCGCAGGGGCACTGACATTTCCGGCCGGCGCACGGCGCCGGCTCCCTGATCTCGCTGGACTTCCCCGATGGACAAACTCCTGATTCGCGGCGGGCGCACGCTCCGTGGCGAGGTGCCGATTTCCGGCGCCAAGAACGCCGCGCTGCCCGAGCTGTGCGCGGCCCTGCTCACGGCCGAACCGGTCACGCTGCACAACGTGCCGCGCCTGCAGGACGTGGCGACCATGCTGCAGCTGGTGCGCAACATGGGCGTGACGGCCGAGCGCGACGGCAACGGCACGGTGAGCCTGGACGCCGGCGACCTCACCAAGCCCGAGGCGCCCTACGAACTGGTCAAGACGATGCGCGCCTCGGTGCTCGCGCTGGGCCCGCTGCTGGCGCGCTTCGGCCATGCCCGGGTGTCGCTGCCCGGCGGCTGCGCCATCGGCTCGCGCCCGGTCGACCAGCACATCAAGGGCCTCACGGCCATGGGAGCGGACATCAGCGTCGAGCACGGCTACATGGTCGCGAAGCTGCAGCCGGGCCTCGCGCGCCTGCGCGGCGCGCGCATCACCACCGACATGGTCACCGTCACCGGGACCGAGAACTTCCTCATGGCTGCCGCGCTGGCCGAGGGCGAGACGGTGCTGGAGAACGCCGCCCAGGAGCCGGAGATCCCCGACCTGGCCGAGATGCTCATCGCCATGGGCGCGAAGATCGAGGGCCACGGCACCAGCCGCATCCGCATCCAGGGGGTCGAGCGCCTGCATGGGGGCACGCACACCGTGGTGGCCGACCGCATCGAGGCCGGCACCTTCCTGTGCGCCGTGGCCGCGGCCGGCGGCGACGTGCTGCTGCGCCACGCCCGCGCCGACCATCTCGACGCCGTGGTGGAGAAGCTGCGCGAGGCCGGCGCCGCCATCGAGGCGGTCGAGGGCGGCCTGCGCGTGCGGGCCAGCGGCCGCCTCCGGGCGCAGAGCTTCCGCACCACCGAATACCCGGGCTTCCCCACCGACATGCAGGCGCAGTTCATGGCGCTCAACGTGATCGCCGAAGGCACCTCCACCGTCACCGAGACCATCTTCGAGAACCGGTTCATGCACGTCGACGAGATGCTGCGCCTGGGCGCGCGCATCCAGACCGACGGCAAGGTCGCGGTGATCGAGGGCGTGCCGCAGCTCTCGGGCGCCACGGTGATGGCGACCGACCTGCGGGCTTCGGCCAGCCTGGTCATCGCCGGCCTGGTGGCCGAGGGCGAGACGCTGGTCGACCGCATCTACCACCTCGACCGGGGCTACGACCGCATGGAAGCCAAGCTGCGCGGCATCGGCGCCGACATCGAGCGCGTCTCGGGAGGCGCCGCATGATCACCCTCGAAAGCCGGGAGTCGCAATCGTGATCACGCTTGAAAACCAGGAGTCGCAATCGTGATCACGCTTGCTCTGTCCAAGGGCCGCATCTTCGAGGAGACGCTGCCGCTGCTGGCCGCGGCCGGCATCGAGGTGACCGAAGACCCCGAGAAGTCGCGCAAGCTCATCCTGCCCACCACCCGGCCCGACGTGCGCGTGGTGCTGGTGCGCGCCTCCGATGTGCCGACCTACGTGCAGTACGGCGGCGCCGACGTGGGCGTCACCGGTCTCGACGTGCTGCTGGAGCACGGCAACCAGGGCCTGTACCAGCCGCTGGACCTGCGCATCGCCGCCTGCCGTCTGAGCGTGGCCGTGCGGGCCGACTACGACTACGCCAGTGCGGTGCGGCAGGGCTCGCGCCTGAAGGTCGCGACCAAGTACGTGGGCCTCGCGCGCGACTTCTTCGCCCGCAAGGGCGTGCACGTCGACCTGATCAAGCTCTACGGCAGCATGGAGCTGGCGCCGCTCACCGGCCTGGCCGACGCCATCGTCGACCTCGTCTCCACCGGCAACACGCTCAAGGCCAACCAGCTGGTCGAGGTCGAGCGCATCATGGACATCAGCGCACGCCTGGTCGTGAACCAGGCCGCGCTCAAGCTCAAGCGCGAGCCCATCCGCCACATCATCGACGCCTTCGCGTCGGCCATCCCGCCACGCTGATGCTATGAAATCAATAGCTGCTCCCGCCCGCCTGTCAACGGTTTCGGCCACTTTCGACGCCGATTTCAAGGCGCGGCTGCACTGGTCGGCCGACACCGATGCGGCGATCGAGCAGCGCGTGTCGGACATCCTGGCCGACGTGCGCAGGCGCGGCGATGCGGCGGTGCTCGAGTACACGCGCCGTTTCGACGGGCTGGCCGCCGAATCGATGGCGCAGCTGGAGCTGACGCAGGCGGATTTCCGGCAGGCGTTCGACTCCTTGCCCGCTGCCCAGCGCGACGCGCTGCGTGCCGCCGCCGACCGGGTGCGCAGCTACCACGAGGCGCAGAAGAAGGCCTCGGGCGAGAGCTGGAGCTACCGCGACGCCGACGGCACGCTGCTGGGCCAGAAGGTCACGCCCCTGGACCGCGTGGGCATCTACGTGCCCGGCGGCAAGGCGGCGTATCCGTCGAGCCTGCTGATGAACGCCATCCCGGCGCACGTGGCCGGCGTGCAGGAAATCATCATGGTCGTGCCCACGCCCGCCAAGGGCAGCGTGGCCACCGGCGGTGCGGAAGGTGCCGCGCCGGCCACCCAGGGTGAGCGCAACGTGCTGGTCCTCGCCGCGGCGCACGTGGCCGGCGTCACCCGCGCCTTCACCATCGGCGGCGCGCAGGCCGTGGCCGCGCTGGCCTACGGCACGGCGACCGTGCCCGCGGTGGACAAGATCACCGGCCCCGGCAATGCCTACGTGGCGGCCGCCAAGCGCCGCGTGTTCGGCACCGTGGGCATCGACATGATCGCCGGGCCGAGCGAGATCCTGGTGCTGGCCGACGGCACGACGCCGCCCGACTGGGTGGCGATGGACCTGTTCAGCCAGGCCGAGCACGACGAGCTGGCGCAGAGCATCCTGCTGTGCCCCGACGCGGCCTACATCGACGCCGTGCAGCGCGAGATCGACCGCCTGCTGCCCACCATGCCGCGCGCGGCGATCATCGCCGCCAGCCTGAACGGCCGCGGCGCGCTGATCCACACGCGCGACATGCAGGAAGCCTGCGCCATCAGCAACCGCATCGCGCCGGAGCACCTGGAGGTGAGCAGCCGCGACCCGCACCGGTGGGAGCCGCTGCTCAAGCACGCCGGCGCGATCTTCCTGGGCGCCTTCACCAGCGAATCGCTGGGCGACTACTGCGCCGGGCCCAACCACGTGCTGCCCACCAGCGGCACGGCACGCTTCTCGTCGCCGCTGGGCGTGTACGACTTCCAGAAGCGCAGCAGCCTGATCGAGGTGAGCGAGCAGGGCGCCCAGGTGCTGGGCCCCATCGCGGCCGAGCTGGCCTATGGGGAAGGGCTGCAGGCGCACGCGCAGGCGGCCGAGATGCGGCTGCGCCGCGCGGGCTGAGCGCCATGCGGTCCGCGATGCGTCCGCTGCTGCTGTGCGCGCTGCTGGCCGCCGGCTCCGCGCAGGCGATGAGCATCCGCGAGCTGCGCACCCTCGAGGCCAACGAGAAGGATGGCCGTGCCTACGCCGGCTACTACCTCGTGGGCGTGGTCGAGGGGCTGCGCGAGGCGGCCGACACGGTGCAGCGCAGCGGGCAGAAGCCGCCCTTCTGCATCAACGGCCGGCGGCTCGAGCCCTCGATGGCGCGGTCGCTCTACCAGGGCGAGCTCACGCGCCACGCCGACCAGTACGAGGCCGACATGCCCGTGCAACTCGTTCTTTCCGCGGCGCTGCAGAACAGCTACCGCTGCAGCCCCTGACGCACCCTCCGATGACCGCTCCGACCTCCGACCTCACCCGCCGTGCCCTGGCGCGCCTGCGCCCCGACGTGCAGTCCATGCACGCCTACGCCGTGCAGGACGCGCGCGGCCTGCTCAAGCTCGACGCGATGGAGAACCCCTACACGCTGCCCGCCGATCTGCAGGCGGAGCTGGGCGCGCGGCTGGGGGCGCTGGCGCTGAACCGCTACCCGGGCGAGCGCGGCGCCGACCTGCAGCGCGCGCTGGCCGCCTATGCGCAGGTCCCCGAGGGCTTCGGCCTCATGCTGGGCAACGGCTCCGACGAGCTGATCTCGCTGCTGGCCATGGCCTGCGACCTGCCGGGCGCCACCATCGTCGCGCCGGTGCCGGGCTTCGTGATGTACGCGATGAGCGCGCAGCTGCAGGGCCTGAAGTTCGTCGGGGTGCCGCTGACGGAGGACTTCGAGCTCGACGCGGGCGCCATGCTCGCCGCCATCGAGCGCGAGCGACCGGCGATCCTGTACCTGGCGTACCCGAACAACCCGACGGCGAACCTCTGGGACGCCGACGTCGTGCAGCGTCTCGTCGACGCCCAGGGCGCCCAGGGCGGGCTGGTGGTCATCGACGAGGCCTACCAGCCCTTCGCCGGACGCAGCTGGCTCGACGTCATCCGCCGCGACCCGGCGCGCCACGGCCACGTGCTGCTGATGCGCACCCTGAGCAAATTCGGCCTGGCGGGCGTGCGCCTGGGCTACCTCATCGGCCCGGCCGCGCTGGTGGCCGAGGTCGACAAGGTGCGCCCGCCCTACAACATCAGCGTGCTCAACTGCGAGTGCGCGCTCTTCGCGCTCGAGCACGCCGGCGTGTTCGCCGAGCAGGCCGACGCGATCCGCCGCGAGCGCAGCGGCCTCGTCGCGCGCCTGGCCGAGCTGCCGGGCGTTCGCGTGTGGCCCAGCGATGCCAACATGGTGCTGGTGCGCGTCCCCGACGCCGACCGGGCCTTCGCGGGCATGAAGGCCGCCGGGGTGCTGGTGAAGAACGTTTCTAGAATGCACCCTCTGCTGGCGAACTGCCTGCGCCTGACGGTCGGCACCCCCGACGAGAACGCGCGCATGTTCGCGGCACTCGAAGGCGCCCTATGACCACCCCCACGACCCCGGCACAGCCACGCACGGCCGAAGTCACCCGCAACACCGCCGAGACGAAGATCCGCGTGCGCGTCGACCTCGACGGCACCGGCCGGGCCAGGCTCGCCACCGGCATCGGCTTCTTCGACCACATGCTCGACCAGATCGCGCGGCACGGCCTGATCGATCTCGAGATCGAGTGCGAGGGCGACCTGCACATCGACGGCCACCACACGGTCGAGGACGTGGGCATCACCCTCGGCCAGGCGGTGGCCCGGGCCGTGGGCGACAAGAAGGGCATCCGCCGCTACGGCCATGCCTACGTGCCGCTGGACGAGGCGCTCTCGCGCGTGGTGATCGACTTCTCCGGCCGCCCGGGCCTGGTGATGCATGTGCCCTTCACCAGCGGCATGGTCGGCGCCTTCGACACGCAGCTGACCTACGAGTTCTTCCAGGGTTTCGTGAACCATGCGGGCGTGACGCTGCACATCGACAACCTCAAGGGCGTGAACGCGCACCACCAGTGCGAGACGGTGTTCAAGGCCTTCGCGCGTGCGGTGCGTGCCGCGCTGGAGCTCGACCCGCGCTCGGCCGGCGTCATCCCCTCGACCAAGGGTTCTCTCTAGTTTTGAATGAAATCGGGCTGCAGCGCCCGTCCCGCCTGCGCGAGCAGCTATCAATTCAGTAGCGAAATACCACGTCCTATGAACAGCGTCGCCGTCGTCGACTACGGCATGGGGAACCTCTGGTCGGTCTCGCAGGCGGTGCGCCACGCGGCCGACGCGGCCGGCGTCGAGGTCTTCGTCACCTCCGACCCCGACGTGGTGCGCAAGGCCACCCGCGTGGTGCTGCCGGGGCAGGGTGCCATGCCCGACTGCATGCGCGAGCTGCGCAATTCCGGCCTGCAGCAGTCGGTGCTCGAGGCGGCGGCCAGCAAGCCGCTCTTCGGCGTGTGCGTGGGCATGCAGATGACGTTGTCGCACAGCGACGAGGGCCCCACGCCCGGCCTGGACCTGATCCCCGGCGAGGTGGTGCGCTTCCAGCTCGAAGGCCAGCGCCAGCCCGACGGCAGCCTCTACAAGGTGCCGCAGATGGGCTGGAACCAGGTCTTCCAGGCCCGGCCGCACCCCGTGTGGGCGGGCGTGCCCGACGGCGCGTACTTCTACTTCGTCCACAGCTTCTATGCCCGGCCGCGCCAGAGCGAACACAGCGTGGGCGAGGCGGATTACGGGGCGCGCTTTACCGCTGCGGTGGCTCGCGATAACATTTTTGCGACCCAGTTCCACCCCGAGAAGAGTGCGGACCACGGGTTGCAGCTGTACCGAAACTTCCTCCACTGGAACCCCTGACGTCCTGAACCTGCCGTCCGCGCGGCCGCCTCCCAGGCCTGCGCACGCCCGTCCTGCCGACGTCGTCCTTCTCCTTCCCTTCCTTCCTCCAGCGTCCGTTTTTCCGCGTCCCACCATGCTTCTGATTCCCGCGATCGACCTCAAGGATGGCCACTGCGTTCGACTCAAGCAGGGCGACATGGACCAGTCGACCGTCTTCAGCGAAGACCCGGCCGCCATGGCGCGCCAGTGGGTGGAGCAGGGCGCACGCCGGCTGCACCTGGTCGACCTGAACGGCGCCTTCGCCGGCAAGCCGCAGAACCACGCCGCGATCAAGGCGATCCTGCGCGAGGTGGGCGAGGACATCCCGGTGCAGCTCGGCGGCGGCATCCGCGACCTGGACACCATCGAGCGCTACATCGACGACGGCCTGCGCTACGTCATCATCGGCACCGCGGCGGTGAAGAACCCCGGCTTCCTCAAGGACGCCTGCAGCGCCTTCGGCGGCCACATCATCGTGGGCCTGGACGCCAAGGACGGCAAGGTCGCCACCGACGGCTGGAGCAAGCTCACCGGCCACGAGGTGGCCGACCTGGGCAAGAAGTTCGAGGACTACGGCGTCGAGTCCATCATCTACACCGACATCGGCCGCGACGGCATGCTGTCGGGCATCAACATCGACGCGACCGTGAAGCTCGCGCAGGCGCTGACCATTCCCGTGATCGCCTCGGGCGGGCTGTCGAACATCGCCGACATCGAGAAGCTGTGCGCCGTCGAGAGCGAAGGGGTCGAGGGCGTGATCTGCGGGCGTGCGATCTACTCGGGCGACCTGGACTTCGCGGCGGCACAGGCGAGGGCGGACGAACTGGCCGAGTGAGGCTGGCGGGCGCTGTCGAACAGGGGCAGCCGAACGCAGAGGGCGCAGAGGTCTCGC
>JAVHYA010000054.1 GCA_031119395.1 Pseudomonadota bacterium
GCTGGTCACCGTGACCGAATCGCGCGTGCAGGTGCGCCCGCGCGCCGCGCGCGACGAGCCCGTGGAGGTTGCGGCCGGCCGGCAGTTGCGCTTCGACCGACAGGGCATCACCGCCCCGATGGCCGATGCGCCGCTCCAAGCGCTGGCATGGCGGGAAGGGCGACTCGTGTTCGAGGACGCGCCGGTTGCCGAGGTGCTGCATGAACTGGCGCGCTACCGCCCCGGCCTGCTGTGGGCGGACGAGTCCGCGCTGGCCGGCCTGCGCTTCACGGGCGTGCTGCCGACGGCGCAGGGGGAGCAGGCGCTGGCGCTGCTCGCGGCGGCGCTGCCGATCGAGGTGCGCCACGCCACGCCGTGGCTGGTGCACGTCGGGCGTCGCAGCGGTGCCGCGACGCCGGGAGGCCAGGCCTCGCGCTGATCTTTTTAACGGAAACCGCAGCCCCGGCCCTACCCGAAACGGGCGGCCGCTTGTCATGGATGTCACAAGCAATCTGACATTTCCATGAGGGCTCGAACCATGCAGGAGAAGAAACACCGTGCGCAGCGTCGCCTGTCGGCCATCGCCATCGCTTTGCAGTTCGCGGGTGCGGGGCTCGTGCCCGCGTACGCGCAACAGCCACCGCCCGGCGGAGGCGCCGTGGCGTTGAGCCAACCGGCCCAGCCGCTGGGGGCGGCACTCAACGCATTGGCTGCGCGCACCGGGCTCTTGGTCGGCGTCGACGCCGAACTCGTGCGCGGCCGCCAGGCGCCGGCGCTCGAGGGCAGCTTCACGCCGGTGGAGGCCTTGCGCCGGCTGCTCGCCGGCAGCGGCCTGGAGGCGGTGCCCGGCGCGGGCGGCAGCTACACGCTGCGGCCCCTGTCGGCTGCGGTGCCCGGCCCCGCCGCGCAGGCCGACGCGGCCACGCTCGGCACGCTCGGCGTGGTGCAGGTCACCAGCCAGCGCGACACCGTCACGGAAGGCTCGGGTTCGTACACCACCAACGGCATGGTCAGCAGCGCGACGCGGCTGGACCTGACGCTGCGCGAGACGCCGCAGTCCATCTCGATCATCACCCGCGACCGCATGGACGACCAGGGCCTGGCCCAGGTGTCCGACGTGCTGCGGCAGGCGCCGGGGCTGACCTTCATCCAGAGCGGCGACGCAGGCACCGATTCGAACGCGGTTTACGCGCGGGGCTTCGCGGTCGAGAACTACCAGATCGACGGCATCGCGCAGACCGGCAGCTGGCTCACGCAGACCGGCGACCTCGCGCCCTACGACCGCGTCGAGATCGTGCGCGGCGCGACCGGCCTGCTCAACGGGGTGGGCACGCCCGCCGCCACCATCAACCTGGTGCGCAAGCGGCCCACCGCGCAGTTCCAGGGCACGGCCTCGTTGAGCGCCGGCAGTTGGAACCAGGTGCGCAGCGAAGTGGACATCGGCGGCCCGCTCAACGCCGCGGGCACGGTGCGCGGGCGCATCGTCGCCGCCGCGCAGAAGGGCAATTCCTGGATCGACCGCTACGAGGGCAAGAAGCACATCTTCTACGGCATCGTCGAGGCCGACCTGTCGCGCGACACGCGGCTCACGGCCGGCGTCGAGCTGCAGCAGCACGACAACGACGGCACCGCGCGCAGTGGGTTGCCGCTGTTCTTCAGCGATGGCAGCCTGGCCCGCTGGGACCGATCGGCCAGTGCGGCTGCGAGCTGGGCCTACTCGCACCAACGCCAGCGCATGGTCTTCGCGTCGCTGGACCACCGCTTGGGCAACGGCTGGAAGACGCATGTGAGCTTCAACCGCTCCGAGCGTTCCTACGACGACGTGATCGGCTATGCCGCGCGCGGCTACGTGAATCGCCTGACGGGCGCGGGCCTCTCTCTGTGGCCCAACCAATGGAACTCGCAGCCGGTCCAGAACGCGATCGACGCCTACGTGAGCGGTCCCTTCACGCTTTTCGGCCGGCAGCACGAGGCGGTGTTCGGCGTGAGTGCCTCGCGCACCACCGAGCTCGCGCCGGGTTACACCAACTGGACCATCCCCGGCTACAACGCCAGCATCCCGAACTACTACCTGTGGAACGGCGACTACCCGGCGGCACCCTACAACCCGCAGATCAGCGAGACGCGCAAGGCCACGGCGCAAAGCGGAGCCTACGCCACCGTGCGCCTCAAGCCCACCGACCGACTCTCGCTCATCGGCGGCGTGCGTGTGAGCGACTGGAAGGATGAATCGCGGCGCTGGACCTATGCCACGGGCGCCCTCGCCACGTCGCTGCGGACCGAGAACGGTGTCGTCACGCCCTACACCGGCGTAGTCTACGACTTCGCCGACCAGTGGTCGGCCTACGCCAGCTACACCAGCATCTTCAAGCCGCAGACCAACAAGACGACGAGTGGCGACTACCTCGACCCGCTTGAGGGCGATGCCTACGAGGCAGGCGTGAAGGGTGCACTGCTGAACGAGCGGCTGAACGTGAGTGCGGCGGTGTTCGAGATCCGGCAGGACAACCTGGCCGTGGCGTTGACCAACCAGTTCGCACCCGACGGCTCGCCGGCCTACCGCGCCGCGCAAGGCACGCGCACGCGCGGCTACGAGTTCGAGGTGGCAGGCGAGGTGCGCACCGGCTTGCAAGTCGGCGCCAGCTTCACCCATGCCGTGGCGCGCGACGCCGATGGCGCGCGGCTTAACACCAACGTGCCGAAGAACACGCTCAAGCTGTTCACCAGCTACCTGATCCCCGGCATCGGCCAAGGCCTCACCGTCGGGGGCGGGTTCAACTGGCAAAGCGCGATCTACACCGACAAGGTCGGGCCGAGCGCTGTGCGCTTCACGCAGCCGAGCTACGCCACGCTGGACTTGATGGCGAACCTGCGCATCAACCGCCAGCTTTCGGTGTCGTTCGCACTGAACAACGTGTTCGACAAGCGCTACTACACCAGCACCTCCGCCAGCTACTACGGCGCGCCCCGCAACGCGCGTGTGACGCTCAAGGCCACTTTCTGAAGCGTTGGCTGCAAAGCTCCCACTCAAGCGCATTCCTCGTCCGTTCCGTTTTCATCCCTGGAGCCATCGACCATGAAAAAGACCCTGCTGCTTCTCGCGCTCGCCCTCGGCGGCGCAGCCCATGCCCACTTCGTCTGGCTGGAGCCCGCCACGGGCGGCGAGGCCAAGGCCTACTTCGGCGAATGGGCCGACGACCTGCGCGAGACCGAGGCCGGCCACCTGAAGCTGGTGAGTGCGCCGGCCGCGGTGGCCGCCGACGGCACGCGCAGTCCGGCCACGCGCGCCAATGACCACTTCGGCGTCAAGGCCGGCACCAGCGGCGACGCGCGCCTGGTCGGCGCCTACGTCAACGACAAGGGCGTCGCCAGCCTCTACCAGGCCCGCACCGGCCGCACCGAGACGTTCGCGCGCCTGCCGCTGGAGCTGGTGCCCACCGCCGCCGGCGGCAGCACCTTCACGCTGCAGCTCAACGGCAAGCCCCTGCCCGAAGCCAAGGTGGTGGTCTTCGGCCCGCCCAAGTGGGAGAAGAGCCTGCAGACCGACAAGAGCGGCCAGGTCACGCTGCCCACGCCCTGGCCCGGCCAGTACGTGGTCGAGGTGAACCACACCGACAAGGACGCCGGCGGCGAGTGGGACGGCAAGCGCTATACGCAGACGCGTCACGTTGCCACGCTGAGCTTCATCGTCAAGTGAAGGCTGCACGCACCGCGGCGCCCGGCGGGGACACCGCGAGCGCGGAGGCGCCCGTGCGCCACCGCTGGCTGCCCTTTGCCGGCGACGCCGCGCTGCGCTATCGGCTGGCGGTGGCGTCGCGCGCGCTCGCGGCCATCGTGGGCGGCTACGGCGTGGCCGCGCTGGCGTCGGCGGTGCTTGCGCTCTGGCTGCCCGGCACGCGCGCGTCGGCCACGGTCTGGGCCACGCTCGCGGCCTTCGTGGTCTACGTGGTGGCCGTGATGGCCGTCTTCGGCACGCGCAGCGCGTGGCGTGCGTGGGGCGGACTGGTGGCGGCTGCGCTGGTGCTGGGCGCGTTGCTGTGGCTGCGCGGAGGGGCGGCATGAAAGAGGGCTTCCGCCAGTCGATGGCGTGGTTGCACACCTGGTCGGGCCTGCTGGTCGGCTGGGTGCTGTTCCTGGTGTTCGCCGGCGGCACGGCCGCCTATTTCCGCAGCGAGATCACCTTCTGGGCCAAGCCCGAGCTGCATGCCGCCGCGCGCCATGCGGTGCCGGCCGACGAGGCGCTGCGGCATGCGATCGCGCATCTGCAGGCGCACGGCGCGCAGGCCGAGCGCTGGTTCATCACCCTGCCCACGGAGCGCGAGCCCGGCGTGCGCATGTTCTGGCAGGGGCCGCCGCCGCAGGTCGAGCCGGGGCAGAAGCCGCCGCGTCGCCGCTTCCTCAATGCCACGCTGGACCCGGCCAGCGGCCAACCGCTGGCCGCCGCGCGCGAGACGCGCGGCGGCGAGTTCTTCTACCGCCTGCACTTCGACCTGCACTACATGCCCGCGCTGTGGGCGCGCTGGATCGTGGGCTTCTGCGCCATGTTCATGCTCACGGCGATCGTCAGCGGCGTCGTCACGCACAAGCGCATCTTCAAGGACTTCTTCACCTTCCGGCCGAAGAAGGGCCAGCGCTCGTGGCTCGATGCGCACAACGCGACGGCGGTGTTGGCGCTGCCCTATCACCTCATGATCACGTACACCGGGCTGGTCACCCTGATGTTCATGTACATGCCCTGGGCCGGCCAGGCCGCATACAAGGACCATGGCGGCCAGCAGGCGATGTTCGGCGAGGTCTTCAACTCGGTGCAGGGGCGTGACGTCAAGGCGACGGGGCAGCGCGCCGCCATGGTGGACCTGGCGACCCTGATGGCGCAGGCCAGTGCGCAGTGGCAGGGCGCCCCGGTGGGCCGCGTGGTGGTCAACCTGCCTAACGACGCCAACGCCAGCGTGAGCTTCGAGCGCAGAGAGGGCAGGGACCTGTCGTCCGAGCAGCCCACAGTGCGCTTCAACGCCGTCACCGGCGAACGCGTCGCCTCCACGCTCGACCAGGCGCCGCAGGCCGCGCTGGAGACGCGCGGCGTGCTCTACGGCCTGCACATTGCGCGTTTCTCCAATCCGCTGCTGCGCGGCCTGTTCTTCCTCTCGGGACTCGCGGGCTGCGTGATGGTGGCCACCGGCCTGCTTCTGTGGGCCGTGAAGGAGCGGCAGAAGTACGCCAAGGTGCTCAAGCACGGCGGGCGCATCGGCATCGGGCTGCGGCTGGTCGATGGGCTCAACGTCGGCACCATCGCGGGCCTGCCCATCGCCTTTGCGGGCTTCCTGTGGGCGAATCGCCTGGTGCCCGTGGGCATCGCGCAGCGGCCGGCGGTGGAGATCCAGTGCTTCTTCATCGCCTGGGCGGTGGCCGCAGTGCTGGGCCTGCTGCGGCCCACGCGGCGCATGTGGCAGTTCCAGCTCGGCGTGGGCGCGCTGCTCTTCGCCGGCGTGCCGATCGTGAACGCCGTGGCGACGCCGGGCTCCAGTCTGACATTGACGCTGCCGGCCGGGCTGTGGCCGGTGGCGGGGCTCGACCTAGTGTGCGTCGGCCTGGGCGCGGTGCTGGCGCTGGCCGCCTGGTACGCGGGGCCAAAGGCCAAGGCCGCCCGTCCCGCCGCGAAGGCCGCCGCCTCGCCAGCAGCGCCGGTCGGCCGGACCGTGGTCGGCGAGGGCGCGCCTTGATCGCGGGGCTGCTCGTCTGCGGCGGCTTTGCGGCCGCGTTGGGCGGCTTCAGCGCGCTGGCGCTGGCGATGGACCGCCACCATGAGGACGCCTACGGCCGCGGCAGCTCGCCCGGCCGCCCCCGGCATTGGCTGCAGGGCGCAGGTGCGCTTCTGCTGACACTTTCGTTGGTCAGCTGCCTAGCCCTGCAGGGCGGTCCCGTGGGTGTGGTGACGTGGTTCGGCATCCTCACGGCGAGCGCACTTGGGACGGTGGCAATCTCGACATGGCGGCCGCGGTTCATCGGGCGGTGCATTGCCGCGGCAGTCGTGATTGCGGTACCGCTGATCACATGGGGCACCCTCGAGCGTTACAACTGACGGTCGATGCCACGGTCAAATTGCTGGAACAGCAAGTCGAGGTGGACTTTGCACTTTCAGCAGGCGCATGGCGAGCGAGGCATTACCTTCAACATGAACCGGGCTACAAAGTCTGATCCGACTCGGCCTGCGGGCTTCACGTCATTAGATCGTGCGAGCTGTATCTCAATACGATTCACCGCAGCCCTTTGTCGCTGCACGAGTCTGAGATGATTCACACGTTGCACTCACCCGTCTCGGGGGTAATGGATCGTGGGTGACAGTGCGCCCTGCTCCAAATGCTTGGCATGGCGGCGACGGCCATTGCCTGCAGCGCGGTATCGCTGCATCGGCGCGGGTTTTTGACTATGTCGCGCAGAGTATCCTTAGCGTCGACCCGTGCGCTCAGGGCCCAACCAGCATCACTATCTCGTCCGCCCCGCAGGGCTGCATGCTGCGCCGCATTGCAAAGGTTGTTCGCATCGAACATGCCTTACGACGCCGGCGCCTAGCATGCGGTCAGGCCCTGCGCCGTGCAGGCGGTAGGCCGTAAACAAGCGCGGCTTGCGAGCGAAGATGGTGCGGACCGGCATGTCATCCGGGTCCTTAAAAATGCGCTGCATCGGGCCGGCCCCAAGTCCAGCCCGATACGATCTCGCCCAGAATCTGGAATTCGAAGAATCAAATGCATCGATGCGGACAACTGCCAGCGACTATTTATGCCATCAAGTCGCTGTTGGCCGCAGATGTGCGGAGCTGCGGGAACCCAAGATCGACCGGCGTCTTGTGTGACTATCTGAAGAACAGGGCGATCAGGATGATGATCGGAATAGGAACTCCAAGGAAAAAAAGGAGAAGTGAACGCATGATATGTCCTTAGAGAGTTACAGGTCTCGGCGGCGCCCACCCAGAGTGCCAGCAAAGGCTGCGATAAATGCCCCCACCAGCATGGAGACCACCAGCCAAAGAGCCGCGTAAGCGGACGCCTTGCGCGCTGTATCCGCGGCTTCCTTCGCCTTGCTTTGCGCGTCGTCGAGTGCTGACTTTGCCTTGGCGAAGGTGTCGTTGACGCGCTTTTCAGAGTCGGCCTGGCTCAAACCAGTGCGTTGTGCCACGAGTTGTCCAACGTACTTCGCATCCTCAGAGGGAAAAGACCCAGTGCGAAGCGCGTTGACAAATATTCGAGCGACTTCGCCATTGTCATTTGAGGGGATCGAGGATGGCTGGGCTTGAGCAGCGGCGCTCGTGCCTTCGGCCGCGGGCGCCGACGAAGTGCCACCAGCCGTCATATCACGACGGAACAGCACATCAACGAAGTAGCTGGCAGAACCCGCGCCGCCGTCCAGTGACGATCTTCGCGATGCCCCCGCCGTCGCAGCGCTAGCTCCAGCAACGGCGGTCGACGCTGCATTGCCCACCGCCGACGCCCCAACTTGAACGGTGCTGCCAATAACAGAACTGACCGCGCCGCTCAGCACCCCGGCGGTCAATACAGTTGCGACTGCCCAGGCAAGAAATCCATGCGCAGTGTCACGGAAAAAGACTTCGTCAGTGTGAACGCCGGTCCACTTGGTGCGAAGACGTCCAGCCAGGTAGCCGCCCATGCCGGAAGCGGCAAGTTGCGTGAATGTCAACCACAGCACGGTGGCGAATCCAATGGCGGATGCGCTGACACCTCGATCGGTCCAAGGGCTGATCGACGAAAAGCCGAGGCCCGTGCCGAGCAGCAGGAGAACCAGCGAAAGGGCCGCGGCGCCCAAGGCGCCTGCGAGAATCGCGCCCCAAGACACCCCTGACGTTGTGCGCTCAGCCCCAAGTTCCCAACCCTCAGTATCCGCCGCGGGAATTGGTCGATCGATGCGCTGCGACATTTCATCTCCTTTTTGCGTTTCGATGACTGTTCCGGTGCGGCGCGCCCGCCGTCGTCGTCGTTCGTCCGCACGTTGGGTAGGCCATGCGCCCGCTTGGTGCACATTGCGACAGAATGCGTCGAGGGAAGCGCAAGGCGCTCTGCGCCGCCCTGAGCAACGACGAATCAGCAGATGACGCGCACTCAATCAGGTGCGTTCGGACTGATTGGCTGGATCGAAGTTTGCCAAGGCCGTACTCCGTATCTACTGAGGTGGTGACATGCTGTTCCATCGCCCTCAATGCTTCGAAAGGATGTGTATGACAGATGGAGAAGTTGTGAAGGTCCTCAAAGACCTTGTCAGGAGCGCTCGCGACGGTGAGTACGGTTTCCTGACGTTTGCCGAGCAGGTGAAGGCTGCTCGTCTCCAGACGGTCTTTTTTTGAGCTGCTCTCAAGGCTGCGCAGAAGCTGCACGGGAGTTGGAAGGATTGGTGATTCTTTACGGCGATCAACCGTCTTCCAGCGGCACGGCGGGGGGCGCGCTCCATCGCGGCGGATGGGTGCAACTCAAGGGTGCTGCAGGCGCTGACAGCGGGTTCTCAATCCTTGAGTTCTGCGAGCAAGCGGCGAATTCCAGCCTGGGACATTACCGGGTCGCGTTGGGTGATGACTTGCCACCCGACGTGCGCGCGGTGGTAGAGCGCCACGCTGTGGTCGCGAAGCAGGTCGACGAACAAATCCGCGACTTGCGCGACGCCGCACGCTCAAACTCGTAACCCCCAGTGGCAAGATTGGCAGGCTGGGCGGTAGCCTCCTAGCGGAGCCAGGTCGCTCCTCACCAGGCACAAGCGAGCCACTCGAAAGCAAAGCTTTCGGGTGGCTGTTGGCTGAAGCGTTCCCTCAATCCCTCAAATCAGCCGGCACCTTACCGCCGTTCGCTGCCACCTTGTTCATGACTTGGCGGTGTAGCCAAATGTTCATGTTGGCTGTATCGCTGGTATCCCCTGTGTAGTGGAGTTCCTGGGCCAGCTCCTTGCGAGCGTTGAGTGAACTGTCCAATTCCAACAGCTTCATGAGATCTACGATCGACGTCCTCCAGTTCAGAGGCTGGCCTGTAGCCTTTGCCTTTTCGTCCAAGAGCTTTTCGACATCCACCTCGCTCAAGGCCGTCGGTGCCGCAGCGGGCATCGCGCCCGCCGCGGGAGTGGCCGCAGGTGCTGCTGTGGTGGCCGTGCTGGAGGGAGAACCAGCTGGTGGTGCTGGTGAGTTTGCTGCGTGTGACGCGGGAAAGATCTTGCTGAAAATGTTGCTGAGAATGCCCATGATGGTCTCCTGATACGAGCTCGAAGATGGATCGCCCTTTAACGCATCAATGTGGGTTGGGCCAACCTTGGCGCGTAGGAGTGGGGACTACATCTAACGTCGCTGGAGCGCCCGGCATGCAGTCTCGAGCGATATCATCCTCACGCTATTTGGACAGGATGCCCTTCTAGCATTGAAACTGATGGCGAAAAGCCTTGGGCAACAGCGTCGCCGGAGCGCAGGCGCTCCGGGCTACCGAAAGCTTCGCGTTGGACGCGTGTTGTGCGCGACCAAGCATCACCCCGGCCCCCTTGAGCATCGCTTTCGCCGACGACGACGCATTCGACGGCGCACGGTGCTACGCCGCATCTGGTGCCGACGCTGTCCGAGCCGCTGTGCGCGAGGGCGGCACGAGCAACAAAGCGATGATGAGGAGCTGAGTACGAGCACATGGGACTGCGCCAGGCCAACAAGATATTGAATATGGCCAGCGAGTTTTCCGCTCACGCGTAGTTCGACTGCCGCGTCGAGTCGTGAACGACTCCATGGACCAGAATCGCGCTACGTTTCGGGGTCGAGCGCTCGTCACAGTCTCGCAGTTCGTTCCGTCGGCGTGTCGACGTCCTCCAGCACTGTTGCAAGAGGCCTAAGCACGTTGTGCCCGAGCGCGTTTCGATGAGGTTCTGCGCCGCAGATTCAAGGTGTCTGGCTCGCCAAGATGTAGATCTGCGTCGCAGACAAGAGTTGGCGGCAACTGGCACGCGAGGTCGTCGCCGCTGCTCCCTGCATCATCGATCTGCGGGTCTGGCAAGAAAACCGCTCGACGCCACGTGTTCGAACGAGCCAATGACCCAGCGGACGGCATTGCCGTCGGGACCACGGTCTGGTTCCTTGCTACCTCTTTACCTACGCTTCCTCACTATCACGGCTCACAAGCGCGGTGCATTCGACGCGCGAGCCTAAAAGCATCTGCGGCTTATTTTCTAAGGAGACTGCCATGGCTGACGCAACCAGACCTGACCAGGGTGCTGATGACACCCGCCTTTCGAACGACGACGACCAACAGCGAGGCGAAGGGGCAGCGTCCTCCTTCAAGGATCTTGGCAAGCGCGCCTCCGACAGGGTAGGCACGGTGGCTTCCGAAGCCGAGGCGGCGGTCAGCGACGCCGTAGAGACGGGCCGGGCGTATGCCAAGGATGCTGTCAACGCGGCTGGAAAGAAGATCGACGGCGCAAAGTCGCAGCTCGCTAAATCCTGCGATGACTTGACAAAGGCGATCTACGACGAGCCCGTGAAGGCTGTCGTCATCACCGCTGTAGTGAGTTCGCTGCTTACCGCCTTGCTGATGTCAGCGCTGCGAAGCGACGACCGCTACTACTGAGGCTTGGGGCCATGATTCACCCCATTTTTAAGACGGCTCTGCGCCGGCCAGATCTGCTCGCTACGCACCTTGGGAATTATGCCCAGCTCGTGAAAGGCGAACTTGCCGCGGCGGGTGCCGCGCTCGCGCTTCGAGCGGCGGGCGCAGCTGTTGCAGTTGTGGCTTTGCTCCTGGCTTTGGGGCTCACAGGCGTGGCTGTCATGCTGGGAGCACTTCATGGGTCGTTTCACTGGGCGCTGCTAGTCGTGCCTGGAGTGGCTTGGGTCCTGGCGGCAATCGGGGCAGTACTCACCATGCGATCTGGGGTGAAAGAGAAAGTCGAAGAAGTGAAAGACGAGGTCGAGGCCGACTTGAGGATCCTGCGTTCGGTGAAGGAGGCAAGCAATGACTGACTCGATCAAACCCTTGACCGCTAAAGCAAAGTTGGCGTCGTCGCGGGCCGAACTCTTGGCGGCGATGGGCTTTGAAAGGCTGGAAAGCGGTGGCACCAACGAGACAGACGTTGTGCAACGAGCGAAGTTTCCTCCCGCGCGTCCCACTTTCAGCAATCGCGTGAGCCAGAGCGTGATCGGAAGCTGGTGGAGACGCAGTCATTTGAGCAGCGCCTTTGAGCTCGCGGAGCCGTTCTTGCAAGACTACGCCCGTCGGCATCCAGCACGGCTCATCGCGTATGGCGCTGGTACTGGGGCCGTCTTGTGGATCATCAAGCCCTGGAGGCTTCTTTCGGTTGCGACAGTGGTCGGTCTCGCGATGAAGAGTTCCAACATCACTGGCATGGTGGTCGATATGGTGGGCCGCATGCGCGAGCCAGGCGCAGGCAGTGCTGCGCGCTCGCCAGTGGACGCGCTCTCCGCAGAATAACCCGTTCAGTCGTCGATCATGCGACCTGTCTGCAAGCGGTCAATTGACGGCGTGATCCGCAGCAGCGTGGCTCCGTCGAAGAAATGACTATGCCGCGCAGATGCCCAGCCTGAGCGTTTCCTGATCGAGACCAAGCCTCTGATGTGCGAGTCCGCCATGTCGCCGATCGAGGCTATGGTTGGCCAGCCAAAGAACGACGTCGCGAAGGGCGAGGCCGAGGCAGACGACTGGTTGCTCGCTCACAGGACACCGTGGGTCAGTCGCTGTCACCGACTTGTTCATGCATGGAGGCATTGGCCTTGCGCGGACTGTGCGTGCTCGGCGCGTGCAATATGCCGTCCGCGCCCTGGGCAGCATGCTGCGGCGAGTGGCTGAACGCACGCAGGCATCCTGCCTGCGTTCGTCATCGACTGTTCCAGGGAATTCCTAGTCGCCGTTCTAACAACGCGCGGTCGACCGACTTCGGCTCATCTTGGCACTGAGGTGCAGCGCGCCTGCGGAGGCTGTGGGCGCTCGTTGCTGCGGTGATCCCGTTGGACCGCGATTTGGCGCTGCAAGGCCATCGGCAGCTTGCCGCGCGCTTGGCTCTTGCATGGGACGCGCGGGTTGAGCCGATGGTCTCGGGTGGACGACACGCCGTTGGCGTGAAGGACTTCCTCAGCGTGCACGCCGCGGACGCCCGACCTGGTAGTTTCTCAGACAGTACACCTCTTCCCTTGCGGCCCCTGAGCGACCGGCGCGTATGGCAGCAGCATGTGCGTGAGCGACTTGTCGGCTTCGCGGCAACGGAGTCGGCAGATGGCCAAGTCCGAGCGCCAAGCAGCTGGGGTTCAATGGTGCGGAAAAGGATCGTGACGGGTGATGTTGGGGGCAACGAAGGCTATTGGCATTGTCTAGGCGCTAGACGATGCAGCCATCGAACGAAGCTTCGCCGACGGGGCGCGAGAACTGCATCTGGTTACCTGCTCGATGCTGGCCAACTGTCTCTAAAGCGGGGAGCTGAACGTCTAGTACAGCAGCAGGACCGAAAAACGCAAAAACAGCCGCGTCATCAGATGTTAATAATTCTCATTACTATTTCTGGAACCGAGATGCTGGAGGGTGGATGTTCCTCTGCGCGTGTGCCCGGCGCCGGTCGCTGTCTCGTCGCCCCAAGCGTCAGCCTGCGCTCGACTTGCAACAGGTCGATCGGTCTTGTCTGAGGAAGGCGTTGCATCACATGTCACAGTATCCGTCCGAGCCTTCGCTCGAGGAAACCTTCATCCTCAACCGCGCGCAGCTTTGGCGGATCGCGCGGAAGATCGTGCGCACGTCCGACCTGGCTGACGACGTGACGCAGGACGCCTATCTGAAGATCGCCGGCGGGCCATGCGCCCGTCAGGCTGATCGACCGTTTTCCTATTGCTGCCAGGTGGTCCGCAATATGGCGCTCGACTATTGCCGCCGCCATGCTGTTGAAGCCGCGTATCGCAGCTTCGAAGTGGATGTGGAGGTCGTGGAGATTCCCTGCTCCGCGTCTCCGGAGCGCGTCTTGAGAGAACGGCGGGTGATCGACGCGATCGATCGCCTATTGAGCGCACTGCCGCCACGCACACGACACGCCTTCGAGCTGTACAGGCTCGAGGGCCTCACGCAGCGCGACATCGCGCAGCGACTGGGTTGCTCCCTGGGCCTGGCGAACGGAATGATCGCCGAGGCCATGAAGGCGATTGGCCAATGCCGCCACCTGCTCGACGGCGATTGAGTTAGCCGGGTGTCGTGGTGGTAAGGTGAAAGGCTTAATCAGCACGCACAGGTCGAAGCCCCCGCGCCCCTCATGACAGAAGAGCAGGAAGATCCCGTCTGGCACACCGCCTGGGCATGGGTGCAGCGCCAGCACGAGCCCGATTGCCTTGACGCCGCGGCGCGCGCCGAGCTGCTGACCTGGCTGCGTGCCGATCCTTCGCATCGCCAGGCCTACGACAAGGCCGCGCGGCTGTGGCTGCTGGCCGGCCTGGTGCCCCCGGCACGGCGCTGATTCTCTGCCGCAGCCTGTCGCGCTCAGGCGCTGAACAGATTCGCGCTGCAACCGTCTTGGTGATTGGAAGCCCTCCCGCGGGCAGGTCCCGCCCGCGCTTCCACTCCATCACCGCAATAGGTCGCATCCGATGTCCACCAGCTGTTTCGATCGCGAAGACGAACGTTTCATCGTCCTGATCAATCACGAAGAGCAATACTCCATCTGGCCGCACTGGAAGGCCGTGCCTGGCGGATGGCGCGCCGTCGAGGGCATCGAGGGCGACAAGAAGACCGTTCTGGCCTACGTCGAGCAGGCCTGGACCGACATGCGCCCCAAGACCTTGCGAGACTGGATGGCGCAGCAGGAGGGCGGGTCGAACGCATCGTCTGCGAGTTGAAGCGGATGTCCGCCGCCGTTTCCCTGCTGTGCCTGCCGTGTGCAGGGGCGAGCGCCACCATGTACCTGCGCTGGCGCCGGTTGCTGCCGCCCTGGATCGAGGTCCTGCCAGTCGAGCTGCCCGGCCGGGGCGTGCGGCTGGGTGAAGCTTTCGTCACGGACTTCGACGACTTGGTGGAGCGCCTGTGTGCCGAGCAGGCGGGCGCGATGCAGCGGCGGTTCGCGCTCTTCGGCCACAGCATGGGCGCGCTGATCGCCTGGGGCATCGCACGCCGGCTGCGCCAGACTGGCGGGGCCCTGCCCTGCGCGCTCGTGGTGTCGGCGAGCGCAGCGCCTTCGCGGCGCGATCCCGCGCGCTTCGATGGCCTGCAGGGCGATCAGGCTCTGATCGACGACCTGCGCAGGCAGGGCGGCACGCCGGAGGAGGTGTTTGCCAGCCCGGAACTGCTCCGTCTCACGCTCGACGTCCTGGGCGCGGACTACCGCCTGTGCGCCGGCTTTCGCCATCGGCATGACGCACCGCTGCCGGTCCCGCTGCACGTCCTGGCCGGTCGGGATGACGACATTCCCGGCGACGCCGTGCAGGGCTGGTCCGCCGAGGCGTCGGAACCCTGCACGCTTGATTGGTTCGACGGCGGCCATTTCTTTATCCGCCAGCAGGAGCAGGTCGTGCTCGATGTGCTGGCTCGCCGCCTGCGCCCGCAGGGGCAGGGCGAGACTTCGCGTGCGGATCGTGCCCTTGCCTGAATCGTCGCCGGCTGGCATCGCGCTCTATCGCCTGGATCTCGATCTGGCGATGGAGGCCGAGGCCGCGTGGCCGAGCCTGACGGACGACGAGCGTCGCCGCGCAGCCGGCTTCGCGCGTCGTGCCGACCGCGTGCGCTTCGCCGCCACCCGTGCCTGTACGCGCCAGCTCCTGGCCACGCGCCTGGGCTGCACGGCGGCCGAGGTGCCGCTGCGCACCGGACTGCACGGCAAGCCGCATGTGGATGGCAACGTGGCCGACGCGCCCTTGTTCAATGTCGCGCATTCGGGATGCCACGCCCTCGTTGCGCTGGCCGACGCGCGCAGGGTGCTGCAGGTCGGCGTTGACATCGAGCACTGCCGCGACGATCTGCGGGTCGAAGACGTGGCGGCGCTGGCATTCACCGAGGTCGAGCGGCGTGCGCTGGCCGCCGCCGACGACGTACGGCATGCCTTCTACGCCTGCTGGGTCGGCAAGGAGGCGGCGCTCAAGGCCGTCGGCGTCGGCATCGCCGCGCACCTGCAGCGCATTGACGTCCATCCCCGGGCCGGTCGACGGTTCGACGTCGCCTGCCGCGAGCCTGCCTGGGCGGGGCTGCGGGTGGCGGGGCTCAGGGTCCCTCAAGGCTACACGGCCGCGCTGGCATGGCGCGCCAGAACCAAGGCAAGGCAATGACCACCACATGCTCCTCCACGCACGAGCATCCGCTCGACTTCGTCACCCACCTGCGCGCGCTAGCCGACGCGCGTCCAACGGATACGGCGCTGATCGCCGTACGCGGCGATTCCGGTGCGGCGCTCGACGCGCCAATTGACTACCGCTCGCTCGATGCGCGCGCGCGTGCGCTTGCGGCGCGCCTCCAGCAGGACTTCGCGCCGGGCGAGCGCGCCCTCATCATGCTGGACAACGGACTGGACTACGTCGTCAGCTTCTTCGCATGTCTCTATGCCGGGCTGATCGCGGTGCCGGTGTTTTCGCCGGAGTCGGCGCGTGGACAACATCTCGGGCGTCTGGCCGGAATCGCCGCCGATGCACAAGCGCGCTGCGTTCTCACCGACACTGCAACCGGGGCGCTGATGGGGGCTGGCGCCGGCGAGGCCTTCCGTGAGGCGGTGATCCTCGCCGTCGACGAAACGACCACCGACGACGCCTGCCTCTGGGCGCCCCGGCGCCCGGCCGAGTCCGACATCGCCTTTCTGCAGTACACCTCCGGGTCGACATCGGCGCCCAAGGGCGTGATGGTCTCGCATGCCAATCTGATGGCCAACATGCGCGCCATCGGGGAGGGCCTGTGCGTCGGCGCGGAAGATGTGTTCGCCAGCTGGCTGCCGCTGAACCACGACATGGGACTCATCGGCGGTCTGCTTCAGCCGCTGCACCGCGGCATCCCTGTGGCGCTGATGTCGCCGCGCTTCTTCCTCGAGCGGCCCGTGCGATGGCTGGAGGCCATCGCGCGCCACCGCGCGACCATCAGCGGCGGGCCGGACTTCGCGTATCGGCTGTGCCTGGAGCGCGTCAAGCCGCACCAGGTCGCGCAACTCGACCTCTCGTGTTGGGCGCTGGCCTTCTCCGGCGCCGAGCCGGTGCGTGCCGATACCCTGCGTGCCTTCGAGGCGCATTTCAGGCCCGCAGGATTTCGTGCGGAGGCGCTCTATCCCTGCTACGGCCTGGCCGAATCCACCCTCTTCGTGACCGGCGGACGGCGCGGCGCCGGCATGGCCGCACGCCGCTTCTCGGCAAAGGGAATCGCGCAGCGGATGGCGGTGCAGGCGGCACACGGCGGGGCAGAAGAGGCGGTCGAGCTGGTCGGCTGTGGCAGCACTGTGTGCGCCCACACGCTGCGCATCGTCGATCCCGCAACGCTCGAGGTGCTCGAGGACGGCCACCTCGGAGAGATCTGGGCCGGCGGTGCCAGCATCGGCGCCGGCTACTGGAACAAGCCTCACGAAAGCGCCGTGACCTTCGTCGAACGTGACGGCCTGCGCTGGCTGCGCACCGGCGACCTGGGCTTCGTCTTCGACGGCCAACTGCACGTGGCCGGCCGCATCAAGGACATGATCATTGTGCGCGGCCAGAACCTCTACCCGCAGGACGTCGAGCGCGCGGTCGAGGCTGAAGTCGAGGCCGTGCGCAAGGGCCGCGTCGCCGCCTTTGCGGTCGACGGTCCCGACGGCGAGGGCATCGGCCTGGCTGCCGAGGTCTCGCGCAGCATGCAGAAGCTGGTCGATCCCGCGCTGCTGGTCGAGGCGCTGGGCGCGGCCGTGAGCGAGCAGTGCGGCGAGCCGCTGTCCGTCGTGCTGCTGCTCAACCCCGGCGCGCTGCCCAAGACCACCAGCGGCAAGCTGCAGCGCGGCGCCTGCAGGGCCGGCTGGCTGGAGGGCAGCATCGATGCGTATGCCGTCCATGCGCATGGCCGCTTCACGCGCGGCGGAAGCGCGCCGACGCGGGCCGCGCAACGGCTGGACGAGACCGAATCGGCGCTGGCCGCGCTGTGGGCCGAGATATTGTCGCCCGCCGGCGCGATCGGGCCCCAGGCGCACTTCTTCACACTCGGCGGCAACTCGCTCGACGCCGTGCAGGCTGCGTACCGCATCGCGGCGCGCTGGCAGGTCGGCTTCGAGCCGCGCCACCTGTTTGACAAGCCGCGCCTGGCCGACTGCGCCTCCGAACTGCGGCGCCTTGTCGTCGAGGGCGCCCAGTCCCCGGCGGCCGCCATTCCCGTGCTCACACCCGCGCAGCGCGCGGAGTGCCTGCCGCTATCGCACGCCCAGCAGCGGCAATGGTTCCTCTGGCGGCTGGACCCGTCGAGCGCCGCCTACCACGTCGGCGGCTGCCTGGACTTGGCCGGCGTCCTCGACGAGGCCGCATTGCACGACGCACTCGAGGCGCTGGTGCAGCGGCATGAGAGCCTGCGCACCGTCTTTCGCCAGGCGGCCGACGGCAGCCCCCGGCAGCACATCCTGGCCAGACTGCCGCCGCGGTGGTCATGCATCGACCTGTCCGGGTCCCCGGAAGCCGCCCGTGAGGAGCGTGCGGTCGAGGCGATCCGCCAGGCGCAGGCCGAGCCCTTCAACCTGGCTGCGGGCCCGCTGGTGCGCGCGCTGCTGCTGCGTCTCGCACGGGGGCGGCATCGGCTCGCGCTGGTGTTCCACCACATCGTGACCGACGGTGTGTCGATGCGCGTCGTGGTCGAGGAACTGGGTGTGCTCTATCGTGCCCATGCCTGCGGCGAGGCGCCCGCACTGCCGGTGCTGCCCCTGCAGTACGCCGACTATGCCGCATGGCATGGCGAATGGCTCGCGCGCGGCGAGCGCGAGCGGCAGCTGAGCTACTGGACGCAACGGCTGGGCACCGAGCATCCGGTGCTCGCCCTGCCCACCGACCGGCCCCGGCCTTCCGTTGCCGGTCACCTCGCAGGGCGGCTCCAGGCGGCCCTTCCGTTGACCTTGGCGCAGGCCCTGCGCCGGCGCGCGCAAGCAGAAGGAACCACGCTCTTCACCGTGTTGCTCGCCGGCCTGCAGGCGCTGCTGCATCGCTGCACCGGCCAGGAAGACGTGCGCGTGGGCGTGCCCATCGCCAACCGGCAACGCGGCGAGACGGCCGGGCTGATCGGCCTCTTCGTCAACACGCAGGTCATGCGCAACGCCGTGCGGGCACGTTCTCCGCTCGCCGCCGTGTTGGCCCAGGCGCATACGGCTGCGCTCGAGGCGCAGTCGCATCCCGACCTGCCCTTCGAGCAACTGGTGGGAGCCCTTGCGCCCGAGCGCAGCCTGGCCCACAGCCCGCTGTTCCAGGTGCTGTTCAACCACCTGCGCGAAGACTTTCGCGCAGCCGCTGGCGGGTTCACCGGTCTCGAGGTCGAGGTCGAGCCGCTTGACGGCGTGGCTGCGCAATTCGAGCTCAGCGTGGAGATGGGCGAGCGGCCCGACGGTCGACTCGACCTGCGCCTGGTCTATGCATCGGAGTTGTTCGATGCCCTCGGCATGGAGCGCTTTTCGCAGCGCTACCAGCGCATGCTGCAGGCGCTGGCAGACCAACCCGCGCAGCCCGTCGGCGAAGTCGATTTGCTGTTGCCCGGCGAGCGCGAGGACATTGCGGCCTGGTCGCACGGGCCGCACGAGGCCATTGCGCCCGGACCCGTGCATCGCCGGTTCGAACGCCAGGCCGCTCAGGCGCCCGATGCGATCGCGCTGCGCCTGGACGACGTTGCGCTTGGCTATGGCGAACTCAACCGTCGCGCCAACCGCCTCGCGCATCACCTGATCGCGCAGGGTGTGGGCATCGAGGACCGCATCGGCATCGCTGCCGAACGCTCGGTGGAGATGGTGGTGGGCCTGCTCGCCATCCTCAAGGCCGGCGGTGCCTACGTGCCGCTCGACCCGGACCTGCCGGCCGAGCGCCTGGCCACCATGGTCGATGACAGTGGCATCGGCCTGGTGCTCACGCAGGCACACCTGCGCGAGCGCCTCCCGGCACGCCAGACCCTTCGCGTGCTCGCGCTCGAGGACGATGCCTTGCCCGCTGGCTGCGCCGAGCACGACCCGCGGGTGCCGATCGACGGCGAGAACATGGTCTACCTGATCTACACCTCCGGCTCCACGGGCCGCCCGAAGGGCGCGGCCAACCGCCATCGCGCGCTCGTCAACCGCATCGCCTGGGGGCAGCGCCACCAGCCGCTGGCCCCCGGGGACACGGTGCTGCAGAAGACGCCCTTCAGCTTCGACATTTCTTTCTGGGAGTTCTTCTGGCCGCTGAGCGTGGGCGCTACCCTGGCGCTGGCCGCTCCGCACGACCACCGCGACCCGGCGCGGCTGGTGGCGCTGATCCATGCGCACCAGGTCACCACCATCCATTTCGTGCCTTCGATGCTGCAAGCCTTTCTCGCGCACGAAGGCGCTCGCGGCTGCACCGGCCTGGCGCGCATCGTCTGCAGCGGCGAGGCCCTGCCGGCCGAGTTGCAGGCACGCGTCTTCGAGAAACTACCGCAGGTCGCGCTTCTCAACCTCTACGGCCCCACGGAGGCGGCGATCGAGGTGAGCGCATGGGACTGCCGCGAGGAGGGCGCGCTCACCGTGCCGATCGGCCGACCGATCGCCAACCTCGAACTGCATGTGCTCGACGCCGACCTGCAGCCCGCGCCGCGCGGCGTCGCCGGCGAGTTGCACCTGGGCGGCGAGGGCTTGGCGCGCGGGTACTGGAACCGCGCCGGGATGACGGCCGAGCGTTTTGTTGCCAGCCCCTTCGGCGGTGGCGGACGGCTCTACCGCAGTGGCGATCTGGTGCGCTGGCGAGCCGACGGCCAGATCGAGTATCTCGGCCGCGTCGATCATCAGGTCAAGATCCGCGGCTTCCGCATCGAGCTGGGCGAGGTCGAGGCGCGCCTGCTCGACCAGCCCGGCGTATGCGAAGCCGTGGTGGTGGCGCAACAGGACGCGCAGGGCGCGCGCCTGGTCGCCTACGTCGCGGGCGAAGCGCTCGCCGCCGACGTGCTGCGCAGGCGGCTCGGCGCGGTGCTGCCCGACTACATGGTGCCCTCGGTCGTGATGCTGCTGGAGCGCCTGCCGCTCAACCCCAATGGCAAGGTGGATCGCAAGGCGCTTCCGCCACCCGAGGCCGTGCCTACGCGCCCCTACGAGGCGCCGCGCGGCGAGGTTGCCGAGGCGATCGCCGCCATTTGGTCGGAGGTGCTGGGCGGCGCGCGGATTGGCCTGCACGACAACTTCTTCGACATCGGCGGCCATTCGCTGCAGCTGATCCGAGCGCACCGCCTGCTGGAGGAGCGGCTCAAGGCCGGACTCACCGTTGTCGACCTCTTCAAGCATCCAAGCATCGCGGCTCTGACCACGCGCATCGCCCAGGGCGAGGCCGCACCGGCGGCAGCGAGCGAGGATGAGACCGAGCGAGCCCGCCGCCAGCGCGCCGCGCTGATGCAGCGGCGCCCGGCGCCGGCGAGGGCGAGCTGATGGACGCCCATGGCGCCGTGCCCGGGACCAATGGAGTCGAGGTTGCGATCGTCGGCATGGCCGGCCGCTTCCCCGGCGCGCCCGATGTGGAGACGCTGTGGCGCAACTTGTGCGCAGGGGTCGAGTCCGTCACGTCGTTCACCGAAGACCAGCTGCGCGCGCGTGGCGTGCCGCCGGAATTGCTGGCCGATCCCGACTATGTGCGTGCCGGCGTCGTGTTGGACGGCATCGACCAGTTCGACGCCGCCTTCTTCGGCTACGCGCCGCGCGAGGCCGAGCGCCTGGACCCGCAGCAGCGCCTCTTCCTCGAATGCGCCTGGGAGGCGTTGGAGGACGCAGGCTACGACGCGCAGCGCTGGCCGGGTTCCATCGCCGTCTACGGCGGCGCCGGCGCCAACGTCTATCTGATGCGCCACCTGCTGCCGGCCACCGGCGTGGACGCAGGCAGCCGCATCGCCGAGTTGCTCGGCCTGATGAGCGGCAACGCGGCCGATGCGCTGTGCACCCGTGTCGCCTACAAGCTCGGCCTGCGCGGCCCGGCCATCACCGTGCAGACCGCGTGTTCCACCTCGCTCACAGCGGTCCACCTGGCGTGCCGCTCGTTGCTGGCCTTCGACTGCGACATGGCGCTCGCCGGCGGGGTCTCGCTCAACCTGCTGCAGAACGGCGGCTACCGCTACGAGGCCGGCGCCATCTTCTCGCCCGACGGCCACTGCCGCGCCTTCGACGCGCAGGCGGCCGGCACCGTGCTTGGCAGCGGCGCGGGCATCGTCGTGCTCAAGCGGCTGGAGGATGCGCTGCGCGATGGCGACACCATCCGCGCTGTCGTCAAGGGCAGCGCCGCCAACAACGACGGCGCCGACAAGATGGGATTCACCGCGCCGGGGGTGCAGGGCCAAGCCGCGGTCATCCGCGCGGCCCAGCTCATAGCCGACGTGTCGGCTGACAGCATCGGCTACGTCGAGACGCACGGTACAGGGACCGCGCTGGGCGATCCGATCGAGATCGCCGCGCTCACCCAGGCCTTTCGCGCCGGAACCGCGCGCCAGGGCTTTTGCGCCATCGGCTCGCTCAAGACCAACATCGGACACCTCGACGCGGCGGCAGGCGTGGCGGGTCTGATCAAGGCCGCGAAGTCGCTCGAGCAGCGCACGCTGGTGCCCAGCCTGCACTTCGAGCGGGCGCATCCGCAGCTGGCGCTGGAGACCAGCCCCTTCTTCGTCAACACCGAGGCGCGCGCCTGGCCGAGAGGTGCGACGCCGCGCCGCGCCGCGGTGAGCGGCTTCGGCATCGGCGGCACCAACGTGCACGTGGTTCTGGAGGAGCCGCCGTCGCCCGAGCCCCCCGCCGCCGATGGCGACGCATGGCACATCCTGCCGCTGTCGGCCAGGGACGCCGGCGCATTGCGCCAGTCCGCGGCTCGGCTGGCCGATCGGCTCGATGCGCGGCCCCCGCTGTCGCTCGCGGACGTGGCCCACACCTTGCAGGTCGGACGCCGGGCAATGCCGCTGCGGCGAGCCGTCATCGCCTCCACCGCCGCCCATGCGATCGAGACGCTGCGCGGCCCCGCGCATGCACTGTGCCCCGAGGTGTGCGCCGCCGCGTCGCCGCCACAGGTCGGCTTCCTCTTCCCCGGCGGCGGAACGCAGCATGTCCACATGGGCCGCGATCTCTATCGGGCCGCGCCGGTGTTCCGCGAGGAACTCGACCGCTGCTGCGAGCTGCTCGCGCCCACGCTCGGCATTGACCTGCGCACACTGATCTTCCCGCCCGAGGGCGGCGAGGCGGCAGCGGATGCGCAGCTGTTCCAGATGGCCTTCGCCCAGCCTGCGCTCTTTGCCGTGCAGTACGCCATGGCGCGCCTGTGGATGCACCGCGGCGTCCGGCCGGCCGTGATGATGGGTCACAGCCTCGGCGAGTACGTCGCCGCCTGCCTGGCCGGCGTGTTCAGGCTGGAGGATGCACTCTCCATCGTCGCCGCCCGCGGGCGGCTCATGCAGTCCGTGGGCCCGGGCGCGATGACCGCCGTGGCACTGCCGGAAGCGCAGCTTGGCGCCTTCATCGCCATGGGCTGCGACATCGGCGCGGTCAACGGCGAATCGTTGTGCGTGCTGTCGGGCCCGGTCGATGCCATCGAGACGGCCGAGCGCGAACTCCTCGCGCGCGGGCAGCAGCCGCGCCGGCTGCGCATATCGATCGCCTCGCATTCGGCAATGACCGTGCCCCTCCTGGCCGAGCTGCGCAAGGTGGTGGCCGCCATGCCGCGGCAGGCACCCTCCATTCCCTTCGTCTCCAACATCACCGGCCGCCTCATCACGCCCGAAGAGGCTACAAGTCCTGACTACTGGGCCGCGCACCTGCGCGGCACAGTGCGCTTCTGGGACGGCCTGGGCGAGCTTTTCGCGCAGCCCGGCCGGGCGGTGCTCGAAGTGGGCCCGGGCGAAACGCTCTGCGGCCTGGCGCGCGCCCATCCGTTGGCCGCATCGGCCGCCGGCGTGTGGGCCAGCCAGGCGCATCCGCAGCAGCAGGCGCGCAACGGCCAGCAGATGGCCTACGCCATCGCCGGGCTGTGGAGCGCGGGCGTGGAGATTGACTGGCAGGCCTGTCACGCCGGCGCATCGCGGCGGCGCGTGCCGCTGCCGAGCTACCCCTTCCAGCGGCGGCGCCACTGGGTCGAGGCCGGTGCCGGCGCATCGGCCGCGCCATCCACCGACTGGGCCTACATCCCGTCCTGGCAGCGCGTCGCTCCGCTGGCCTCGAGCGGCGATGCCGCCGAGGGCTGCACGCTGGTACTGGGCGAGGCGGGCGGCTTTGCCGACCGGCTGGCCGCGCACCTTGCGGCGGGTGGCGAGACCGTGGCGCGCGCCGTGCGCGGCGAGCGCTTCGCCGTCGCGGCGCCGGGCGTGCACGCGCTGCGGCCGTCGGCGCGCGATGACCTGGCGCGTTGGCTCGCCGCGCTGCCCTCGAAGCCCGTGCGCGTGTGCTGCCTGTGGTCGTTCGACGATGGCTGCGAGGCCCTGGCGCCGGAGGCGCAGCTGGAGCGCGGTTTCCACAGCCTGCTCGCGCTGGTGCAGGCCCTTGGCGCACTTGGGCATCCGTCATCGCTCACCGTGCTCGCCAGCCGCACCGAGGACCTCACGGGCGAGGATCCGCTCAGCCCCGAAGCGGCCACGCTTTTTGGCCTGTGCAAGTCCGCTGGCCAGGAGTACCCACACCTCGCCTGTCGCCTCGTCGATGCGCTGGCGCCGATGGCGGGCAGTCCGGCCGAGGCCCGCCTGGCCCGGGCCATCGCGGCGGAAATGCGGCATGCGGGCCACGAGGCCACGCCCGTGGCATACCGCGGCGCTCACCGCTGGGTCAAGCGCTACGAGCCGATGCCGCACGTGCCCGGGGCAGCCGAGGCACAGCGCCTGCGCCGGTCCGGCGTCTACCTGGTCACCGGCGGGCTGGGCGGGGTTGGGCTCGCGCTCGCGCACCATCTCGCGCGGCAGTGGGGCGCGCGCCTGGGCCTGCTCGGGCGCAGCGCATGCCCGCCGCGCGCCGAATGGGAGGCGTGCGTGGCCGCTTCCGGGACGCCGGCGCCGCTGCGCGAGAGGCTGCGGTCGCTGCTCGCGCTCGAAGCCGAAGGCGCCGAGGTGCTGGTGCTGCAGGCCGACGTCGCCGATCCGGAGCAAATGCGTGACGCCATCGCCACGGTACGCGCCCGCTTCGGCGCGCTCCACGGCGTGGTCCACGCAGCGGGCGATGCCGGCGGCGGGATGATCGCGACCAAGACTGGCGCCGAAGTCGCGCGCGTGTTCGCGCCCAAGCTCGCCGGCACGCGCGCGCTGCTGGATGCGCTGGACGAATCCGAGGGTGCGCCGCCGGACTTCGTGCTGTTGTGCTCGTCGATCGCGAGCATCGCCGGCGGCCTCGGCAAGAGCGACTACGCCGCGGCCAACGCCTGCCTGGACACGATGGCCGCGCTGCGCCAGCGCGACGGCGGCTGCCCGGTGTTCTCGGTCAACTGGGACGCCTGGCGCGACATGGGCATGGCCGCGGGCATGCGCCTGCCCGAAGGCGTGGGCATGGATGCGCAGGAGGGCGCGCGCGCCTTCGAGCGCATCGTCTCGGGGACCCCGCTCGCGCAGATCGTGGTCTGCACCACCGACCTGGCGCAGCGGCTGGGCCCGCTGGACAACGGCATGCTGGAGCTGCTCGATCAGGTTGCAGCCGATGCCGGGACGCCTGCCTCCATGCATCCGCGCCCCAGCCTGCAGACGCCGTTCGTCGCGCCCGCCAGCGCGCTCGAGAGGACCGTGGCCGCGATCTGGCATGAGCGCCTGGGCATCTCGCCCATCGGCCTGCACGACAACCTGTTCGAGCTGGGCGGCGATTCGTTGGTGGCGATCCAGCTGCTGTCACGCGTCAGGGCGGCTTGCACGGTGGAACTGCACCCGAGCGAGTTCTTCAAGGCGCCGACCGTGGCTGGCCTTGTCGCGCAGGTCGAACGGCAGGGCGGGGCGGCACGCGGCCAACCGGGCTCGCCGGCCATCCCGTCCGTGCCGCGTGCGGCACGGATGGCGCTGTCGCCGATGCAGCGGCGCCTGTGGCTGGTGGACCGCCTCGCCGATCCGGCCGATCGCCTGGGGCGCGCGGCCTACAACATCGCCGCGGCGCTCGTAATGGACGGCGAGGTGGACCTGGCGCTGCTGCGCGAGACGCTGCAGGCCCTGGTCGCGCGCCACGAGGTCCTGCGCACTGTCTACGCGGAAGACGAGGACGGCGAGCCGGCCGCACGCATCGTGCCGCGGCTGCAGCTCGACATCCCGCTGATTGAGGCCGGGATCCTTCCCGGCGCCGGCGAGGCCGCGCGCCTGGAGGCCGTTTTCGCGCGCATCGGCCGCGAGCCCTTTGAGCTCGCCGCCGGCCCGCTGCTGCGCGCGGCCATCGTGCGTCACGGCGAGCGGCGGCACGCGATGGTGATCGTGGTGCACCACATCGTCTTCGACGGCTGGTCCATCGCGGTCTTCGCGCGCGAGTTCGGCGCCATCTACCAGGCGCTGCAGGCCGGCCGCGCGCCGGCACTCGCCCCGCAGGTCATCCAGTACGCGGACTACGCGGCCTGGTGCACGCAGGGCGGCGCCGGCGAGGCGGGGGGCGAGCAGGCCTTCTGGCGCGGCTACCTGCACGGAGCGCCGCCTGTCAGCACGCTGCCGGCCGACCATGCGCGTCCCACTGGCGCGTCGCATGCCGGCGATGCCGTGCACGTGCGCATCGAGGCCGAGCGCCTTGCCGCACTGCAGCGGCTCGCGCGCGAGACCGGGGCGTCGCTGTTCCAAGTGCTGCTCGCCGGTTTCTTCCTGCTCGCGCACCGCGAGAGCGGTGCGCGCGACCTCGTCGTCGGCACCGATGTCGCCGGCCGCGTCCGCCCCGAGCTGGAGAGCCTGCTGGGCTTCTTCGTCAATGTGATCCCGCTGCGCTCGCGCGTCGCGGACGCCGGCCTGTCGGCGCGCGACTGGCTGGCCGCGCTGCGCCAGAGCGTGCTCTCGGCCATGGACCACCAGCACACGCCCTTCGACCAGGTCGTCGACCTGCTCGGCACGCCCCGCACGCGCCACCACAACCCGCTGGTGCAGATGCTGTTCGTGCTGCAGAACACGCCCGAGGCGCGCTTCGACATCCCCGGCGTGGCGGTGGAGGTGCTGCCGCAGCCCACGCGCGAATCGAAGTTCGATCTCGCCGTCTTCGCCCGCGAGCGCGGCGAGACCGTCGAGGTCGAGTGGGTCTACGCCACCGGCCTCTACGAACGCACGAGCGTCGAGCGCATGGCTGCCCGCTGGCTGGCGCTGCTGCGCGAACTCACCGACGCACCCGATGCGCCCCTGGCCCGCTTCATCCATCCCGCGCCGGCTCAGCCGGCGCGGGAATCACCCTCGAAAGAGTCGGCCTCTATGAATTCCAAGCTCGAAAAGCTTAAGTGGCTCGCCGCGCGCGGCCGTCCGGAGTTGCCGGCTTCCGCGTCCGGCCCGGTGCGCAGTGCCTTCCTTGCGCCCGGGCGCAGCTTTCCCGTCGTGCTCGAAGCCGTCGACGCCGGATTCGATGCCGTCGCCTGGGCTCAGGGGCAGGCCGGCCACATCGAGTCGCTGGTTCAGAAACACGGCGGCATCCTGTTCCGCAACTTCGGGCTGCGCACGCCGCAGGACTTCGAGGCCTTCGCCGAATCCATCGAGCCCCAGCTCTACGGCAGCTATGGCGACCTGCCCAAGAAGGAGGGTGGCCGTAACACCTACCGCTCCACGCCCTACCCGGAGCAGGAGATGATCCTCTTCCACAACGAAAGCGCACACCTGCACCGCTGGCCGCGCAAGCAGTGGTTCTTCTGCGAACTGCCCGCGCCGGTGGGTGGGGCCACGCCCATCGTCGACTGCCGCGAGATGCTGGCGGCGCTGCCGGCCGAGGTGGTCGAAGGCTTCGAGCGCAAGGGCCTCCTGTACGTGCGCACCTTCACGCCGGGCCTGGACGTGCGCTGGCAGGACTTCTACAAGACCGACAGCCGCGTCGAGGTCGAAGCCCGCCTCGCCGCCGCCGGCACCGAATGGCGCTGGCTGGAAGGCGACACGCTGCAGACCCGCACTCGCTGTCCGGCGGTGATCCGGCACCCGTTGACCGGCGAGCGCGTATTCTTCAACCAGGTGCAGCTGCACCACGCGAGCTGCCTCGACGCCCAGGTGCGCGAGGACCTGCTGGGCCTGGCGGGCCTGGAGCGCATGCCGCGCCACGTGGTCTACGGCGACGGCTCGCCCATTTCGGACGAGACCATGGCCATCGTCGGCCGTGCCTATGAGGCCTGTGCCGTGCGCTTCGACTGGCGACAGGGCGACGTGGTGATGCTCGACAACATGCTCGCAGCCCATGCGCGCGATCCCTACCAGGGACCGCGCAAGATTGTTGTGGCCATGGGCGCGATGTTCGAACGCGCGGACCTTGAACCGATGCGTGCCGCCGACTCAGTGGAGGCGTGACGCGATGCACCTTCCGAACCCCGAAGCGAGTCTGACCCTCGCGCCCGAGCAGCTCGCGCTCGCCAGCACCCACGGCGAGGCGCCGCCTCCCGGGCTCATCGCCATCGATATCGCCGGTGCACTGGACGAGGAACGCCTGCGCGAAGCTGCCGGCCGCGTGGTCGCTGCGCACGACGCGCTGCGCCTGGTCATCGGCGAGGCCGAAGGCTACCGGGGCCTGCGCCAGCAGCGCCTGGATGCCGTGCCGCCGTTGCCGTGGCAGCGCGTGGACCTGCGGGGCGGGCGGGGCGACGCGCAGGCGCGCCGCCAAGCCGTGCTCGACGCGCTAGGCGCGGCGGCCTGTGTTCCCGGCGGCGGCAATTCCGTGCGTGCGGCGCTCGTCCTGCTCGACGGCGATCGCTCGACCCTGGCCCTGGCCGCAGATGCCCGGCTGGCCGACGGTGGCAGCCTGCGACTGCTGGCGCGGCAGATCGGCGACGCGTTCCGCCACGGTGTGTTTCCGGACGCCGAAAGCCTGTTCCAGTACCCGCAATTCGCCGAATGGCGCCAGGAACTCGCCGTGGGCGAAGATGCGCAGGCCGGCGGGCGCTATTGGGCCGAGGCCCTGGGTGATCTCGCCGAGCTGGGGGCGCCGCGCCTGGCGCTGCGCGCAGCCGCGCCGGCAGGCGAGCGCGTGTCGCGCGGCCTGCCGCTCGATGGCGGGCTCGTCGCCCGCATGGCGTCGGTGGCGCAAGCGCGTTTCACGACACCTGCGCGCCTGGTCCAGGCCGTCTGGTGGCTGCTGCTGGCGCGTCACGACCGCGGCCCGCGTTTCGTCGGCGGCTGGCAGCACGATTGCCGTGCCGACTACGACGTGATGGCCGGCGCGGCGGGCGTCTTCGACAAGGTGCTGCCGGTGCCGGTCGAGATCGATGACTCCGCCGGCTTCGCCGATGCGCTGGCGCGCCTCGACGCATTGTTCGCAGCGCACAGCGAAGCACAGGAATACTGGCCGGTGGCCGCGCCGCCGACCGCTGCGTACCTGCGCGTGGGCTTCGAAGCCGTCGACGTCGGCGCTGCCGACCCGGCCTGGCGCATCGCCGCCCAACCTGGGCCGGCGCCCTGCTTCGAACTCGCGATGCAGTTCGCGTGGGGCGGCGATCTTGCGGAGGTCGCCGTGCATGCCGATGCGGCCTGCTACGGCCAGGACGCGGTCGACGCGTTGCTGCGCCAGTTCGACAGGCTGCTTTGGGGGTGTCTCGACCAGCCGGGGACGCCGGTGTCCGCGCTGCCCTTGCTCGATGCGAGCACGCAGTCGGCTTTGATGGCCGCGCTGGCGCCCGTCGCAGGCCTGGGCTCCGGCACGGTCGCCGCGAAGGTGGCGGCCCACGCCGCGTGCTCGCCGCGGTCGCCTGCGCTGGAGGAGGGCGGGCAGTGCCTGAGCCATGCGGCCTTCGAGCAACGCGTGGTGCGGCTCGCAGGCGGGCTGCGTGAGCGCGGCGCCGCGCCCGGCACGCTGGTGGCGCTGCAATTGCCGCGCTCGCTCGACCTGGTGGTGGCGATCTTCGCCGTCTGGCGCACCGGTGCCGGCTACCTGCCGCTGGACCCCGAATGGCCCGATGCCCGCCGTGAGGCCGTGCTGGCCGACGCGCAGCCTGTGTGCGTGCTGCACGACGCGCTGCCGCCGGTGCCGGTAGGGCGCGATGTGGCGATCGATCGCCTCTGGGCTGACGATGGCATGCGCGAGCCGCTGCCCGGCGCCTCGCCGCAAGGCGTGGCCTACGTGCTCTACACCTCCGGCTCCACCGGCCGGCCCAAGGGCGTGGTCGTCACGCACTCGGCCCTCTTCAATTACGTGGCCGCCGCTTCGGTTGCGATGAACCTGGGCAGTGCCCGCCGCTGGGCGCTCACCAGCTCCGTCGCGGCAGACCTGGGCAACACGGCGCTGTTCGGCGCGCTCTTCAATGGCGCCTGCCTCGTCATCGCGCAGCCCGCGGACATGCAGGACGCGGAGTCTTTCGCGCGCTTCATGCGCAGCCGCGAGATCGACGGGCTCAAGATCGTGCCCTCGCACCTGGAGGCGCTGCTGGACTGCGCGTCGCCCGCGTTGCCCGCGCGCCTGGTGCTCGGCGGCGAGGCCGCGCCGCGTGCGCTGCTGGAGCGCATCGCCCGCGTCGCGCCGGCCTGCAGTGTGCACAATCACTATGGCCCGACCGAGGCCACCGTTGGCGTGATGGTACATGCCGTGACACCCGGCACGCCGCTGCCCGAGGTGCTGCCGCTGACGCAGGTGCTGGCCAACAACCGCGTGCGCCTGCTCGACGGGGCCCTGCGACCGGTGGCCGAGGGTGAGGTCGGCGAGCTCTACCTGGGCGGCGCACAGCTCGCGCGCGGCTACCTGAATTCAGCGGGGCACGGGGCTTTCATCGACGATCCCTTCCTGTCCGGCGAACGGCTCTACCGCACCGGCGATCTTGGCGTGCTTCTGCCCGGCGGCGGCATCCGCCTCGCGGGGCGTGCCGACCACCAGGTCAAGATTCGCGGCTTCCGTGTCGAGCCCGCGGAGATCGAAACCGCGCTGATGGCCCAGCCGGGCGTGCGCCAGGCGGTGGTGGTGACCGGGCCGGAGCACGCCGGACAGGTGCGCCTGTGCGCCTGCCTGCAGGTCGAGGAGGGCGCGCCAGCCGACGCCGATGGCCTGCGCGCGCGGCTCGCGGCGCTGCTGCCTGCCCACATGCAGCCTGCCGCTTACGTCTGGCTGCGCGAGATCCCCCGCCTGCCCAACGGCAAGATCGATCGGCTGGCGCTGGCCGTGTCGATCGACGGTGCGGCCAAGGCGCCTGCGACGGCCTCGCGCCCGCCGCGCGATGCGCTCGAGGCCGCGCTCGCCGGGGCCATGGCTCAACTGCTGGGCCGCGAGGCGGTCGGCATCGACGACGACTTCTTCGCGCTCGGCGGCCATTCGCTGCTGGTGATCAAGCTGGTTGCGCGCATCCGCAGGCAGCTTGATCTGCAGGTCGCGCCAGGCCTGGTCTTCGACCATCCCAGTGTGGGCGCGCTGGCCGCCGCGCTGCGCAAGGTAGCGGGCGACGCCGAAGCGCTCGATCGGCGCGCACTGTCCCTGTCCACCGCTACCGCCGCAAGCCATTGAACGCATGACGCATCCGGCCGAATCCGCCATCCCTGCCGCACGCGAGACCGTCGCGCCGCTGTCCTTTTCGCAGGAGCAGCTCTGGCTGTTGCAGAGCGTGCATCCCGAACTCACCGCTTACAACCTGCCACGCGTATTCCGCCTGCGCGGCCGGCTTGACGAGGGCGCACTGGAGCGGGCCTTCCAGGCCGTGATCGCACGCCATGCGGTGCTGCGCAGCCGCTTCGCGGAGGTCGCGGGCGAGGCGCGGCAGATCGTGCAAGATTCTGTGCCCTTCGCGCTGGAGCGGGTCGACTTGCGCGGTTTGACGCCCGAGGCCCGCCAGGGCGCGCTCGATGCGCTGGTCGAGCGCACCGCGGCCCACGTGTTCGACCTGGACCGGGCGCCGCTGATGGTCGCGCGCCTCGCGCGGCTGGGCGACGAGACGCATGTGCTCGCGGTGTGCCTGCACCACATCGTTTCGGACGGTGGGTCCAACCCGATCCTCGCGCGCGAGCTGGCCGAGGCCTACGCACTGGCGATGCGCTCGTCGGACCCGGTGCACCTGGGCGAGCTGCCGCTGCAGTACGCCGACCATGCGGCATGGCAGCGCACGCAGGCGGCGCAGGGCCGGTTCGCGCCGCAGCTCGCGCATTGGCAGGCGCATCTGGGCGCTCAGGTCCCGGCATTGGACCTGCCCACCGACTACCTGCGGCCGGTGCGGCAGCGCTTCGAGGGCGCGGCCCTGTACTTCGACCTGCCGCCCGCACTGGCCGCGGCGCTGGAACGCCTGTGCCGCGCCGAGAAGTGCACGCCCTTCGTGCTGCTGCTGGCGGCCTGGCAGGTGCTGCTCGCGCGCTGCAGCGGCCAGGACGAGTTCGCCATTGGCGTGCCCGGTGCAGGGCGCCAGCGCGAGGAAGTGCAGGCGCTCCTGGGCTTTTTCGTGAACACGCAGGTGTTCCGCGTGCGTCTGGCACCCGCGCTGTCGCTGCGGCAGGTGCTGCGGCAGGTGCGCACCGATGCGCTGGCCGCGCTGGAGCATGCGGAGCTTCCTTTCGAACTGCTGCTCGCGAACCGGTCCGAGCGGCGTGATCCGGCGCGCAATCCGCTGTTCCAGGCGATGTTCGGCCTGCAGATGGGCGACGCGGCGCAGGCGCTGCGCTTCGGCGAGGTGCAGGTCGAGCCGATGGCCTTTGCCGAGCGCAGCGCCAAGTTCGACCTGTCGCTCGACATCACGGTCCAGCCCGGGCGGCTGCGGGGGCGGCTGGAGTACGCCACGACCCTGTTCGAGCTGGCCACCGCGCAGCGGCTGGCGGATTTCTATGTCTCACTGCTCGAGACGATGGTGGCGGACCCGCAGCGGCTGGTGGGGCAGATCGTGTTGCCGGGGGAGGCGGAGCGGGCGGTGTTGCGTGTGTGGGAACGCAATGAATCCGGGCACGGCGATGCACGACCTGTTCACGCGTTGATCGAGGCTCGTGTGGAGCTGC